>NZ_MLCT01000001.1:0-675 GCF_001806145.1 Pseudomonas sp. BS-2016
TGACTGGGGTGAAGTCGTAACAAGGTAGCCGTAGGGGAACCTGCGGCTGGATCACCTCCTTAATCGACGACATCAGCTGCTCCATAAGTTCCCACACGAATTGCTTGATTCATTGAAGAAGACGAAAGAAGCAGCCCGAAATTGGGTCTGTAGCTCAGTTGGTTAGAGCGCACCCCTGATAAGGGTGAGGTCGGCAGTTCGAATCTGCCCAGACCCACCAATTTTGTGTGGGAAACGCCTGTAGAAATACGGGGCCATAGCTCAGCTGGGAGAGCGCCTGCCTTGCACGCAGGAGGTCAACGGTTCGATCCCGTTTGGCTCCACCACTACTGCTTCTGTTTGTATAAAGCTTAGAAATGAGCATTCCATCGTTGTGATGGTGAATGTTGATTTCTAGTCTTTGACTAGTTCGTTCTTTAAAAATTTGGGTATGTGATAGAAAGATAGACTGAACGTTACTTTCACTGGTAACGGATCAGGCTAAGGTAAAATTTGTGAGTTCTCTTAATTGAGAAATTCGAATTTTCGGCGAATGTCGTCTTCACAGTATAACCAGATTGCTTGGGGTTATATGGTCAAGTGAAGAAGCGCATACGGTGGATGCCTTGGCAGTCAGAGGCGATGAAAGACGTGGTAGCCTGCGAAAAGCTTCGGGGAGTCGGCAAACAGACTTTG
>NZ_MLCT01000010.1:0-130211 GCF_001806145.1 Pseudomonas sp. BS-2016
GAGAGTAGGTCATCGTCAAGATTAAATTCCGAAATCCCTGTCTGCTCACGCAGACAGGGATTTTGTTTTTGTGCCTGAAAAAGAGCTTTCAGGTATTTCTACGGGTAACCCCATTCCTCAAGAAGAGTTACACGCCTCCGACGGCCTCAATTGACGAAACTCTTGCCGGCCAACCTTGCTTGGCCTCAACGCTACCAGCGCCAACAAAGCTCTTCCCTCCTACAGGCTCAAAGGCCCGGTTGTTCAGTCAAAGCCGCAGTGCCCATGCGCCTACTTTGCAGCTCGCAACTTGCCTTCACGCGCCTGCGCAGTGGTAAGGTTCGCCTTTGATTTTCGCCTTCTCCTAAGGATGCTGTCATGACGGTTGCTACGTCCCTCAATGCGGGTTTTATGGTGGTTCACGGTAACCGTCTTGATGAACTGCGCAGCTTGGTCGTCAGTTGGATGCGCATGTATCCCTTGGCTCCCTTGGAGAACGAAATTGCTCTCGTCCAGAGCAATGGCATTGCTCAATGGCTGAAGCTGGCCTTAGCCGAAGATGCACAGGACGATGATACGGGTGGCTGCGGCATTGCGGCAGCGATAGACGTTCAGCTCCCTGGCACGTTTTTGTGGCAGCTGTATCGACTTGTACTTGGCAGCGAAGAGATCCCCGCCAAATCCTTGCTCGATAAAGCCCCCTTAACGTGGCGACTGATGCGCCTGTTACCCGCCCTGATCGATCAGCCCCATTTCGAGCCTCTGCAGCGTTTTTTGACGCATGACACTGATCTGCGCAAGCGCTATCAATTGTCGGAACGCCTTGCAGACCTGTTTGACCAATACCAGGTGTATCGCGCGGACTGGCTCGAAGATTGGGCCGCCGGGCGCCATCAATTACGAAATGCGCGAGGCGAAACCCCGCCGTTGAGCCCTGCCAATTGCTGGCAAGCGGAACTGTGGCGCGCCTTGTTGCTGGATGTCGGTGAAGAAGGCATGGCTCAAAGCCGTGCCGGTGTTCATCAGCGTTTTATTGAAAAGATAAACAGTCTTGAACAAGCGCCGCCGGGCTTGCCTGCCAGGGTCATCGTATTTGGTATTTCGTCACTGCCAGCTCAGGCCCTCGAAGCGCTGGCGGGACTTGCACGCTTCAGCCAAGTGTTGCTGTGCGTGCACAACCCGTGTCGCCATCATTGGTCTGACATCGTTGCCGATAAAGATCTGCTACGGCATCAATACAAACGCCAAGCGCGTAAAGCCGGCATGCCTACAGCATTGGACGTAGACATCCTGCATCAACACGCCCACCCCTTATTGGCAGCGTGGGGCAAGCAGGGCCGTGATTACATTAACCTGCTCGACAGTTTTGATGACCCCAACAGCTATCGATCTGCGTTCCGTGATGGCCGCATCGATCTGTTCAGTGAAGTGGAACCCCTCAACCTGCTCAACCAATTGCAGGACGACATCCTTGAGCTGCGCCCGTTGAGCGAAACCCGCGAGTATTGGCCTGCAGTGGATTTGGAAAAAGACCAATCCATCCGTTTCCACATTGCGCACAGTGCTCAGCGAGAAGTTGAGATTCTTCACGATCAATTACTGGCGCGTTTTAGCGAAAATCCTGATCTTCATCCACGTGATGTGATCGTGATGGTGCCGGATGTCGACAGTTACGCCCCGCATATTCGCGCCGTGTTCGGGCAGATCGATCGCGATGATCGCCGTTTCATCCCGTTCACGCTGGCCGACCAAGGACAGCGAGGGCGGGATCCACTTTTGATTGCGGTCGAGCACTTGCTGAAACTGCCAGACAGCCGATTTCCCGTCAGTGAAATTCTTGACCTGCTCGACGTACCGGCCTTGCGTGCCCGCTTTGGCGTTCAAGAGCGCGACCTGCCCACCTTGCACCGCTGGATTGAAGGTGCAGGTATTCGCTGGGGATTAAATGCCGAGCAGCGTGCAGGCCTGGGGTTGCCACCGCACCTTGAGCAAAACAGTTGGCGTTTTGGTCTGCGCCGCATGCTACTGGGATACGCGGTGGGCAGCGGTGAAGGGTGCGATGGCATTGAGCCTTACGACGAAATCGGCGGTCTGGACGCGGTCTTGATTGGCCCGCTGGTGGCCCTGTTGGATGCGCTCGAAATTGCGCACCAGGAGCTGTCGCAACCGGCTTTACCGCATCAATGGGGTGAACGGCTTCAAGCGTTGATGCAGCTGTTTTTCCAGGCTGAAACCGATCATGACGACTACCTGCTGGCCCAGCTTGAAGCGCTGCGCGAAAGCTGGCTGGAGACCTGTGAGCTGGTCGGTCTGCAAGATGCATTACCCCTGACAGTCGTGCGTGAAGCCTGGCTGACCGGGCTGGACCAAGGCAAACTCTCTCAGCGCTTTCTGGCCGGGGCAGTCAATTTCTGCACGTTGATGCCGATGCGGGCCATCCCGTTCAAACTCGTGTGCTTGTTGGGTATGAACGATGGCGACTACCCGCGCGCTCAGCCCCCGCTGGATTTTGACTTGATGGGCAGCGACTACCGTCCGGGCGACCGTTCCCGCCGGGAAGATGACCGTTACCTGCTGCTGGAAGCGCTACTTTCGGCCCGCGATCAGCTCTATATCAGCTGGGTCGGACGAAGTATCCGGGATAACAGTGAGCGCCCCGCATGCGTATTAATTGGCCAGTTGCGTGATCACTTGGCCAGCGGCTGGAGGCTCCCGCAGGGTGAAGACTTGCTGGACGCCATGACACAGGAGCATCCGCTTCAGCCGTTCAGCACTCGCTATTTTCATGAAGGCGATCCCAAGCTATTCAGTTATGCCCGTGAGTGGCAGCAACTCCATGAGCCGCAAAGCGAAGTGCCCGTGCCCATCCATTTATCGGCTCACGTACAAGAAGAACCGATCAATCTGACCCAGCTTCAGGACTTTTTACGTAACCCCGTGCGTCACTTCTTCAGCCAGCGGCTAAAAGTGTTCTTTGAGGCCGCGCACGTACCTTTGGCCGACGAAGAGCCCTTCGTGCTCGATGCCTTGGAGCGCTATACCCTTAGTGACAGCTTGCTTGAGGCCGCCCTGGCGCAACCTGACCAGCTCGAAAAAGCATTGCACGCTCGCGCCACCCGGTTACAAGGCAGTGGCTTATTGCCCATGGCCGGATTTGGCGAATCATTGCAGCACGAGCTGATCGAACCGTTACCTGACGTATTGCAGCGTTATCAGCAGCTATTAAGTATGTGGCCAACCCCCCTCAACAGTGCCCTACCTGTCAGGTTTGAAGATCATGGCCTGGTCCTTGAAGGCTGGTTGGCCAATCTGCATCAGCGCAGCGACAACGGCTTACTCTCCATTACGACAATTCCTAACAGCATTGGCGCAGTCAAAACCCGTAAATGGCATCGATTGACGCGCCCGTGGGTTAACCACTTGGTGGCCTGTGCCACCGGTTTAGAGATGTCCACCGCTTTGGTGGCGAGCGATGACACCTTGCTGCTTGCGCCCCTTGATGCGAGGCAGGCCGCCGAGATCCTTGGCAATTTGATGATGGCCTGGCAGGCAGGCATGAGCCGTCCGCTACCCATCGCGGTCAAAACAGCCTTTGCGTGGCTGGGCCAAAACGATCCTGCCAAAGCCGCTGCGGCCGCCCAGAAAACCTATGAAGGCGACGGTCAGACCAGCGAAGGTGAGCGGCGTGAAAGCGCTGCGCTGTCCCGGCAGTACCCCGACTACGCAGCCTTGATGGCGGTAGAAGAATTTGAAGCCTGGTGCGATGCGCTTTACCGCCCGTTGCTCGACGCGCCTTGGCGCTCCTTGACCGGCGAGGAGAGCCGCTGATGAATCAACTCGACCGTCCTTTGGCACTGGCCTTCCCGTTACGCGGCAGTCAACTGATCGAAGCCAGCGCAGGCACAGGCAAAACGTTCACCATCTCTGCGCTGTACCTGCGTCTGATTCTTGGCCACGGTGCGCAGGAAACCGGCTTTGGCCGAGAACTACTGCCACCGCAAATCCTGGTCGTCACCTTTACCGATGCCGCGACCAAAGAGTTGCGCGACCGGATTCGTACGCGTCTTGCTGAAGCTGCGCGCTTCTTTCGCGAAGAAACCGAAGCCCCCGATGCACTGGTCGCACAGTTGCGCGAAGAGTTCGAACCCGGGCAATGGGCAGGGTGCGCCGGGCGGTTGGACATTGCCGCACAGTGGATGGATGAAGCCGCGGTTTCAACCATCCACAGTTGGTGCCAGCGCATGTTGCGCGAGCACGCATTTGACAGCGGCAGCCTCTTCACCCAAACCCTTGAGACCGACCACAGCGATTTGCTGGGCGAAGTGCTGCGTGATTACTGGCGACTGTTTTGCTACCCGATGCATGGCGATGCGCTGAATTGGGTGCGCGCAAACTGGAGTGGCCCGGCTGCCCTGTTACCACGGGTTCGCGCCTTGTTTGGCACCTCGCGGCCCGCCGCAAACCCCGATCAAACGCCAGCAGAAATGATTGAAGCGAGCCTGCTCGAACGGCGCCAGGTGTTGACCGGGTTAAAAGCACCTTGGCTGCAATGGGCGCAAGAGTTGCGCGATATTTGCCTGCAAGGTGTGGCCGATAAAACCGTCGACGGTCGGAAAATGCAGGCGCGCTATTTCGAACCCTGGTTTGAAAAACTGTCTGCCTGGGCGTCAGACGCCTCATTGGAACAACTGGACCTGGGTACCGGGTTCACACGGCTGACACCTGAAGGAATGGCGCAAGCCTGGAAAAAGGGTGAGCCGCCACGGCATCCGGCCCTTGACGCCATGCACGAGCTCAAGGCAGCCCTGGATGCGTTGCCAAGTCCGGATGCGGCAGTGCTGGAGCATGCGGCGCGCTGGGTGAGTGAGCGTTTCGAAGAGGAAAAGCGCCGACGCGCCGAGATGGGGTTTGACGACATGCTCGTTCGTCTCGACACAGCCTTGCAGGCTGAGGGCGGGGAGCGTCTGGCCATTCTGATTCGTGAGCAATTTCCGGTCGCGCTGATCGACGAATTTCAAGACACAGACCCCGTGCAGTACCGCATTTTTGAGACCATTTACCGCATTGAGGCCAACAGCCCGGAGACCGGCCTGTTCCTGATCGGTGACCCGAAACAAGCCATCTACGCGTTTCGCGGCGCGGACATTTACACCTACTTGCGGGCCCGGCATGCCACGCGTGGACGATTGCACACGTTAGACACGAACTTCCGCTCCAGCCATGCCATGGTCAATGCGGTCAACCATGTGTTTGAGCGTGCTGAACAACGGGACGCGGGTCGTGGGGCTTTTCTGTTTCGTGATGGGGACGAAAACCCTGTGCCTTTTGTCTCGGTCAAATCCCAGGGCCGAAAGGAAGTGTTGCTCCAGGATGGCCAACCCGTCACGGCGATGAACCTGTGGTTGCTGCCTTCTGAACAACCGATTTCAGGAGCGGTTTATCGACAGCAGCTGGCTGCGGTATGCGCAGGTCAAATTGTCGAGTTACTCAATGGAGGGCAACAAGGCCGTTGCGGTTTTGCCAAGGACGATGACGCCCTGCGCGGCGTACTACCGGCCGACATTGCCATTTTGGTGCGCGACGGTAAGGAAGCTCAGGCCGTTCGGCGTGAATTGTCGGTGCGTGGCGTGCGAAGCGTTTACCTCTCAGACAAGGATTCGGTCTACGCGGCGCAAGAAGCGCATGACGTATTGGCGTGGCTCAACGCGTGTGCCGAACCTGACGTCGAACGTCCTCTGCGCGCAGCGCTTGCCTGCATAACGCTCGACTTGCCGCTGATTGAACTGGAGCGTCTGAATCAGGACGAACTGGCGTGGGAATCGCGCGTGATGCAATTCCGTGGCTACCGTGAAATCTGGCGCAAGCAAGGGGTGCTGGCCATGCTGCGCCGTCTGCTGCACGACTTCAAATTGCCCCAGGCGCTGATGGCGCGTACCGACGGTGAACGCGTGCTGACCAACGTGCTGCACTTGTCGGAACTGCTCCAGCAAGCATCCGCCGAACTGGATGGCGAGCAGGCGTTGATTCGGCACCTGAGTGAGCACCTGGCGTTATCCGGGCAGACCGGTGAAGAGCAAATTTTGCGCCTCGAGAGCGATGAGCAACTGGTCAAAGTGGTGACCATCCACAAATCCAAAGGCTTGGAATACCCGTTGGTGTTTTTGCCTTTTATTTGCTCAACCAAGCCGGTGGATGGCAGCCGTTTGCCCTTGCATTTCCATGACGCTGACGGTCACGCGCACGTCAGCCTCAAGCCGACGCCCGAGCTGATTACCCAGGCTGACGATGAGCGCCTGGCCGAAGACCTGCGCTTGCTCTATGTCGCGTTGACGCGCGCCCGGCATGCCTGCTGGCTGGGCGTGGCCGACCTGAAACGCGGTAACAACAATCGCTCGGTCTTGCATGTCTCGGCTTTGGGGTATTTGCTCGGTGGCGGCGCGTTGCTGACCGAGTCGCCCGGTTTGGAGCGGTGGCTGGCCGATCTGCAGCAGGGCTGTGCGGCGATTGACTACGCCCCTGTACCGCCCGCCAGCGAAGCGCATTTTTACCCGCCGCTCAATCTGGCGACGCTGCTTAAACCTCGGGTCCCTGCGCGGCGGGCGTCTGAAAACTGGTGGATTGCGTCCTACAGTGCATTGCGCATTGGTGACAGCCTCAGCCCGTCCGAGGCGCCGGAAAGTGCTTTGGCACAAAAGCTCTCGGATGACGAGCGGCTTGATCCGGATGCTCCGCGCGACGTGTTGCTCAGTGGTGGGGATATTCACCGTTTTCCACGTGGGCCGAATCCGGGAACGTTCTTGCACGGCTTGCTCGAATGGGCGGGCAGGGAGGGTTTCAAGGCAACGCCTTCGGTGGTCGAGGACGCCGTTGCGCGCCGTTGCAACCGGCGGGGTTGGGAAGGCTGGATCGAAACCCTCGGCGAGTGGCTGGTGCACCTGCAAGATGAACCGTTGCGGCTGAATAATGGCCAGCCCGCCGTGGTCCTGAGCGAATTGACCCAGTATCAGATTGAAATGGAGTTCTGGTTCGCCAGTCATAAAGTCGACGTGCTGCAACTCGATCAAACCGTGCGCCAGCACACCCATGGCGGGGCCGCGCGGCCCGCCGCTGAACCGAGCGTGCTCAACGGGATGTTCAAGGGATTTATCGACCTGACATTCGAGCACGCCGGGCGCTATTACGTGGCCGACTACAAGTCCAACTGGCTTGGGCCAGACGACATGGCCTATACCGAAGAGGCCATGACCGCGTCTATCCTGGACAACCGTTACGACCTGCAATACGTGCTTTACCTGTTGGCCCTGCACCGCCAACTCAAGGCCCGCTTGGCGGACTACGACTACGACCGGCACATGGGCGGTGCGTTATACCTGTTTTTACGGGGTACACGTTCCCAAAGTCAGGGCGTCTTTTTCACTCGGCCGCCCAGAAATCTGATTGAAAGCCTGGACGTCATATTTCAAGGTAAGGCACCGCCCATTGTGGCTGAACCCGCGTGGGAACAGGGAGTGTTGTTATGAGTCGTTCGTTTGCCGAACTGTTGCCCACCCCGTTGACGGCCGAGAGCCTTGCGCTGTTGCAACCACTGACCCGGGCCGAGGATTTATTGCTGCTGCTTGAGCGCTGGGTCGAACGGGGTTGGCTGCGTGCGCTGGACAAAGCCTTCGTCGCCTTTTTGCATGAGCGCGCACCGCATGGCGATCCGCTGGTCTTGTTGGCCGCGGCCTTGACCAGCCATCAACTGGGGCACGGGCACGTCTGTCTGGACCTGTTCGAAACCCTCAAAGAACCCGACTTTGCGCTGTCGCTGCCGCCCGAAGGGGATGTGCAGACCGGCGCCATGCTGCTGCCTTCGCAATTGCTGGAGGCGCTGGACGGTGAAGCGTGGTGTAAGGCGTTACAGGCCAGCCCGTTGGTTGAGCACGCAGGGCATGCCTCGGCAGAAGCCGCCAACCGACCGTTAGTGATCAGCGAACGGCGTGTGTACTTGCGGCGTTATTGGGCGTATGAGCGACGAATCGACAACGCGTTGCGTCAACGCCTGACCGTGTCCGAGATGACGCCTGACGACTTGCCTGCGCGCTTGAATACCTTGTTCGGCTGTCCGCAGGCGAATGCGCCGATTGACTGGCAAAAGTTGGCCTGTGCGCTGGCCACCCGTGGTGCCTTCAGCATCGTCACGGGCGGCCCCGGTACAGGCAAAACTACCACCGTCGTGCGTTTGTTGGCCCTGCTGCAAGCCCCCGCCGTGGAAGCCGGCACGCCTCTGCGGATTCGCCTGGCCGCACCCACCGGGAAAGCCGCTGCACGTTTGACGGAATCCATCAGCCTTCAGGTCAGATCCCTTGAAGTGGACGACAACCTTCGGCAAAAAATCCCCAGTGATGTGACCACCGTTCACCGACTCCTCGGTAGCCGACCCGGTACGCGGCACTTCCGTCATCATGCGGGCAACCGGTTGCCGCTGGACGTGCTGGTGGTCGACGAAGCCTCCATGATTGATCTGGAAATGATGGCCAACGTGCTGGATGCGCTGCCGGACCATGCGCGGCTGGTACTGCTCGGTGACAAGGATCAATTGGCCTCGGTGGAGGCGGGCGCCGTGCTCGGCGATTTGTGTCGCGATGCCGAAGCTGGTTGGTACACCCCGGCGACCCGCGCCTGGCTGGAGCGCGTCAGCGGTGAGAACCTGGCGGACAGTGGTTTGCAGCAGGACCTGGATGGCACGCACCCATTGGCCCAACAAGTGGTGATGCTGCGTCATTCACGGCGGTTCGGAGAGGGCAGCGGAATCGGGCAGCTTTCGCGTCTGGTTAATCAGCAGCAGGCGCAGCAAGCCCGTACGCTCTTGTCCTCTGGCGAGTACGCAGACCTGTCGGCGCTGGCGCTCAAGGGGGATCAGGACACGCATTTCGAGCGCCTGGTGCTCGAAGGGCGAGGGGGCGAGGCAAAAGGCTATCGGCATTATCTGGAGGTCTTGCGCGATCAGCGTCCGGCCACCGGCGCGCCGCTCGAAGACCCTTGCTGGGCAGCGTGGGCGGGCGAGGTGCTGGCTGCTTTTGAGGCGTTTCAAGTGCTCTGCGCGGTACGGAAAGGCCCTTGGGGCGTCGAGGGTTTGAACGAGCGCATCACTCGCGCGCTCTTTGCCCGCAAACTGATTGAAAGCGACCAACACTGGTACGAAGGCCGACCGGTTCTCATGACCCGCAACGACTACGGCCTCGGGCTGATGAACGGGGACATCGGCATCGCCCTGAAACTCCCTGAACGCGACGGTCACACCGAACGGCACGTGCTGCGCGTGGCCTTTGCGCGTAACGATGGGCAGGGCGGCATCCGCTTTGTATTGCCCAGTCGTCTGAATGATGTCGAAACGGTGTATGCCATGACTGTGCATAAGTCCCAAGGCTCTGAGTTTTCCCACACGGCACTGGTGCTCCCGGAGGCGCTCAACCCGGTTTTGACCAAAGAACTGATCTACACCGGCATCACGCGGGCCAAACACTGGTTCAGCTTGATCGAGCCGCGTGCGGGCGTTTTCGAGGGCGCGGTGTTGCGCAAAGTGAAGCGTCTCAGCGGGTTGATGTTGGGGCTGGGATAAAGCCAACGCGTGCCTTCGATAGGAAGACTAGGGCCGTATAGGGCACAGGTGGGGGCGATGGATGAAACGTGACGTGTATCACAGGCGGTACATCGCCTGTGCTATCGTTGCGGCATCATTCCTACAAAGTTCACAGAGTATTCCTGCATGGACGTGGCTGCCTCATCTTCAGAGCAGCGTTGCAGAGGGTGGCATTTCTGGCTCCCACTTTGCCTGTTTCTGATGAGCACTCCCTGCTTTGCCCAACCTGAAACGCCGATCAGTCTGGCTGATCAGCGTGCCAAAGCCGTGACACAAGTCGTCCTCGGCATCCTCAGCTATGCGCGCTGGCCCGTCGAACCGGCCGAGCTGCACCTGTGTGTGGTCGGCCCGACCGAATACACCGATGACTTGCTCAAGGGCGCGACCCAATCCACAGGCCGGCCGGTGCAGGTCCGACGTTTGCTGGCAAATAACCCCGCCATCGTCAGCGACTGCAACGCACTGTACTTGGGAAAACTCACGGAAGAGGAGCGCAGCACGCTGTTCCAACGGCTCAATGGCCAGCCGGTGTTGAGCATCAGTGAGCGCGATGACCGTTGCACCGTCGGCACATTGTTTTGTTTGCGCGTGGGCGATGAACAAGTGTCTTTTGAGGTCAACCTCGATTCCGTGGCCCGAAGCGGCGTGCGCATTCACCCCAGTGTGTTGCAACTGTCGCGTCGGCGGGCCGCCCAGCCATGAGTGCGTCGAAAAAGCCCCAACAACGGCGCAGCCTGCGTTCGGTGCTAAGCCGTGGGCATTTAGGGCTGGCGCTGGTGGCGGTGACGATGGCCAGCGTATCGCTGACCATTTTGGGAGTGGTCGCGTTGAAGGTGTACGCCGACCACAACCTGCACCTCATCGGCCGCTCCATCAATTACACCGTCGAGGCAGCTGTGGTATTCGAAGACCGCGCAGCAGCCACCGAAGCGTTGGCGTTGATCGCTTCGACCGAAGCCGTGGCCGATGCCAAGGTGTTCACCGCTGACGGCGAATTACTGGCGCAGTGGAAACGCCCCGAAACCGACCTGTTGTCCAAAGTCGAAATGCTGCTGGCCAACAGCTTGCTGGCGCAACCCATCACCTTGCCCATCCTGCACCAGGGGCGCGAAGTCGGCACCGTCACCCTCAGCGGCCACGGCGCCAACATGCTGCGCTTCTTGCTCAGTGGCCTGCTCGGCATTCTGGTGTGCACCATCCTCAGCGCCTGGAGTGCGTTGTTTCTGTCACGACGCTTGCTCAATGGCATCACCGGGCCACTTCGGCAGTTAGCCCGTGTTGCCCACGCGGCGCGTCAGGAGCGGGCCTTTGATCAGCGGGTGCCTGAAGCCCGGATTCAGGAACTGAATAACCTGGGCAACGACTTCAACGCTCTGCTCGACGAGTTGGAGTCATGGCAAACCCATTTGAAAAACGAGAATGAAACCCTCGCCCATCAGGCCAGCCACGATTCATTGACCGACCTGCCCAACCGCGCCTACTTCGAAGCACGCTTGGCGCGGACCTTGCGCAAACTGAAAAAAGCCGACGAAAAAGCGGCCGTGTTGTTCCTCGACAGCGATCGTTTCAAAGGCATTAACGACACCTATGGCCATGCGGCAGGCGATGCTGTGCTGGTCGCCGTCGCGTCGCGCATACGCGCCCAACTGCGCGAAGAGGACCTGGTGGCGCGCCTGGGAGGCGATGAATTTGCGATTCTGCTGACCCCGCTGCACAAACCCGAAGATGCGCAACGTATTGCCGACAAGATCATTGCCAGCATGCTGGCGCCCATCGACTTGCCCCATCAGGTGCAGGTCGTGACCTCGCTCAGTATTGGCATTGCGGTTTACCCCGAACATGGCGCCACCCCGGACTCACTGCTCAGTGCCGCCGATACCGCGATGTACCAGGCCAAGCGCCAGGACCGGGGCGGCCAACACCTGGCGCAAGACCAGTCTCTTGCGCCCCCCGTCACCCTCAGGAGCTAACCCATGCGCGCGATGACTCAGCGTTATTTTCAGTTTTTCGGCCTCGGCGTCTTGTTCGTCATGCTGACGCTGAGCGGTTGCCAGACGGCGCCGCAAAAAGGCCTGACTCCGGCGCAAATCGCCGTACTCAAACAACAAGGCTTTGAACTGACCGAAGAAGGCTGGGCGTTTGGTTTGTCGGGCAAAGTCCTGTTTGGCAGCGACCTCGAAGTGCTCAACGCGCAAAGCCGGGAAATCGTCGAACGTATCGGCAAAGCGTTGCTGGCTGTGGATATCCAACGCGTGCGCGTCGACGGCCACACGGACGCCTCGGGTCAAGAAGCCTACAACGAGCAACTCTCAGTGCGCCGCGCCAACAGCGTGGTCAACGTACTGACCCAAGTGGGCATGCGCCCGGAAAACATCCAGGTGCGAGGCCTCGGCAGCCGTGAACCCGTAGCGTCCAACAAAACCCGCGCCGGACGTACCGAAAACCGCCGGGTCTCGATTGTGGTCATCGCGGACTGATCCGGTATCAAAGCGGATGATCGGCAAACTTCAACGCCCGCTTTTCCCCGAGCAGCAACGGCGTATTCAGTGGGCGTCTGAATGTCATTTCACCGTTGACGGTTGGCGCCATGCCATCGTCATCCCTTCTCCCTAGCAGTGGAAGTCAATTGTCTTTGAACCCCGGCAAGCCCTTGGACGCACGCCATTCTTTTACAATCTGCGTCACACCTTCAGGGGGGTTATCTGCTCCTGGCTCTGGATAGTAGATCAAGTCTGATCCTGCTGGGTGCTCGCTTACCTTCTCGAAGTGCAACAGGAGCAAGTTGGTGTGGGCGGGTCTTGATTACAGCTCTATATCTCGATCACCCAACGCAATTTCTACTACCTGCTCTGGCGATAGTCTCTGCGAGTAGTTCACATCGCCAAAGTACTCATCCGGCCAGAAAATCAGATCGGATATACGTTCATTGGGTATGTTGATTGCCAACATGCTCAACCAGAACTCGACTTCATGGTCAGCGCCAACATCCTCCATGACCCTTCGAGCCAACTCAACCAACTCTTGCTTGGTTACATCCGTCAGGCGCCGCTCATACGGTGTTGCTAAGACTTTGCGAACCCATGTGTCGTGAGATTGCCCACCATAGATTCCCTGAAAGTCGATGAACTCAAGTGCGGTCATTGCTTCCCGGTTGAACGCTGCCACTTGACTCCGAGTTTGTTCGTGATGTCCGCAATCAATTTCTTCAGCGTATTTCGTCAGCCGAGAAACCAAGGATTCATCCAGCACCGGTGGCATTAAGTCAGGGCGAAGCTCCATATTTTCTTTTACGCTCCCTTGATTACTCTTTAAATCCCGGCAGTCCTTGAGCAGCGCGCCATTCCTTCACGACGCGTGTTACATCCTCTGCTGATCCGCTGGAGTCAGCTTCAGGATAGTAGATAAGGTCGGTGCCATCTGGATGACCAGTGATCTCGCAGAACTCCTCTAGGAGCACGTCTAATACATCATCCGTTGGCGCTACGTTTTCAGCCAGAATCTTGTGCATGAATGCGATGAATTCGTCTTCGGTAAAGTCGGTGATATCTTTCTTCATTGTCGTGTTATCCGTTCCTGTGGATGTCGATGTGGTGCTTCGGCGTGACGACGTTCAGGTTATCGACATCGTAAGCTTTACCGCCCTTGGCTACTTCTTGTGCATCCGTTTCACGGCCACCCAGCAAGGCAAACTCGCCATATTGGCTAACCGGATCGGTGGGGATGGCTCCGCCGGGACTGATGTAGTTAATGGTCCCTTCTGGCAGCGTGCAACGCTTGGCAAAGACGCATCCGCGTGAGGCCACTTCATCCGGCTTCTTGATCGAACGCCTGCGTGCGTCAGCTTCCCGCTCGTTCCGTGCATTCGCCGCCAGTGTTCTGTCCCAAGCGGCCTGTGCGTCCTCTGTCGCCTCGGCATGTCGCCGGTTGCCATCTATCCCATTACATCCCAGGGTATTCGGGAAGATATGCTTAACCGCCATAACACCGCCTCTGCAATTTGACGATCCGTATTCACCGCCTAAGTGCAACAGGACGCTACTTCACAGATGTTTGGCTTGTCGGTAGGAAGATTCTCAAAAGTTATAAAAAGTCGTCACTGGATGCTTGAATGGGGAGGCACCCTTGAGTGGGGCGGAATGCACACGTCGGCGTATGACGAGTTACCTCCAAGTCTTGTTACAAGGCGTTGGAAATGGCTTGCTAACCCCCGTTAAATGCTCAATCGGCAAACTTCAACGCCCGCGTTTCCCCGAGCAGCAACGGCGCATTCAGCTCAGTCACCTCACGGATGTAATCCCACAGCAGGGTGATCCGCTTCAGCTTGCGCAGGTCCTCGCGGCAGTACATCCAGAACTGCCGCGTGAGATTGATCTCTTGCGGCAATACCGGCAGCAGGCGCGGGTCTTGAGCCGCCAAAAAGCACGGCAGAATCGCCATTGATCGACCTTGCTGCGCGGCGACGTATTGGGCGATCACGCTGGTGCTGCGCAGGGTGGCGCTGGCGCCCGGCAGGACGTTCGCCAGGTACAGCAGCTCGGAACTGAAGGCCAGGTCGTCGACATAACTGATAAACGGATGCTCTGCCAGATCTGACGGGCGACGAATCGGCGGGTGAGCGTCGAGGTAGTCCTGGGTCGCATAGAGTTGCAGCCGGTAGTCGCACAATTTGCAACACACATACGGCCCATGCTCGGGGCGCTCCAGCGCGATCACGATGTCAGCTTCGCGCTTGGACAGGCTGATGAAGTGCGGCAGCGGCAGGATGTCCACCGAAATGGCCGGGTAGGTGTCCACAAAATGGCTGAGCTGCGGGGTGATGAAAAAGCTGCCGAAGCCTTCTGTGCAGCCCATGCGCACATGCCCCGACAACGCCACGCCCGACCCCGACACTTGCTCGCAGGCCATGTGCAGCGTGCTTTCGATTGACTCCGCATAGCCCAGCAAACGCTGGCCTTCATTGGTCAGGGTGAAGCCATTGGTGCGCGACTTTTCAAACAGCAACGTGCCGAGTGCCGTCTCCAGCGAACTGATGCGTCGCGATACCGTGGTGTAGTCCACCGCCAGCCGTTTGGCCGCGCTGCTGGCTTTGCGGGTACGGGCCACCTCAAGAAAAAACTTCAGGTCGTCCCAGTTCAGTGCGCTCAACGAAGTGATGTTTTTTTGCATGTTAGACCGGCTTTTATGTGCGTTCTTATTAGAAGAACGCACACCTATACTCCAAAAACAGTCCCGCGACCAACCCGTCGCCCCTCCCATAAGAATAATTCCGGAGACTTCCATGACGGCTTCTACCCCGTATCAAAACGCCCGCTTGCTGATTGACGGTGAGTGGATCGAGTCGCAAACCACGCAGTGGCAAGACATCGTCAACCCGGCCACTCAGCAAGTGCTGGCCAAAGTCCCGTTCGCCACTGCAGCTGAAGTCAACGCGGCCATCGAGGCCGCTCAGCGTGCCTTCCAGACCTGGAAGCTGACGCCGATCGGTGCGCGCATGCGCATCATGCTCAAGCTGCAAGCACTGATCCGTGAACACTCCAAACGCATCGCCACCGTGCTCAGTGCCGAGCAGGGCAAAACCATTGCAGACGCCGAGGGCGATATTTTTCGTGGCCTGGAAGTGGTTGAGCACGCGTGCTCCATCGGCACGCTGCAAATGGGCGAATTCGCTGAAAACGTCGCGGGCGGGGTCGATACCTACACCCTGCGTCAACCCATTGGTGTGTGCGCAGGGATCACGCCTTTCAACTTCCCGGCAATGATTCCGCTGTGGATGTTCCCCATGGCCATCGCCTGCGGTAACACATTCGTTCTCAAGCCTTCGGAGCAAGACCCGTTGTCGACCCTGATGCTGGTCGAGCTGGCGCTTGAAGCCGGTGTGCCGCCGGGTGTGCTCAACGTGGTCCACGGTGGCAAGGAAGTGGTGGATGCGCTGTGTACCCACGCCGATATCAAAGCTGTTTCGTTTGTCGGCTCAACCGCGGTCGGCACTCATGTCTATGACCTGGCCGGCCGCCATGGCAAGCGCGTGCAATCGATGATGGGCGCCAAGAACCACGCCGTGGTGCTACCGGACGCCAACCGTCAACAGACCCTGAATGCGCTGGTCGGTGCCAGTTTCGGCGCGGCGGGTCAGCGTTGCATGGCCACCTCCGTGGTGGTGCTGGTGGGCGCGGCCAAACAGTGGCTGCCAGACCTCAAGGCGCTGGCGCAACAACTCAAAGTGAACGCAGGCAGTGAGCCGGGCACTGACGTCGGCCCGGTGATTTCCAAGCGGGCGAAAGAGCGGGTGCTCAGCTTGATTGAAAGCGGGATCAAGGAAGGGGCGAAGCTGGAACTCGATGGTCGCACGGTGAGCGTGCCGGGTTTCGAGCAGGGCAACTTTGTCGGGCCGACCCTGTTTTCGGGCGTGACCACCGACATGCAGATCTATACCCAGGAAATCTTTGGCCCTGTGTTGGTGGTACTGGAGGTCGATACGCTGGACCAGGCCATCGCGCTGGTCAACGCCAACCCCTTCGGCAACGGCACCGGTCTGTTTACCCAAAGTGGCGCGGCCGCCCGCAAGTTCCAGAGTGAAATCGACGTCGGTCAGGTGGGCATCAACATTCCGATCCCGGTCCCGGTCCCGTTCTTCAGCTTCACCGGCTCGCGGGGTTCCAAACTGGGTGATCTGGGCCCGTACGGCAAACAGGTCGTGCAGTTTTATACCCAGACCAAGACCGTCACCAGTCGTTGGTTCGACGATGACAGCGTGAATGATGGCGTCAACACCACCATCAATCTTCGTTGAGGACAGCGTCATGAACATCGCATTTATCGGATTGGGCAACATGGGCGCGCCAATGGCGCGCAACCTGATCAAGGCCGGGCACTCGCTGAACCTGTTCGACCTGAACCAGGACATTCTCTCGGAACTCGCCGCCCAGGGCGGGCACATCAGCGCGTCGCCCAAGACGGCCGCGCAGGGGGCGCAGCTGGTGATAACCATGCTGCCCGCTGCCGCTCACGTGCGCAGCGTGTGGTTGGGTGAAGAGGGGGTGTTGGCGGGGATTGGCGAAGGCATTCCTGCCGTGGATTGCAGCACCATCGACCCGCAAACGGCCCGTGACGTGGCGGCTGCGGCGGCCAAACAGGGCGTGCAGATGGCCGATGCGCCCGTGTCCGGCGGTACGGGTGGCGCGCAGGCCGGCACCCTGACCTTTATGGTCGGTGCGCAAAAAGCGCTGTTCGATACCTTGCACCCGGTACTCGCGCAGATGGGGCGCAACATCGTCCATTGCGGGGAGGTGGGCACCGGTCAAGTGGCTAAAATCTGCAACAACCTGCTGCTGGGGATTTCCATGGTCGGTGTCAGCGAAGCCATGGCGCTGGGCGCGGCATTGGGCATCGATACCGAAGTGCTGGCCGGTGTTATCAACAGCTCGACCGGGCGCTGCTGGAGTTCCGAAACCTACAATCCGTGGCCGGGCATCGTGGAAACGGCCCCGGCGTCACGGGGGTACACCGGCGGTTTTGGGGCCGAGCTGATGCTCAAGGACTTGGGTCTGGCCACCGAAGCCGCGCGTCAGGCGCATCAGCCGGTGGTACTGGGCGCCGTGGCTCAGCAGCTGTACCAGGCGATGAGTTTGCGCGGCGAGGGCGGCAAGGACTTTTCCGCCATCATCAACAGTTATCGCAAGCCCGAATAGGGTCTTTTCCGGGAGTCCGCGTCGGGCGGGCATCCCGGTTTTTTGCGGCCATTAAAAACCCCCGGTCCTCTGCGAGTGCCGGGGGTTTTCGTTGCAGCGGCGATGAAACGGGCACTGACCCTAGCGTTGCGTGGCCAACGGTTGGCCAGTGCGCAGGCGAATACGGTAGAAACCGTAGATGATCAGCAGCCACACGGGGATGGCATACACCGAGGCGCGCACGTCGGGAATCATCCAGATCACTGACACAATCATCACCATGAAGGCCAGGCACACGATGTTGCTCAACGGCGACCAGAACGCCTTGAACGAGGGCACCACCCCTTGGACCGCCATGGCCTTGCGGAACTTGAGGTGCGTGAGGCTGATCAGCGCCCAGTTGATCATCAGCGAGGCAACCACCAGCGCAAACAGCAGTTCCAGCGCCTTGTGCGGCGCCACGTAGTTCACCACCACGCACAGCATTGTCACCAGCGCCGACACACCCAGAGCCCGCAGCGGCACGCCGTTTTTGGTCAGTTTCATCAAGGCTTTGGGCGCGTCGCCCTGTTCGGCCAGGCCGAAGAGCATGCGGCTGTTGCAGTAAACGCCGCTGTTATAGACCGACAGCGCGGCCGTCAGCACCACGAAGTTAAGAATCTGCGCCGCTGTGTTGCTGCCGATCAGGGCGAAAATCTGCACAAACGGGCTGCCGCTGTAGGCATCGCCCGAAGCGCCCAGGGTGACCAGCAACTGATCCCACGGGTACAGCGCCAGCAACACGGTCAAGGCGCCGACGTAAAAAATCAGCACGCGATACACCACCTGGTTGATCGCCTTGG
This sequence comes from Pseudomonas sp. BS-2016, assembly GCF_001806145.1. Classification (NCBI taxonomy): domain Bacteria; kingdom Pseudomonadati; phylum Pseudomonadota; class Gammaproteobacteria; order Pseudomonadales; family Pseudomonadaceae; genus Pseudomonas; species Pseudomonas sp. BS-2016. Next base: position 18,111 of record NZ_MLCT01000010.1, read on the forward strand.
GGATGACTTTTTTCGGCTCGCTGGCTTCGGCAGCGGTAATGCCCACCAGCTCCAGCCCGCCGAACGAGAACATGATGAACGCCATTGCCATCAACAGCCCGGTGCCACCGTTGGGGAAGAACCCGCCGTGGCTCCACAGGTTACTGATCGACGCCTGCGGCCCGCCGGTGCCACTGATCAGCAGGTAACAGCCGAGCGCGATCATGCCGATAATCGCCACCACTTTGATGATGGCAAACCAGAACTCCATCTCCCCGAACACTTTCACATTCAAGGTGTTGATCAGGTTGACCAGCACAAAGAACACCACGGCGCTGACCCACGTCGGCACCTCGGGCCACCAGAACTGTATGTATTTGCCGACCGCCGTGAGCTCGGCCATGCCCACCAGTACGTACAGCACCCAGTAGTTCCAGCCCGAGAGAAACCCCGCATAGCCGCCCCAGTACTTGTGAGCAAAGTGGCTAAACGACCCGGCCACTGGCTCTTCGACGATCATTTCGCCGAGCTGGCGCATGATCAGGAACGCGATAAAACCGGCAATGGCATAGCCCAGGATCATCGATGGCCCGGCGGACTTGAGGACGCCCGCCGAGCCGAGGAACAGCCCCGTGCCAATGGCGCCGCCCAGGGCAATCAGCTGGATGTGGCGGTTTTTCAGGCCGCGCTTGAGTGTGATGGGGGGAGCGTTATGGTCAGCCATCAGGTGCCCTGTTCGTTGTTGTTTTCAGTGTTGGAGTCCACGTCAGGCATGGCAGGTGCCAGCCCCTCGCGCAGTAAAGTCCGCGATAGTACTCCCGGTAAAAATTCCGGCATACAGTCATGCGTGCTTCTAGGCCAATTCCTACAAGGCTACGGCGCGCGCAACGCGTTCGCCAACGCCTGTGCGTACGCCGGAAGTTGCTCGAACGAACGCGCACAGAGCAGCAGCTTGCGATCTGCCCACGGCTCATTGAGCGTGACCACGCGGAAGGTGCGGGGGGCTTGCCATCGCTCAATGGTGGCGCGCGGCACAATCCCCAACCCGGCGCCACGGGCGACCATGCGCAACACACCGTCAAAGCCCTCTGCGCGCAGCCGCGTGTTCAGGCGAAAGCCGCTGTGCAGCGCTTGTTCCTCAAGGTACACCGCCAGCGCGCTGTGGACGGAAAGGCCGACAAAATCATGGCGCAAAGCGTCGTTAAAACACGGGGCCGCGTGCTCAGCCAGCGGATGATCAAGCGGGATCACCAGCACCAGCGGGTCATTGCGAAAGGGGCGGGTCTGTAGGTCGTGTGTGTCTACGGCATCGGAAATGATCCCGATATCGGCCGCATCCTGACGCAGGGCGTGGGTAATGCGCAGGCTGGTCAGTTCTTGCTGATCGACGCTGATCGCGGGGTGTTGGCGCACAAAGTCTGCCAGCAACTCCGGCAGGTATTCAGTGAGTGCGGAGGTGTTGCACAGCAGCCGCACACGGCCTTTGAAGCCTTGTGCGTACTCCGCCAGATCGTGCCGCATGCGCTCGGCCTGTTGCAGCAGCACCCGGGCATGCTGGGCCAGCGCCTGACCCGCTGGCGTCGGGCTGATGCCGCGTCGGCTGCGCTGCAAACATTCGACCCCCAGCGAGGCTTCCATGGCCCTGATCCGGGCGCTGGCAGCGGGCAGCGATAAATGACTGAGGCGGGCCCCCGCCGTGATATTGCCTGCCTGCACGATGTTCAAATACAGGCGCAAATCAATCAGGTCGACAGGCATCGTGGGGTTTCCTTCTGTTGCACCCGCAGCGTCGGGCGACGAGATTCGGACGGTGTGAGGTGATACAGCCTCTTGCCAAACAATAGGCTGGCTCTGGCAATGGCGCATTTTCTGCTTGTCGGCCGTGCGCCAGCATACGCGCATGAAGACATTAATCGAGTTTTACCAAACCCTGGGTTGGGCAGTGTCGCTGCTGGTCATGCTCACGTTTCTGATGGCAGGCACGGTCAAAGGTATGATCGGCCTGGGCTTGCCTACGGTGGCGATGGGCATGCTGGGGCTGGCTATTGCTCCGGCGCAGGCAGCCGCGTTGTTGATCATTCCGTCGATCGTCACCAATGCCTGGCAATTGGCAGCCGGTGGTCAATTGCGCGCTTTGATCCGGCGTTTATGGCCCATGCAGTTGGGGATTGTTTGCGGCACGGGATTCGGCATGTTGTGGCTCGGCATCGACGGCGGCAGCGGGGTGGTGCGCGCCTTAGGGGCCGCGTTATTGCTGTACGCCTTGAGCGGACTGTTTTTGCCCACCTGGCGGGTGGCGCCGGCCCGTGAGCCTTGGCTCGGGCCGCTGTGTGGCGTGGTCACGGGTGTCATTACCTCAGCGACGGGCGTGTTCGTGATCCCTGCCGTGCCGTACCTGCAAGCCTTGGGGCTGGGCAAAAATCAGTTGGTTCAAGCCTTGGGATTGTCCTTCAGTGTCTCCACCTTGGCTCTGGCTGCCGGGCTGTATGGGCGCGGCAGTTTGGGGGGCGGCGAATTGAGCGCGTCCCTGCTGGCGCTGTTACCCGCCATGCTCGGCATGTGGATCGGGCAACTCCTGCGTCAACGCGTCAGTGCGACGTTGTTCAAACGCGTCTTTTTCGTCGGCATGGCCCTGCTGGGCGCGCACTTGTTAATCAGCGGCTAGCCGAAGACGGGCTGAGCATGTCGATCAGGCGCACGTCAAAGTCGCGTGCCAGATAGTCCATGCGGTTGTCGAAAAACTGCTTCATGTGCGGCAGGTTTTCATGCACGGCCAAGTGCTCGCGGGACTGCCAGATCTCATAAAAGATGAACAGGGTGGGGTCTTGCTGATCGCGCAGCATGTGGTACTCGATGCAGCCGGGTTCCAGACGGCTAGGCGCCACGTAGGAACGAAACAGCGCTTCAAAGGCGTCAGCTTTTTCGGGTTTGGTGTGGGCGTGCAGAATAAATCCGTGCAATGGGCGCATCTCGTCGGCTCCTCAGGTCAGTGGTTTCGAGAGGATAAGGCAACAATGCGATGGGTATTTGTGACTATTGAGCAAATGTTATTTGCCGCGGCACGGGTATTTCCTAAAGGAAGGAATCGTTACTGTGCCGGTCACTTTTAAACCTTTAACTCCAACGCCGCTCAACAGCGCAGAGGGTTTATTCACGAGGCTGATGATGAAAAAAATACTCTTGCTCAACGGTGCCAAAAAATTTGCGCACTCGGACGGTCGTTACAACCAGACCCTGCACGACACCGCACTGGCATTTTTCGACCGCAATGGCTTTGACGTCAAAGTCACCCACATCGACGAAGGCTACGACGTGGCCGAAGAGGTGCAAAAGTTTCTGTGGGCCGACGTCATCATTTATCAAATGCCCGGCTGGTGGATGGGCGCCCCGTGGATCGTTAAAAAATACGTCGACGAAGTGTTCACCGAAGGCCATGGCAGTTTGTACGCCAGTGATGGCCGCACGCGCTCCGATGCGTCCCAGCGCTATGGCAGTGGCGGTTTGATCCACGACAAAAAATACATGCTGTCCCTGACTTGGAATGCGCCGCAGCAAGCGTTTGACGATCCGGCCGATTTCTTTGAAGGCAAGGGCGTCGATGCGGTGTATTTTCCATTCCACAAAGCCAACCAGTTTTTGGGCATGAGTGGTTTGCCGACCTTCCTGTGCGTTGACGTGATGAAGCGTCCGCAGCCTGAAGTGGATGCTGCCCGCTACGAGCAACACCTCATCGACGTGTTTCTTCGGTAACGAGAGGCTCGCAGCCGCGCGCTGCCCGGCAGCGACTACCATGACTGGCTATTCAATGAGGGACGCGTGTGAAAGCCAGATCGGATGAGTTGCAAATCTTTGTGTCGGTGATCGAGTGCGGCTCAATCTCAGCCGCCGCCGAACATGCCGGGCAGACACCGTCTGCCGTCAGTCGCACGTTGTCGCGGCTTGAAGCCAAGCTCGAGACCACGCTGATCAACCGCACCACGCGGCGCATGGACCTGACCGAGGAGGGCAAGTTTTTCTTCGAGCGTGCCAAGCAGATCCTTGAGCAAATGGACGAACTCGAAGAGCGCCTGATCGCTCACCAGCGCACGCCGTCCGGGCGCCTGCGCATCAATGCCGCGTCCCCGTTCATGCTGCATGCCATCGTGCCATACATCCCCGAGTTTCGTGAGCTGTACCCGGACATTCAGCTGGAGCTCAACAGCAACGACCTGATTATCGACTTGCTGGAGCAAAGCACCGACATTGCCATTCGCATCGGCACCCTGGCCGACTCCACGTTGCATGCCCGCTCGTTGGGGTGCAGTCCGCTGAATATCCTTGCCAGTCCGGCGTACATCGCCGCTCACGGCATGCCGAACTCGGTCGCAGAGCTGGCCAGTCACAGCCTGATCGGCTTCACCCAAAACGATGGCCTGAACCAATGGCCTCTGCGTTATGCACAGGGCGATCGCTGGCCGATCGAGCCGAACATCAGCGCGTCCAGTGGCGAGACGGTGCGGCATCTGGCGTTGCAGGGGCAGGGCATCGCGTGCCTGTCGCATTTCATGACCCATCAAGACATCGCCGCCGGCCGTTTACAGGTGGTGCTGGGTGAGTTCAACAGCGGCTATCGTCAGCCGATTCATGCCGTGTATTACCGCAACTCGCAATTGGCCCTGCGAATTCAGTGTTTTCTGGATTTTATCCAGACCAAACTCGCGAGCTACGCGGCCGCCAACTTCACGCATTAAGCCTCGGGCTTCTCTTTTGTTGTTTGAAAAGGCTTCTGAAATCAGACAAGGTTCAGCACCGTCATACAAAAATAAAAGGAAGTCCCCATGCGTGTTGTCTGGTTCACATCCCTCACCTTGGCGGCTGCGATTGCAGCCAGCTCGTCGGCGTTTGCCGTCACTCTGGAAGGCGGCGCCGTGGCCGCCCCGGATCAATATGGCGCTGAAGTGGCCGCGCAAATCCTCAAAAAAGGCGGCAACGCCGTCGATGCTGCCGTCGCCACGGCGTTCACCCTGGCCGTGACCTACCCTGAAGCCGGCAACATTGGCGGCGGCGGGTTCATGACGTTGTTCATCGATGGCAAGCCTTACTTTCTCGACTACCGCGAAACAGCGCCCAAAGCCGCCAGCCGCGACATGTACCTGGACGACAAAGGCGAGATCATCGAAAACATGAGCCTGGTGGGCTCACGTGCTGCCGGTGTGCCGGGCACGGTGATGGGCTTGTGGGAAGCGCACCAGCGTTTCGGCAAATTGCCGTGGTCAGAGTTGCTGACCCCCGCCGTGGGGTACGCGAAAAATGGCTTCAAGGTTGCGGACAAGCAATACCAATACCGCGAGGATGCGTTGAAGCTGTTCAACGGCACCACCAACTTCGGGGATTATTTCGGCAGCATGAAGCCGGGTGAAACCTTCAAGCAGCCAGAACTGGCCACCACCCTGGAACGCATTGCCGATCAGGGCGCCCAGGAGTTTTACCGCGGCAAAACCGCCGACTTGCTGGTCGCTCAAATGCAGCAGGACAAGGGCCTGATCACCAAGGAAGACTTGAACGATTACAAGGTCAACTGGCGTGAACCGATGCGCGTGGATTTTCGCGGCAACACCCTGTACACCGCGCCACTGCCCAGCTCAGGCGGGATCGCGCTGGCGCAACTGATCGGCATCAAGGAAGCGCGGGCGGCGGACTTCAAAGGCGTCGAACTGAACTCTGCGCCGTATATCCACCTGCTGGCTGAAATTGAAAAACGCGTGTTCGCTGACCGCGCCGATTACTTGGGCGACCCGGATTTCGGCAAGATGCCTGTGGCCGAACTGACCGACCCGGCGTACATCGCCAAGCGTGCGAAAGAGGTCAACCCCACAGCCATTTCAGCGACAGACAAAGTCAAACCGGGCCTGGAACCGCATCAGACCACGCACTTTTCCATTGTCGATAAAGACGGCAACGCGGTTAGCAATACCTACACCTTGAACTGGGATTACGGCAGCGGTGTTGTGGTCAAAGGCGCGGGTTTCCTGCTCAACGACGAAATGGATGACTTCAGCTCGAAACCGGGCGTGGCCAACTCGTTCGGCGTGGTGGGCGGTAACGCCAACGCGATTGAGCCGGGCAAGCGCATGCTGTCGTCGATGAGCCCGACGCTGGTGACCCGTGATGGCGACGTCACCCTGGTGCTGGGTACGCCGGGCGGATCGCGGATCTTTACCTCGATTTTCCAGGTGCTGAACAACCTGTATGACTACAACCTGCCGCTGGAGCAAGCCGTCAGCGCCCAGCGCGTGCATCACCAGTTGCTGCCCAAAGACACGATCTACTTCGATGCCTACGCGCCGATCACCGGGCAGGTGGCTGACCAACTCAAAGCCATGGGCTACACCCTGGAAGATCAGGGCTGGAACATGGGCGACATTCAGGCCATCCGCGTCAACGGCACCCAACTTGAAACAGCCTCCGACCCGCGCGGCCGTGGCGTGGGCAAAGTGGTGAAGTAACCTTCTTGCAGTCGCTGTCGGGGCAGGAGCGGCGAAGGCGTGCAAAGCGCTTTCGCCTGCTGAGCGCAGCCGCGCTCACCCCGTCAGCGGCTCCAGTTATCTGAGTGCTACGCAGTTTGTTACTATCTGTTTCTGAAACACCCTTCTGATCGTCCCGCTTTTAGGTACTCCATGAAATTCTCTCGTCTGCGTGCCGATGTTCTGGCCGGACTCACGACGTCCTTTGCCTTGCTGCCCGAGTGCATCGCTTTTGCGCTGGTGGCTCACCTCAACCCGTTAATGGGCCTGTATGGCGCGTTCATCATTTGCACCCTCACCGCGCTGTTCGGCGGCCGTCCCGGCATGGTGTCCGGCGCGGCCGGGTCGATGGCGGTGGTGATTATCGCGCTGGTGGTGCAACACGGCGTGCAGTACTTCCTCGCCACGGTGCTGCTGGGCGGCCTGATCATGATGGCGTTCGGGCTGCTCCGGCTCGGCAAACTGGTGCGCATGGTCCCGCACCCGGTGATGCTAGGGTTCGTCAACGGGCTGGCGATCATCATTGCCATGGCCCAGCTGGAGCATTTCAAGCAGGACGGGCAGTGGCTCGCGGGCACGCCGTTGTATGTGATGGCCGGGCTGGTGGCGCTGACGATGTTGGTGGTCTACGGCCTGCCGCGCCTGACCAAAGTGGCGCCGCCCGCGCTGGTGGCGATTTTGGGGGTGGGGCTGGCGGTGTACCTGTTGGGCCTGCCGACCCGCACGCTGGGCGACATGGCCCACATCGCAGGTGGCTTGCCGAGCTTCAGCCTGCCGCAGATCCCGTGGACCTTCGACACCCTGCGCATCATCGCGCCCTATGCGTTTTTGATGGCCATGGTCGGACTGCTGGAAACGTTGCTCACCCTTAACCTGACGGACGAAATCACCGAAAGCCGTGGTTACCCGGACCGCGAATGCGTGGCGTTGGGCGCTGCGAACATGGTGTCCGGCGCGTTTGGCGGCATGGGCGGGTGCGCGATGATCGGCCAGACCGTGGTCAACCTCAGCTCCGGCGGTCGCGGGCGACTGTCAGGCGTGGTCGCGGGGGTGATGATTGTGTTGTTCGTGCTATTTCTGTCGCCGTTGATCGAGCGTATTCCCCTGGCGGCGCTGGTGGGGGTGATGTTTGTGGTCGCGCAGCAAACCTTCGCCTGGGCCTCGTTGCGGGTGTTGAACAAAGTGCCGCTCAACGACGTACTGGTGATCGTTGCCGTGACGGTGATTACGGTGTTCACCGACCTGGCCTTTGCGGTGCTGTGCGGCATCATCATCGCCGCGCTGAACTTTGCCTGGCAGCAAGCGCGTCAGTTGTACGCCGACAGCTCGCTGGAGCGTGATGGCAGCAAGCTGTACCGCGTACATGGGACGCTGTTTTTTGCGTCGACGACCACGTTTTTAAATCAGTTCGACCCGGCCAACGACCCGGCCCAGGTGACGCTCGATTGTCGTCACCTGAGCTTTGTCGATTATTCGGCCATTGCCGCACTGATGACATTGCGCGAGCGCTATGCCAAGGCGGGGAAACACCTGCGGGTGCTGAACGTGTCCGAGCGCTGCAAAAAGCTGCTTAAACGAGCACGCGTGCAGGCGGTGTAATCAGTCGTCGTGAACCACGCGGCGAATGGTGCCCCCGCAGTTTTGATAGCAGGCGTTGTAGTCTTCGCCGCAGGTGTCGCCAAAGCCGCCGTAGTGGTAACTCGCGGTGGGATAGCTGCACAATTTGCGCTGTTTTTTATCGCCGTTCTGACGGCAATAGTTGTACGCCGTCAACTGCGCATCGTAGAGCGCTCGCTGGGTTTGCGACTGCATCTGGGCCATCGTTTTGCACTGGCTTTTTTGGCTGGAGCAGGCGTTGATGCAGTATTTGCCGGCCACGTCCGGTGGCGGCGAATACACATAAGAAACATTCGGGCCGCAACCCTGCAAGGTCAGCAATACACACCACGCACCGATCCAGCCACACACTTTTAAACGCATTCTCGACCTACTCAAGCCTGAGCGCGCTGAAGCAGCGTCGATTCAGGGAAATAAACGGGTCAAGACTGTATCGATTCAGCGGCCGTGGCTGCCTTCACTCACGGCCGCTTTTTTTTAGATTTCTCGCCGCGCTGGCATTCAGTTGATCCGTTAATCCATGACCCCCGCGACGCGGCTGGCAATGAAACGGGAACAGACCCTAGGGGTGGCAATCCGCAGCCAGGACCTGAGCCTGGGTCAAACCCTCGGCCGAACGCCAGGGAGCGAGGTTCCATTCGCCGGCGCTGCGGTACTTGGAGGCCAGGCACTGGAGCTGTTCTGCTATCGACTGACCTGGCGCCAAGGCGTTGAGCTCGGCATCCGCGCCGTGCAGCGCCAGCAACTCTTTGCTCGCGGCCTGGCTGTTAAACAGCGCAACCGCTTGACTGCATGCGCTGGGTGTTACCACCAACCACCATTTGCCCTCTTTCAACACCCAGCGCGATGAGTCGAAGTAGGTGGGGCATACCCGTTGATCGGCCTGATTGAACGTGAAGACCGCGTGCTCTTTCATGGTGGCCGGGTAGGTGATTTTGATGATGGGGGTGTAGGCGCGCTTGTTCTCGACGACCCAATCCAGTTGATCCTGTTGAGCGGCCGCCAGCCCGCTGCCCAGATACGGATCGTCTACGTAAAAGAACGCCATGATCGGCAGCGAATCCGGGTTTTCTGCCCAGGTCGATAAGCGCAGTTTGTTGGGTGTTTCAAAGGTGTCGTATTCAAGTTGGTCTGAGTTTTTAAGCAGCAGTGATCGGGCCTTCAGGCTGGCATAAAAGTGTTGCGCCCCCTTTTCTTCAAAGCGACCGCTGACCTCCCGGAAGCCGCATTGCTTTCTGAGGTTGCCATCGGTTTTCAAATGGTCGTCGACCCAGTCTTCAGCCGTATGAATGTTCAGTGCTTCACAGGACGTTTCGACGGCCGACGTATCGAATTGATCCCCGCACCCTTTATCGTCCCGTTTGTGCGTCCACGTCGTGAGAGGGAACGCGCACAGCACCTGGGGCGCTTTTTTTATGGGCGGGTGGGCATGGCCATAGGGGTAAAACACAAAGCCATTGAGCGTATTGGCGTCGGGGTTATTGAACCGGGTGTCGGCGCGCAAGTAGATGAAAGAGGTGCCCCCGCTTGAGACCGCAGCGCGCCCCGGATTCCAGGCGTAATGCCCCGGGCGGGCGCGTGTGTTTTTTATCATCAGGCCCGAACAGTAATAGGCCGGGCGTTGCCCGTCAGCACAAGACTCAACAGTGGACTGGTAGTACCGGGTCATCTCGGCGGCAATGTCATCGCCCGGCTCAGCCAAGGCGTTAAACGTCAGGCCGGCCAGGGCAGTTAAATAAATCAGGCGGGAGAATGTCCGAGGGGCCCTTTTTGTTTTAATTGGCCGTGTTATCGGGGGGCGGCCGTCCGAGATGATCATTGTCGTCATGCAATGCTCTAACGGTTGAGTGGGGTGCTCCTTTATTAAGTGATTTCACGCGGTTTTTATACTGTCATAAATGACAGGTAGCCCCAGCCCCACGGGCCGCTGCGGGCCTGACGCGGGAGTGAGCTTCAGCCAGTCTGAAAACAAAAAGCCCTTCATTGAGAAGGGCTTGAGATCAACGTCGTGGCGACTGCATCAGATTCTGAAGTGGCTCACCATCATTTGCAGCTGATTGCCCAGGCGCGCCAATTCGATGCTGGACTTGGCCGTTTCATCGCTCGCGGCGGCGGTTTGTTCCGACACGTCACGCACGTTGATGATGCTGCGGCTGATTTCTTCTGCCACGGCGCTCTGTTGTTCCGCCGCTGCCGCGATTTGCTGGTTCATCGACTGGATGTTGGACACGGTCCGCGTGATGCCTTGCAGCGAAGTCCCCGCCTGACGCGTCAGGGTCACGCTGCTGTCGGTCAGGCTGCGGCTGCTGTTCATCACGCTGGCCACGTGTTGGGTGCCACTTTGCAGGGCCGCGACCAACGTCTGGATTTCTTCGGTGGACTTTTGCGTACGCTGGGCCAGCCCACGCACTTCATCCGCGACGACGGCAAACCCGCGACCGGCTTCACCGGCACGTGCGGCTTCAATGGCGGCGTTGAGGGCCAGCAGGTTGGTTTGCTCGGCCACCGCTTTAATCACGTCCATCACGCTGCCGATCTTGTCGCTTTCCTGTTGCAGCACGGCCATGGCTTCGGTCGAACGACCCACTTCCACCGCCAGACGCTCGATCTGGTCGATGGCCTGATTAACCACCTGGTCGCCTTCGCGGGCTTCAGCGTCGGCTGCCGCGGCGGCTTGCGAGGCGTCTTCAGCATTGCGTGCAACTTCCTGCACGGTGGCGGTCATTTCATGCATGGCGGTGGCCACTTGATCGGTCTCGATCTTTTGGCTGTTGACCCCGGCGCTGGTCTGCTCGGTCACGGCCGACAACTCTTCGGCGGCGCTGGCAATTTGCGTCACGCCATCGCGGATGCCGCCAATCAGCTCGCGCAGGGTGGTGCCCATGCGCGCAATCCCTTGTTGCAACACGCCCAGGTCATCGCGGCGGGTGACGCGCAGGTTGTGGCTCAGATCGCCCCCGGCAATACGCTCCACGACTTCCAGGGTTTCACGCAGCGGGCGGGTGATCTGGCGGGTGATGATGACGGCGGCCAGTATCCCGAACAACAGCACCAGCAGCGTGCTGACCAATTGAATGGTGTTGGCGTTGGCGCTTTCGTTGTCGCGGCGCTCCAGCTGGATGGTGTACAACGCATCGCTGCGGTTGAGGATGCCCGACCCGTAGTCGGTCATTTCCTTGCGCATGTCAGTGATGGTTTTGTCGGTGTCGGCGTAGACCTGCAAGGCGTGCTGATAGTGCGACAACGCGTCATCCAGGGTGCGAAGGGTCTCAGGAGCGCTGGCGACGAAATAGGTGTTGAGCGCGGTCAGGCTGGCAATCGCCTCGTTGAGTTGCTGGCGTGCGGCCTGTTCGTTAGCGGTGGTCTGGGCGGCGATGTAGGCGCGGACTTGGTAGCGGGCGACGAGGAATTTTTCGCGAACGGTAGTCAGCGTTTCCAATTGCTCAAAGCGGTCCTGTTCACTGGCACTGCTCTGCATGACGCGGCTTTTCAACAGGTCCATCGCGTCGCGCGCGACTTTCGAGTACTGGTCCATTTCATCGCGAGACACCGCCGATTCCACATACGCTTTGCGCATGGTGACCAGGGCCGATTGGTACTGTTTGATGATCTCGTGCTGTTCGTTAAGCAGCTTGAGGTTTTCCGGGCTCTTGAACGATGCAATCAGCTGTTTTTGCTGCACCACAAAGGCGTCCAGATTGGTCTGTACGTTTTGCGCCGCGGTTTCGTCGCCATCGGTGAGCATGTACTGCAAGCGCGCCACGCGCAGGTTGGTCAATGAACTGTTGAGGCGGGTGATGTCGCTCATCCAGTTACTGCGGTCGATCAGCTTGTCCAGGCTGAGCCAGTCGCTGATGGCCATTAATAACGTAAGGGTCAACACCAGGCCAAAGCCCAGTGCGAGTTTCATGTTGACGCTGATATTGCTCAGCCAGCTGTTCATGCGTTCCTCCAGGAACCGTTCGCTTCTTGATCGAGATTTCGCTGGAGAGTCTTTTTGTTCTGGCCCAGCAGAAGGTGTATTGGGCTGTATCGGCGGCAGGGCGCAGAGCTGAAACGCTTTTTTAAACGCCTCGATAAACGGTCAGAAGCCCTTTAAACAGTGGGGGAAAGGCTGCGCGCTCACGTTTTTTTTCACATCGGTTTCACCGATCCCCGACGTGCCTGTTTTTAGACTTCTGTTCAGTCGGCTGATGGCCTGTGCGTGCAAGGATCTGCCTTGTATCGAGGGCTTATCGGCCTGTTTCAGTTAATGAGTCCCACAGGGGTAGTGCTATTTTGACGCCAAGTCTCGGCCTTACCGACGTTAAAGGTTTCCCGCTGCGGCGTGTGTTCGCCCGTTACCGCAATGCCTGGGTGGTGCTGGCCGCCAGCGTGCTGACCATCGTGCTCACCGTGCAGTTGCTGGCGCCAGCGGCGGTGCCCAATCTGGCCCAGACGCGCCACCTTGACCGTGTGCAGGCGCTGACCCTGAGCTGGGCCCAGGGCGACGTGATTGCGCTGGTGCGTCATGTTGAGCGCTGCGACCGCTCCATTGCGCCGTGCCTGGGACCTGTCGATGGGGTAACCGTGCGCGCCACCGACACCGCCCGCCAACTGGGTGCCGACTTTCAGAAAATGGGTCTGCAAAACGTGGACATCTACAGCAGCCCGCTGACCCGAACCCGGCAGACGGCCGGTTTTATGTTCGAGCGGCCGGTGCAGGCTCAGGATTGGTTATTCAACTGCCGTAGCACCTTGTTGAGTGATGCCCTTAAGCACAAGGTGGCGGGGCGCAATCTGGTGCTGGTCACCCACAGCGAATGCATGGACCAATTGGAGCAGTCGCTGCACGTGGCCACTGACACCACCTTTGGTTACGGCGCGTCGCTGTTTATTGAGGTTGGCGCTGCAAACGCGCCGCCCAAGATGCTGGGCTACATCGAAACCGGCGACTGGGAGCGCATCCTGCCGAGGGTCGTGGCCGGGCTGCACCGCAGCCTTGAAACCTCCAGTTTCTAAGCGCTTCACGGCTCGCTCAATACACCCGGCGACCGGGGCGCACCGGACGAAACTCCTGGCGCGTCGTTACGCACCGGGCTGATGAGTTGGGTGTATTCCTCAATCATGCGGTGAATCGACTCGGGAGGATCGCACGCGCGAAATTCCATGCTGATGTGCATCTCATCGGTTTTGCGGGGGTGATGGTCGTTTTTGTCACCGCCAAAGGTGACGAAAAACTGCGCACAGTCCAGCTCACCGTTCTCCAGTGCGTGGCTGGCCTTTTGCTGCTCGGTGGCGTGCATGCGCACCGACAGATCCACCTTCATCGCTTCCAGCGCCAAACCGCGCGGTGCCACGAGCGTCACCAGCGGTACGCGCAGGGTGTGCTGTTCATCCAGCGCTACGTCGACCATTTTGGCTTTCATCGGGGTTCCCAGGTCGTCAATGTCGTAGTCGAAAAACTGGTCGAACAGTTTGATGTATTGCTGCGCCACCAGGTGTTGGGTGGCCGCAGCGGCTTGCTGCAAACCCCGGGTAATGCTGCTCAGGTCGCAGGCGGCCATGGGTTGCTTGCGTGGGTCGGGCAACGCCAGCGGCTCTTTGTGGCGATTGAAAAGCGCCATGTTTCACACTCCTTGGTGTGGGGGTAAGCGACCCCGTCGCCAGGGACGGGGCCACGTCCAGAGGGTTATGCCTGGGTGTGTGCAGCCGGTGCGCCCGGCGCGGGCAAGACCCCGGCGGTCGGCAGGGCATCCAGATGCTGCGCGGTCGCGTTTGGCATCACGATGGGCTTGGTGGCGGCCTCGGTGAGGAAGTCGATCACCCGCATCAGCGCTTCGGGCGGGCCCTGACGCACCACCCGGGTGCTGATGGCATACCGCGCACGGGTATCGGTCTTGCGGGTTTGCGACGACGTGTGACTGGCCGACCCCTTGATCGACACATTGAACGGCCCCCAGCCCATCGACGCGGCAAAGCTGCCTTCGCCGCTGGTTTGCTGGGTGCTTTCGGCTTGCTGACTGATGGTCAGCTCGAAATCGATGTTGCCTTCTTCAATGGTGATGTTCGGGTGACTGATCGCCGCCAGCAGCGGGATGCGCATGTGCTTGGTGACGGTTCCCTTGTAGACGCCCTGGTCGTCCACCAGCGTTTCGTCGTAGTCAAACTGCACCGAAACCGCTTTGCCTTCCTGAATGCACACGCCCATGAGGAAGTCGGCGTACGACTTGCTGGCCTGCACCTGCGCCTGAATCATGGCCTGCAACGGGCCCGCAATCATGCGGTCCAGCGGCAGTGCGTTAATCACTGAGCCAATCAGGCCTGAATCGATGTGTGACATGGTCAATCTCCGTATTGAGGTGCGCGAGGGTGCGCAATGTCACTGTAGGGGCTCGCCCAGGAGCCGTTCAGCGGGAACCGATTACCGTGGAATCGGGGTTTCGAGGCGGCGGATATTGCCGATCTGGCGCAGGCTCAGGCCGTACTTGTCCGCCAGCCTACTGCGCGACAACCCTTGGCAGGTTTCCTGCTGGATATGCTGATTGCGGATCTGGCGACAAAAGTGATCGGCCTTGGGGATTTCCAGCGCCAGCCCGGCAAACCGCTTGATCAGTGCGCCCAGTGCATCGGGCGGCAAGATCTGCGACAGCGAGGTGCGTTCGGCGTGTTTGGGGATGTACTTGGGCCTGCCGCCAAACTCGCAGGTCAGTCGGTAGGCATGCTCCAGCCCCACGCAGTCAATGAGCGCTTGCAGCGAGTGGGGCAGTTGGCGAATGTTGACCAGGTTGAGGTCGTTGACGTCCATTGTTCGGTCCTTGGAATCTTAAGTGTCCATTTGGATACTAAGGACGCGTGCCACCCCCTTATAAGTAGGAAATGCACCCCTTGCAGATAGGAATTATTACCAAGTGATATCAGGTTTCACCTGAGCGCTGCACGGCGATTTTCCCTATTGCACAGAGGAAGCGGCATGCCCGACCTGGGTGGCCGGGCGTCAGGTACAGGGCTTATTTGCCGTTGAGTATGCGATCCCAGTTCTGCTCGTCAGGCAACGGCTGTTCGCTCAATTCCCGGGCGACGTGGTTTTCGATATCGACTGCGCTGAGCGTCTTCTCATCCAGCCATGGCCAAGGGGCATCGGCGTCACGCAAGTCGAGCTGGTTATTCAGTTGCTGGCAGGCGAGGGCCAGCAGATGCAGCAAATTCAATTGGCTGGCGAGGTAAGGTTTTTGCTCAATTGGGGTGCGGCTCAGAAAGGCGGTGACTTCGCTGGCTTCATTGCTCGACAGGTCGTTGCTGAGCACGCTCCACTCAATGACGCCGTGATCGGACGTGTTGCGGTTGGCCTGGGCAGGGTCGGCATACACCTCGACGGTGAGCGTCACTGTTTTCTGCTTTTCAAGCTGCTTGATCAAGTAGTCGGCAATGGGGGATTTGCGCAAAAACGCCGTGGCGGTGTTAAAGGCCCACTGGGCGTCGTAGTCGCTGAGGGTTTTGCTGGTAACGGAAAGGGTCATGGCAGGCTCCTTGACGGGTTGAAAACAGCGTCAGTGGAGCGTAGTCAATTCGCCGCGAAGGGCCATGCCAAGTCAGGTTCTATTGCGCTGGATCATCTTCGCGGCCTACGAAGCGCAGGCCGCACAGCGGTACAGGCATGAGGGGTTGTCATCGTGGTGCGAGGCTGTGCCATGGGACGCAGCCTCGCGCTGCTCGTCAGCGATTACAACGCGTCAGCGTGATGGCTTAGAACCAAGGCTTGCGGCCAACCACGTAGGTCTGTTCAAAGTCTTCGTCGGTCTTGGTCAGGTAGATGATGAATTCGATGAAGGCGATCAGGCCGATGATCATCGAAGGCACGCCCAGCAAGATGAAGCCGAACAGGAACACCAACAGCATGATGATGCCTTGGGCGTTGTAGCCCAGGTAAAACTTGTGCGCGCCAAATGCACCCAGGAAAAACGCCAGCAGGGCCGCCGGGATTTTTTTCGAGTTACCGGAGGCTGTCGGGCCGTCCAGGAAGATGGCTTCGGCGTTGCTGGCATTGGCGGAAAAATCCACACGGCTGCCTGCCTTTGGCAGTACTGCGCTTTTCCATTGATCGACGCTGAACGCGTAACGGTTGCCGTCATCCGCCGAGATGGTGCCGGTGCGACTTGCCGAGTTGAACTCAAGAACCTTGCCTTTCATGTACTGCTCCTTGTGTTCCCCTCATTAAACGAGGGGTAGATAGATGAGTTGCTGCTAAGTCTGTTCCGGGCAAACGGCGCTCTTAAACGCGGACAGGTTTAAGGCCAATTGGCGACCGCACACGCGTCGGTCAGAGCCAATTAATGCCGAATGTTTCAAAAAGGGCGGCAATTGGAGCA
Organism: Pseudomonas sp. BS-2016; assembly: GCF_001806145.1. Lineage (NCBI taxonomy): Bacteria > Pseudomonadati > Pseudomonadota > Gammaproteobacteria > Pseudomonadales > Pseudomonadaceae > Pseudomonas > Pseudomonas sp. BS-2016. The sequence continues at coordinate 34,558 of NZ_MLCT01000010.1, forward strand.
TGTGCAGTAGTGGCATTTCAATAGTACTGTTCATAAGCGTTCACATTGAGGTGAGCTGGCGTAGAATTCCGCGCTTAGTGTGTCTCTCCTCCATGTGTACCAAGGGATGTCCATGATCTGGTTTCTTGAAGGGCAATCCAGCCAGCGCGACGTGATTGCGGGCGCCCGTGCGGCATTGCCTGAACGTATACAAATTGTGGCCTCGCATCGCCAGAGCCGCCCCGAAATCACCGGGCTGGCGGATTTGGCCCTACGCGAACCGCAGGACAATGAAGCGCGCATCGCCTGGGTCATCGACACCGCACGCGCCCATGGCGTCAAGGTCGTGCTGGCGGGTCGGGTCGGGCACGTTTATGAAGCGCATCGGGCTGATTTTGAGCGGGCCGGGCTGGTGCTGGTCACGGGCGCACTGAGCCTCGACACCTTTGAGCGGGTTGACGACAAGTCGGTGTTCACCCGCGAGGCATCGGCGGCCGGACTGGCCTGTATCCCTGCAATCACCGTACACACCCAAGCCGAACTGGAAAGCGCCTACGCCCAGTTGTCCCGTGATGGGCAGGTGTGTGTGAAACCCACGCGCGGTATTTATGGCCAAGGGTTCTGGCGTGTGTCGGAAGACGTCGACCCGTTTCGCAGCTTCGCCAACGCTGATTCCCACGAGGTGAATCTGAATGTCTTCGCGCAGGCGTATGGCCAGTCCGAGCAGCCCAAGCCACTGCTGGTGATGCCCTATATGCCGGGCAGTGAGTGCTCGGTGGACATGGTGTGCGAAGCGGGCAAGGCCGTGGCGTTCGTCGGGCGGCGCAAACAGGGCTTGATGCAAACGTTCGAGCGCGACAGCGATGCCGTGGAACTGGCCCTCCGGGCGGCTGAGCATTTTGGCTGCGATGGCATTGTCAATGTGCAAACCCGTGATGACGCCAGCGGCCAGCCGCATTTGCTGGAGATTAATCTGCGTTATTCAGGTGGTATCGGTTACACACGAGAAACCGGCGTCAACCTGCCGGGAATTTTCGCCACCCGACGTCTGAATCTGCCGCAACCATTGGGCGCATGGCGTGACGATGTGCAGGTCAAGGCCATTACGGTGGCCGTTTCGGTTCGTGGGGAAGAGCTGTTAAGGTGAGCGCCTCTCATTAAGCGTACTGGCACAGGGGAATCAAGGAAGATGAAATTGATGCCGGGAGGCAACGCGCCTCTGCAGTCGGTGCGTTGTGAATTTAACCTGGTTTGCGCGCGGGCCGGGGCGCTGGGCGATTACGCCGGGCTGGCCTTGCTGGCGCTGGATAACCAGCGTCAACTGGTGACTGAACCTGCGCTGCTGCATCAGCCCCAGCCCTGGGTGCAATGGCACGACACCTGTGGCCTGGCCAAGTTTGCCCTGGCGCTGGATCAACTGCCCGCCACCTGCGAACGCGTGCTGCTGGTGTTGTATGTGTACGGCGCGCTGGGGCCGCTGCGTGAGCTGGGTTCATTTGAGCTAAACGTTGAAGACCAGATCGAGCATGGTCTGTCGCTGGCTGACTACGGCGACAGTGCGATGGTGATTGCCGAGGTGTACCGTCGCCAGGACCAATGGAAGCTTCGCGCATTGGTTGAAGCATCGGCTTACGGTTTGAGTGCATTTGTCCGACACCTGGGCAGCAGTCTGGATGATCGTCACCCGCAACGGGTCAGGACCGATGCCCCTGACACTGACGCGCGACAAAGTGCGACTGGCACCGGGTTTGCGGTCAGTGCGCAGCATATTCTGACGTGCGCCCACGTGATTGAAGGTTTGAACCATTTGTCCATCGCCTCGTTCGAGGGCCGCTTTCAGGCAGAAGCCGTGGTGGTGGATCGCACGAATGATCTGGCGCTGCTGCGGGTCAGTGGTGCGCCGCCTTTGAGCCCGGTGACGTTTCGTGACGGCATTGGCTGCGAGCTGGGCGAAAGCGTCGTCACGTTGGGCTTTCCGTTGGCCGGGCTGGCGGGTGGCGGGGTGCAAGTCTCCCAAGGTGTGGTATCGGGGCTGTTCGGTCTGCGCGATGATGCCAGCCTGATGCAGTTCACTGCACCGATACAGCCGGGCTCCAGTGGCAGCCCGGTGTTTGACCCGTACGGTCTGGTGGGCGGGTTGGTCACGTCCAGCATGGCAGATGCGCAGAACATGAATTTTGCCGTGAAGGCGGCGCTGGTGCTGGCGTTTCTTGAGGCCGCCCGCGTGCCCGCTCAGCGCGGGCGCAGTGAACGCGCATTGAGCACGCCCGAGCTGGTTCGGGCGGCGCAGTCGGGTTTATGGCGGATAGACGCCAGCCATCTCCAGTAACGATTTCGTGCTTGTCATAACCCGTTGACTCGCGAATCGTCTCTCACTTTTTTTGTATTTCCAGGTAATCAATTTTAATGAATAGCGGTAACCCCCTGACCGGCTCCAAGGTTTTGCACGCAAACCTTAAGCGTGGTCGTCTCCAGGTTGAGGTCAATGCATCGACCTTTGACCCGGAGGCACTTTTCAGTTTCGCTGAACGTCGTAATCCCAAGCGCGCTTTTTTGTTTGTTTCCCGTGTGCTCGGTCGCCATATACCGGCGCGTCCTTCGTTGATGGCTGACAGTTTCAACGCCCTTGCGGCAAAAATTCCTGCGGACTTGCCCGGCCCAGTGTTGGTGATCGGTATGGCTGAAACCGCCGTCGGCCTTGGCGCCGGTGTGCACAGAGCCTTGAGCCAGACCCGTGATGACACCGTGTACCTGGTCAGCACCCGTCACCCGACCGGCAGTCAATTGTTTGCCCGCTTTGAGGAGGAGCACAGCCACGCCAGTTCGCATTTGCTGCATCTGCCCGCTGATGCGGTCACCCGTGAGCGGATGATGGCGGCGCGCTCGCTGGTGCTGGTGGATGACGAAGCCTCCACTGGCAATACCTTTATCAACCTGTCCAAAGCCTTGGTGGATGCCGGGCTTACGCGCATTGAGCGTCTGGTGACCGCCACCCTGACAGACTGGTCGCAAGACGCCGTGCGTCACGCGATGGGCGATCAAGTGACCAGTGTCTCGTTGCTCGACGGTCGCTACACGTTCCACGAAGATCCCACCGCTGATTTGCCGGACATGCCTGAAGTGGGCTGTGTTGCCCAAGGTGACTGGACGCTGGACCCGCGTCGCGACTGGGGCCGCATGGGGGTGAGCGAACACCGCGATACGCTGGCGCCCGACCTGCACGTCACACCCGGCGAGCGCATTTTGGTCGTGGGCACCAGCGAGTTTGTGTGGCGTCCCTTCTTGCTGGCCGAGCGCCTGGAAAAGGCGGGGGCTGATGTGCATTTCAGTTCCACCAGCCGTTCGCCGATTGCCCTGGGCCATGCCATTGACCATGCGCTGTGTTTTTCCGATAACTACGGGCTGGGCATTCCTAACTTTTTGTATAACGTCGCCCCCGGCCAGTTCGACCGGGTGCTGATTTGCAGCGAAACGCCGGCCGCGGCCGTCGACCCGGCGCTGGTCAGCGCGTTGAATGCGCAGGTGATCGTTGATGACAACTAATCGTCCGCTGGTGTTCGTCGATCTCGACGACACCCTGTTCCAGACCGCCCGCAAAATGGGCGATGAACCCCGTTTTACCGCCACGCTCGATGTTGACGGGCAGCCTAACGGCTTCATGAACGCCACCCAAAAGAGCTTTGTTGAGTGGCTGTTGGCCACCTCTGATGTGGTGCCGGTGACGGCGCGCAGCATCGAAGCCTATCAGCGGGTGCAGTTGCCGTTTGCCCATGGCGCGGTGTGCGCCCACGGAGGCGTGATCCTTGCCGCCGATGGGTCGCTGGACGCCGCCTGGCATGCACGCATGGGCGACTTGCTGGCGCAGGAACAAACCCGTTTGCACCAACTGAGCGAGCACACCCTGGCCATTGGCGCCGAACTGGGTTTTTCGCTGCGCGGCTGGGTGGTGGAGGAACAGGGGCTGGCCCATTACGTCGTCACCAAACACAACAACGAAACCGACGACGCGCTGCTGACCGTGCTGGCCGAGGTCAAGGCGCGGGGTTTGCTGGACGGTTTGTATGTGCATGGCAATGGCAACAATCTGGCGTTTCTGCCGCTGGCGCTGCAAAAGCGCGAAGCCGTGCGCGAATGGATTCGTCGCGATCAGGCGGTCAATGGCAAGCGGCCGATGCTGGGGTTTGGCGACAGTGTGTCGGACCTGGGGTTTATGGCCGAATGCAACTGGTGGGGCACGCCCCGTCGTGGGCAACTGGCCAGCCATGTGATGGCGAGTGTTGACCATGCGTGACGCGTTTGACGGTTTAACCACGGTAGGCAGTGGCAGCTATGCCCCGGATGACGTGCATTTCCTGTTGCGGGCGATGGACATCGACGTCACCGACGTAGAGGAAAAAGAGCGTCTGATTCAGACCCAACAGCGCCACTATTCGGAAATGATCAGTCAGGAACACCCGCCGTCTGACACTCACAAAAGCCTTTACCTGCAAGCGCTGGCGCAAAATGGCGCACGCATGGCCGCCGATGTTCAGGCATTGGCCCTGGCCCTGAATGAGCGGTATCAGGGTTCCTCGATTGCGCTGGTGTCGTTTGTGCGCGCCGGGTTGCCGTTGGGCGTACTGCTGCGTCGGGCGCTGGTTGAAATGGGGCGCGACGCGCGGCACTACGGCATCAGCATCATTCGTGACCGTGGCATCGACAGCGTGGCACTTGAAGCTATCATCAAGACCCACGGCGCCGAGAACATCGTGTTCGTGGACGGCTGGACCGGTAAAGGGGCGATCAGCGGTCAGATTCGCGACAGCCTGGCGGGGGATGCGCGTTTCCCGTCCGAGCCGCGTCTCGTGGTATTGGCCGACCCATGTGGTCGGGCGTGGTTGTCGGCATCGGCCGAAGACTGGTTGATTCCCTCGGGCATCCTGGGGGCCACCGTGTCGGGGCTGGTTTCGCGCTCCATCTGGCCAACTGATCCGGGCCTGCACGGGTGTGTGGTGTATGGGCATTTGGCCGAGCACGACGTGACGCAGGCATTTATCCACAGCATCGAACGCGAGCGCGCGCTATTGGCGCCACAGGCACCGGCGCTGCCGTGGACCTGCGAGCAGGCACATGCGTTGCAACACTCAGCCGTGGCTGCGGTCGAACGTATCTCGACGCGGTTCGGGGTGACCAACCCCAATCGCGTCAAACCGGGCATTGCCGAAGCCACGCGTGCGGTGATGCGCCGCGTGCCGGACCACGTGCTGGTCCGCAGCCGCGACGATCAGGATGTGCAATTGCTGATGCACCTGACCCGTCAGGCCAATATTGACGTCGAAGAGGCGGGCGATGAGCTGGGGCCTTATCGGGCCGTGACCGTGATCAGGAGTGTTCGTTGATGATCAGACATTCCGCTTATGCCTTGGGCGCCACGCTGTATATGCCCGCCACCCGTGCGGACATTCTGGATGTGGTGTTTGGCGAGAAGATTCAAGGGTTGCGCTCATTGGTGGTGTGCCTGGAAGACGCTGTCGCCGAGACCGACGTGCAGCAGGCGCTGTCCAATCTCAAGCATCTGTTATTGGGGATAGAAGCCCGGGGCGGACGACCGTCCGGCGGCCCGATTCTGTTTGTTCGCCCCCGGGATGCGGAAATGGCGGCGGTGCTCAACGAGTGGTCGTTGATGCGTCACGTCGATGGTTTTGTGGTGCCCAAATTGCGCCTGAGCAACATTCGCCAATGGCAACAGGCCGTTACCCGTCACGAACTGATGCTGATGCCGACGCTTGAAACCCCGGAGGTGTTCGATCCGGGGGCCATGGTGGAACTGCGTGACGCCATGCTGGAACAGTTGCCGGGACGTATCATCGCCCTGCGCATTGGCGGCAATGACCTGATGGGCTGCCTGGGCTTGCGGCGCAGCCCGGCCCTGACGCTTTACAGTACGCCCATGAGTTACGTGATACCGATGTTGTGCGGGGTGATGGGCGCGGCGGGTTTTGCGCTGACGGCGCCGGTGTTTGAACAGCTCAATACACCGCATCTGCTGGAGCAGGAGCTGGCATTGGACATGGCGCACGGGCTTGTGGGTAAAACCGCGATACACCCGTCGCAAATCACGGTTATCCACAAGGCGTTGCAAGTCACCCTTGAAGATTTGAACAGCGCACGCCAAATACTGAGTGAGTCGGCGCCCGCGGTGTTCAAGTTCAACGACGCCATGTGCGAGCCGGCAACACATTACAAATGGGCGCAAACCGTTATCGAACGCGCTCATTGGCAAGGGGTTCGCACAGAGTGCGGTAACCCTTCCGACACTTTTGGAGGCAGCCTGAGATTGGCTGAATGGGTAGGTTGAACAACGTTTTAAATAAACCGGTTACAAATAAACAGGTGCTGTCGGCGTTCGACTTCGACGGCACGCTGACCTATCACGACAGTTTTGTACCGTTTTTACGCTTTGCGTTCGGCAATCGGCTGTTTGCCATGCGTCTGTTCCGGATGATTCCAGCGACGCTCAGCTACTTGCTGGGGCAGATTTCCCGCAACGACCTGAAGGAAAAGCTCATCACGGTCTATCTGACAGGTGCCAAAGTCGCGTGGGTTGAAGAGCGTGCTGAAGCATTTTGTGACGTTTCGTGGCAGCGGTTAATGCGGCCTTTGGGCTTAACATCTGTCGCCCATCAACGAGAGCAGCAGGCGCTCGTGACCATTTGCTCGGCATCGCCTGAATTGGTACTCAAACCGTTCGCCAAAAAACTGGGTATCGGCTTGATCGGCACTCAACTGGAGGCGGTAAACGGCGTGCTGACCGGTGAAATCAGCGGCACTAACTGCCGGTGTGAACAAAAAGTCATCCGTCTGGAGGCGCAATACGGGCCTTTGGACCAATACACATTGCGCGCCTGGGGTGACACCCGGGGCGATGAACAAATGCTCGGCGCCGCTCAAGAGCCCCACTGGCGTGAATTTCATGCGCTGTGGCGCCGCAAGCGGCCGCTTGACGTGTGCTTGCGTGAAGAACTGTAAGCACTGCTCGTCATATACAGGCGTTAGATTAGGTTAAACAGCACGTTGTGCATCGATGCAGACAAGGAGACGCTTCATGGCCATTTCGCTGTCCAAGAACCAAACCATTTCCCTCGAAAAAGAAGCCGGAACCGGTCTCAAGAAAATCCGCATGGGCCTGGGCTGGGACCCGGTCAAACCCAGCGGTTTTTTTGCCAAGCTACTGAACAGTGACAGCGCCATCGACCTGGATGCGTCGTGCATCGTGCTCGACAGCGACAAGCAATCGCTGGACCTGGTGTGGTTTCGCGAACTCAAGTCCAAGGATGGCTCCATCGTCCACTCGGGCGACAACCGCACTGGCGAGGGGGACGGCGACGACGAGTCGATTCAGGTCAACCTTGAGAAATTACCCGCCAACGTCAAGCACCTGGTGTTTACCGTGAACTCGTTCACCGGGCAGAACTTTGAAGCGGTCGAGAACGCTTACTGCCGTATCGTCGATGAAGTCAGCGGCAAAGAACTGGCGCGTTTTGTTTTATCGGAAAAAGGCCGTCACACCGGCCTGGTCATGGCGAACCTGAGCCGCACCTCTGCAGGTTGGGACTTCACCACCCTCGGCACCGTGGCCAATGGCCGTACTGCACAGGATCTGGTTAACGATGCCGCTCGGGCGGTGCGCGCATGAGCACATTGACGCCGGGTGCCAACACCTCCGTTTCCGCGGGCGTGCAAACCGTCACCATCACCTACACCCCGGTTGCGGGCGCTGACCTGGACGTGTCGGCGTTCTTGCTCACCGATACTGGCAAGGTGCGTGGCGACAACGACATGTGTTTCTTCGGCCAGCAAAGCGTCAACAACGGCGCGGTCAAACTGGTCGAATCAGCGGCGGGGCGCACGGTCTTCAGTTTGAACCTGGAGGCGATCGATCAGGCCGTCGAGAAGGTCGCCCTGACGGCCACCATTTACGAGAACAAGGCCAAATTCGCGGCGTTCCCGGTTTTGAACGTGTCGGTCAGTGGCGGCATCGAAGCTCCGATCCCGACCCAGGGCATGCAAGAAACCGCCTTGATCCTGGGTGAGTTTTATCGTCGCCAGGGCGCGTGGAAGTTCCGTTGCGTGGCACAGGGCTTTGCGGGCGGGCTTGCCCCTCTGGCTCAGCACTTCGGGGTGGACATCGCGGCGCCTGCTCCGTCAGCCGCTCCGACCCCCGCACCTGCGCCCGTTACCGCCCCTGCAGCCCCGGCCCCTGCGTCGAAAGTGAACTTGTCGAAAATCACCCTCGACAAACAGCGCCCGTCGATCAGCCTTGAAAAGAAAGACGGCGACTTCGGCGAGATCAAAATCAACCTGAACTGGAACCGCAGCTCTCAAAACAGTGGCGGCGGCGGTTTCTTTGCCTCGTTGCGCGGCAAGTCGGGCGGTATCGACCTTGACGTCGGTTGTCTCTATGAAATGGAAAACGGCAGCAAAGGCGCGGTACAGGCCTTGGGCAATGCCTTTGGCGATTTCCGTGACGCACCGTTTATCCAACTGATGGGCGATGACCGCACAGGTTCGGTCAGTGATGGCGAATGGCTGCGCATCAACGGTAAGGAATGGCGCCAGATCCGCCGCGTGCTGGTGTACGCATTCATTTACGAAGGCGCACCTAACTGGCAGGCGACGGATGGCGTCATCACCTTGTATATCCCCGGCGAAGCCCCGATTGAGGTGCGTTTGAGTGAAGAGGGTGGCAGCAAAGGCATGTGCGCCATCGCTTTGCTCGAAAACGTGGGTGGTAGCGTGCGGGTCAACCGCAAGGTGGAATTTTTCAAAGGGCATTCAGACATGGACAAAGCCTTTGGCTGGGGCATGCGCTGGGCTGCCGGATCCAAATGAGCGTTCTGTGAATGGCCGCCTGCCGGTGCAGGCGGCGCTCCCTCAATTTCTGACAAGGTAACTCCCATGCTCGAATGGCTGAAAACCAACGCGACGGCTGCCCGCGACAAACTCTCGGCAGAAGTCAGCAAGTTCAAGAACCGTGAATTCATGGAAGCCGTGGTTTCCGGGTGCGCGCTGGTGGCCGCTTCCGATGGCGACATCAGCAGCAGTGAAAAGCAAAAGATGGTCGGCTTTATCCAGAACTCGAATGAGCTGAAGGCATTTGACGTGAAAGACGTCATCAAGTCCTTCAACGCCGTGTGCGAAAAATTCGAATTCGATCAACAGATCGGCCGTGCCGAAGCACTGAAGTCGATCGGTCAATTACGTAAAAAAGAAGATGCCGCGCGTCTGCTGGTGCGCGTGTGCTGCGCCATCGGCAGTGCTGACGGCAACTTCGATGAAAGTGAGCGGGCTGCTTGCCGCACCATCTGCAATGAGCTGGGGCTGAACCCTGGCGATTTTGATCTCTGAGGACATCATGGAAAACACGGCAATTGGCTTTCCGCCAACGACCATCGCGGTATTTGTGGCTTTGGCGGTCATTGCTCTGGCAATCGACCTGTTCACGCACAAAAGCGATAAACCGGTCACGCTGACCAATGCGGCCGTCTGGTCGATCTTTTGGGTGCTGATCTCCCTCGCGTTTGCGGGTTACTTGTACTACGCCCACGGCCCGAGCGTGGCCAGCCTGTTCGTGACCGGTTACGCGCTCGAAAAAGTGCTCAGCGTCGACAACCTCTTTGTGTTCATGGCGATTTTTGCCTGGTTCAAAATACCGGACGCGCTGCGCCACCGTGTTTTGTACTGGGGGATCATCGGGGCCATCGTTTTCCGTCTCATCTTCGTGGCTATCGGTACGGGCTTGCTGGCGTTCGGCCCATGGGTCGAAGTGCTGTTCGCCGTGGTCGTGGCCTGGACGGCGATCATGATGCTGCGTGGGAGCGAAGACGACGAAGACGAGGATTATTCCCAGCACATTGCTTACCGGTTTGCGAAAAAACTCTTCCCGGTTTGGCCGAAGCTGCACGGGCATAATTTCTTTGTTTCACGCACAGAGCTTGAAAAAGAGATCACGAAGCCGCAGAACAAGGGAATGACCCTGGTGGGCAAGGGTGCTTTGTTCGCAACACCGTTGTTTTTGTGTGTTGTGGTGGTTGAGGTGTCGGACATCTTGTTCGCCTTCGACTCCGTACCGGCAGTGATCGCCGTGAGCCGCGAACCGTTGATCGTGTACTCGGCCATGATGTTTGCGATTCTGGGCCTGCGGACCATGTACTTCGTACTCGAAGCCCTGAAGCGCTACCTCGTTCACCTGGAAAAATCGGTTATCGCGCTGTTGTTCTTTATTGCCGGCAAGCTGGCCCTGAACGCCACCGATCACCTGTTTGGCCATGGCATCAGCATCGATCCGAACACCAGCTTGATCGTTGTATTGGTGGTATTGGCCATAGGTATCGTGGCCAGCGTCATCTTTCCCGGTAAAGATGAAGAGCAATCTGACGTCAAAAACGACACGAACGCTTGATCGCATATTTATTAAGGAGAATCACTCATGGCACTTTCCCTCACTAAAGGCGGCAACCTGTCGTTGACCAAGGAAGCCCCTGGGATGACCAAAGTCCTCGTTGGACTGGGTTGGGATGCCCGTTCTACGGATGGTACGGAGTTTGACCTGGATGCCAGCGCCTTCCTGCTCAAGGCTGACGGCAAAGTACGCGCCGATTCTGACTTCATTTTTTACAACCAGCTTAAAAGTGTTGATGGCTCGGTAGAGCACACCGGCGACAACCGTACCGGCGAAGGTGACGGAGATGACGAGGCGATCAAGGTCGACCTGTCAAAAATACCGGCTGATATCCACAAGATCGCTTTTACGGTCACCATCCACGAAGCTGAAGCCCGGCGTCAAAGCTTCGGTCAGGTGCGCAATGCGTTTATCCGCATTGTGAATCAGGACACCAACGTCGAGGTGGGACGTTATGACTTGGATGAAGACGCCAGCACCGAAACAGCGGTGATTTTTGGTGAGCTGTATCGCCACGGCACCGAGTGGAAATTCCGTGCGGTAGGCCAAGGTTTTAACGGTGGCCTCAAGCCTCTCGCTGAAAGTTTCGGTCTGAAATTTTAATCGTCACCCCACCAACTCTCTCTATAAGGGTTCACGAACATGGCAGTAAGTCTGAGTAAAGGCGGCAACGTTTCCCTGACTAAAGAAGCCCCCGGTCTGACCGAAGTGGTTGTAGGTCTGGGTTGGGATCCACGTGTAACGGATGGTACGGAGTTTGACCTCGACGCCTCGGTATTCATCCTTGGTGAGAATGGCAAAGTGCTGAATGACGGCAGCTTTGTGTTTTACAACAACAAGACGTCGCCGGACGGCAACGTTGTGCACCAGGGTGACAACCGTTCGGGCGCGGGCGATGGCGATGACGAACAGGTCAACGTGAACTTGGCCGGCTTTGCACCGGAAACCAAGAAGCTGGTGTTCGCCGTCACCATTCACGACGCCGATGCACGCAAGCAGAGTTTTGGTCAGGTTTCGAACGCGTATATCCGCGTTCTGAGCAAAGCGGACGGTAAAGAAATTGCGCGCTACGACCTGAGTGAAGATGCATCGACCGAAACCGCGATGAATTTCGGCGAGCTGTATCACCATAATGGCGAGTGGAAGTTCAAGGCCATCGGCCAAGGCTATGCGGGTGGCCTGGCGGCCCTGGCCTCAAGTTATGGCGTTAACTTGGGCTAAAGCGTTGCGTTAATTAAAAGGCTCTTTCCGGAAACGGGAAGGGCCTTTTTTATGCGGTCGCGAGGAGGGTGTCATCGATTTCGGATGTAGGCGTATTGCACGCTCAAACGCAGCCTTTTCAACATCCCTCATTTGCGCAACTTTTCGTACTGCAAACCGACTGTTTTTTACCGGCCCCGAATTCGTCGAGTCTTAATAACCAGGGCCTGCAGCCCGTTGCGCCATTAATTGCAGAGGAGTGAGCCAATAGTTGCGCAATCGAAGGCATCAAGTGTCTGTTTATATGATTTTTTAGTTGCGCTCAGCTTTCAAACCCCCGATGCATAAGGGGTTCAGCTGTTCTGGCACAAGTCTTGGATTACAGGGGCACCTGCAAACAGTATTCGCAGGTTTACCCTATGGATTCCAAGGAGAGAGTTATGGCTACGCCAGCGTATATGTCCGTCACCGGTGAAAAACAGGGGTTGATCACCAATGAAGCCTTCACGGCAGATTCAGTGGGGAACTCCTATCAGGAAGGGCATGAAAACCAGGTCATGGTCCAGGCGTTCAGTCACCAGGTCATCATTCCACGTGATCCTCAATCGGGTCAGCCAACCGGGCAGCGCGTTCACAAGCCTGTGTGCGTTACTAAGGTTTTCGACAAGGCTTCTCCATTGCTGTGGGCGGCACTGACATCAGGTGAGCGCATGAGCGAGGTTGTCATCCAGTGGTACAGAACGTCTGCCAATGGCACTCAGGAGCATTACTACACCACCAAGCTTGAAGACGCGATCATCGTTGAGATCAATGGGTACATGCATAACTGTCAGGACCCGGAAAATGCTCATTTCACGCACCTGGAGGACGTGCATTTCACGTATCGCAAAATCACCTGGACGCACGAAGTGTGCGGCACTTCGGGTTCGGATGACTGGCGCTCGCCGAATGTCTAAAGCTGGGGCTTCGCTCTAGCCTGTTATCGGCCCTTACGAGGGCCGATAACTGCTTCAAAAATGGATGCATGCTTTCATACCAGCGATTTAATCAGCACCCTGAGACTTGTCTTCTCAATCCCTCCCTTTTGCGCTGAGCCCCTTCTCGGTCAATCCCCCTCGATAACCTGTTGAATTGGCATAAAAAGAAGCCGATCCACTACGTTGCAGGTATCCTGCCTGCCGCGCCTCAATGGCTCTGTGTTTCGCAAGATTCTCAGCAGCCTCGATTGTTTTATCGAATTTTTCAGCGTTACAGGTTGCGATAACGTCGCAGTCGGCCATTGTGTATTAGGCTTACCGGCACGCAGTGCCCCAAGTCGTCCTCTGGATCGCTGAAGGGGACGCGACTTGATGTCCGCAAGGATCCTCTCGTCGAGGCTTGGCATTCGACAAGATGGTGTGGGACGGATGCTCACCGAATGTGTAGGAATTAAACATGCTTAAGCGTAAAGGGATCATTTTGGCTGGCGGATCTGGCACCCGCCTTCATCCGGCGACATTGGCTATTTCAAAGCAGCTATTGCCGGTTTATGACAAGCCGATGATCTATTACCCGCTCACCACACTGATGTTGGCCGGGATTCGCGATATTTTGATCATCTCGACGCCACAAGATACTCCGCGTTTCTCTCAATTGCTGGGCGATGGTAGCCGTTGGGGCCTGAACATAGCGTATGCCGTGCAAGACTCACCCGACGGCCTCGCACAAGCGTTCATCATCGGTCAGGACTTTATTGGTAATGACCCATGCGCACTGGTGTTGGGCGACAACATCTATCACGGTCACCAGTTCAACGAACTGCTGCACAGCGCCATGCAGCGTGAGACAGGCGCTAGCGTGTTCGCCTACCACGTGAAAGACCCGGAACGCTATGGCGTGGTGGAATTCGACAATCAGGGCAAAGCCATCAGCCTTGAAGAAAAACCGCTCAAGCCCAAGTCCAACTATGCCGTGACGGGCCTGTATTTCTACGACCAGCAAGTGGTGGACATCGCCAAGAGCATCAAGCCTTCAGCCCGTGGTGAACTGGAAATTACCGATGTTAATCGCATCTACATGGAGCGGGGCGAAATGTCGGTTGAGATCATGGGGCGCGGTTATGCCTGGCTCGACACCGGCACGCACCAGTCACTGCTCGAAGCGAGTCTTTTCATTGCCACGCTGGAACACCGCCAGGGCCTGAAAGTCGCCTGCCCTGAAGAAGTGGCGTTTCGACAAAAGTGGATCAGTGCCGAGCAACTGGAAGCGCTCGCTGAGCCGCTGTGCAAAAACGATTACGGTCATTACCTGAAACGCCTTCTGCTAGAGAAGATCTATTGATGAAAACCACCCCGCTAGACATACCCGACGTCGTGCGATTCGAACCCAAGGTCTTTGGGGATGATCGCGGGTTTTTCTTTGAAAGCTTCAACCACCGCCAGTTTGAAGACGCCATCGGGCGTTCGGTGCAATTTGTTCAAGACAACCATTCCCGCTCCGTGAAAGGCGTTCTGCGCGGCCTGCACTATCAGCTTCACCGCGCCCAGGGCAAATTGGTGCGTGTGGTTCACGGAGAAGTATTCGACGTGGCCGTGGATATCCGGCGCAGCTCGCCGACGTTCGGCAAATGGGTCGGCTCGTACCTATCCGCTGAAAACAAGCACCAGTTGTGGGTGCCAGAAGGGTTTGCCCATGGTTTTGTCGTGCTGTCCGACAGCGCAGAGTTCCTCTACAAAACCACAGACTATTACGCGCCGGAACACGAGCGTTGCATCAGCTGGAATGATCCTGCAATCGGCATCGACTGGCCTCTAAAGGGCGAGCCCGCATTGTCCGGTAAAGACCGTCAGGGCAAGTGCCTGGCGGACGCAGACGTTTTCTAGGATCGCGCCAAGGTTTAACCGCGGTCAGCCGCCGGTGGCGAGCTGGGAGACGATTGTTTAACCAAGTCCCCCGGCTTCCACGTCTGATCAAAAAACGCCTGTGGCGGGCCGTACACACGCACGATGACCAGAAAACCTAGGCTTAGAAAACTATGCAGGGTGAGCGCGTGCCAGATGTCTTAGGCGCAGGCTGCGGTGACAAAGTATTTGTTCAAATCGAACCTGGCAATCGCCACATTCTCTAACGATTGTCCCGACAGTGCTCGCTTGGCTTTGTTCTCTGCCTTGCGCTGGCGGCTGGCCAGGTGGTGGGCTCACGCAGGCATGAGAGCTACTTCTGACACCGTTGCGGTGTTCCAAACATTGGCACCAGCACGCTTGGGATACCAAAAGGAGCGGAACTCAAATGGACTCTCTTGAAGCCAGTAGCCCCGAAGCCCTTGATTTTTCTGGATTTCAGGCACAAAAAAAGACGTCCGTGGACGTCTTTAGATGTTGAAGTGGTGGAGCCGGGGGGATTTGAACCCCCGTCCGCCAGTACTCCGCTGTCGGTACTACATGCTTAGCCGTTTCTATTAAGTTAACCCTCAGCGACCCGAAGGGCAGGGTGCTTTGGGCGAGTTGTGTAAGTTTTAGCCGCTTCGTCCACAACGTACTGCACGGCGATCCTGTTCTATATGACAATCACTTCAGGTTTACAGGCATCCCCTAGTGATTGCTGGACCCGAAGGTACCAGGAGGATGGCTAAGGCAGCTTACGCTGCGAGAGCTTGACCCTCGTAGGTTTCGTCATTGGCAACTATAGAAAGTTGCAACAGTGGATTTACGAGTTCTGTTACCAACTCGGCATGCACCTAGAGTTTCGCAACCGGCGTCGAATCCTAAACGGCCCCGATGCTTGCTGTGCATAACCAGCAAGCTTGCGGAGTCTACGCCAATCTGACGCAGAAGGCCAATCTCAAGGCTTAATTGCTTTTGTCGCCCTTGTTGATGTCCTGGATACGCTTGAGCAATTGTGTGGTGGTGGCGATGCAAGCCGCTTTGTCGCCCTTGGCTTGTTCGGACTTTGCTTTCTCTATGCCCGTCTTGATGTCGTCGCTGGTGTTTTCGCTGGTCTGCCCGGAGGTCTCCATCGCAGAATCGATTTCCTGCAAGTTGATGGCGCACAGGTCATCTTTTGCGGGCTCATTGGCGAACACCGGAGAGGCCAACATTGCAGCAGCCACAAACAGGCCAGCAAGCGCGGTACGTTTCATGGGGAAAACTCCTTGTGCAGACGTTAGGCCCGGTGGCTCCGGGCTCGGTTATAAGCCCAAAACAATGGGGCTCAAGCCAATTGACTATAGCCGTGCTCAAGGGTTCTGCTTTTAATTGGCCATCATGGGATTAATTTTTTTGTCCTGCGGGGAGCGACGGTGTGAGGGCGCGATCACGTGCGACTTCGCAGGCGCCCGCAGACGCTGAAATTGAGGGTTTCGTAGGCCTCATCCCTTTCATTCCGTCGAAACTTCCTAGAAAATCCCGTTCGCTTGCGCCAGTCCAGTTCAGGGCATAGTCTCGGCCCATCGCTGCTCATCAGCGGTCGGGTTTAGTAGCCTGGCTTTCAAACTTGGCGCAAGGCGCCACCTTCCAGAGGCGCTTTTTTTGGCCTCCGCGTTATGGTGGCCGTGCGCAGGGCGCCTTCGGGTGCGCCGGTTTCCAAGTTTGCCGGTCTACTAACCTGCGTACGGCTGCCACCCCTAATCGTTTAGTAGCGACTGTTGGCAGCTCCCTAAATTTGGAGAGCCCCATGAGCAAGATCACCCCTGATCCACCCCTGTTTCCCCTGCAAGATGCTGCCCCGTGCGATTCACAGTCGCTGGACCGGGCCGCCGCCGAACGCGCCCTTCGTTATTACCGGCTCGACCTTAAGCCCACGTGGCACACGGGCACGCACCCGTATGCCGCCCCCAGCAGTGTCAATTTAGAAGCGGCTTTGGCCCAAGCGTCAGACTTGTTGCGCTGCGCGGGCGCTTCGGCGAGTGAGGCGGGGAATGGTTTGAGCGGGCACACGCGCCATTTGGTGTTGTCGGTCATGCACCTGGTGGAGCTGGCCAGGGAGCATGTCGACAAATCGCTGGACGGTTTGACGACGCACTGAGCAGGACGCGCCTGAGTGCAAGCAGGCGCGTCACATTGACCGAACGCCCTAAGGCTGTAGCGCTTTAGCCGTGGTGACCCGATCCACCAAATACACCAACCCGTGGTAGTCGATACCGCCGTGTTGCGTCAGACCAATCTCGCACGTGCGGCTGGTGGAAATGCCTTCGCTGCAGTGCTGCACGGCGTCTTTCAAGCTGCGCAGCGAGTGGGCATTGAGCTCCGGCGTGGTAAAGCCTTTATCACCCGCAAAGCCACAACAGTGAATGCCTTCTGGGATGACCACTTCCTGGCTGCATAACCGCGCAATATCGATCAGTGCCTGACTTTCGCCCAAGTGTTGCGTGCTGCACGTGACATGCACGGCAATCGGCGCCGGTTGCGGGGTGAAACGCAACTTATCCACAAGGTGGGTGCGAATGAAGCGCACCGGGTCGTACAGGTCGAGGCGGGTGTCGCCCAGGTCTTGCACCAGTCGCAGGGTACACGGGCTGGTGTCGCAGTAGATCGGGTCAAGCCCGCCACGGCTGGCGTGCAGCAAGGCGCCAATCATTTCCTGACGCTTGTGTTCGGCCTGTTCGGCGTACCCTTTTGAAGCAAACGGCTGGCCGCAACACAGGCTGTCCAGGTTGTCGGGGAAGACGACTTGGTAACCGGCTTTTTCCAGCAGCCCCCGGGTTTTGTCCAACAGGGACATTTGTTCGCGGTCGCCCGCTGCGGGGCCCATGACACGGGACACGCACGCCGCCAGGTACACCACGCGCGGGCGTGCATCGTTGATCGGCGGGGTGAAGCGTATCGCCCGCTCAGGTTGCGGCATGGCGTTGGTCCACTGGGGCACGCGCCCTTTACTGGCCTTGGTCAGAGTGGCAGACAGCCGGGCCAGACGCGGCGCGCCCAAGAGCATGCGCGCGCCATTGGCCACATGCAGCGTAAAACGCGCCCCTTGCAGCGTGGTTGCAAAGTGATTGCCCAGCCAGTCGGCCGTTTTGACATGATCGGCGTTGCGGGCGCGCAGTTTCTTCACCAGTTCGCCGGTGTTAATGCCGACCGGGCAACGTTGCGCACACAAACCGGTCGCCGCGCAGGTGTCGATGCCTTGGTATTCGTAGGCTTTTTCCAGCTCTCGGGTGTCCACCCCGGCGCGTTTTTTAGCTTGAATGTCACGCCAGATCACGATTCGCTGGCGCGGGCTAAGGGTCAAGCCCTTGGCCGGGCACACCGGTTCGCAAAACCCGCACTCAATGCACTTATCCACAATCTCGTCTGCGGCGGGCAGGGGTTTGAGGTGTTTGAGGTGGATCTGTGGGTCGTCGCTGAGTACGACGTCCGGGTTCAGGATGCCTTGTGGGTCGAGCAAACGCTTGAGTGACCACATCAGTTGATAAGCATCGCTGCCCCATTCCAGTTCCACGAAGGGCGCCATGTTACGGCCGGTGCCGTGTTCAGCCTTGAGCGAGCCGCCGAATTCCACAGCGACCAACTGGGCTACGTCATCCATGAACGCCTGATAACGTGCGACTTCTTCCGGGCTGTTGAAGCCTTGGGTGAAGACGAAGTGCAGGTTGCCCTCTAGCGCGTGTCCGAAAAGGATCGCTTCGTCGTAGTGATGCTTGTCAAACAGCTCAATCAGGCGGTTTACGCCGATGGCCAATTGTTCGACGGGGAAGGTCACGTCTTCGATGATGACTGTGGTGCCGGTTTTGCGCACGGCGCCCACGGCGGGGAAGGTGTCTTTGCGGATGGCCCACAGCTTTGCGTTTTCGACCGGGTCTTCAGTGAAATCGACTTGTTTCTCGACAGGAAATGCCGACAGCGAGCCCATGATGTGCGCCAGTTGTTCGTGTAACAACGTCTGCGTGGCCGCCCGAGATTCGATCAAGAGTGCGCAGGCATTGGCCGACAGTTGCTGTACGAAAGCAGGCATGCCGGGCTTGTCTTGCACAGAACGCAGGCTGCGGCGATCAAGCAGTTCAACGGCGGACACCGGTTGGCTTTTCAACACCGTCACGGCGGTACAGCAGGTTTCCACGTCCGGGAACACGATCAGCGCCGAGGCTTTGTTGGGGTGATCGATGACCGTGTCGTAGGTGACCGAACTGATAAAGCCCAGGGTGCCTTCACTGCCCACCAACAAGTGGCTGAGGATATCCAGCGGGTCGTCGAAATCCACCAGGGCGTTGAGCGACAGGCCGGTGGTGTTTTTCAGACGGTATTTGTGGCGGATTTTTGCTGCCAATTCAGTGTTTGCGCGGGTCTCGCGGGCCAATGTCGCCAGCTGTTCGAGCAGTGCGCTGTGGCTTTGACGGAACGCGGCCACGTTGGCTGCATCTTCGGTGTCGATACGTGTGCCGTCGGCCAGTACCACCCGCATGCCCGCCAGCGTGTGGTAGGTGTTTTGAGCGGTGCCGCAGCACATGCCGCTGGCGTTGTTGGCCACGATGCCGCCAATTTTGCAGGCGTTAATCGAGGCCGGATCCGGACCGATTTTGCGCCCGTACGGCGCCAGCCATGCGTTGGCTTGGGCGCCAATCACGCCAGGTTGCAGACGGATTTGCGTGCCCTGACTGCGAATTTCTTTAGCGTTCCAGTTATCCCCCAGCACGATCAGTACTGAATCACTGATGGCTTGGCCGGACAAACTGGTGCCCGCTGCGCGGAAGGTCACCGAGACGTTGTCGCGCCGTGCCAGACGCAGCAGTTCAACCACTTCGTCTTCGGACTCAACGCGCACCACCAGTTTCGGGATCAGCCGATAGAAGCTCGCGTCGGTGCCAAAGGCCAGGGTCGACAGGGCGTCGGTGAAACGCCGGTCTTGCGGGATCAGGCGTTCGGCGTCGCGCAGAAAAGCAGCGGGCAGGCTCATGCGTCCTCCAGGATTAACACCACCAGGTCTTTCGGACCGTGGGCGCCGTAGGCCAGAACTTGCTCGATGTCGGCCGTTTTAGACGGGCCGGACACCAGCAGTGCATTGGTCGGCATGCCGGCGGCCCAGTTCATTTCACGTTGCACCTGATAGAAGTTGTCGCGGATCTCACTGGCCTTAAGCAAGGCGAAATGCACCGGCGGAACGAGGCTCATCAAGCGGGGTTCTTCGGGGGTCGGCCACAGGATCAGGCTACCGGTGGCGGCGATGGCGCCCAAGGTGGTGGTCAGGCTGGCAGGCGTGTCATTGAACAGTTCGTCTTTCCAGTCTTCTACCCGGCGGTCGTAGGCTTTAAGTGCTGGTAGCGCAGGATTTTGCGCCCAATGCGCCGTCACTTTTTGCCCATGAGGGGTCGTCGGGGCAATCAGCAGGCTGGGCAGTTGCCGGTCCGTGACCAGTTGCGCCAACAAGGCAGGCCAACCGTGCTCGCTGCTGAGGTGAATCTCGGTGTGTACGGCTTCCATCAGCTTGCGCAATTGCGGGATGCGTTGCTCCTGGGTGTAGGTCCAGGGTTGCGTCACTAGCACTTCGTCAAAGTTGTCAGCCACAGGCGTTGTGCCCGTCAGACTTTTGCGCAGTTTGTTTAGGATGTTGTGTTTGGCGCTCATCACTGGTCTCCCGACTTTTTCGCCAAATGCTCGCGGGCCATGTCGTGCAGCGAACGGGCGGCGGGTTTAGGGGCGCTGTGGTTTTGGGTCCACGGTCCTACGTTGCTTGGGGTCAAACCGCGCAGGCGGGTGGCGGCTTTCAAGAACAACCGATAGAGGTTGGGCGAGCTGTTGAGCTTGGCCCAGGCGTTCCAGATAAAACGCTCTTTGCGTGAATACTTGCTGCCCTGGCCGCGCATGATGCGCGGCTGGGTGTCGGGCGCTTTGACGTTTTCTTCGCGCAGTCGGCGCAGCAACGCCGGGATCGGGATTTTGACCGGACAAACTTCGCCGCAGGCGCCGCAGAGCGAAGACGCGCTTGGGTGATCCGGGACGTTGGCCAGCCCGACCATGTGCGGTGTGATGATCGCGCCGATAGGACCGGGGTAGACCTCGCCGTAGGCATGGCCGCCAATGCGCGTGTAAACCGGGCAATGGTTCATGCAGGCCCCACAGCGAATGCAGTTCAGGGTCTGGCGCAGTTCGCTGTCGGCAAACGCTTGGCTGCGGCCGTTATCGAGCAAGACCAAGTGCACTTCTTCAGGGCCGTCGAGTTCACCGGGTTTGCGCGGGCCGGAGATCATGTTGACGTAGGTGGTGATGGGCTGGCCGAGGGCGGAGCGGGTCAGCAGTGATACCAGCGGCACCACATCGCGCAGGTTTTCGACGACTTTTTCGATGCCGGTCACAGCGATGTGCACGGGCGGCACAGTGGTCGACATACGGCCGTTGCCTTCGTTTTCCACTAGCAGCAAGGTGCCGGTTTCGGCCACGGCGAAGTTGACGCCGGAGACGCCGATGTCGGCCTCAAAGAATTTTTGCCGCAGTACGCGACGACCGATCTGGATCAGTTGGTCGACGTCCTTGGTGTATTCCACGCCGAGTTTTTCGTGAAACAAGTCGGCCACTTGCCCGGCGTTCTTATGGATCGCGGGCATGATGATGTGGGAAGGCTTTTCGTTGTCGAGCTGAACGATGTATTCGCCCATGTCGGATTCCAGGCATTCAATGCCTTGGGCGCCGAGCACGTGGTTCATTTCCATTTCTTCGCTGACCATCGATTTGCCTTTGATCACTTGCTTGGCCGCGCGACGGCGAGCAATCGACAAGACAATTTCGTTGGCTTCTTCGACGGTCTCGGCCCAATGAACCTGCACGCCATTGCGGGTCAGGTTGGCTTCCAGTCGCTCCAGCAAGTCGGGCAGTTTGGACAGGGCGCGGGCGCGAATGGCGTTGCCCAGGGCGCGCAAGTGCTCGCGTTCGTGGGCATCACTGAAGGCCACGGCGCGTTTGGTCATCAGAGAATCCATGGCACTGCGAAAGTTATTTCGCAGTTGTTTGTCAGCCAAGGCTTCGTGGGCGCGTTCGCGGAAGTCTTCTTCGACGGCGACGGTCGGGATCAGTGTGCTGGTGCTCATTGTTCACCTCCGGTGCGCTGCCACAGAAAACTGGCCAGATGCTGGCCGCGCAGTGATTGCTTCTGTTTTTCCAGCGAGCCGTTGATGTTCATCAGGCAGCCGCAGTCGGCGGTGAGCACTTGGTGTGCGCCGGTTTCGATCAAGGAGCGGGTCTTGTCGGCCACCATGGCGCCGGAAATATCCGGCATGCGTACGCTGAATGTCCCACCAAAGCCGCAGCATTCACTTTCGTGGCTGTGGTCGATGCGTTCAACGTTGCTCAACTGGGCCAGCATTTCGCGGCCGTGCAGGTGGGTGTTCATTTCGCGGCGGGCGGAGCAGGAAGTGTGCAAGGCGACTTTGACCGGGGCGCCGTGGTCCTTGAATTGGACCTTGCACACGAACAGCAGGAATTCGGTGAGTTCGTAGGTGCGTTCGGCCAGGGCGTGAACGCGCTTCAGGGTGTCGGGTTCGTCTTTGAACAAGTCTTCATAGTGCTCGCGCAGCATGCCCGCGCAGGAACCAGACGGCACTACGACCGGGTAGTCCTCGGCAAACAGGGCCAGTTGCGAGCGAGCGACATCGCGCGCCTGCTGGGTGTAACCCGAGGTGTAGGCCGGTTGGCCGCAACAGCTTTGCCCTTGCGGGTAGTCGACTTCGATGCCTTCGCGCTCCAGCAAATGGATCGCGTCCATGCCGGCTTCGGGGAAGAACAGGTCGACCACGCACGTGCCAAACAGGTAAACCTTGGCTGGTTTTTGCGTGGGATACATACGTGGCACAGGCAGGGGCGGGGCGACACGGGTCGCGTTGGGCACGGCGTTGTAGAAAAGCTCGCTCATCAGGCGTCTCCGGGTGGTCCCGGTTATGTGTCCGCCAGGCGTTGAGCCAGGCAGACCGGGTCGTGAATGGCTGTCGCCGGGGCGAACCCCGGCGATTTTAACGTGCGATAACCATAGACCTATTAGTGCACCAGCATGCCGGTGAACCAGTAGGCTTGAGCCAGCGTGATCAACCCCACGATGGTGGCGAAGAACAGGCTGTGTTTCAGGGTGAAGCGGAACAGGTCGGATTCTTTACCCACCAGGCCAGTGGCCGCACAGGCGACGGCGATCGACTGCGGGGAAATCATTTTCCCGGTCACGCCGCCGCTGGTGTTGGCGGCCACCATCAAGGTGTCGCTGACGCCGATCTGGTGCGCGGTGGTGGCTTGCAACGAGCTGAACAGGGCGTTGGACGATGTGTCGGAGCCTGTCAGGAATACGCCCAGCCAGCCCAGGAACGGCGAGAAGAACGGGAAGGCTGCGCCCGTACCGGCCAACACCAGTGCCATGGTCGAGGACATGCCCGAGTAGTTGGTGACGAATGCGAAGGCCAGCACCATGCCGATGGACAGGATTGGCCAGCGCAGCTCGTAGAAGGTCTCTTTCAAAGTGGTCAGACCAGTCTTGACGTTGATTTTCAGCACCAGCATCGAGATCAGCGCCGAGAAGAAAATCGCAGTGCCGGTCGCGGAGATCGGGTCGAGCTTGAACACGGCCGCAATGGCGGTCGGTGCGTTGACGATGGGAGCCGTCTTGATGACCAGTTGATCAAGGTGCGGGATTGCAAAGTTGAACACCCAGCCGTACATCGAACCGCCTGGCGAGAACATGGCCTTGAACGGTTTGAGTGTCCAGATGGTGACCAGCACGGTCAGGATCAGGAACGGGGACCAGGCTTTCAGAATCTGCATCAGGCTGTAAGGCGATGCCATCAGGTTGCTTGGCTTGCCGAATCCACCTGCGCTGGCGGTGACGATTACGTCTGAGGTGACGCCCGCAATCTGCGCGCCTGCGGTGCGTTTTGGCTGCCAGACTTTCAGAAACAGGGTCAGGCTGACGAGGCTGGCGAGGGCCGATGTGATGTCCGGCAGCTCGGGGCCAATGTAGTTGGAGGTGAAGTATTGGGTGACGGCGAAGCTCAAACCGGCCACCAGTGCTGCGGGCCAGGTTTCACGCACGCCACGCAGGCCGTCCATCATGAACACCAGCCAGAACGGCACGAACAGTGACAGCAAGGGCAGTTGGCGACCGGCCATGGCGCCGATTTTGAACGCGTCGATGCCGGTGACCTGGCCGGCCACGATGATCGGGATGCCCAGTGCGCCGAATGCCACCGGTGCGGTGTTGGCGATCAGGCACAGGCCAGCGGCGTACAGCGGGTTGAACCCCAGGCCTACCAGCAGTGCGGCAGTAATCGCGACCGGGGCACCGAAACCGGCTGCACCTTCGAGGAAAGCGCCGAAGCAAAAACCAATCAACAGCACTTGCAGGCGCTGGTCATCGGTGATCGACAGGACGGAGCTGCGGATGATCTCGAATTGACCGCTTTTTACGGTGAGTTTGTAGAGGAACACCGCGGCCACGATGATCCATGCAATTGGCCAGAGGCCGTAGGCAAATCCATAGCCCGCTGCTGCGAACGCCATGTCGACCGGCATCTGGAAGGCAAAAATCGCCACCAGAATCGACAAGGCAAGGGTGATGCTGCCGGCGACGTGCCCTTTGAGACGGAACACGGCCAGGGCCAAAAAGAAGAACACGATCGGGATGACGGCGGCGAGTGCGGACAGGCCGAGGCTGCCGAGCGGACTATAGAGCTGTTGCCAGGTTTGCATATGGGGTGGCCCCTAATTGTTATTGGTCGTTGCTGCTGGTCGCGCTTGGCTAATTGGTATTACCAATTTACAACCGCTGTCGGCTAGGTTAAAAGCCTTATGAGGCATGTGTCAATTTGCCGCCCTAAATCTTTTGTCTGACAAAACGTCGGCATGGCATCTGATGGGGTGTTTGCGATTGCGTCTGGCAGGTGTCTGAAGCGCGCTAATCAGCGAGAATGGCGGCCCCGGCGCGTGGTCGGGAAGGGTGGAGAGGGTTATGGGGTTTGATCAGATTCGTCAGCGCCGTTTGTCTGACGATATTGTCGAGCAGCTTGAGGGCATGATCCTTGAGGGCACGTTGAAGTCGGGCGAGCGGTTGCCGGCTGAGCGTGCGCTGGCTGAACAATTCGGGGTGTCGCGCCCGTCGTTGCGCGAGGCGATCCAAAAATTATCGGCCAAGGGGTTGTTGGTCAGTCGCCAGGGCGGCGGCAATTATGTCGCCACGTCACTGGGGTCGACCTTCAGTGATCCCCTGTTGCAACTGCTTGAAAGCAACCCCGAGGCGCAACGCGACTTGTTGGAGTTTCGGCATACGCTGGAAGCGTCCTGCGCGTTTTATGCCGCCTTGCGCGCTACGGACGTGGACCGCGAGCGGCTGCGTCTGGCATTTGAACGGTTGCAGGATTGTTACGCACGGGTCGATGAAGTCAGTCGTGCCGAAGAGGGCGAGGCGGACGCGAGTTTTCACTTGGCGATAGCCGAGGCGAGCCATAACGCGGTGTTGTTGCACACGATTCGCGGGTTATTTGATTTGCTCAAACGTAACGTGGTGACGAATATCGGCGGGATGTACAAGCAGCGCAGCGAAACGCGAGACATGCTCATCAGTCAGCACCGGGAGTTGTACCTGGCGATTATTGAGGGACGTGCTGAGGATGCGCGGGAGGTGGCCAGTCGCCATCTGATGTATGTGCAGGAAGTGCTGGAGGAGGTGCGCCAGGAGGTTCAGCGAACGGCGCGTGCTGAGCGGCGCAATGGTTTGTAGGGGTAAAACCTTCAGCAACAGCAATGCTCGCGATTGAGATCACCCCAGTCATCGGGTTGAACTCATCGCGAGCAGGCGGGCAGCAGAAGAGGTTTAGTCTTCCTTGCCCTTGTTGCGTACCGCGCGTTGCAGCTCGCGATCGGAGTCGCGCTCGCGTTCGGTATGACGCTTGTCGTATTCCTTTTTGCCTTTACCGAGGGCAATTTCACACTTGATCAAGTGCTTGCTCCAGTAAAGGGAGAGGCAGACGCAGGCGTAACCCTTCTGCTGCACCGAGGCAAACAGCTTTTCAAGCTCGCGCTTGTTGAGCAGCAGTTTGCGGCTGCGCGTCGGGTCGGCAATAACGTGCGTGCTGGCGGTCGTCAGGGGGGCAATGTGGCTGCCTAGCAACCAGGCTTCACCGTCCTTGAGTAGCACGTAGCTGTCGACCAGCTGTGCCTTGCCTGCACGCAGACTTTTTACTTCCCAGCCGGCCAGGACCAGACCAGCCTCGAACCGATGTTCGATGAAGTAATCGTGTCGCGCTTTTTTGTTCTGCGCGATGGTCCCTGTGGGGTGTTTCTTCTGTTTAGCCATAGGGGCGGCATTATAGGCAGTTGCGAGCAAGTCGGCTACGGGCACCTGCGTGCTTGAGCACGTAGGTTGAATCCCGGACAATGCGCCCTCTTTTTTATCGGTTGGGCGTAGTAACGATGTCGACAGACAAGGTTTCTGTCCACGGCAGTTGGGCAAGCCGTTGGGTCTTTATTCTCGCTGCGACCGGTTCTGCCGTGGGTTTGGGCAGTATCTGGAAATTCCCCTACATGGTTGGCGTCTACGGTGGTGGCGCGTTTGTGCTGGTGTTTTTGGCGTGCATCGCGCTGATCGGTGTGCCGGTGATGCTGGCCGAAACCTTGATCGGACGCCGTGCGCGGCTCAGCCCGGCGAATGCCTTGAAGGTGCTGGCGGTAGAGGCGGGTCATTCGGCGCGGTGGTCCTGGTGGGCTTTCGCCGGGATGATTACGGCACTCCTGATTCTGTCTTTTTACAGTGTGGTCGGCGGCTGGTCGCTGGATTACATCCTCAATATGGGCAAGGGCGACTTTCAAGGGGCGACGGCCGATCAGGTCGGGGCGTACTTCGGTGACGTCATCGCTGACCCGTGGCGCCTGACGTTTTGGCATACCGCGTTCATGGTGTTGTCTGCTTTTGTCATCGCCAAAGGCGTGGTGGCGGGGCTTGAGCGCAGTTTGCGCATCATGATGCCCATTCTGTTTGTGCTACTGCTGGTGTTGCTCGGCTACAGCATGACCACTGGGCATTTCATGGAAGGCGTGCATTTTATGTTCGACTTCAACCCGGATCGGGTCATGGACGGTCTACTGGCGGCGATGGGCCATGCGTTCTTCTCTCTGAGCGTGGGTGTGGGTTCGATCATGATCTACGGCGCGTACATGCCGAAGAATGCGTCGATCTCCGGCACGGTTGTGGGCGTTGCGCTGATCGATACCTTTGTCTCATTGCTGGCGGGCCTGGCTTTGTTTCCAATTGTGTTTGCGTCGGGATTGAACCCCGGTGAAGGGCCGGGCCTGATGTTTGTGACCTTGCCTTTTGCTTTCGGCAACGTCGCATTTGGCCAGTTGATGGGTGTGGTGTTTTTTGTGTTGGTGGCTGTCGCGGCCTGGAGTTCGGCGATTTCGTTGCTGGAACCGATGGTGGCTTATCTGGTTGAACGCACCAAAATCCGTCGGTTGTGGGTCACCTTCTGGTTGGCGTTCAGTTGCTGGTTTGTCGGTCTGGGCACGGTGTTCTCGTTCAATATCTGGAAGCAGGCCAAATTTTTCGTGAACCAAGAATCCGGTTTCCACCTCTACCAATGGGGCGCGGAGCAGGGGCTGGACTTCTTTGGTGTCGTCGATTTCCTCACCTCGCGTATCATGCTGCCTTTGGGTGGACTGTGTTTCGTAGTCTTTGCGGGCTGGATCATGGGCCGTGGTGCTGTACGCGACGAGTTGTCGATGCGCAGCCCGGTGTTGTTCGCCTTGACTCTTTTTTTGATGCGCTATGTGGCGCCACTCGGCATCCTGATCGTGTTTGCCGCCCAGCTGTGGAAGTAACGCTGACATGACTACCCATATCCAACGCTCCGCCTTGCTGCCTTATCCTGCGCAGGCTTTGTATGACCTGGTCAATGATGTGGCCAAGTACCCCGAGTTTTTGCCATGGTGCTCATCGGCCGAGATCCTTGAGAGTACCGAAGTGCTGATGCGTGCCCGTCTTGGCGTGGCCAAGGGCGGCTTGAGCCAGCACTTTGTAACGCGCAATACGCTGGTGCCGGGCCAGTCGATTGAGATGAATCTGGAGGAAGGCCCGTTTACCAAATTGCATGGTGTATGGGTGTTCAAGCCGTTGGGCGAAAAAGCCTGCAAGATCAGCCTGGACATGACGTTTGATTATGCGGGCGCGATTGTAAAAGCCACGCTGGGGCCGTTGTTCAATCAGGCTGCCAATACGTTGGTTGATGCGTTTTGCCAACGTGCCAAGCATTTGTATGGCTGAGCCAATGATTGCCATTGAGGTGGTGTACGCCTCGGTTGAGCGTCAGCGTTTACTGGCGATGACCGTTCCTGAGGGTACCAATGTGCGTTCAGCTGTTTTGGCATCGGGTTTCGGTGAGGTGTTTCCAGAACTGGATTTGACGAGTTGCCCGGTCGGCATTTTTGGTAAACAGGTCAGTGATTCTGAAAATCGTGTGTTGCAAGCCGGTGATCGCATCGAAATTTACCGACCGCTGCTGGCTGACCCCAAAGAAATTCGTCGCCAACGGGCGGCGAGAGCCGCTGAGGCCAAGCGTCTTAATCCTTAAACCTGTTTTTTCGCAGGCAACAAAAAGCCCGGCATGCCGGGCTTTTTTGTACCGAACGTTTATTGGTCGGTGGTATCCAGAGGTTCTGGTGTCGGGACAGGTACTGTTTCGACCCCGTCGACATCCTTCTGGATCTGGTCGAGCAATGATCCAGGCTTGGCCGGAACTTCACTCTTCTCGGTCGGAGCAGCCGGTGTGGTCACATTTGCGCCACCGTCTTTGCCGAGAATGGCTTCGTCTTTGCTGACGCCAGGCATGAAGTCGCCTGACAAGCTGACGAGCTGGTCGTTTTCATTGAAGAACACGCTGACGCGTTCCTGTTGGCGTTCACCGCCGCCTGGTTGGAGGCTATACAAATAATCCCAACGATCCGGATGGAATGTATCGGTCAGCAGGGCGTTCCCCATGATAAACCGCACTTGCCGGCGGGTCATTCCCGGGCGTAACTGGTTTATCATGTCCTGCGTGACGACATTGCCCTGCTGGATGTCGATTTTGTAAACCCCGGGGAATGAACAACCGGCGAGTGCGAGCAGTCCCACAAAGGTGAAACTGGTTAGCAAGAGCTTGGTGTTTTGCATCGGTGGGCGACTTCCACTATCTTGGCTGGGACAACGTAAACGCCGATCATACCCGTATTAAGAGAAGCTGCGAAGCGGCTTCCGCGAGAAAGCTAACCATGGTTGAAAATAGCGAACTACGTAAGGCCGGACTTAAGGTGACTCTGCCACGAGTCAAAATTCTACAAATGCTTGATTCTGCTGATCAGCGTCACATGAGTGCCGAGGACGTTTACAAGGCGCTTATGCAGGCAGGCGAGGACGTCGGTCTGGCCACGGTTTACCGTGTGTTGACCCAGTTCGAGTCAGCCGGGCTGGTGATCCGCCATAATTTCGATGGCGGTCATGCCGTGTTTGAGCTGGCCGACGCAGACGGTGGTCATCACGACCATATGGTCAACGTTGAAAGCGGCGAAGTGATTGAGTTTTTCGACGAAGACATCGAAAAATTGCAGCATGCAATTGCCGAGAAGCACGGCGTTGAGCTGGTGGATCACAACTTGGTGCTCTACGTACGTAAGAAAACCAAGTAAGCAGGTCACGCGAATTTCGGTTTGCGAAACGATCGAAGGCGACCTTAGGGTCGCCTTCGTGCTGTCTGCTGAATGACCGTTCGTCGTTAAGCGGTCTGATTCTTGGCTGAAACGACCATTTTCTTGGCATGCGCCAAAGACTCTTTAGTCAGGTCGATGCCGCCCAGCATGCGCGCTACCTCTTCCACACGTTCTTTTTGGCTCAGTTTGGATACTGCTGTGCGGGTAGCCTCGCTGTCCCGAACTTTGTGCACGAACAGATGCTGGTGGCACTGCGCAGCGACTTGAGGCAAGTGTGTAACGGTCAATACCTGGCCGCGATCGCCGAGGCGGCGTAGCAGTTGACCCACGATCTCTGCTGTTGGACCGCCGATACCGACGTCTACCTCGTCGAATACCAGTGTCGGAACGCGCGAGGTTTGTGCGGTGATCACCTGAATCGCCAAACTGATACGTGACAGCTCACCACCGGACGCTACTTTAGCCAGTGCTTTGAGCGGCTGTCCGGGGTTGGCGCTGACCAGCAGTTCGACGTGTTCCAGGCCGAAAGGCTGTGGGTCGGAGCAGTTTTGCGGTTTTAACTCAATGACGAAACGGCCTCCCGGCATGCCAAGGCGCTGAATTTCTTCTTCTACAGCGCTGCCCAGACGCGTAGCGGCCTGAGTGCGAATGTTGCTGAGCTCGCGCGCGCACTCTTGATAATGACGTGCAAACGCTGTCAGCTCATTGGCCAGCCTTTCGATGGATTCATCATTGGCGTTCAGCGTTTCAAGCTCATCCATCAATTTTTGTTGCAGGGCATAGACCTCGGTAGGCTGAACGCGATGTTTGCGTGCCATGGTGTAGATCGAGTCGAGACGCTCCTCCAAGTACTGCAGGCGCCGCGGGTCAGCATCGAAATGATCGAGAAAACGATTGAGCTCACCGACAGCTTCTTCAACCTGTATCTGTGCACTGGCAAGCAAATCCGAGGCTTCATTCAGTGCGCTGGTGTTGTTATTGACGCTGGCCAAACGATTAAGGCTGCCAGTCAGGGTGTTGAGCACGTTGCCTGCGTCGCTTTCACTGCATTGCTCAACCACTTGGCGGCAAATTGAAAGTAACGCTTCAGCATTGGTGAGGCTTTTGTGTTCCTGCTCCAGTTCTTCCAGTTCGTTTTCAGCAAGCGCCAGGTTGTCCAGTTCTTCGAGTTGATAGCTCAATAACTGATGGCGAGCTTGCTGTTCATCCCCGGAATTGGAGAGGTGCTCGAATTCTTGTTTGGTTTGGCGCCAGCGTTGTGCCGCCAGCTGGACTTGCCGCGCCAGGTCGGTGGCGCCGGCATATTCATCCAGCAGTCGGCGGTGCGTTTCGGGCTTTAGCAGCGACTGGTGTTCGTGCTGGCTATGAATGTCGATCAACAACTCGCCAAGGGCTTTGAGATCGCCTTGGGGGCAAGGTGTGCCGTTGATATAGCCGCGAGAACGACCTTCGCTGGTAATGACGCGGCGCAGAATGCAGGGCCCGTCGTTCTCAAGATCCCGTTCGGCCAGCCATGCCTGGGCTTCTGGAATTGCCTGCAGGTCGAAGGTGGCGAGAATGTCTGCCTTGTCGGCACCAGGACGTACAACGCCACTGTCCGCACGGTCGCCCAGCGTTAACCCCAGCGCATCGAGCATGATCGATTTACCGGCGCCGGTTTCGCCAGTGATTACACTCATACCGCGATCGAGTTCCAGATCGAGATGTTCAACGATGGCGTAGTTGTGTACGGACAGGTGCACCAGCATGGGGGCCGCTCCAAAACGTAATGTCTGGTTATTTATACAGTGTTTTTGAGCGGGCTGACAATGGGCAGTCTTAGTTCGATTTACACCCGAATTCCTGTTTTTTAGCTCGTTTTGTTTTTTGTGATCGAAAGCGCCGGGTCGAGATAACTCATGTCTTCCGTTTTTTTGGCTCTTGAACCTGAGAATTGCGACCCCATATACCTTGGCACAAGCGCGAACGTGAATTCGCGGACAAAGTTTGAAAGGAGAAATCTATGGCAGACGAACAGACTATGGATACGCAGAACCAAGACGCTAATCAGGCCGCCGATGCATCAGGCGAAGATCTGGTAGCCCGCGTGCAGGTGCTTGAAGAGCAACTGGCAGCCGCCAATGATCAGGCTCTGCGCGTAGCTGCCGATCTGCAGAACGTCCGCCGCCGTGCCGAGCAGGACGTTGAGAAAGCACACAAATTCGCTCTGGAAAAATTTGCAGGCGATCTGCTGCCAGTCATTGACAGTCTGGAACGTGGTCTTGAGCTGTCGAGTCCTGATGACGAGAGCATTCGTCCGATGCGTGAAGGCATCGAACTGACGCTCAAAATGTTCCAGGACACCCTTAAGCGTTATCAGCTGGAAGCCATTGATCCGCACGGCGAACCGTTCAATGCCGAGCATCATCAGGCAATGGCGATGCAGGAAAGTGCTGACGTGGAGCCCAATAGCGTGCTCAAGGTGTTCCAGAAGGGCTATCAGCTCAATGGTCGCCTGCTGCGCCCCGCGATGGTCGTGGTAAGCAAAGCGCCAGCACCGGTTTCGCCTTCAATTGATGAACAGGCTTGAAATCGGTCGCAAGGCCCCCATTTAGAAGTCAAGCGTTTAAGTAATGCCGCAGTTGGTCATTACTGCTGCGGCAAAAAAATTCAAATTTAGGGAGAGTTAACATGGGCAGAATTATCGGTATTGACCTGGGCACCACCAACTCGTGTGTGTCGGTTCTGGAAAACGGCAAGGCAAAAGTTATTGAAAACGCAGAAGGCGCGCGCACTACGCCGTCGATCATTGCGTACGCCAACGATGGCGAAATTCTGGTTGGTCAATCGGCCAAGCGTCAGGCAGTGACCAATCCGCATAACACCCTGTACGCGGTGAAGCGTTTGATCGGTCGTCGTTTTGACGAAGAAGTTGTACAAAAAGACATCCAGATGGTGCCTTACAAAATCGTCAAGGCAGACAATGGTGACGCTTGGGTTGAAGTGAACGGCCAGAAAATGGCACCGCCACAAATCTCGGCTGAAATTCTGAAAAAAATGAAGAAAACCGCCGAAGATTACCTCGGCGAGCCAGTGACCGAAGCTGTTATTACAGTTCCTGCTTACTTCAACGACAGCCAGCGTCAGGCAACTAAAGACGCAGGTCGTATTGCCGGTCTGGACGTTAAGCGCATCATCAACGAACCTACCGCGGCTGCTCTGGCTTACGGTATGGACAAAGCGAAGGGCGACCACACTGTCATCGTTTATGACTTGGGTGGTGGTACGTTCGACGTGTCGGTCATCGAAATTGCTGAAGTGGATGGCGAGCATCAGTTTGAAGTGTTGGCTACCAACGGTGATACGTTCCTGGGTGGTGAGGACTTCGACATCCGCCTGATCGACTACCTGGTTGACGAGTTCAAGAAAGAAAGCGGCATGAACCTTAAAGGTGATCCGCTGGCGATGCAGCGTCTGAAAGAAGCTGCTGAAAAAGCCAAAATCGAACTGTCTTCGAGCCAGTCGACTGACGTGAATCTGCCTTACATCACTGCAGATGCCACCGGTCCTAAACACTTGAACGTGAAGATCTCTCGCGCCAAGTTGGAATCGCTGGTTGAAGATCTGGTTCAGCGCACGATCGAACCTTGCCGTCTGGCGCTGAAAGATGCCGGCATTGATGTGGGTGCAATCAACGACGTCATCCTGGTGGGTGGTCAGACCCGTATGCCGTTGGTGCAGAAGCTGGTAACCGAGTTCTTCGGCAAAGAAGCACGTAAAGACGTGAACCCGGACGAAGCGGTTGCCATGGGTGCTGCTATCCAGGGCGCGGTACTGGCTGGTGATGTTAAAGACGTGCTGTTGCTGGACGTAAGCCCGCTGACTTTGGGTATCGAAACCATGGGCGGTGTAATGACGCCTCTGATCGAGAAAAACACCACGATTCCTACCAAGAAATCGCAAGTGTTCTCGACAGCTGACGATAACCAGGGCGCAGTAACGATTCACGTGCTGCAAGGTGAGCGTAAGCAAGCGGCTCAGAACAAGTCGTTGGGCAAGTTCGACCTGGCTGACATTCCACCTGCTCCACGTGGCGTGCCTCAGATCGAAGTGACTTTTGACATCGATGCCAACGGTATCTTGAACGTAAGTGCGAAAGACAAGGCGACTGGCAAGTCTCAGTCCATCGTGATCAAGGCTAACTCGGGTCTGTCCGAGGAAGAGATTGCTCAGATGGTGCGTGATGCTGAAGTCAACGCTGAAGAAGATCGCAAGTTCGAAGAGCTGGCAGCTGCACGTAACCAGGGTGATGCACTGGTGCACTCGACCCGTAAAATGGTCGCCGATGCGGGCGATAAAGTAACCGAGGAAGAGAAAGCTGCGATCGAAGCTGCTGTAGTGGCTCTGGAAGCTGCTGTTAAAGGCGACGACAAAGCGGCTATCGAAGCCAAGGTTGAAGAGCTGTCCAAGGTGTCGGCTCCGGTTGCTCAAAAGATGTACGCTGAGCAAGCGAACCCTGCGGACGCAGCGTCCAAGCCAGCTGATTCGGCTGAAAAAGCGGATGACGTTGTCGACGCTGAGTTCGAAGAAGTTAAAGACAACAAGTAATCAGCTTGTTTGTCGGCCGGTTGACCGTGTGTAAGCGGTGACTGGTAGGATGTCGCCGCGCGGGAGCTAGCTCCCGCGTTGGCGTGTCTGGAGTTGAAGAATTTTTACAGCATGCGACAAGGTCGGGTGCTGGCGGTCTGGTTCGAAACTTTCTTGTATTTCGGCCTGAAGTGACCGCTCCTGTCAGCCAATGCTTTGGCTGTTAATCAGAAACCAAAATCGTTGAAAAGACGTGAGTCGAGACTGATCTCTATCGGGCTTGGCGGGTTTGGTGAGGCTCGGGAGGGTTTTGCCGAACGTCCTTGAGAGTGCAAAGAATTATGGCAAAGCGCGACTATTACGAAATTTTGGGTGTTGAACGCACCTCTACCGAGGTGGAGCTGAAAAAAGCTTATCGCCGTCTCGCAATGAAGCATCACCCGGATCGCAATCCGGATGACAAAGCATCTGAAGAGCTCTTCAAGGAGGCCAATGAGGCCTATGAAGTGCTTTCGGACTCAAGCAAACGTGCTGCTTACGACCAATACGGCCATGCTGGCGTAGATCCGCAGATGGGTGGCGGCGGCGGTGGTTTTGGTGGGCAGAACTTCTCCGATATTTTCGGTGATGTGTTCAGTGATTTCTTTGGTGGTGGTCGTGGCGGCTCCCGGGGCGGTGCTCAGCGCGGTAGCGATTTGCGCTATACGCTGGAGCTGGATCTGGAAGAGGCTGTTCGCGGTACAACCGTCAATATTCGTGTTCCGACGCAGGTTAATTGCAAGCCGTGCGACGGCTCGGGAGCCAAGAAGGGTTCTTCGCCGGTCACGTGCCCAACGTGCGGCGGCATTGGTCAGGTGCGCATGCAGCAGGGCTTCTTCGCCGTGCAGCAGACCTGTCCGCGTTGCCATGGTCAAGGCAAGATCATTTCCGACCCTTGCGACAGCTGCCATGGTGCGGGTCGTGTCGAAGAGTACAAAACCCTCTCTGTAAAAGTGCCTGCTGGCGTTGATACGGGTGACCGCATTCGTCTTTCCGGTGAAGGTGAGGCGGGGGTTCAAGGGGGCCCTACCGGCGACCTGTATGTTGTGATCGATGTGCGTGAGCACGCGATTTTCCAACGCGATGGCAAGCATTTGTTCTGCGAGGTGCCAATCAGCGTGGCGGACGCAGCGCTTGGTGCTGAGCTTGAAGTGCCGACGCTGGATGGTCGGGTGAAGCTGAAAATTCCGGAAGGTACTCAGACCGGCAAGCAGTTCCGTTTGCGCGGTAAGGGTGTTGCGCCCGTGCGTGGCGGTGGTGCGGGTGATTTGATGTGCCGCGTCGTGGTTGAGACGCCTGTCAAATTGAGCCGTCGTCAGCGCGAGCTGATGGAGGAGTTCCGCACAACGCTCGAAGGCGATAGCAGTCATTCGCCGAATGCCACGGGCTGGTTTGAAGGCGTCAAGCGCTTCTTCGGCGATTTGTAAGGGACGAGACATGCGACGTATAGCTGTGATGGGCGCTGCCGGGCGCATGGGTAAAACGCTGGTCGATGCCGTTCAGCAGCGCTCGCCGCTGGGTGGGCTTACGGCGGCTATCGTTCGACCGGGGAGCACGCTGGTGGGCGCTGATGCTGGCGAACTGGCATCTCTAGGGCGCATCGGTGTGCCGTTGTCGTCCAGCCTGGAGGCGGTCATTGACGAGTTCGATGTGTTGATCGACTTCACGTTGCCGGAGGTAATGCTAAAAAACCTCGAAGGATGTCGTCGCTCGGGCAAAGCCATGGTGATTGGTACGACCGGGTTGACACAGGCTCAAAAGAACTTGCTGGCCGAGGCGGGTAAAGACATTCCGATCGTGTTTGCGGCTAACTTCAGTGTGGGGGTCAATCTGTCGCTCAAGCTGCTGGATATGGCGGCGCGAGTGATGGGGGATGATGCGGATATTGAAATCATTGAAGCGCATCATCGTCATAAAATCGATGCGCCGTCGGGCACTGCGTTACGCATGGGTGAAGTGATTGCGGATGCACTGGGGCGTGATTTGGAGAAGGTCGCGGTTTACGGTCGCGAAGGTCATACTGGTGCTCGTGAGCGTGAAACCATTGGTTTCGCAACCGTGCGTGGTGGCGATGTGGTGGGTGATCACACCGTGTTGTTCGCTACTGAAGGCGAGCGACTCGAAATTACCCACAAGGCTTCCAGTCGCATGACCTTTGCAAAGGGTGCCGTTCGCGCTGCGTTGTGGCTGGAAGGGCGCAAGCCCGGTCTCTACGATATGCAGGATGTGCTCGACCTGCGCTGATTCCCCCCTGTAAAATCCGGCTGTTGCTGTACCAGCAGCCGGATTTTTAACCGCTAAGCGATTTCCTGTCGCATTCCCATGCCTTTAAGGCTTTTTAGCGGTAGACCAAAAAAGCATTTTTCTGTAACCTACAGCTTTAGTGTGTCCACTAAAAGCGCGCAGATAATTCGATGAAGAAGCGGGGTGACGTGTCCATACGTCACTCCGCTTTTTTACAACCTGCGATCGCCCTTTCAGGCTTTATTTACGGGAGGTCTTCTTGACTAAGCAAGCCATACTCGCCCTTGCTGATGGCAGCATTTTTCGCGGCGAAGCCATTGGAGCCGACGGTCAAACCGTTGGTGAGGTCGTTTTTAACACCGCAATGACCGGCTATCAGGAAATCCTTACCGATCCTTCCTACGCTCAGCAAATCGTTACCCTGACTTACCCGCATGTAGGCAATACCGGTACTACCCCGGAAGATGCCGAGTCTGATCGTGTCTGGTCCGCAGGTTTGGTTATTCGTGATCTGCCTTTGGTTGCGAGCAACTGGCGTAACACGATGTCGCTGTCCGATTACCTGAAAGCCAATAATGTTGTGGCGATTGCAGGCATTGATACCCGTCGCCTGACCCGTATCCTGCGCGAGAAAGGCTCGCAAAACGGCTGCATCATGGCGGGCGATAGCATCTCGGATGAAGCGGCCATTGCAGCTGCGCGTGGTTTTCCGGGCCTGAAAGGCATGGACCTGGCGAAAGTCGTCAGCACCGAAAAAACGTACGAGTGGCGCTCCAGTGTCTGGAACCTGGCGACCGACAGTCACCCGACTATCGACGCCTCCGAGCTGCCTTATCACGTTGTGGCATACGACTACGGCGTGAAGTGGAACATTTTGCGCATGTTGGTAGAGCGCGGTTGCCGCGTAACCGTCGTGCCGGCTCAGACCCCAGCCAGCGATGTACTGGCGTTGAATCCGGATGGCGTGTTCCTGTCCAACGGCCCAGGCGATCCAGAGCCTTGCGATTACGCAATCAAAGCCATCCAGCAAGTGCTGACAACCGAAATTCCAGTATTCGGCATCTGTCTTGGTCATCAACTGTTGGCGCTGGCCTCCGGTGCCAAGACGGTGAAGATGGGTCATGGCCACCATGGTGCTAACCACCCGGTGCAGGATCTGGACACGGGCGTTGTGATGATCACCAGTCAGAACCACGGTTTTGCGGTGGATGAAGCGACGTTGCCTGCCAACGTGCGTGCGATCCACAAGTCGCTGTTTGACGGCACGCTGCAGGGCATCGAGCTGACCGACAAGAGCGCATTCAGCTTCCAGGGCCACCCTGAAGCGAGCCCGGGCCCGAACGACGTAGCACCGCTGTTCGACCGTTTCATCAACGAGATGGCCAAGCGCCGCTAATCCTTTTCCTAGATGAAGTCGTCCAAGGCGGCCCCGAATACCGGCGGCCCTTGGAGGCTTCAGGAAAAAGACTACCGGCTTGCCCACTGACCTGCGGATTTGAGTGACAAACCCATGCCAAAACGTACAGACATAAAAAGCATTCTGATTCTCGGCGCTGGCCCGATTGTTATCGGCCAGGCGTGTGAGTTCGACTACTCCGGCGCTCAGGCCTGCAAGGCACTGCGTGAAGAGGGTTACCGCGTCATTCTGGTGAACTCCAACCCGGCCACCATCATGACCGACCCGGACATGGCCGATGCCACGTACATCGAGCCTATCAAGTGGCAAACGGTCGCCAAGATCATCGAAAAAGAACGTCCGGATGCCCTGTTGCCTACCATGGGTGGGCAGACGGCGCTGAACTGTGCATTGGACCTGGAGCGCGAAGGCGTTCTGGAGAAATTCAATGTAGAGATGATTGGTGCCAATGCGGACACCATCGACAAGGCTGAGGATCGTTCGCGTTTCGACAAGGCGATGAAGTCGATCGGTCTTGATTGCCCGCGCTCTGGCATTGCTCACAGCATGGAGGAGGCTAACGCCGTTCTCGAGAAGCTTGGCTTCCCGTGCATCATTCGTCCGTCCTTCACCATGGGCGGCACGGGTGGTGGTATTGCTTATAACCGCGAAGAGTTTGAAGAGATCTGCTCCCGCGGCCTGGATCTATCTCCAACCAAAGAGCTGCTGATCGACGAGTCGCTGATCGGCTGGAAAGAGTACGAGATGGAAGTTGTCCGCGATAAAAAGGACAACTGCATCATCGTCTGCTCGATCGAGAACTTCGACCCGATGGGTGTGCACACCGGTGACTCGATCACTGTTGCGCCTGCACAGACCCTGACGGACAAGGAATACCAGATCATGCGTAACGCCTCGCTGGCGGTACTGCGTGAGATCGGCGTCGAAACGGGCGGTTCCAACGTTCAGTTCGGTATTTGCCCGGATACTGGCCGCATGGTCGTCATCGAAATGAATCCGCGCGTGTCCCGTTCGTCCGCGCTGGCCTCCAAAGCCACGGGTTTCCCGATTGCGCGTATCGCTGCCAAGCTGGCGATTGGCTATACCCTTGATGAGCTGCAAAACGAAATCACGGGTGGCAAGACGCCAGCCTCTTTCGAGCCTTCTATCGACTACGTCGTGACCAAAATGCCTCGCTTCGCCTTCGAGAAGTTCTCCAAGGCTGATGCGCGACTGACCACGCAAATGAAGTCTGTTGGCGAGGTTATGGCCATTGGCCGGACTTTCCAGGAGTCTCTGCAAAAGGCGTTGCGTGGCCTTGAAGTCGGTGTGTGCGGTCTGGATGAAAAACTGGACCTGAGCAACCCGGAAAGCATGGCCGTGCTCAAGCGCGAGCTGACAGTGCCGGGCGCTGAGCGCATCTGGTACGTAGCTGACGCATTCCGTGCAGGCATGACGGTCGAAGACATCTTCGGCATGAACATGATTGATCCTTGGTTCCTGGTGCAGATCGAAGACCTGATCAAGGACGAAGAGAAAATTAAGACGCTGGGTCTTGCCAGCATCGACCGCGACATGATGTATCGCCTCAAGCGCAAGGGTTTTTCGGATCAGCGTCTGGCCAAGCTGCTGGGGGTTACCGAGAAAAACCTGCGTCGCCATCGCCACAAGCTGGAAGTGTTCCCGGTTTATAAGCGTGTTGATACCTGTGCAGCCGAGTTCGCCACCGACACCGCCTACATGTACTCGACCTATGAGGAAGAGTGTGAAGCGAATCCTTCGGATCGCGACAAAATCATCATTCTGGGTGGCGGTCCGAACCGTATTGGTCAAGGTATCGAGTTTGACTACTGCTGCGTACACGCGGCTCTCGCGTTGCGTGCTGATGGTTACGAAACCATCATGGTCAACTGCAACCCGGAAACAGTTTCGACGGACTACGACACTTCGGATCGTCTTTATTTCGAGTCTGTCACTCTGGAAGACGTTCTGGAAATCGTACGGGTCGAGAAGCCAAAAGGTGTGATTGTTCAGTACGGCGGTCAGACGCCACTGAAGCTGGCGCGTGCACTTGAAGAAGCTGGCGTGCCGATCATTGGCACCAGCCCGGATGCAATCGACCGTGCTGAAGACCGTGAGCGCTTCCAGCAAATGGTCGAGCGTTTGAACTTGCGTCAGCCGCCAAACGCAACCGTGCGCAGTGAAGATGAAGCCATCCGCGCGGCCAGCAAAATCGGTTACCCGCTGGTGGTTCGTCCTTCCTACGTGCTGGGCGGCCGTGCGATGGAAATCGTGTACGAAGAGGAAGAACTCAAGCGCTACCTGCGTGACGCGGTGAAGGTGTCTAACGACAGCCCGGTTCTGCTGGATCACTTCCTGAACTGTGCCATCGAGATGGATGTTGACGCGGTTTGTGACGGTGCGGATGTCGTGATCGGCGCGATCATGCAGCACATTGAGCAGGCAGGCGTTCACTCGGGCGACTCCGCTTGCTCGTTGCCTCCTTACTCGCTGCCACTGCACATCCAGGACGAGATGCGCGAACAGGTCAAGAAGATGGCGCTGGAGTTGGGTGTTGTCGGCCTGATGAACGTTCAACTGGCACTGCAAGGGGAAGACATCTACGTAATTGAAGTGAACCCGCGCGCTTCGCGCACCGTTCCTTTTGTCTCCAAGTGCATTGGTGTCTCACTGGCAATGATTGCTGCGCGCGTCATGGCAGGTAAAACCCTGAAGGAAATCGGTTTCACCAAAGAAATCATTCCTAACTTCTACAGTGTGAAAGAAGCGGTGTTCCCGTTCGCCAAATTCCCGGGTGTTGACCCGATTCTTGGCCCTGAGATGAAGTCCACCGGTGAAGTGATGGGGGTAGGTGATACCTTCGGTGAGGCATTTGCGAAGGCTCAAATGGGCGCGAGCGAAGTATTGCCAACTGGCGGCACCGCCTTTATCAGTGTGCGTGATGACGACAAGCCTTTGGTGGCAGGTGTTGCGCGTGACCTGATCGCTTTGGGCTTCGAGGTGGTTTCCACAGTGGGCACGGCCAAGTTTATTGAAGCGGCAGGATTGAAGGTACGCCGTGTCAACAAGGTGACCGAAGGTCGCCCTCACGTTGTCGATATGATCAAAAATGACGAAGTCACGCTGATTATCAACACAACTGAAGGTCGTCAGTCGATTGCTGACTCTTATTCCATTCGTCGTAACGCCTTGCAGCACAAGATTTATTGCACCACGACCATTGCTGCTGGCGAAGCGATCTGTGAAGCGCTTAAATTCGGCCCTGAAAAAACCGTACGTCGCTTGCAGGATCTACACGCAGGATTGAAGGCATGAGCATAACCAAATACCCAATGACCGTTCAGGGCGCGAAAGCCCTCGAAGAAGAGCATGCGCACCTGACGAAGGTTGTTCGGCCCAAGTTGAGCCAGGACATTGGCACGGCACGGGAGCTGGGTGACCTGAAGGAAAACGCTGAATATCATGCAGCTC
This sequence comes from Pseudomonas sp. BS-2016, assembly GCF_001806145.1. NCBI lineage: Bacteria > Pseudomonadati > Pseudomonadota > Gammaproteobacteria > Pseudomonadales > Pseudomonadaceae > Pseudomonas > Pseudomonas sp. BS-2016. The sequence goes on from NZ_MLCT01000010.1 coordinate 75,530, forward strand.
GTGAACAGCAAGGCATGGTGGAAGCGCGCATTCGTGATATCGAAGGCCGCATGCAGAACGCAGTCATTATCGATGTGACGACCATCCCCCATACCGGAAAGGTGATTTTCGGTACGACGGTAGAGATCGCTAACGTTGAAACTGATGAAAGCGTGACCTACCAGATCGTTGGTGAGGATGAGGCTGATTTCAAGCTCGGAAAAATCTCTGTCGGGTCCCCACTTGCTCGTGCCTTGATCGCCAAGGAAGAGGGCGATGTGGTGGCTGTGAAGACACCAAGCGGTGTGATCGAGTACGAGATTGTTGAAGTTCGCCACATCTGAACACAGGCGCCCGCTTCGAGCGGGCGCACTGGTTTGGCAGCTAGCCCAGGTGTTGTGGGTTGGCGGTCTGTGGTTGATGCATTTAGGATTGATGCCGGTGCTGGCCCAAATCGGACTGGCGCCGTTGTTGGTAGAAGAGATCGGCAATACGCTTGAAGTGCTGCTGGTCATATTTTCAGCCGTCTGCGTGTTTGTGCAGGCGCTGGTATTGGCCAGGACTGAGGGCGTTGAGAGTATTTGGCGCGACCTGCGTGGGCAGCTGTTGCTGATGGCGCTGGTCGGTTGTGCGTTGTATCTCGCAGGGCATTCATGGCTGACTGAAGCATTGCGCTGGCAGTCGTTTTTTTACTGGTTGGCTGGCTTTTCGGGTTTGATTCTGGTGCTTCAGCCTATTCCGGGTGAGAGTATCAGGGCGCGCTTTGCACGCCCTTGACCCTTGTCGACATCACTTGAAGCGGTGGATGTTCGACAGTTGCTTGTTTACATTGACGTTCTTGCGGTACAGAAGCGCCATTTTGCCAATCACCTGAACCAGTTCTGCTTTGCCGCTTTTGCAGAGTTCTGCAATGGCAGCCAGGCGAGATTCGCGGTCCAGGATGTTGACTTTGATTTTAATCAGCTCGTGATCGCCCAATGCGCGTTCGAGTTCGGTTAAAACACCTTCAGTCAAACCATTGTCAGCCACAGTCAATACTGGTTTCAGATGGTGGCCAATGGATTTGTACTGTTTCTTCTGCTCTTGAGTGAGCGGCATAATCTGACCCCTGTGTCTGATCTTGTAAAAAGCGGCGGCCAGTTTACCCGAGCGAGTCCCAGACCGCCCAGTTAATCACGACCCGTTTATATTTTTTGAGGTGGCCCGTGGCCCGTTCCAAAACTAGCCTGAATTGGCTGAAAGAACATTTCAACGATCCTTACGTCAAAATGGCGCAGAAAGACGGATACCGTTCGCGTGCCAGCTACAAGCTGTTGGAGATCCAGGAGCGTGATCGGTTGATTCGCCCCGGTATGACGGTGATCGACCTGGGCGCTGCTCCAGGTGGATGGTCGCAAGTGACCAGTCGTCTGATCGGTGGTCAGGGGCGCTTGATTGCTTCCGACATCCTGGAAATGGACAGCATCCCTGACGTGACCTTTATTCAGGGGGATTTCACTCAGGACGATGTGTTGGCCCAAATACTGGAGGCCGTCGGAAATACGCAGGTAGACCTTGTGATTTCAGATATGGCCCCCAATATGAGTGGATTGGCCGCTGTTGATATGCCGCGCGCGATGTTCCTGTGTGAATTGGCACTGGATCTGGCAGGGCGCGTATTGCGACCAGGTGGTGATTTTCTGATTAAGGTCTTTCAGGGGGAAGGCTTCGACCAGTACCACAAAGACATCCGTAAGCTGTTCGAAAAAGTGCAGATGCGTAAGCCATTGTCATCGCGTGACAGGTCCCGGGAGCAGTATTTGCTGGGTCGTGGCTTCCGCGGTATTGAAGGTTCTGCCAGCGATGAGCGTCTCTGACCAGGGCGATAGTTTTATTTGTATCGCTTTACAGATCTGGCATAACGAATATTGTGTAGTCAAAGTTTCACAAAGGGTTACAGACGGAGCCTGCAAGCCTTGTAGGCAATGTAGTAAGTTATGCCGGTGAATATCATGCGAAGCACGCTTTCAGTAGCGGAGCTTGCTTCAGAGGGTAGCTAATTGAACGATATGGCAAAGAATCTGATCCTGTGGTTGATCATCGCCGCTGTCCTTGTGACCGTGATGAACAACTTCTCTAGTCCAAACGAGCCACAAACCCTCAACTATTCCGACTTCATCCAGCAAGTTAAGGATGGCAAGGTCGAGCGCGTAGCGGTTGACGGCTACGTGATTACCGGCAAGCGCAGTGATGGCGATACCTTCAAGACCATTCGTCCGGCAATTCAGGACAATGGTTTGATTGGTGATCTGGTGGATAACCACGTCACTGTCGAAGGTAAGCTGCCAGAGCAGCAAAGTATCTGGACGCAACTGCTGGTTGCGAGCTTCCCGATTCTGGTGATCATTGCGGTCTTCATGTTCTTCATGCGGCAGATGCAGGGCGGCGCTGGCGGTAAAGGCGGCCCGATGAGCTTTGGCAAGAGCAAAGCGCGGTTGCTGTCTGAAGACCAGGTCAAAACGACCTTGGCAGATGTTGCAGGCTGCGACGAAGCCAAAGAAGAAGTAGGCGAACTGGTCGAGTTCTTGCGAGATCCGGGGAAATTCCAGCGCTTGGGCGGTCGTATTCCGCGTGGTGTGCTGATGGTAGGCCCGCCTGGTACGGGTAAAACCCTGATTGCCAAGGCGATTGCCGGTGAAGCCAAGGTTCCATTCTTTACGATTTCAGGCTCTGACTTTGTCGAGATGTTTGTGGGTGTGGGTGCAAGCCGTGTTCGCGACATGTTTGAGCAGGCTAAGAAGCACGCCCCGTGCATTATCTTTATCGACGAGATTGACGCGGTAGGTCGCCATCGTGGTGCTGGCATGGGCGGTGGTCACGACGAGCGTGAGCAGACCCTCAACCAGTTGCTGGTTGAGATGGACGGCTTCGAAATGAACGATGGCATCATCGTAATTGCCGCGACCAACCGTCCTGACGTGCTTGACCCGGCTCTGTTGCGTCCGGGGCGTTTCGACCGTCAAGTGGTGGTTGGTCTGCCAGATATCCGTGGTCGTGAGCAGATTCTCAAAGTTCACATGCGCAAAGTGCCCATTGGGGATGATGTTCAGCCAGGCGTCATTGCGCGGGGTACGCCCGGCTTTTCAGGGGCTGACCTGGCTAACCTGGTGAACGAGGCTTCGCTGTTCGCAGCTCGCACCGGTAAGCGTGTTGTGGAGATGAAAGAGTTTGAATTGGCCAAAGACAAAATCATGATGGGTGCCGAGCGCAAATCCATGGTGATGTCGGACAAGGAAAAACGGAACACGGCTTACCACGAAGCGGGTCACGCGATTGTTGGTCGCGTAGTGCCTGAGCATGACCCTGTTTACAAGGTTTCGATCATCCCTCGTGGTCGGGCATTGGGTGTCACGATGTTCCTGCCTGAAGAGGATCGTTACAGCCTGTCCAAGCGTGCGCTGATCAGTCAGATTTGTTCGCTGTATGGCGGTCGTATTGCAGAAGAAATGACGCTGGGGTTTGATGGTGTCACTACAGGTGCCTCCAACGACATCATGCGTGCCAGCCAGATTGCCCGGAATATGGTTACCAAATGGGGCCTTTCCGAAAAACTGGGTCCTTTGATGTATGCCGAAGACGATGAGTCCTATCTGGGTCGTGGCGGCGGCGGTCAGGGTGCCAATGTTTCGGGTGAAACAGCCAAGTTGATCGACTCGGAAGTGCGCAGCATCATTGATCAGTGCTACGGAACGGCCAAGCAGATCCTGACCGACAACCGTGACAAGCTGGAAGCCATGGCTGATGCCCTGATGAAGTACGAGACGATCGATGCAGATCAGATTGACGACATTATGGCGGGTCGACCTCCGCGTGAGCCGCGTGATTGGGGTGATGGTTCGGGCACACCGACAGCGCCGACGCTGGATAAAACCGAGCGTCCGGAAACACCGATCGGTGGTCCGGCAGCAGATCACTAAGGCTTGAAATGACTTCTGTACAGTCCTCGACCCGGTTGCCTTGCGGCAACCGGGTTCTTGATTTGGCCCACACGCACGTGATGGGTATTCTCAACGTAACCCCTGACTCTTTCTCTGATGGTGGCCGGTTCGCTCCCCTGGATGCGGCTTTGCGTCATGCGCAGGCGATGGTTCAGGCGGGAGCAACGCTCATCGATGTGGGCGGCGAGTCAACCCGTCCGGGTGCGCGTGCGGTCACAGCGCAGGAAGAGTTGGAGCGTGTTGCACCTGTTGTTGAGCTCATCAGTCGTGAGCTCGATGTCATTATTTCTGTCGACACCTCCACGCCTGTCGTAATGACCGAGTCGGCGAGTCTTGGTGCTGGCTTGATCAATGATGTGCGTTCATTGCGCCGAGAGGGTGCGCTGGAGGCGGCCGCTGCAACAGGATTGCCTGTGTGTCTTATGCATATGCTGGGTGAGCCCGGCGACATGCAGAATGACCCGCATTACGGTGATTTGGTGGGCGAGGTATCCGCATTTCTTGCGGATCGAATGAAAGTTTGCGCTTCAGCCGGCATTGAGGTTGAGCGGATCATTCTTGATCCGGGGTTTGGCTTTGCCAAAACCCTTCAGCACAATTTGAGCCTGTTCAAGCACATGGAGGCATTGCATGCGCTGGGGCGGCCTTTGCTAGTAGGCGTATCGCGTAAAAGCATGATCGGGCTGGCCTTGAATAGGCCAGTTACAGATCGCTTGTCCGGCAGTCTGGCGTTGGCGGCATTGGCAGTGACCAAAGGTGCGCGTATCTTGCGTGTCCATGATGTAGCCGAAACGGTTGATGTGGTACGGATGATCGCAGCGGTAGAGTCCGCCGACCAAGAATGATGGAGCAAGTATGACGAAGAAATATTTTGGCACTGACGGCATTCGCGGTCGGGTCGGCGTTTACCCCATTACCCCTGATTTCATGCTCAAGCTGGGCTGGGCGGCGGGTATGGCGTTTCGCAGTATGGGTGCTTGCCGGATTCTGGTCGGTAAAGACACGCGGATTTCCGGTTACATGTTTGAGTCTGCACTAGAGGCCGGGTTGTCGGCGGCAGGGGCGGATGTCATGTTGCTGGGGCCGATGCCTACACCGGCAATCGCGTACCTGACACGCACCTTTCATGCAGAAGCCGGGATTGTAATCAGCGCTTCACACAATCCTCATGATGATAATGGCATCAAGTTCTTCTCGGGTGAGGGTACCAAGCTCCCTGATGAAGTCGAGTTGATGATCGAAGAGTTGCTTGATGCGCCGATGACTGTGGTTGATTCCGGTAAGTTGGGCAAGGTCTCGCGCATCAACGACGCGTCAGGGCGATACATCGAATTTTGTAAGAGTAGTGTCCCGACAAGCACCAACTTCAATGGTCTGAAGATCGTTGTCGATTGTGCTCATGGTGCGACGTATAAAGTTGCCCCCAGTGTGTTCAAAGAGCTGGGTGCCGAGGTGACGGTGTTATCGGCTCAGCCGAATGGCCTCAACATCAATGACAATTGCGGCTCGACCCATATGGGGCAATTGCAAGCGGCCGTACTCGCTGAGCATGCGGACCTGGGCATTGCCTTTGATGGTGATGGCGACCGGGTGCTGATGGTGGATCACACGGGTGCAATCGTGGATGGTGATGAGTTGCTATTCATCATTGCGCGAGATCTGCATGAGCGTGGCAAGTTGCAAGGTGGTGTGGTCGGCACGCTGATGAGCAATCTTGGACTTGAGTTGGCCTTGGCTGATCTAGGTATTCCTTTTGTGCGTGCCAACGTGGGTGACCGGTACGTTATTGCGGGTCTTCAAGAGCGCGACTGGCAAGTGGGTGGCGAAAACTCAGGTCATATTGTCTGCTTTCAACACACAACGACCGGCGATGCGATCATTGCTGCGCTTCAGGTGTTGCTGTCTTTGCGTCGTCGTGAGGAAAGCCTTGCCCAGTCGCGTCAGGCCGTTCGCAAATGCCCTCAGGTTTTGCTTAATGTTCGGTTCTCGGGTGGTGTAAATCCTGTCGAGCATCCGGCCGTCAAGGAGGCCTGTGCGCAAGTTACGGAGGCGATGAAAGGCCGCGGCCGTGTGCTTTTGCGTAAGTCGGGTACAGAGCCATTGGTGCGGGTCATGGTCGAAGGCGACGACGAAATCATGGTCCGTGGCTATGCAGAAGAGCTGGCAAAACTTGTAAGTGAAGTTTGTGCTTGAATTCGGCTTGCCAGCGCGGATGTGGTTGGGTAACATCTGCGCCCACTTTGACCGACGAGGTAAAGCATGCGCCGCAAGATGGTAGCTGGTAACTGGAAAATGCACGGTACCCGCGCCAGCGTCGCTGAGCTGATCGATGGTCTGCGTAAGCTGGACTTGCCGAGCGTTGTTGAAACCGCAGTTTTCCCATCTGACTTGTTTATTGAACGTGTAATCAATGGCTTGAAAGATACGCCAATCTCGGTTGGTGCTCAGGATGCAGCGGTAGATGCAAAGCAAGGTGCGCTCACTGGTGAGATATCTTCAAGCCAGTTGGTGGATGCGGGTTGTAAGCTGGTGCTGATAGGGCACTCTGAACGCCGCCTGATTTTGGGTGAGTCGGACGAGACGCTGAATCGCAAGTTTGCAGCTGCTCAGTCTTCAGGTTTGACGCCAGTGCTGTGTATAGGGGAGACCCTGGAACAGCGTGAAGCAGGGCAAACGCTTGAGGTTGTAGGGCGTCAGCTGAACGCTGTGATTGATGAGTTCGGTATTGATGTTTTTGCAAAGGCAGTGATTGCGTACGAGCCGGTCTGGGCCATTGGCACCGGGCTGACCGCAACACCGCAGCAAGCGCAAGATGTGCATGCGGCCATTCGCGCACAACTGGCGCAGAAGAATTCTGAAGTGGCACAAGGTGTGCGGCTTCTATACGGCGGCAGCGTGAAGGCGGCCAATGCGGTCGAACTGTTCAGCATGCCGGATATCGATGGGGGGCTCATTGGTGGGGCTTCCCTGAATGCAGATGAGTTCGGTGCGATCTGTCGCGCCGCGGGAAACTGAGAAAATGCTGGAAACAGTCGTAGTCGTTTTTCATCTGTTGGGTGCATTGGGCGTAATTGCTCTGGTATTGCTGCAACAGGGTAAGGGTGCGGATGCTGGAGCATCTTTCGGAGCAGGTGCTTCAAATACTGTGTTCGGAAGCCAAGGTTCCTCTACCTTTCTTAGTAAGTTTACTGCTATACTTGCCGCAGGTTTTTTCATAACCAGCTTAGGGTTAGGTTACTTTGCTAAAGAGAAAGCTCAAGAGCTGACTCAAGTAGGTTTGCCAGATCCAGCAGTATTGGAAGCGCCAAAGCAACAACCGGCTTCAGATGATGTGCCGGTGCTTCAAGAGCAAAAGTCGGCTTCTCCAGCGACGGACGTACCTCCAGCTCAAGAGCAAAAGTAAAACGGGTTTCATGATGTAACGTAGTATTGCCGAGGTGGTGGAATTGGTAGACACGCAACCTTGAGGTGGTTGTGCCCATAGGGTGTAGGGGTTCGAGTCCCCTTCTCGGTACCAATTATCAGGAATGCCCGCAATAGCGGGCTTTCTTGTATGTGGAAGGTTGGATTGACCCTGAAAGGGATCAACCGTATACTTCCGCTCCAGCTTTGTCGCGGGATGGAGCAGTCTGGTAGCTCGTCGGGCTCATAACCCGAAGGTCGTCGGTTCAAATCCGGCTCCCGCAACCAGTTTTAGCGGAGCCCCTAATTCAGGGGCTTTTTGTTAACTGGACACTTTATAACGTCGGTATTCAACGGCGTTTCAGGGATGGGCGCTTCGCCCATTTTTTCATTCTGCATAGCATGCACAAACATGCACTAGGGGGTTCAGGTGTCGAGCAAGCTAGAACAGTTGCAGGCCTTGTTGGCCCCGGTGGTCGTGGCCCTTGGCTATGAATGCTGGGGTATTGAATTTTCGGCTCAAGGCCGCCATTCAATGTTGCGTGTGTATATCGACAAGGAAGGCGGTGTATTGGTGGACGATTGCGCCATCGTGAGCCGTCAGATCAGTGGCGTACTGGATGTTGAAGATCCTATCGCCGTTGAATACACCCTTGAAGTTTCCTCTCCTGGCATGGAACGCCCGCTGTTCACGCTTGAACAGTTTGCCAAGTATGCCGGTGAGCAAGTGAAGATCAAGCTGCGGTCGCCATTCGAAGGGCGTCGCAACTTTCAGGGCCTTCTGCGCGGCGTAGAGGAACAGGATATCGTGGTGCAAGTTGAAGACCATGAGTTCCTGCTGCCGATCGATATGATCGACAAGGCCAACATTATTCCCAGTTTTGACTGAGACGCGGATCCCGCGGATCCAATGGCTTGCGAAAGGCGAGGCGTACGATGAGCAAAGAAGTACTGCTGGTTGTTGAGTCGGTGTCCAATGAAAAGGGCGTACCGGCAAACGTTATTTTTGAAGCGCTGGAGCTGGCTCTGGCCACTGCTACCAAAAAGCGTTTTGAAGACGAAGTCGAACTGCGTGTGGAGATCAATCGCCACACCGGTAACTATGAGACGTTCCGTCGCTGGACCGTGGTCGAAGACGAAGATCTGGATGATCCAGCAATCGAGTTGGCGGTTGACCAGGCGCAGGCGAAACAGCCAGGCGCGGTGGCCGGTGACATTATCGAAGAAAAAATCGATTCCATCGAATTCGGCCGGATTGCTGCACAAACTGCCAAGCAGGTAATTGTGCAAAAGGTCCGCGAAGCTGAGCGTGCTCAAGTCGTTGATGCCTATCGCGAGCGTCTTGGCGAAATTATTTCCGGCACTGTCAAGAAAGTAACGCGTGACAATGTAATCGTCGACCTGGGCAATAACGCTGAAGCGTTGCTGGCCCGTGAAGACATCATTCCGCGTGAAACTTTCCGTGTTGGCGTAAGACTTCGTGCGTTGTTGAAAGAGATTCGCACCGAGAACCGTGGTCCTCAGCTGATCCTGTCGCGTACCGCGCCTGAAATGCTGATCGAACTGTTCCGGATCGAAGTTCCTGAGATCTCCGAAGGCCTGATCGAAGTGATGGCGGCCTCCCGCGATCCTGGATCTCGCGCTAAAATAGCCGTTCGTTCCAAAGACAAACGCATTGATCCGCAAGGTGCTTGCATTGGTATGCGCGGTTCGCGCGTCCAGGCAGTGTCCGGCGAATTGGGCGGGGAGCGAGTGGATATCGTTCTGTGGGATGAGAATCCGGCGCAGTTCGTGATCAACGCAATGTCGCCTGCTGAAGTGGCGGCAATTATTGTCGACGAAGATGCCCATGCAATGGACATCGCCGTTGGCGCAGACAATCTGGCCCAGGCGATTGGTCGCGGCGGTCAGAACGTACGTTTGGCTAGCCAGTTGACTGGCTGGACCCTGAACGTGATGACCGAATCGGACATCCAGGCTAAGCAGCAAGCAGAGACCGGTGACATTCTGCGCAACTTCATCGAAGAACTCGAAGTTGATGAAGAGTTGGCGCAGGTACTGGTTGATGAGGGCTTCACCAGCCTGGAAGAGATTGCCTACGTACCGGTGGAGGAGATGCTCAACATCGACGGCTTTGACGAGGATATCGTCAACGAGCTTCGCGCTCGGGCCAAGGATCGTTTGTTGACCAAAGCCATCGCTACTGAGGAAAAGCTGGCAGACGCCCATCCGGCCGAAGACCTGCTCTCGCTTGAGGGTATGGACAAGGATTTGGCGATGGAACTGGCGGTGCGCGGCGTAATTACCCGCGAAGACCTGGCCGAGCAGTCTATTGACGACCTGCTCGACATCGACGGCATTGACGATGATCGTGCCGGCAAGTTGATCATGGCCGCCCGAGCCCATTGGTTCGAGTAATTAGGCGCGGCCTGAGGAGAGAAATGCATGACGCAAGTCACGGTGAAACAACTGGCCGATGAGGTCAAAACACCGGTTGAGCGCCTGTTGCAGCAGATGCGTGAGGCAGGTCTGCCGCACACCGCCGCCGAGCAGAATGTAACCGACAGTGAGAAGCAAGCTCTGCTGACTCACTTGAAAAGCAGCCACAAGGCGAAAGTGGAAGAACCGCGCAAAATCACTTTGCAGCGTAAAACCACCAGCACCCTGCGTGTCGCTGGCAGCAAAAGCATCAGCGTTGAAGTACGCAAGAAGAAAGTCTTCGTACAGCGCAGCCCGGAAGAAATCGAAGCTGAGCGCAAGCGTGAGCTGGATGAACGCCGCGCAGTAGAAAATGCTGCACGTCAAAAGGCTGAAGAAGAATCCAAGCGTCGCGCCGAAGAAGAAGCGCGCCGTCAGCCTGCCTCGACTCCGGCCGCCGCGGCACCTGCCGCGCCTGCTCCGGCGCAAGCTGCTCCTGCAGCAGCGCCAGCACCTGCGCCAGCCGCCGATGCACGTAAGCGTGATGAACAGCGTCGTCCGGACAAACCACGCGCAGACGACAACAATCGTCGCGGCAGTGGTGATGGCGAGCGTAAAAATGCTCCTCATCGTGCATCGGTTAAAGAAAAAGCCCCTGCACCACGTGTTGCTCCGCGCACTTCTGACGAAGAAAGCGATAGCTTCCGCCGTGGCGGTCGTGGCAAAGGCAAGCTGAAAAAACGTAACGCGCACGGTTTCCAGAGCCCGACCGGCCCGGTTGTTCGTGACGTACAGATTGGCGAGACCATCACTGTCGGCGATTTGGCTGCGCAGATGTCGGTCAAGGCTGCTGAAGTCATCAAGTTCATGTTCAAGCTGGGTACTCCGGCCACCATCAACCAGGTTCTGGATCAGGAAACTGCCCAGTTGGTTGCTGAAGAACTGGGCCATAAAGTGACGCTGGTCAGCGACAACGCCCTGGAAGATTCCCTGGCCGAGTCCTTGAAGTTCGAAGGCGAGTCGTTCTCCCGTGCTCCGGTTGTGACCGTAATGGGTCACGTTGACCACGGTAAAACGTCCCTGCTTGACTACATTCGTCGTGCCAAAGTTGCGGCTGGCGAAGCAGGCGGTATCACCCAGCACATCGGTGCATACCACGTTGAAACCGAACGCGGCATGGTCACGTTCCTCGATACCCCGGGTCACGCTGCGTTTACCGCAATGCGTGCACGTGGTGCCAAGGCAACTGACATCGTGATTCTGGTTGTGGCTGCTGACGACGGCGTCATGCCGCAAACCATCGAAGCTGTACAGCATGCGAAAGCAGCTGGCGTGCCGCTGGTGGTTGCAGTGAACAAAATCGACAAGCCAGGTGCTGACCTCGATCGCATCCGCAGCGAGTTGTCCGTCCACGGCGTGACCTCGGAAGAGTGGGGTGGTGACACTCCGTTTGTTTCGGTCTCGGCGAAAATGGGTACTGGCGTTGACGAGTTGCTCGAAGCCGTCTTGCTGCAAGCTGAAGTTCTGGAACTCAAGGCCACTCCATCGGCTCCAGGCCGTGGCGTAGTTGTCGAGTCCCGTCTGGACAAAGGCCGTGGCCCTGTTGCGACCGTGCTGGTTCAAGACGGTACCCTGCGTCAAGGCGACATGGTTCTGGTCGGTTCCAACTATGGCCGTATCCGCGCCATGCTCGATGAGAACGGCAAGGCCATCAAGGAAGCCGGTCCATCCATCCCTGTCGAGATTCTCGGCCTGGACGGTACGCCAGACGCTGGCGACGAGATGAGCGTAATGACTGACGAGAAGAAGGCACGTGAAGTTGCCCTGTTCCGTCAAGGCAAGTTCCGCGAAGTGAAACTGGCGCGTGCTCATGCAGGCAAGCTGGAAAACATCTTCGAGAACATGGGCCAGGAAGAGAAGAAGACGCTTAACATCGTCCTCAAATCTGACGTCCGTGGTTCGCTGGAAGCTCTGCAGGGCGCCCTGAGCGGCCTGGGTAACGACGAAGTGCAAGTGCGTGTAGTGGGCGGCGGCGTCGGTGGTATCACCGAAAGCGACGCAAACCTGGCACTGGCCTCCAACGCTGTATTGTTCGGCTTCAACGTGCGTGCTGATGCTGGCGCTCGCAAGATTGTCGAGCAGGAAGGCCTGGACATGCGTTACTACAACGTCATCTACGACATCATCGAAGACGTCAAGAAAGCCCTTACCGGCATGCTTGGCAGCGATGTCCGCGAGAACATCCTGGGTATTGCTGAAGTTCGCGACGTATTCCGTTCGCCGAAGTTTGGTGCCATCGCAGGTTGCATGGTGCTCGAAGGTGTTGTTCACCGTAACCGTCCAATCCGCGTACTGCGTGACGACATCGTTATCTTTGAAGGCGAGCTGGAATCTCTGCGCCGCTTCAAGGATGACGCTGCCGAAGTGCGTGCCGGCATGGAATGCGGTATCGGCGTCAAGAGCTACAACGACGTTAAAGTCGGCGACAAGATCGAAGTGTTCGAGAAGGTCCAGGTTGCTCGCAGCCTCTAAATCGCGAGCCTCAAGAGCCAGGACGTCCCGCGGCATGCAAATGCACGTGGCCCGTCCCGGACTCTAAACGCAACGCCCGGTCCGGCTTCTGTCTGGCCGGGCGTTTGCCGCTTTCAGAACGCATGGGTTTCCCATGGGTGAGTAACAGGTAACAAGACATGGCAAAAGAATACAGCCGTACCCAACGTATCGGCGATCAGATGCAGCGAGAGCTGGCACAGCTGATCCGTCGTGAAGTCAAAGATCCGCGTGTGGGTCTGGTCACCATTACTGCTGTTGAAGTCAGCCGTGACGTGGGTCACGCCAAGATCTTCATCACCGTAATGGGGCAGGACAACGCTGAAGATATCGCTCAGACCATCAAGGTACTGAACTCGGCGGCTGGTTTCCTGCGTATGCAACTGGCGCGTGAAATGAAGCTGCGCAGTGTTCCTCAGCTGCACTTCCACTACGACGAAAGCGTCGTGCGTGGCGCGCACCTGTCTGCGTTGATCGAGCGTGCAGTGGCTGAAGACAATCAGCATCCCGATGCGACTGCTCCCGAAGACACCAAGGAGTAACCGGTGGCTCAGGTCAAGCGTATCCGTCGTAACGTCAGCGGCATCATCCTGCTGGACAAGCCATTGGGTTTTACGTCCAACGCGGCTTTGCAGAAAGTCCGCTGGCTGCTCAATGCCGAGAAGGCAGGGCACACCGGTAGCCTGGACCCATTGGCCAGCGGCGTACTGCCGCTGTGCTTTGGCGAAGCCACCAAGTTTTCGCAATACCTGCTCGATTCTGACAAGGGTTATGAAACCTTGATGCAGTTGGGCAAAACCACCACCACTGCCGATGCAGAAGGCGAGGTTTTAAAGACCCGTCCGGTGACCGTTGGTCGCGCCGATATTGAGGCGGTCTTGCCGAAGTTTCGCGGGCAAATCAGTCAGATACCGCCAATGTACTCGGCGCTCAAGCGTGATGGGCAACCGCTTTACAAGCTCGCCCGTGCAGGTGAGGTGGTGGAGCGCGAACCGCGTTCTGTTACTATTACCCGCCTCCAATTACTGGCCAGCGAAGGTGACACTGCCCGCTTGGCTGTGGATTGCACCAAAGGCACCTATATTCGTACCCTCGTGGAAGATATCGGTGAAGAGCTGGGTTGCGGAGCCTATGTTGCGCAACTACGCCGCACCCAGGCAGGCCCTTTCAGTTTGGCCCAGACGGTAACGCTGGAAGAACTGGAAGCCGTGCATGCTGAAGGTGGCAATGAAGCCGTCGACCGCTTCCTGATGCCATCGGACAGCGGCTTGCTTGACTGGCCTTTGCTGCACTTCTCGGAGCACAGCGCGTTCTATTGGCTCAATGGCCAACCGGTTCGCGCTCCCGATGCGCCAAAGTTTGGCATGGTGCGGGTACAAGATCACAATGGTCGCTTCATCGGTATCGGTGAAGTGAGCGAAGACGGGCGCATTGCGCCGCGTCGACTGATTCGGTCGGAATGACCGGAGCCAGGCCAAGCCGGCTATTGCCTGTGAGGACTGGAACGAGGGTGGCTGTTATTAGGCACGGTCACATCTCACATTTAAATACGAGGATTTGTCCTCGGCCTATTGGATCTGTTTGCGTGCAGACAGACCCCTGAAGAAAGGAAAGCCACATGGCACTTACAGTTGAACACAAAGCAGAAATCGTAGCTGACTACCAGCGTGCTCCAGGTGATACAGGTTCTCCAGAAGTGCAAGTTGCACTGCTGACCTTCAACATCAACACGCTGCAGGGTCACTTCAAGGCCAACGGTAAAGATCACCACTCCCGTCGTGGTCTGATCCGCATGGTAAACCAGCGTCGCAAGCTGCTGGACTACCTGAAAGGCAAAGACATCAGCCGTTACGCTACGCTGATCGCTCGCCTGGGTCTGCGTCGCTAATAGCGATGTTGCTGGAGGCTGGTTGTCTGTCGTCCACCTGCGCGTTTCTCGCGGGCGGGCGGCGGGCTTCCAGCCTCAAGTTTTATCTGGACTCACCGGATGTTTACGAAAGCGCACCCCGTCGGCCGTTTTCGTAAGCATCCTGATCGGGCTGACACCCGGCATTGCACCCGTATTTCGCAAGAAACCTGTTCCCCAAGAGCCACAAAGAGAAGGTAGGACACCGTGAACCCGGTTATCAAAAAATTTCAGTTCGGTCAGTCGACCGTTACCCTAGAGACTGGCCGTATCGCCCGTCAGGCCTCCGGCGCAGTATTGGTCACCGTTGACGACGACGTCAGCGTGTTGGTGACTGTCGTCGGCGCCAAGCAAGCTGATCCAGGCAAGGGCTTCTTCCCTCTGTCGGTTCACTACCAAGAAAAAACCTACGCCGCCGGTAAAATCCCAGGTGGTTTCTTCAAGCGTGAAGGTCGCCCTTCCGAGAAAGAAACCCTGACCTCGCGCCTGATCGATCGTCCGATTCGTCCGCTGTTCCCGGAAGGCTTCATGAACGAAGTGCAGGTTGTCTGCACCGTTCTGTCCACCAGCAAGAAAACCGATCCTGATGTTGCGGCAATGATCGGTACTTCGGCTGCCCTGGCAATCTCCGGCATTCCTTTTGATGGTCCGATCGGTGCTGCCCGTGTTGCATTCCACGAAAGCACCGGTTACCTGCTGAACCCGACTTACGAACAACTCGCTGCGTCCAGCCTGGACATGGTGGTTGCCGGTACGTCGGAAGCCGTATTGATGGTTGAGTCGGAAGCCAAAGAGCTGACCGAAGACCAGATGCTGGGTGCCGTACTGTTCGCCCACGACGAATTCCAGGTTGTTATCCAGGCTGTTAAAGAGCTGGCTGCCGAAGCTGCCAAACCGACGTGGGACTGGGCTGCTGCTCCAGAAGCCACTGAACTGCTGGGCGCAATCCGTGCCGAGTTCGGCGAAGCGATCTCCCAGGCTTACACCATCACCGTCAAGCACGAGCGCTATGCACGTCTGGGCGAGTTGCGTGACCAGGTGGTTGCCAAGCTGTCGGGCGAAGAAGGCCAGCCTTCGGCGTCTGAAGTCAAAGCTGCTTTCGGTGAAATCGAATACCGCACCGTTCGCGAAAACATCGTAAACGGCAAACCGCGTATCGATGGTCGTGACACCAAGACAGTTCGTCCTTTGAACATCGAAGTGGGCGTCCTGCCGAAAACTCACGGTTCTGCACTGTTCACCCGTGGCGAGACCCAGGCGCTGGTTGTCGCGACATTGGGTACTGCCCGTGACGCACAGCTGCTGGACACGCTGGAAGGTGAAAAGAAAGACCCGTTCATGCTGCACTACAACTTCCCTCCGTTCTCGGTAGGCGAGTGTGGTCGCATGGGTGGTGCTGGCCGTCGCGAAATCGGTCACGGCCGTTTGGCGCGTCGTTCCGTTCAGGCCATGCTGCCTGCTGCTGACGTGTTCCCGTACACCATTCGTGTCGTATCGGAAATCACCGAATCCAACGGCTCCAGCTCCATGGCATCGGTGTGCGGTGCTTCCCTGGCACTGATGGACGCCGGTGTACCGATGAAGGCACCGGTTGCCGGTATCGCCATGGGTCTGGTTAAAGAAGGCGAGAAGTTCGCTGTACTGACCGACATCCTGGGTGACGAAGACCACCTGGGCGACATGGACTTCAAAGTAGCCGGTACCTCCAAAGGTGTGACCGCGCTGCAGATGGACATCAAGATCAAAGGCATCACCGAAGAGATCATGGAGATCGCCCTGGGCCAGGCCCTAGACGCTCGCCTGAACATCTTGGGTCAGATGAACCAGATCATTGGTCAGTCGCGTAACGAACTGTCTGCCAATGCGCCGACCATGATCGCGATGAAAATCGACACCGACAAAATCCGTGATGTTATCGGTAAAGGTGGCGCAACCATCCGTGCAATCTGTGAAGAAACCAAAGCGTCGATCGACATCGAAGACGACGGTTCGATCAAGATCTTCGGCGAGACCAAGGAAGCGGCAGAAGCGGCGCGTCAGCGCGTTCTGGGCATCACCGCTGAAGCTGAGATCGGCAAGATCTACATCGGCAAGGTTGAGCGCATCGTCGACTTCGGCGCATTCGTGAACATCCTGCCGGGCAAAGACGGCCTGGTTCACATCTCCATGCTGAGCGATGCTCGCGTAGAGAAAGTGACTGACATCTTGAAAGAAGGTCAGGAAGTGGAAGTGCTGGTACTGGACGTGGACAACCGCGGCCGTATCAAGCTGTCCATCAAGGATGTTGCTGCCGCCAAGGCTTCGGAAGCTTAATCGCGACCTGAGCGTGTGATGAAAAAGGATCCTTCGGGATCCTTTTTTTATGGGCGGTGATAACGACAGGGGATCTTTTTGCAGGTGGGCTAAAGGCCATGATCAAAAAGCCGCATCTTGCATGCAGTCTCTGCGAGCGTTCATGCATTCTGCACGAAGCTGAAAAATAGATATGCGATTAAGTGCTTGATATATAAGGTTTTTATTTTTTAAAAAAGTTGGCACAGCGCCTGCAATAGTATTGATAACCCTGCAGCCGCACGCCGGCGCAGATCTTAAAGAAGACAGGAGTTACTCGTATGAAGAAGTTCGCTATCGCTGCTGCAACTGCCACCGCTCTGACCCTGACCATGGCTAACGCAGCATTTGCTGCTCAATCCACTGCTCAGGCGCCTATGGTCGTCGCTGCTGGCGAAATGGATCAAGCCAAAGAAGCCACTTCTGATACCTGGATCACCACCAAAGTTAAATCAGACCTGCTGACTGAAAAAGGTATTCCAGGCACTGACATCAAAGTTGAGACCAACAAAGGTGTTGTTTCTTTGTCCTCCACCGTTGCAGTCACTGACGCGCAAAAAGAAATGGCAGTTAACATCGCCAAGAAAATCAAAGGCGTAAAAGCTGTTTCGGCTGATGGCCTGAAAGCTCAGTAAGTTTACTTTTCTCGTAGAACCGGGGGAAAGCCGGAGCAGATGATCTAACCGATCATCTGCAGCTTTCAAAATTGGTTCATGCGACGGCCACATGGATGTGGTCATTACAGCCCTCGACGCTTGCGTCGGGGGCTGTTCTATTTGGGGGAGATAAAAGCATTGATCGGGTTTGCTGACCCATCAAGTGCAACGGGCAAGCCACATACAGACCTGCCTCGCGCTGACTTTGATGTGTGAACAGCGATCATTCACTGTCCAGATGCAAGGGAGAGATCACGCGACCGTCGCTTTGTGCCTCACCCAGCGTGGCGTCCACAAAGTAGACGCGCTCATCGGCCAGTTGGCCTTTGTCCACCAGGAAATCCTTGATGCGGCTGGCGCGCTCCTGCCCCAACTGACGTAACAGCACCTCACTTTTGCTCCAGAAGTCGATCAACGCGTCGCTCATTTTTTGCGCGCGCTCATCACGACTCAATTTCGCCCACTCGGCCGGCGGCTGCTGCTTGAGTCGGGTGCGATAGATGCCTTCGAGTAACGGGCCTTTCTCGTCATCAGGGACTTTAAGCAGTGACGCTTGCGCCGGCACTTTCTCGCCGCGGCGTTGCAGGATTTTGTAGTAGTTGTACTGGAATTCACGCTCCAGGCGTTCCTTGGCAATGAACGGGCCATCACTGCTTTGCGCGGCAGTGCCTTCAATCTCCAGGCGCAGCGCAGGGCGTTCCTTGAGCGCTGCAGCCAGGGTTGTCAGGGCTTTCTGGGCCTCAGGGCTCAGCTCGCTGGAGCCAGGCGCGAAGGACACGGTACCGAGGTCCTCGGCACCCCCACCGCTGATCAGCCCGCCAATGAACTTGAAGGGCGCTTGTGCTGCCCGCAGCACGAGATTGCGCAAGGTTTGCCACACAATTGGCATCACGCTGAACTGCGGGTTATTGAGGTCCCCCGTTACCGGAAGCTCGATGGAAATCTTGCCGTCGGTGTCCTTGAGCAATGCGATGGCCAGTTTAATGGGCAAATCCACGGCATCAGGGCTGTCGACCTTTTCCCCCAGTTGCAATTGTTCAACCACCAGTTTGTTCTCGGCCTTGAGCTGACCTTTGGTGATCAAATAGTGCAAGTCCAGGTTCAGGCGACCCTTGCGGATCCGATACCCCGCGAATTTGCCGGAGTAGGGCGTCAGTGTGGTCAGTTCTACGCGTTTGAAGCTGGTGGCGATGTCCAGGCTCGCCATCGGATCGAAAGGATTGACGCTGCCCTTGATGGTGACAGGCGCGTAGCGGTCCACTTTACCGGCGATGTTGACGCTGGCCGGTTTGGCCTGTCGGCTATCAATGGTGCCAATCTGGCCGTTTAGCTGTTGAATCGCTGTCGCAAAGTTGGGGGTCAGGCTGAAGTCGGCAAAGTTAGCCGAACCGTCATTGATTGCGATGCCACCCACGTGAATGCCCAAAGGCTTGTCTTTGCCGGCCGCTGGTTTGGCGTCGGTTTTACTGGCGCTGCCAGCGGGTTGCGCAATCAACAGGTCATCAATGTTGGTGGTGCGATCATCGTTGATCATGAAGCGTACATACGGCTGTGCAACGTTGACCTTGGCGATGGACAGGCTGTCACCGTGTTGATAATTCAGCTTCTCCAGCCCCAGACGCTGCCACTTCAGGAAGTCGCGATCTTTCATGGTGTCGAGGGTGTGTAACTGAGCTATCTGTACGTTGCCCTGGACCGTGAAGGCCAGCGGGTCGATACGTTTAAGGTCAACGACGAGATCGCTGTCCAGCATGCCGCTGCGCAGCTCCAGACGGATAAACGGGTCGATGTAAGCCTGCGCCACCCGCAAGTCGATGTCTTGGGTGGTGACATTTAATGTGGCGCTGACCGGGTTCAGGTTCACGTCGCCGCTGGCGGTGAGCTTGCCTTGTTTACCGATGCCGGTATCCAGCTTGAGGCTGAAGGGTGACTGGTTCAGGCTGTCGAAGTTCTTCACGTTCAGATTCAACGGGCCTACTTCAAGCGCAACGGGTGTTTTGGGCACTTTGTCAGCCAGATGAACGCGGTAATCGCGCAGCTCCACGTCTTTGAGCAGCACTTGCCAAGGTTTGCTCGGTGCGACCGGTCCGGGTTTGGGGGCTTCAACTGTCACCGGGTCATTGGCTGTTGGCTTTGCCCGGCCAGCGGGCTGGCTGGCAAACAGTTTTTGCCAATCCAACTGTCCGTCTGCTTCGCGGGTAGCCCAGGTTTCAAGGTTCTTGCTGTTGATCTTGCCGACCACGACGTGTTGCTTGGCGAGATCGACCGTGGTGTCGCTGACATCAAGGCGCTCAAGGCGCGCCAGCGGACGGCCATCGGGCGCATTGAGCTTGAAGGGCGCGATGCTGGCCGAGGCATTGCTCAGGACCATCTCGGTTTCTTTAGCCAGGTTCAATGTGTAGTCGGTACTGAAATTGAGGACGCCGTCTTCCAGGACCAGCGGCAAGGCATCCCGAACATAAGGCCACCATACTTTCATTTTGCCATCAGTCACTTTAAGCGTGCCCTCGGACGCGATTGGCACAATGCTCAAGGTGCCGGTCCAGTCGATCCGGCCGCCTTCAGGGCCTGCTGCGACCAGGGTCATGTCAGCGTTGTCGTCAGGAAGCGTGCTGAGGTTTTTCAGCTCCACATTCATCGAGTCATACAAAAACTCGATTGGCTCGCTAGGCCGTACGTCAGCAAAGTGCAGATAGCCGTCCGCCAGCTTGATGCGATCGATGCGCAGCGGGAAAGGTTTGCTGTCAGGGGTGGCAGGTGTTGGTTCGCTGGCGGGGAGTTTGAACAGCTGCGTCAGGTTGAGCGTGCCATCCTTGCTGAACACCAATTCTGTCTTGGGCTTGTCGAGCTGCACGTCGGCAAGGTGCAAGGCTTTGGTCCACAGGCTGTCAGCCTGCAAATTGGTGTACAGGCGTTCGAATCCGACCTGCTCCTTGCCCGGTTCGCCTATCTTCAGCCCCCACAGCGTCAGCTCAAGGCTGAATGGGTTGAACTCAAGGCGATCAAGCCGGGCGGGGGTGGTGGCGTAGTTGGCCAATTGCTGGTTGATGATGCGCAAACCGATGCCGGGTACGATCAAAAAGCCGAGCAAGCTATAAAGTGCGAGGGCAGTCAGCACGGCGCCAATGGCGCGAATCAATCCTTTGGGCATGTGAGGCGTCGTCTATTACAGTCGGAGGTGCCTTGGAGTATGGCACGCGTTTCTGGTTCCGAGACGACCGCCTTATATTTGATCAGGGTATTACTGAGCAGGATGAGGGGCTTAGAACTGCAAGACCAACGTCTTGAGCGGTGGCTGGCGGTCCATTGACGGGAAGTCGCTGGCCGGGGTCAGCACCTGCCAGTCACGTACCGGGCGTCCCGCTTTTTCGGCACAACGCAGCACGTTTTCTCGCCAGTCGTCCATGCTGACTTTCGCCAGATTGTTGCAGCAAATCAGCACACCGTCGGGCGCGGTGGTCAAAACGGCGGGTTTGAGCAGGCTTTGATAGTCACGCAGCAGGTCGACCGTGCCAAACGCACTTTTGGCCCACGCGGGCGGGTCCAGCAAAACCAGATCGTATTCGCGTTGCTCCAGGCGCGGGTAAGCCGGCAGCTTGTGGCGACGCTGAATGATCGGCAAACCCGCCAGCTGGCGGATCGCTGCGAAATAGTCAGACTGCACAAATTTCATGCTGGGCAACGTCGGGTTCAACAGCCCGTTCTCGCGACCCACGGCCAGATTGCCTTCGGCAAAGTCCAGGTTGCAGACTTCGCTTGCGCCGCCTGCGGCAGCACTCAGGCCAACCCCGCAGGTGTAGGCGAACAAGTTGAGCACGCGTTTGCCAGCGCTGTGTTGTTTGACCCACCCGCGTGCGTTACGCAGATCAAGAAACAGCAACGGGTCCTGACCGGCATGGCGGCCGCGCACACGGTAGTTCAGCCCCCATTCATGGCCCACCAGGTCTTGCAGGGCGGCCTCGTCGGCGCGGTAGACCGTGTCTTCACGATCAATGCGGGAATTGCCCTGAGAGCGGTCGTTGTAGACCAGTAGCAGTTCCAGCCCCACATGACGATTGATGGCTTCATGCAGTTGCAGCAAATCATCGCGCTCAAGACGCTGGTGAAAGCTTTGCACCAGCAGTTGCGGGCCGTAACGGTCGATGGTCAAGCCCCCGGCACCTTCCTGGCTGCCATGGAACAGGCGATAACAATCTGTGCCTTGAGCGTGCAGCTCGGCCAGCAAGTCGTGACGGTTATCGAGGGCGGCGCGCAGCGCCTGATTCAAGGAAGACATGCGTTGCGCCTTGGGGGACAGAGAAGGCGCGGGAGTTTACCAGAACAACGCGGGTGGTTTGGTGCAGGAGCGAGCAGGTTCGCTCCTGCGATGGGACGATAGTTACGCGCGCTCAATCGCCAGCGCTACACCCTGACCGCCACCGATGCAGAGGGTTGCGAGGCCTTTTTTGGCATCGCGCTTGAGCATTTCGTGGAGCAGGGTGACGAGGATTCGGCACCCTGACGCACCAATCGGGTGACCAATGGCAATGGCGCCACCGTTCACGTTGACCTTGCTTGCGTCCCAGTCCAGTTCTTTACCCACCGACAAGGCTTGGGCGGCGAACGCTTCGTTGGCTTCGATCAGGTCCAGTTGTGCCAGCGTCCAGCCTGCCTTGGCCAGGCAGCGTTGGGTAGCGCTCACTGGGCCGATACCCATGATGGCCGGGTCGACGCCTGCGTTGGCGTAGGCCGCGATTTTAGCCAGGACTGGCAAGCCCAGCGCCTGGGCTTTGTTCGCGCTCATCAGCATGACCGCTGCAGCGCCGTCATTGAGTGAGGATGCATTACCCGCCGTGACCGATCCGTCTTTTTTAAAGGCAGGGCGCAGTTTTGCCAGCGATTCAGCCGTTGTGCCCGCGCGCGGTTGTTCGTCCGTGGCGAAGGCAATCGGGTCACCTTTGCGCTGCGGGATCAATACGGGCGTGATTTCATCCACAAAGCGGCCGGTTTCGATGGCTTCAATGGCCTTTTGTTGAGAGGCAGCGGCAAACGCATCCTGAGCTTCACGGCTGATGCCGTACTTATCCACCAGGTTTTCGGCGGTTATACCCATGTGGTAATCGTTGAACGCATCCCACAAACCGTCGCTAATCATGGTGTCGACGATCTGACTGTGCCCCATGCGCAGGCCGGTACGGGCGCCGGGCACGATGTAGTTGGACAGGCTCATGTTCTCCTGGCCCCCGGCAATGATGACCTCGGCATCGCCGCAGCGAATGGCTTGCGCGGCAAGGTGCAACGCCTTGAGGCCAGATCCGCAGACCTTGTTCAGGGTCATCGCAGGTACGGCAAACGGTAAGCCGGCCTTGATTGCGGCCTGACGGGCCGGGTTCTGGCCGGCGCCGGCGGTCAGCACTTGGCCCATGATCACTTCATCAACGTGGGCACCGTCCAGGCCGGTCTGTTCCAGCAGTTGACGAATGACTGCCGCCCCCAGATCAACCGCAGGTACGTGGGCCAGTGAACCTTGGAAGCTGCCGACGGCAGTGCGAGTGGCGGCAACGATTACGACGTCTTGCATGGCGCGAATCCTCATTATTATTGGCGTGTGTCGCTCGGAATCAGGCGCGCATGGTGTCACAAATATCCTTGCCTGGTGTAGTCGCCGACCATGGTTGCGCACGGCCGGGGCTGGTTCGCCAGCGTCATTCCCCGTGGGCTACCGGACTGTACGTGTCAGGTAATTCCCATCCGCCGTCGCGCCCTTTGCACGGAGCCATCACGCACGGCCCAGCGCAAAAGCGGGGCGGTGCGGTTCACGCTGGCGCGAATCAGCGTGCGCGTCATGGGACGTTGATACAGCCCCAACTGATCGCTGGCCCAATCGGGCAGCAAATCGATTCCGGCCTGCATCATTAGGGCGCCAAACGGCTTGGCCAGCACGCTGGGAGAGGGGGCATCCAGAAGCAGGCGAATGACTTCATGGCTGCGCGCGTCACATAACAATTGGGGACGAACCTGTTGCAGGTAATCAGCGATTTGCTGGCGCGAGCGCGGCACATCCTTCGCGCCCAGTCGCTCAGCGACCACAGCAATTTCGTCGTAGTACCGGTCTTGATCCGCGACTGACAAATAGGGGTTTCGGTAGCGTAAATGCGCGGCCAGAAAGTTGCTGACCTCCGCGACATGCACCCACGTCAGCAATGCAGGGTCGCTGGCGGCATAAGGGCGGCCATCGAGGCCAGTGCCCGTGACCTGCTCGTGAATGGTGCGCACCTTGTCGATCAGCCAGTCGGCGTCTGCCGTCGAGCCAAACGTGGTGCCGGAAATGAACTGCCCGGTGCGACGCAGCCGCCCCAGCATGTCCTGTCTGAAATTGGAGTGATCCCATACCCCGGCAAGCGCCAACGGGTGCAAGGCTTGCAGCATCAAAGCGCTGATGCCGCCAATCAGCATGCTGGTGAAATCACCATGCACTTGCCAACTGATGGAATCGGGGCCAAACAGGCCGGGATCGCCTTTGGGGTTTTCGAGGTCCAGCTGGCCGAGTGAAAGCCCGGTCAGGCTCATGATTTGACGTTCGATGGAGCGACGGATGATGTCCATGTTGCCTCGGTTGTGCCAGCCAGTCGGGGTGACTGGCTGGCGCTCAATCAACCGCGATGGCGACCGCGGAAATAATTGATCAGGCCTTGGGTCGAAGCGTCATCGGCCGGCTCTTCCAGGCTGCCGGTGAGGCGGTAGTAGACGCCCTTGCCCAGCTCTTTGCCCAACTCTACGCCCCATTGGTCGAAGGCGTTGATGCCCCAGATCACGCTTTGCACGAACACTTTGTGCTCGTACAGCGCAACCAGTGCGCCGAGGCGGCGAGGGCTGATGCGTTCGACCACCAGGGTGTTGCTCGGGCGGTTGCCCGGGATCACCTTGTGCGGCGCGAGTTTTTGCACCTGCTCTTCTGGCATGCCTTTTTCGCGCAGCTCGGCCTCGGCTTCTTCGCGGGTTTTACCCAGCATCAGGGCCTGGCTTTGGGACAGGCAGTTGGCATACAGCCACTGATGGTGGTCGGCGACCGGATTGAAGCTGACAATCGGCACGATAAAGTCGGCCGGAATCAGTTGGGTGCCTTGGTGCAGCAACTGGTGATACGCGTGCTGGCCGTTGCAGCCCACACCGCCCCAGATCACGGGGCCTGTGTCGGTCGACACGGGCGTGCCGTCCTGGCGCACGCTCTTGCCATTGGACTCCATGTCCAATTGTTGCAAGTGCTTGGTGATGTTACGCAAGTAGTGGTCGTACGGCAGGATCGCGTGACTCTGTGCGCCCCAGAAGTTGCCGTACCAGACGCCCAGCGCGGCCATCAGCACGGGCATGTTTTGCTCGAACGGAGCGTTCTGGAAGTGCTGGTCCATGCTGTAGGCGCCGGACAGCAATTCCTTGAAGTTGGACATGCCGATGGCCAGCGCGATGGGCAAGCCGATAGCCGACCACAGCGAATAACGACCGCCGACCCAATCCCACATCGGGAAAATGTTTTCTTCGCGAATACCGAACGCGACCGCCGCTTCGTTGTTGCTCGACACCGCAATGAAGTGGCGATGCAGTTCAGCTTCGGAGCCGCCTTGCGCCAGATACCAGGCGCGGGAGGCTTGGGCGTTCTTCAGGGTTTCGAGGGTGTTGAACGATTTGGACGAAACAATGAACAGGGTGGTTTCGGCGCGGATCTTGTGCGACAGCTCGTGGAATTCACTGCCGTCGATATTCGCCAGGTAATGGCAGCGAACACCTTTTTGCGCGTAGGACAACAGCGCTTCGGACACCAGCTCTGGGCCCAGGAACGAGCCGCCGATACCGATGTTCACAATGTCGGTGATGGGCTTTTCGGTATAACCGCGCCACAGGCCTTCATGAATGCGACCGACCAGTTCGGTCATCTTGTTCAGGACTTTATGCACCTCGGGCATGATGTCCGCGCCATTGACCGAGAGCTTGTCGGCCACCGGGCGACGCAGTGCCGTGTGCAAGGCCGGACGGCCTTCGGAGGCGTTGACGATTTCGCCCGAGAACAACGATTTGATTGCACCCTTGAGGTCGACTTCGTTGGCCAGATCGACCAGCAGCGAGCGGGTTTCGTTGGTGATCAGGTTTTTCGAGTAGTCCAGGAACAGCCCGCAGCTGCTCAGGGTGAAATCTTCAAAACGTTTGGGGTTGCTGTTAAACGCGTCGCGCATGCTGAAATGTTGCATGCCGGCGCGGTGTTGCTTCAACGCTTGCCAAGCGGGCAGAGCGGTAACGTCATGAGGAGTGCGGTAGTACGCCATCGCTGCGGATATCCTTTTTTGCTTGAACTGCCTGTTGGACACTGAAAACACCGAATCCTCCACATTAAAGACGGGCGGACTGCGGTTCGCCTGCTTAAACGCATCAGACACAAGCAGGGCGATCACATTAACCCTAGTGCCTGCATCTGTCTCGGCTTTGTCTGACACGTAGCGGTAACTTTTGTCACCGCTACGTGACTTCAGGTGAAACGTTTCAGTGTTTTTGTGTCGATTGCGAAGCCTTTATCGCCCGTGGCTCACAGTGCGTTATCAAGGTTCACATGCACGTTATCGATCAGGCGGGTAGTGCCCAGGAAGGCGGCAACCAGAATCACCAGGTCGCGATCACTGACGTCGGCTGGCAGCAACGTCGATGCGTGGCGAACTTCAAGGTAATCCACACGCAGCCCGAGCGCTTCCAGTTGAGCGGCGTGTTGGCTCGACAATGCCAGATAGTCGCGCTCGCCGTTCTGGATGGCCGTGGCCATTTCGCGCAGGTGGCGATACAAGGCCGGGGCCAGCGCTCGCTGTTCTTCGCTCAGGTAGCCATTGCGCGACGACAGGGCCAGGCCATCTTCGGCGCGCACCGTGGGCTCTCCGATGATTTGAATGGGCATGTTCAGGTCATGCACCATCGCCCGGATGACGGCCAGTTGCTGATAGTCCTTTTGCCCAAAGATCGCCAAGTCAGGCTGAACCATGTTGAACAGTTTGCTGACCACCGTGGTAACACCGTCAAAGTGCCCCGGGCGACGGCTGCCGCACAGCTCGTTGCTCAAGGCGGCAGCGGTGACGCGGGTCAGACCCTGCATGCCGTGGGGGTACATTTCTTCTACGGTCGGGGCGAAAAGCAGGTTACAGCCCGCTTGCAGGAGTTTTTCCTGATCGGCGGCGAGCGTGCGCGGGTAGGTGTCGAGGTCTTCGTTGGCCCCGAACTGCAGCGGGTTCACGAAAATACTGGCCACGACGAAATCGACCTGCTGGGCTGCTTTCGTGACCAGTGCCGCGTGGCCGCTGTGCAGGTTGCCCATGGTCGGGACAAGGCCGATTTGCTTGCCTTCACTGCGGGCGCGGGCGACAGCTGCACGCAGCTCGCGGACGGTTTTAACAGTGTTCATGCAGAGAATCCGTGTTCGGCGCCAGGAAAGCTGACGGCTTTGACTTCGGTCACATAAGCGCTGAGCGCCGATTGTATGTCTGGCTGGCCTGTCATGAAGTTTTTCACGAACTTGGGTACACGCCCGGTGAGGGACAGGCCGAGCATGTCATGCAGTACCAGCACCTGGCCGTCAGTGTCGCTGCCAGCGCCAATCCCGATAACCGGGATCTTCACCGCGTGGGTGATTTCTTTCGCCAGCTCGCTCGGTACGCACTCAAGCAGCAACATGGCGGCACCCGCCTGTTCAAGGGCGATGGCATCTGCACGCATCTGGCGCGCCTGGTTTTCATTGCGACCCTGAACCTTGTAACCGCCCAACACGTTAACGGTTTGTGGCGTCAGGCCCATGTGGGCACACACGGGAATGCCGCGTTCGGTCATCAGGCGAATGGACTCGGCCAACCAGACAGCGCCCTCGACTTTGACCATGTGCGCACCCGCTTTCATCAGCTGGGCGCTGTTGTTCAGGCTTTGCTCAAGGGTGGCGTTTGCCATGAACGGCATGTCGGCGAGAATCAGGGCGTCCTGATTGCCGCGTTTGACGCAGGCCACGTGGTAGGCCATCTCGTCATTAGTAACTGGCAGTGTGCTGTCATGCCCTTGCAGGACCATGCCCAAGGAGTCGCCCACCAGTAACACTTCAACGCCAGCCTGATTGCAGGCGTGCGCGAAGGTGGCGTCATAGCACGTCAGCATGGTGATTTTTTCACCTTTTTGCTTAAGGCTTTGCAGGGTGGTCAGGGTGATAGCTGGCATGAAAAGGATCCTCGTCAGGCAGTGCGATAACCACTGCGAGTCACGCGCGTGATTCATCGTTATAAGCAGGCGCACCTTTAAAGCGGTGCTTTGAATGCCGGCTTTTCACATTGCGCCGCCGGGTAGGCGGCAGCGGGATGCCTATAGTCGTGACGAGCACACGGGAAGTCAATTAGAGGTGTTACCGCGTGAGTGTTACCGCGGTTATTGATTCGATTCAGCGCCAGGAGCGAGGCGCTCAAGACCGACATACGGGCAGTCGTTCAAGAGCTGTTGCAGGCTGCGGCCATCGGCCAGGGTCAGCGAGGCGGGGGCCAGTTCGGCAAGGGGGTACAGCACGAACGGACGAGCGTGCATATGGTAATGCGGGACTTTGAGACGCGGTTCGTCAATCAGGCGATCGCCAAACAGCAGGATGTCGAGGTCGAGGGTGCGCGGCCCCCAGCGCTCAAGGCGCTCGCGGCCTTGATCCGTTTCGATGGCTTGCAGCGCATCGAGCAATGCAAGCGGCGCCAGGTTGGAGTCGATGGCGGCCACGGCATTGGTGTAGCGCGGCTGCCCCGGCAGTAACGAATCGCTTTGGTAGAAGGCTGACACCCCGACCCAGCGGGATTGAGGCAGGTGCGCGAGCGCTTCGACAGCGCTGCGCAGTTGTTCGGCCGGGTCAGCCAGATTGCTGCCCATTCCAATGTAGATGCGTTCCATCACTTACTCGTCAGCGCCTGCGCTGCGTTTACGCTTGTTGGCGCCTGTGCGTCGGCGTTTGCGGGGCGCTGGGCCCGCGCCGTCATCCTTGGCGTTGCTCAAGTCACGGATCATGTCGCGGCGACCGCTGTCGTTGGCGTCTTGATATTCGGTCCACCACTCGCCCAGGCCGTTTGTCTGCTCGCCTGCGCTTTCACGCAACAGCAAAAAGTCGTAACCGGCACGGAAACGCGGGTTGTCGAGCAGCATGTCGGCGCGTTTGCCACTGCGACGCGGCAAGCGCTCCTGCATGTCCCAGATTTCGCGAATGGGCAGGGTGAAGCGTTTCGGAATGGCGATGCGCTGGCATTGTTCGCTGATAAGCTCGTGCGCGGCTTCCTGCATGGCAGGAATAGGCGGCATGCCTTGGTCCTGCAGGCGCAGAACACGCGCTGGCAGTGCAGGCCACAGCAGGGCGGCAAACAGGAACGCCGGGGTCACCGGTTTGCCCTGTTTGATCCGCAGGTCCGTGTTGCGCAAGGCTTCGCTGATCAGGGTGTGGGTGTACGTCGGGTTGTGTTCCAGTGCTTCGGCGCTGGCCGGGAACAGTGGATCGAACAACTCAAGGTCAACCAGCATTTCGAATGTGTCAGAAGCATTCCCCGAGAGGAACAGCTTGAGCACTTCTTCGAACAGTCGCGCAGACGGGATTTCGCGCAGCATGGGGGCCAGATCGCGAATCGGCGCCGCTGTGTGCTTCTCGATGCCGAAGTCGAGTTTGGCGGCAAAGCGCACGGCTCGCAGCATGCGCACGGGGTCTTCCTGATAGCGCTGTTGCGGGTCGCCAATCAGGCGCAGCAAGCGATTGCGGATGTCGTGTACACCGTTGGCGTAATCGAGAATGCGTTCGCTGACCGGGTCGTAATATAGGGCATTGATCGTGAAGTCGCGACGCTGGGCGTCTTCTTCCAGTGTGCCGTATACGTTGTCGCGCAAAATGCGCCCGCTTTCGTTACGCGAGGACTGATTGCTGTCTTCCTCTTCGTCATTTTGCGGGTGATTGGCGCGGAAAGTGGCGACCTCAATGATCTCGCGACCAAAGTGGATGTGTACCAGCTTGAAGCGTCGGCCGATGATGCGCGCATTACGGAATTCCGCACGCACTTGTTCAGGCGTGGCGCTGGTGGCGACGTCAAAGTCTTTGGGGGTGATGTTGAGCAACATGTCGCGTACACAGCCGCCAACCAGGTAAGCCTGGTAACCGGCGTTTTGCAGACGCTCGACAATGTTGACCGCGTAACGGCTGAACTGGGCACGTTGCAGCGAGTGTTGGCTGCTGTTGAGCACTTCTGGGGTGCTGCGCAGTTGTTGCGTACGACGCTTGGGAGAACGGAATGACTGGAACAGCTTCTTCAGCATGGGATGCACTGTTTGAAGGAATGTTCGGCCAAAACGAAGAATGACCGCATGATGGGCGGGGATTCTAGCATTTAGTCAGGGGATGGTGTAGGACGCTTAACCTGTCGATTGCCACACACGCTCAGAACCTGCGCAAGAGGGCCGTGTTAGAGAGGCTAAATGATTTTGTCGAATCGCAGGAACCACAAGGGGAGCCGAAGCTCCCCCAGAATTAGTTGCGTGCTCTATTTTTATTATTGGTTGCGGGCTTCTTGTTTTTGTTGATCGCCCTGGTTACCCGGGTTTGCCGGTGTAACCCTCCCAATCGGGAGATAAGAGCAAACGGATTGCTTTGGTCGCTGTGTTGATGTGATCCATGATCCAACTAGTTCAGGGTCTGCTTTACATGCAGTTTTTGTTGTTCTCTGCCTAGTCGTGGGGCAAGCCCCAATGACAACACCTCTCCAAAAGAATCAGTTAGCTGCGCCTCCGCCGTGTTGTTTTTGTTATGCGTGAGCCGATACGTCTTATTTTTATTGTGTGTTGCTGTGATTCTTATTGTTCTTGTACGAATACATATAGCAGGTGTCGTGCCAACTTTTGCCAGGCCCAGCAAACGCGGGGCTTTTCCCGCATTTCACCTTTTTCAGGCCAAAAAAAAGCCGGGTCTTCGTTACCGTAAGACCCGGCATTTGTTACGTGTTTAGCGTGAGGTAACAGTTTTTTCACGTGAGTGAGTGTTACCTGAAGCGTTACCCCTCGCTGGCAACCCCTGTTTTCCTGCGCGGGATGCCCAGGCGCTGGCGGCGTTCCCACAGGCATTTACGGCTGACACCCAGTTTGCGAGCCAGCTCGGTTTCAGTCATGTGATCCTGATGCTCCAGCACGAAATGCTGGAAGTAGTCTTCCAGTGACAAATCTTCGGTCGGGTCCAGGCTGGTGTTACCGCTGCTGATGCTCTGTTGTGGGGCAAGACCGATAAAGTCGTCGTCTTGTAGATCACTCAGCTCGATATCGATGCCCAGCAAGTCGGCGGAAATTTCCGGGCTTTCGCACAGAATCACCGCGCGCTCTACAGCGTTCTCCAGTTCACGCACGTTACCTGGCCAGGCGTAATGTCGAATGGCTTGTTCGGCGTCCGCCCCGAATTTCAGGTCGGTGCGGCCCACGCGGGCGCTTTGGCGGGCAAGGAACGCGTGGGCGATCTCGTTGACGTCTGCGCCACGTTCTCGCAGCGCGGGCAACTTGAGCGCAATCACGTGCAGGCGGTAGTACAAGTCTTCGCGGAACTGGCCGATCTTGGCGAGGCTTTTAAGGTCACGGTGAGTCGCGGCAATCAGGCGTACATCGACCTTTTGAGACTGCACCGACCCTACGCGGCGGATTTCGCCTTCCTGAAGCACCCGCAGCAAGCGCGCCTGGGCTTCGAGGGGCAGTTCACCGATCTCATCAAGGAACAGGGTGCCGCCATCCGCCGCCTCGACCAACCCGGCCCGGCCCGCGCTGGCGCCCGTGAACGCGCCTTTTTCATGGCCGAACAGTTCCGATTCGATCAGTGATTCAGGAATCGCCGCACAGTTAACCGAGATCATCGGTGCCTTGGCACGCTTGGACAGGTTGTGCAGGGCACGGGCCACCAGCTCTTTACCCGTACCTGATTCGCCTTGAATCAATACGTTGGAGTCTGTGGGGGCCACTTTGCGGATCTTGCTGTACAGGTCCTGCATGGGCGGGCAAGAGCCAATGATGCCGATTTCGCCATTACTGTTATCCACAGCATTTTTGTCAGCAGCCGCAGCTTTGGCCGGGCGCTCGACGGACTGGCTCTCGGCGTTCTGACGATCACGCAAAATGCGCGCGACCGCTTGCAGCATTTCGTCGTGATCGAAGGGTTTGGCGATGTAATCGACCGCGCCCATTTTCATCGAGTCGACGGCCGAGCGCAGGCTGGCGTAACTGGTCATGATCAGCACCGGCTTGCCTTCTCCGAGCTTGATCAGCTCGGTGCCTGGCGCGCCCGGCAGGCGCAGGTCGCTGACAATCAGGTCGAACGAGGGAATGCTGAAACGCTCCTGCGCTTCCTGCACCGAGCCCGCTTCGCTGACTTGGTACTGATTACGCTCCAGCAAGCGGCGCAACGCGGAGCGGATGATGGTTTCGTCTTCGACGATCAAAATATGCGGCATTGATTCGGTTCTCTCGACGGTCTCAGTTCACAGCGGACGTCGCTTCGACATGGCGCGGTAGTGTCACCCGGATACGGGTTCCGCGCTGGCTTTGAATGTCAGCCGGGCTGTCGATGGTGATTTGTCCATAATGCTCTTCAACGATGGAATAGACCAGTGCAAGGCCCAGACCGGTGCCTTCGCCAGGGTCCTTGGTGGTGAAGAAAGGTTCGAACAGACGGTCCATGATGTTCTTCGGAATGCCCGAGCCTTCGTCTTCGACGATCAGGTCGACGGTGTGCTCGCTGGCTTCCGTCTTGACCCGCACCGCACTGCCGGCCGGGCAGGCGTCACGGGCGTTGGACAGCAAGTTGATCAGCACCTGCGCCAGTCGCTGCGGATCGCCGTCGACCCAATGATCGGGGTCGCACAGGTTGTAAAACTGCACTTCAAAGTTGCGCCGGTTCAATGCCAGCAGACCGATGGCATCCTGTGCGACTTCGGCCAGGCACACGGGTTCGTCATTGTGTTGATGGCTGCCTGCGTGGGCAAAGCTCATCAAGGACTGCACGATGCGCGAGATGCGTTTGGTCTGTTCGAGTATTTGGCTGCTGATTTCCGTCAGTTCGCTATCGTCTTCGCGTTCTTCGCGCAGGTTTTGCGCCAGGCAGGCAATACCGGTCACCGGGTTGCCGATTTCATGGGCCACGCCCGCGGCAAGGCGGCCGATGCTGGCCAGTCGTTCGGAGTGCACCAGTTTGTCTTCGAGCATCTGGGTTTCGGTCAGGTCTTCCACCAGCAAGACGAGGCCGCTGTTGCCGGGCGCCAAGGGCTCATCAATCGCCGCCTTGTGCAAGTTCAGCCAGCGCGTCTGTCCATCCAGTGCCAAGTGCTGTTTGTGCAAGTGCTCATCCGGCAATTCGATAAAACCTTGCAACAGCTGGCGCCACGGATCGCCCAATGTGTTCAGACGCGAGCCCACGACCCGTTGCGCTGCAATGCCGGTCAATTCTTCCATGGCTTTGTTCCACATCAGGATCTCTTGATCCTTGGCCAGTGAGCACACGCCCATCGGGAGTTCTTGCAGGGTCTGGCGGTGATAGCGGCGCAGGGCATCGAGTTCGGCTGCCAGCCCGGTCAGGCGCGAATGGTAGTCCTCAAGCCGGCTTTCGATGAAGTGGATGTCTTCGGTGACGTAATTTTCGCCACCCGACTTGTAGGGCAAAAAGGTTTCAACCATGTCCTGGGCAACACTGGGGCCCATCAGGCCCGAGAGGTTGGCTTCGATGCGATCGCGCAGGCGGCGCAGGGCGTAAGGTCGGCGTTCATCGAAGGGCAGGTACAAGTCGCGCAAGGCTTGCTCGACTTCTTTTTGCGCAGCCTTGGCGCCTAACGGTTTGGCCAGTTGCGTGGCGAACTCTTGCGGTGAGGCCGCGTGCAGTTCACGCCGTTGCGGGCGACGCACATTGTCCACCGCGCAGGCTTCAGCTGCGCTGGCTTCTTCGGTGCTGGCGTTGGTGAACAGGGAAATCAGGGTGAACATCAGGACGTTGGCCGCCAGCGACGCGATGGCCGCCATGTGCCAGCTGGTGTCATCCAGCACGTAAATCATGTCCAGCCACGGGATGTAGAAGCCCTGGAAGTTGCCGATCAGCGGAAACAACATGCTGACCATCCACACCACGATTCCGGCCAGCAAACCGGCAATGAACCCCCGGCGATTGGCGGTCGGCCAGTACAACACGGAGAGCACGCCCGGCAAAAACTGCAGCGTCGCCACAAACGCGACGATGCCGAGGTTGGCCAGATCCTGCTCGGCGCCCAGCAGCAGGTAAAAGCCATAGCCGGCCATGATGATGGCTACGATCAGTGCGCGGCGGGTCCACTTCAGCCAGCGGTAAATATTGCCTTCGGCCGGTGGCTGGTAAAGCGGCAGTACCAGGTGGTTCAGGGCCATGCCTGAGAGTGCCAGCGTGGTCACGATGATCAGCCCGCTAGACGCCGACAGCCCGCCGATATACGCCAGCAAGGCCAGAGATTTACTGTTGGCTGCGATCCCGATGCCGAGCGTGAAGTATTCCGGGTTGGTGGTAGCGCCCAGTTTGAGTCCGGCCCACAGAATCAGCGGCACTGCGAGGCTCATCAGCAGCAAGAACAGCGGCAGGCCCCAGCTGGCGCTGACCAGAGCCCTTGGGTTGAGGTTTTCAGTGAAGGTCATGTGATACATGTGCGGCATCACGATGGCCGAGGCAAAAAACACCAGCAACAGCGTGCGCCACGGGCCTTCTTGAAGCGGTGTGTGCAACGAGGCCAGTGCGGTCTGATTTTGCTGCAACCACACTTCGAGCTGTTGCGGGCCGTCGAAGACCCCGTACAGCGCATAAAGGCCCACGCCACCAATGGCGGCCAGTTTGATCACGGATTCGAAGGCGATTGCAAACACCAAGCCTTCATGTTTCTCGCGGGTCGCAATATGCCGTGAGCCGAAGAAAATGGTGAACAGCGTGATCATCGCGCAGAAGCTGAGGGCTACGCGATGCTGCACCGGCTCACGGGTGAGAATGCTGATGGAGTCCGCCACGGCCTGGATTTGCAAGGCCAGCAGCGGTAACACGCCGATCAGCATGAAAATTGTGGTCAACGCGCCCGCCCAAGTGCTGCGAAAGCGAAACGCAAACAAGTCGGCAAGGGAAGACAGTTGGTAGGTACGAGTGATCTTCAGGATCGGGTAAAGCAGCACGGGCGCCAGTAGAAAGGCTCCCGAGACTCCGAGGTAACTGGAGAGAAAGCCGTAGCCGTATTCGTAGGCCAGGCCGACGGTGCCGTAAAAGGCCCATGCGCTGGCGTAAACGCCCAGTGACAGGGTGTAGGTCAGCGGGTGACGGATGATCGCGCGCGGAATCATGCCCCGTTCGCTGATCCACGCCACGCCAAACAGCACCAGCAGGTAAGCGGCGCTGACGAGCACCATCTGGGTCAGGCTAAAGCTCATCGGCATCTTTTTGGCTCTGCAGAATAAAGGTCACCACGATCAGAATCAGCCAGAGCAGATAAGGCCGGTACCAGGCGCCCGTCGCGTTGATCCACCAATCCATGATGGCGGGGGAAAACAGGTAGATCCCGACAACCAGCAACAGGACCAATCGATAGATGTACATCCCGCCCTCACTTAACGGGCCGCATGCCCCAAAAACGTGCGGCGATGGTAACGGATGGCTGGCAACCTGCAAGGGCTGTCAGCGTAAATGCGCTTCTTGCAGGGTGTGGGTGCGGGGTATCAACCCGGCGTCCCAGTGCGCTATTGCCCAGTCTAGAACCTGGCGCGGACTCGCGTGCTCCAGACGGTCGTCAGTCGGTTGGCCCAGCGTGCGCAAGGCGCGTAGTAACAAGGGTGTGGCTTGCTCGGGCGTCAGTGCAGGCGAACGGTAGGATTTGCCGAGTTTGTGGCCATCGGGTTGCACGATCAGCGGCACGTGCAAGTAGCGCGGCTGCGAGAGGCCGAGCAACTCTTGCAGGTAGAGCTGGCGCGGTGTGGAGTCCAGCAAATCGGCACCGCGCACGATATCGGTCACACCTTGGGCGGCATCATCGAGTACGACGGCCAGTTGATAGGCGTAAAGCCCGTCACGGCGACGGATGATGAAATCCCCCACGTCGCGGCCCAGGTGTTGGCGGTACTCACCCTGGACGCGATCCGTAAAGGCATATTCCAGTTCCGGGACCCGCACACGGATGGCCGCGTTTTCCATGGAGTGGCCGGCGTTACGGCAGAACCCCGGATAGACGCCGTTATACCCTTCAAGTTGTTTGCGCGAGCAGGTACAGGCATAGGCCAGGCCTTGGCTGAACAGGCGCTCTACAACGTGGGCGTAGGCGTCATGACGATCGCTCTGTCGGATCCATTCACCGTCCCACTCAAAACCATAGCGGTGCAGCGCTTCAATAATCGCGGCTTGGGCACCGGGCATCTCGCGGGGTGGATCAAGGTCTTCCATGCGCAATAACCAGCGGCCCCCTGCCGAGCGGGCGTCCAGATAGGAGGCAAGGGCTGCGACCAGTGAGCCAAAGTGCAAATGACCGCTGGGGGTAGGGGCAAAGCGCCCGATGTAGGAGGGGGATGATGCAGCCGTCATGGCATGGATCCTGTAACCGCTGGCGCTAGGTGCGAAGTGCGAGGGGAGGCCGTTGTGCTCGTATCTTCAGGGCGCCTGACCGCTGTTGCAGTGTCAGCAGGGCAGTGCTGTGTGAGCACGCTTCAGAAACGAAAACGGGGCGTTCGCACGCCCCGTTTGGTCAAGCCGGCGATTACTTGCCGACTTGTTTTTCCTTGATTTCAGCCAAGGTTTTGCAGTCTACGCACATGTCAGCGGTTGGGCGTGCTTCAAGACGGCGGATACCGATCTCGACACCACAGGACTCGCACCAGCCGTATTCTTCGTCTTCGATCAATTGCAGCGTCTTGTCGATTTTCTTGATCAGCTTGCGCTCGCGGTCGCGGGCACGCAGTTCCAGGCTGAATTCTTCTTCCTGGCTAGCGCGGTCGGCCGGGTCAGGAAAGTTTGCCGCTTCGTCTTTCATGTGATCAACAGTGCGGTCGACTTCCTGCATCAAGTCCTGTTTCCACTTTTGCAGAATCTTGGTGAAGTGTTTGCGCATGGGCTCGCCCATGTACTCTTCACCCTGCTTTTCAACGTAGGGCTCGAAGCCGCTAAGCGTTTGAGTATTCTGTTGCTTTGCTTCTGTGGGCATGAAATGGACCGCCTCTCATTCTTCTAATCCATTGCGCAGGATTGCAACATCACCGACACCTGCCGGCCCTGCGGCTGCAAGCGGCCGAACTTACCAGATCAAATCGGGCCGCGCTACTCCCTGTTGTCTGGCCTGTTGCCGGTGTTTGTGCACAAACCCTGTAGTGCTTGAGATTAATGGCTGAATATTAAATTTAGTCGAGCTATGACCGGAGCTTGCGCCGTTTGGTTCTACCGGGGCGGCCGCTAAGACCTTATTTAGCTCTCCCTCTTGCGTGGGCTTGGGTAGAATCGGCCTTTTGCTCACTCAGGAAGGCAGGCTCATGGCTCAGTCTTACAGTGCGCGCAGTCGCGCAATCGAACCGTTCCACGTCATGGCATTGTTGGCGCGTGCCAATGAATTGCAAGCGGCGGGCCATGATGTGATTCATCTGGAGATCGGTGAGCCTGACTTCACCACAGCCGAGCCCATTATCGCGGCCGGGCAGGCGGCGCTGGCAGCGGGCAAAACCCGCTATACCGCGGCCCGCGGGCTGCCTGAGCTGCGCGAAGCCCTATCAGGTTTCTATCAGCAGCGTTACGGGCTGAGCATTGATCCTGGCCGCATTCTGATAACCCCCGGCGGCTCTGGTGCACTGCTTTTAGCCAGCAGCCTGCTGGTCGATCCGGGAAAACACTGGCTACTTGCCGATCCGGGCTACCCCTGTAACAGACACTTCCTGCGCTTGGTGGAAGGCGCTGCCCAGTTGGTGCCGGTCGGCCCGGAGGTGCGTTATCAACTGACCGCTGATTTGGTGGACCGCCATTGGGATCAGGACAGTGTGGGCGCGCTGGTGGCTTCGCCTGCCAACCCGACGGGCACGCTGCTCAGCCGTGATGAACTGGCCTCGCTGTCGGCGGCCATCAAGGCGCGTAACGGACATTTGGTGGTGGACGAGATTTATCACGGTCTGACGTACGGCTGTGAGGCGCCGAGTGTGCTGGAAGTGGATGACAGCGCCTTTGTGCTGAACAGCTTTTCCAAATACTTCGGCATGACCGGCTGGCGCCTGGGCTGGCTGGTGGCTCCGCCCGAAGCCGTCGCGGACCTCGAAAAGCTGGCGCAGAACCTCTACATCAGCGCCCCGAGCATGGCGCAATACGCCGCGTTGGCGTGTTTCAAACCCGAGACGTTGGCCATTCTCGAAGCGCGTCGGGCCGAGTTTGGCCGCCGTCGTGACTTCTTGCTGCCCGCCTTGCGCGAGCTGGGCTTCAAGATTGCGGTCGAGCCTGAAGGCGCGTTTTACCTGTATGCAGACATCAGTGCGTTTGGCGGCGATGCCTTCGCGTTCTGCCGCCACTTTCTAGAAACCCAACATGTTGCCTTCACGCCCGGTCTTGATTTCGGTCGTTTTCAGGCCGGCCATCACGTGCGCTTTGCTTACACCCAAAGCCTGCCGCGTTTGCAGGAAGCGGCAGAGCGCATTGCTCGTGGACTACAGAGCTGGAACCGCTGATGCAGTTTTCTCCCGCGTTGGAAGAAGGACGTTTGATCAAGCGCTACAAGCGTTTTTTGGCAGATATCGAAACGGTTAACGGTGAGTTGATGACCATTCACTGCCCTAACACCGGTTCCATGCTCAATTGCATGGTCGAGGGAGGGCAGGTCTGGTTCAGTCGTTCCAATGACCCCAAGCGCAAGTTGCCGGGGACGTGGGAAATCAGTGAAACCCCGCAAGGCCGGTTGGCCTGCGTCAACACCGGCCGTGCCAATCGCTTGGTCGAAGAAGCCCTGCTGGCCGGGGTGATCACTGAACTCAACGGCTTTACGGCGCTTAAGCGTGAAGTGGCGTATGGCCAGGAAAAAAGCCGGATTGATTTCCGTCTCGAATACCCCGACGGCTTTGCCTTTGTTGAGGTCAAAAGCGTGACCCTGGGGTTTGACGGTACATCCATCGCTGCTTTTCCGGATGCGGTGACGCAACGCGGTGCCAAACACTTACGAGAACTTGCGAGTTTGGCCCGCGACGGCGTGCGCGCAGTGCAGCTGTATTGCGTCAATCTCACTGGTATTGATGCCGTAAGGCCGGCTGCAGAGATTGATCCTGGCTATGCCGCCGCCTTAAAAGAGGCGGTCGCAGCGGGCGTGCAGGTGTTGGCGTATGGCGTAAGCCTGACCCCTGATGCTGTACGAGTGGACCGCCGTTTAGCGGTCATCCTCTGACATTTCAAGGCTGAGCCAGATGCCTTGGCTGTCTTCGTGGCAGTCAAGGCCGGTTAGAAATTGCCCGGCGCAAGGCCCGGCCACGCACTCGCCGGACTCGATCAAGAACAGGGCCGCGTGGGTGGCGCATTTAATCAGGCTGGTGCTGTCGTCAAGAAACTGGTCGGGCTGCCACTCCAGGCGGACACCCCGGTGCGGGCAGCGGTTTTTGTAGGCATAGACCCGGCCCTCACGTCGCACGACAAGCACGTCTGATTCGTCTATTTGAAAACCGCGACTGTTGCCTTCTTTCAAGTCCTCAGAGGGGCATAACCACTTCATGGCAATCCTTAATGGCTGCTGATACTCGCGTAGATGACGCGGGTGACAGGGTGTTTATAGGTTGACGTGCAAATGCAAACAATTATCAAATGGCTGGCTGCTCCGCGATCTGCTGTGTCCACGGCGCGGGATTTTACTGTTCCCGCTGACCCACTTATTAAAGGAACGCCTTTGTATGCGCTTGCGTCTTCGCCTGATTACGCTCTTTGCTGGCCTTGTGATCAGTACTGTCAGCTCGGCTGCCGAGTTGCCACACCGTTGGGTCAGTGCCGGTGGGGCACTCTCGGAATGGGTCTGCGCGCTGGGGGCGGAGTCTAAATTGGTTGGGGTCGATACCACTAGCCAACATCCTGAATCACTTAAATCCCTGCCCAGCATCGGCTATCAGCGTCAGCTGTCGGCAGAGGGCATCCTGAGCCTCAGGCCTGATGTGTTGATCGGCACGCAAGAGATGGGGCCCGCCAAGGTCTTGAAGCAGATTCAAGCGGCCGGGGTGCCGGTTGAAATGTTCTCGGCGCAGGCTGATCTGACGACCCTGCAAGCGACGCTGACGCATTTAGGGCGATTACTTGGCGATACAGCGCACGCCAAGGACGTGTTTGACCGTTTTAAGCAGCAAATGGATCAGCAGCAGGCTCAGGTCAAGCACTTGCAAGCAACGCACAAAACGCCGGGCGTCCTGTTGTTGCTGGGTCATGCGGGTGGCAAACCGATGATTGCCGGTAAGGACACCGCTGCCGATTGGTTGCTGACGCAAGCCGGCGGCCGAAACCTTGCCACCCATTCAGGCTACAAGCCTTTCTCGGTCGAGGCGTTGGCGGGGCTGAACCCGGAGGTTCTGGTGTTTGCAGATCGCAGTCTGAGCGGTGAGGCCGCCCGTACAGCCCTGTTGAAAGAAAACCCGGTGCTGGCATCGATTCGCGCAGTCAAAGCAGGGCGGCTCTATGAAGTGGACCCAACCTTGTTGGTCGGCGGGCTGGGGCCGCGGTTGCCGGAGCGTCTCAAGCAACTCACGGTTGAGTTTTATCCCGAGGCCGCAGCCGCTCAATGAAAACGCTGGTAAAGCCCCGTTCTTTGTTTATTGGTTTGACCCTCTTGTGCCTGCTGGCGACCTGGTTGTCGCTGGCGCTTGGGCCAGTGAGTTTGCCGCTGTTCGATACGTTGCGCGCAGCCATGCGGTTGATGGGGTTGTCGGTACAGGGGGAAGGTCTTGAACAGGCAGAGTTGATTCTCGGGCAGATCCGCTTGCCGCGAACCTTGCTTGGGCTGGCGGTCGGCGGTGTTCTGGCGCTGTCGGGCGTTGCGATGCAGGGCTTGTTCCGCAACCCGTTGGCCGACCCCGGTCTGGTCGGGGTCTCCAGCGGTGCAGCCCTCGGAGCGGCGATTGCCATCGTAGGCGGCGCTGCCTTGGGTGGGTTGCCTGACTTCATCGGGCCGTACTTGCTGTCGCTCTGTGCGTTTTTGGGGGGCTTGGGAGTCACTGCGCTGGTTTACCGACTGGGGCGGCGAAACGGCCAAACCCATGTGGCCGTGATGTTGCTGGCGGGGATCGCCCTGACGGCATTAGCGGGTTCCGCAGTAGGGCTTTTCACTTATCTGGCGGATGACGCGACGCTTCGTACGCTGACGTTCTGGAACCTGGGCAGTTTGAATGGCGCCAGCTATGCGCGGTTGTGGCCGCTGCTGCTGGTCACGGCTGGCGTTGCGCTGTGGCTGCCATGCCGGGCAACGGCGCTGAATGCATTGCTGCTGGGCGAGTCTGAAGCCAATCACTTGGGGATAGACGTGGAGGGCCTGAAGCGCGAACTGGTGTTTTGTACTGCTTTGGGCGTCGG
Source organism: Pseudomonas sp. BS-2016 (assembly GCF_001806145.1). Classification (NCBI taxonomy): domain Bacteria; kingdom Pseudomonadati; phylum Pseudomonadota; class Gammaproteobacteria; order Pseudomonadales; family Pseudomonadaceae; genus Pseudomonas; species Pseudomonas sp. BS-2016. The sequence goes on from NZ_MLCT01000010.1 coordinate 116,315, forward strand.
TGCGGCTGTGGCGGCGGCGGGCATGATTGGCTTTATAGGCTTGGTGGTGCCCCATCTGGTGCGGCTGTTGGCCGGGCCCGATCATCGCGTGTTACTGCCCGCATCCGTCTTGGCGGGGGCGAGTTTACTGCTGTTTGCTGATCTGATTGCGCGTTTGGCGCTTGCCCCCGCTGAGCTGCCCATCGGTATTGTGACGGCCTTTCTGGGGGCGCCATTCTTCCTGTATTTACTGCTGCGGGGGCGCCACTGATGTTGCGAACGGAAAATCTGCAGATCCGTCGTGGGCAAAAAGCCGTGTTGTCGGCTGTCACCCTTGAGGTCCGTCCGGGCGAGGTCCTCGGCGTACTTGGGCCTAACGGTGCGGGTAAAAGTACGTTGTTGGCCGCATTGTGCGGGGAGTTGACGCCTGCCGAAGGGGAGGTCTGGCTCGATCAGCGTGCGCTGAGTCAATGGAAAGGTGGCGAGCGGGCCCAGCGACTGGCCGTGTTGCCGCAAACCTCGACGCTGGAGTTCGCATTCAGGGTTGAGGACGTTGTCGGCATGGGCCGTTTGCCGCACCAGACAGGCCGGATACGCGATGCCGAGATTGTTCACGCCGCCTTGCAGGCTGCGGATGTTGAACACCTGGCTGGTCGCAGTTACCTCGACTTGTCGGGGGGCGAGCGACAGCGTGTGCACCTTGCGCGCGTGCTGGCGCAATTGTGGCCGGGACAGGGTGGGCAAACGCTGTTGCTGGATGAGCCGACCTCGATGCTGGACCCTTTGCATCAACACACCACGTTAAAGGCCATTCGGGCGTTCGCCGACCGTGGCGCGGCGGTCCTGATCATCCTGCATGACCTTAATCTGGCCGCACGCTATTGCGACCGGTTGTTGCTGTTGGAAGACGGCAGACCGCGAGCGCTGGATTGTCCACAAGCGGTGTTGCAGCCTGCGTTGCTCAAGGCCGTCTTCGGGCTGGATGTGCTGGTGCAGCCACACCCGGAATTAGGGCATCCGCTGATCATTGCGCGCTAAGCCCAACGCTGAGTAAGAGCTCTTCACACGTTTTGCAGGCAAAAAAAGACCCGGCAAGAGCCGGGTCAAATAACCGTGATTAGCCTGATGAGGAGATTTTCTGAGAGTCCGAACCAAGGGCCTTTCAGAAGATCGACTGGCCTCGCGACCAGATGGCGTAATAATAACAATTCTCATTATCGAGTCAACAGCAGTTTGTCGCTTTTTTTACTGCGATTGAAAAAAGTCAGACTTTGCGCGGGGCGAGCAATCCTTCGACCTGTTTGTTGAGGGCTTCTTTGCGTTCCGCAGGAACATCGTTCCAGTGGACATCCAGCAAGGCTCCCTCAATGGCATAGAGCAAGACTTTAGACGCTCTGAACCCTCGAGCCTTTACCGCACGATAGGCATCTGCGGCACCAAGCCGTTTCAAGTCCGAAAGGTTATGAATACCCACAGCGTGCAGCCATTGCGCCGACGTCTTCCCAAGATTTCTCAAATGCTGGAGTTCATCGTTCATCAAGCCTCCTTGCGACGGCGCGAGCGCAGTGTTTACTGGATCAAATCAGTCTTTCAGGAGTGTAGCGCTCTGTAGGAAAACCGCTCTTCTTTAGTCGGTTTTGGAACAAGCAGGGTGTTTTAAGGGCGAAATGCAGGGGTCGAGGAAACCCGCCGAAGGGAGATGAAACGATGAGGGTAGAGCCACCAGGCAAGGTCAACAAGCCGGGGTCGCGCCGACGCAAAAGCGCTCACCCGGATGTCGTATTTTTCTACTTTGTGCGGTAACGCAGGCGAGTGCCGAAGTTAACCGACATCAAAATTTCGTCCGCTGTCACTTCAACCGGGAAGTAGGCCCCTGAAATCTGCGCATGGGCCAGACTCGCACCTTCGATACAGGCTGTACGCAAGTCCAGCCCCCGGAGATCGGCAGAGCGGAAATAACTGTCGGTGAAATCCACGTCCTGGGCGTTCAGCTGCCGTAAATCCAAGCCTCGGAAATCGCCGCCTCGCATATCGATGGGCCCTTGCGGACGTTCCTGATTGAAACCGGCGATATCGTCTTTGTGCAACAGCGCGTACAGCGCCGAATCAAGCAATTGTGGGCGGCTCATGGGGCGTCTCCTGTTGGATTTATGACGCCATTATAGTGCCACTATTGAGTGGCCGCGAACCTTTAGCGCCTCGCGGTCACTCGGCCTTATTACAGGCCTGGCAAGCGCTGACGAATGTCCTCGATCAAGGTGTCCAGACTCTTGCTGTTGTTGGTTTCAATACGCTTGCTGCGCTGCACTTCGTCAGCGCCCAGCGGCTCGCGACTGGCACGTTGAGCGTGCACCACGTCGAGGGTGGCATCGGACGGGTCGGTGCCTTGAGCCTGACGATGAGCCAGCCAGCCTTCAATCACGGCGTCCGGTGCGTCGCAATCGATGATCAGGTACGGCACACCGGTGGACTCGGCCACGCTGGCAGCGGCGTCACGTTGTTCGCGTTTCAGGTAGGTGGCATCAATGATGACCGGGAAACCTGCGCGCAACACGGTTGCGGCCAGCTCATGCATTTTTTTGTAGGTGGTTTCGCTGGCGTCGGTGCTGTAGATCCCTTCACCCACAGCATTTTCAGGCTGCTGTTCACCGAACAATTGTTTGCGGATGACATCGGAGCGCAGACGGATAGCGCCCAAAGCTTCGACCAGACGCATGGCGACCGAGCTTTTGCCCACGGCTGAAACACCGTGAGTGATGGCCAGAAAGCGCGATGGAATCGTGCTGTAGCTTTCTGCGAGGTTGGCGTAGTTGCGGTATTGGCGCAGGGTGGCAGCGCGTTGAACGCCGGTGGCATCGGCGGGCATGCTGAACAGACTGACCTTGGCGCGCACCAGCGCGCGGTAAGCTTTATAGAAATTCAGCAGTTCAAGGCCCTGATAGTCGCCGGTCAGCTCCAGGTATTGGCTGACAAAACGCCGTGCCAGACACTTCAAGCCGCGGTCTTCAAGGTCCATGGCCAAAAACCCTACATCACCGTAGACGTCGGTGAAGCGGAAGGGCTCGTTGAATTCAATGCAGTCGAAAATCACCACCTTGCCATTGATCAGTGTGGCATTCCCCAAGTGGATATCACCGTGGCATTCACGGATAAACCCTTCGGCTTTACGTTGTTTGAGCAGCGGTTCAAGGCGGATGAAACTGCTCTCAGCCCAAGCTTGAAGGGCATCCAGTTGCTGCAAGTCGGCTTTATCTGTCAGAAACGGCCGAATTTGATCGAAGTTCTGGCGCACAGGCTCCATTACGGCTACTGGAGTGCCTTGGTAGTGTTCCAGCGGTACATGGGGCGCCTGGATATGAAAATGAGCAATTTGTTGGGCCATTTCATCAATGTGCGCGGCAGTCAGCTCGCCATTGGCTTGCAACGTGCTCAGCAATTGGCTCTGAGGGAATTGAAGCATTTTCAACGCGTACTCGATCACCACCCCGTTACCGCCGATCACAGGCGCATCGGGTGTGCCGGTGATGGGCAGTACGTCAAGGTATAACCCTTCAGTGAGGCGCTTGTTCAGGCGCAGTTCTTCATTGCAAAAGTATTGGCGTTGATTGAGGTCGGTGAAGTCGAGAAAACCGAAGTTGACCGGTTTTTTCAGCTTGTAGGCATACTGGCCAGTGAGAATTACCCAGGAAATGTGCGTTTCGATTACCTGAAACCCATCGACTTCATGCGGGTATAGGCTCGGGTTCTGTAGCGCGGCGATCAGGTTCTGGCTCACGGTTGGTCCTTCAAGACGGGGAAAATTCAATGGGCCATTATGGCTCCTGATGGCGGTACTGCAAACCGCCGGGCTGCGCATGTTGAACATGAACAAAGTGCGTATAATCCGCCGCCATGACTCGTACCCGATCCCCCCGTTCCCGTTCCAAACGTCCCTCCCGTGGCGGCCTGCGCCCATGGCTGGGCTGGGCGCTCAAGCTCAGTCTGGTCGGCCTGGTTGTACTGGCAGGTTTCGCCGTCTACCTCGATGCGATCGTTCAGGAGAAGTTCTCCGGCAAACGCTGGACCATCCCGGCAAAGGTTTACGCCAGGCCGCTGGAGCTGTTCGTCGGCCAAAAACTGGCCAAGAACGACTTCCTCACCGAACTTGATGCCTTGGGCTATCGCCGCGAGAGCGCGGTCAGTGGCCCGGGTGCCGCGTCGGTCAATGGCAATACGGTTGACCTCAACACCCGCGGCTTCCAGTTTTATGAAGGCGCTGAAAAGGCGCAGCCAGTGCGTGTGCGCTTCTCCGGTGATTACGTAGCCGAACTGTCGACCTCCAATGGTGCCAAGCTGCCCGTGGTGCGCCTTGAGCCGCTGCTGATTGGCGGCCTGTACCCGAAGAACCTCGAAGACCGCATTCTGATCAACATCGATCAGGTGCCTCCGTTTCTGCTGGAAACCCTGGTAACGGTTGAAGACCGCGATTTTTACCATCACTTGGGGGTGTCCCCGAAATCGATCGCCCGTGCTATCTGGGTCAACTCGTCTTCCGGGCAAATGCGCCAGGGTGGCAGTACGCTGACTCAGCAATTGGTGAAAAACTTCTACCTGACCAACGAGCGCAGTCTTAGCCGCAAGCTGACGGAAGCGATGATGGCGTTGCTGCTGGAGTTGCATTACGACAAGCGCGAAATCCTTGAGGCTTACCTCAACGAGGTCTTTGTCGGGCAGGACGGACAGCGAGCGGTGCATGGTTTTGGTCTGGCCAGCCAGTTCTTCTTCAGCCAGCCATTGTCTGAGCTCAAGTTGCATCAAGTGGCTTTACTGGTGGGGATGGTCAAAGGGCCGTCTGCCTATAACCCGCGTCGTTACCCGGAGCGTGCGCTTGAACGACGCAACCTGGTGCTCGATTTGCTTGAGCAGCAAGGTGTCGCCACCGCAGAGCAAGTGGCGGCAGCCAAGAAGATGCCGCTGGGCGTGACCAAACGCGGAAGCCTCGCAGACAGTTCGTTCCCGGGTTTCCTGGATTTGGTCAAACGTCAGTTGCGTGAAGACTATCGCGACGAAGACTTGACTGAAGAAGGTCTGCGGATTTTCACCAGTTTTGATCCGATCTTGCAGATGAAGTCCGAGGCCGCTGTCGGAGAAACCTTCAAACGGTTGGCTGGGCGCAAGGGTTCCGATGAGGTTGAGGCCGCGATGGTGGTGACCAACCCCGAAACAGGTGAAGTGCAGGCGCTGATTGGCAGCCGCCTGCCGGGTTATGCCGGCTTTAACCGGGCACTGGATGCGGTGCGGCCGATTGGCTCGCTGATCAAACCAGCGGTTTATCTGACCGCACTTGAACGTCCGAGCCAGTACACATTGACCAGTTGGTTGTCGGACGAGCCGTTATCGATCAAAGGCGCCGATGGTCAGATCTGGAAGCCTCAGAACTATGACCGTCGTTCCCACGGTACGGTGTTCCTGTATCAGTCGATGATGAATTCCTACAACTTGGGCACTGTGCGACTGGGGCAGGAAGTGGGCGTTCCCAATGTGCTCAAGACCCTGGCGCGGCTTGGGGTGGAGCGTGAGTTCCCGGCGTTCCCTTCCATGTTGCTGGGCGCCGGTGCCTTGAGCCCGATGGAAGTGGCGACGATGTACCAAACCTTGGCCAACGGTGGTTTCAATACCCCGATGCGCGGGATTCGCAGTGTGCTGACGGCCGAAGGTGAGCCGCTCAAGCGCTACCCGTTCCAGATCCAGCAGCGCTTTGATCCGGGGTCCATCTACCTGATTCAAAACGCCATGCAGCACGTCATGCGTGAGGGGACAGGGCGTTCGGTTTACAACGTATTGCCCAAGAGTCTGGCGTTGGCCGGCAAGACCGGTACCAGTAACGATTCACGTGACAGCTGGTTTGCCGGGTTCAGCCAGGATCTGCTGGCTGTCGTTTGGCTGGGGCGTGATGACAACGGTAAAACACCGTTCACCGGTGCAACGGGCGCCTTGCAGGTATGGACCAGCTTTATGAACAAAGCCGACCCTCTGCCGCTGGATATGCCGGAACCGGATAATATCGTGCAAGCCTGGATTGACCCCCATACCGGCCAGGGTTCCGATGCGAACTGCCCTGGGGCTGTGCAGATGCCGTATATTCGCGGCAGTGAGCCGCCCGCCGGAGCCAGTTGTGCAGCCGAAACGCCTGCAACCGGTGAAGCGGTGATGGATTGGGTCAAGGGCTGGTTGAATTAAGCAAAGAGGAATTGACGTGAATAAGTGGTGGGTTCCGGCTGTTACAGCCCTGGCTTTGCTCAATGGTTGCGCCAGTGTTCAACAGGGTTCTATCCCTGTGGTCGATGCGGGCGTTCCTGTATCCAATAACGAGCGTGTTTCTGCTCAGCGTACGGCGAGTCATTATCCGCAGGCGACTGCACCGCGTGCCGCGCAGACTCAGGCGATCCCTCAGGATTCCGGCGTCGTGGTGATGATTCCCGGTGGTGCGTCGGCGGTGTCCACGCCGATCAGCACCGAGCCGTTTACGCCGGGGCCAATCACACCGGGCCCGGCGGCGGCGCCTATCAGCACTGGCGACTACACACCTGGCGCTGCTTACCGTGCACCGACCCCGGTGACGCCAAGCGGCATTCCGTCCAGCAGTGGTGGACTGGCAGCTGATGAGCAATTGGATGGCCCGGTGCTGGCTTTGCTGACCACCGCTCAGCAACAGCAAGCAACCGGTGATTTGAATGGCGCGTCGTCGAGCCTCGAACGCGCGCAGCGTGTAGCGCCCCGTGAGCCGCAAGTGCTTTATCGTCTGGCGCAGGTGCGGATGGCACAAGGGGATGCTGCGCAAGCGGAGCAGTTCGCACGTCGCGGCCTGACATTCGCTGGCGGCCGTCCGGATCTTCAAGCCAGCCTGTGGGGTTTGATCGCTCAGGCGCGTGAGAAACAGGGTGATGCAGCCGGCGCTGCATTGGCACGTCAAAAAGCCAAGGTGAGTCTGTAATGGATGTACGCTTCCCGGCCATTGCCGAACAGTTGTTGCTGATTGAGCGCGAATTGCGCGTACAGGGCTGGTGGGACGAGGTATCGCCCACCGCTGAGGCGTTGAGCAGTGTTGAGCCCTTTTCAGTGGATACGCTGGACTTCCATCAGTGGCTGCAATGGATCTTTCTGGTGAGAATGAAACAAATCCTCGAACAGGATCTGCCGCTGCCCAATGCTTCGGGCATTCTTGAAATGGCTGAAATGGTGTATGCCGACAAGCCGTCAGAGAGTCTTGGCCTGCGTAATGCGCTGAAAAAGTTCGACCAACTGATCGTCGACGCTCGTTAATTGCCTGGCTGCCGGTTTTTCCGGCAGTCGTGCGCATATTTCTACCGCTTTGCGCCATTCAGGCGAGTTTTATCCCTCATCAAGCCCGTTTCTTCTATGTTCAGATGCGCGTAGTTGGAAAAAAGCGCAATTATTGCTTGACTTGGGTGGGGTGAATGAGAAGAATCGAAAGTCCGCTGTAGAGGGACTGCCAGAAGCAGTCTCTCTCAGCAGATCATGAGGCGCACACCCGCGCCGACCTGTTACACCCGCAACGCGTTACCTCGCGCTGGGTGGGAAAACCCCGCAATACTTGGGGAGCTCCCAATACTTGCTCAGTCAGTGCTGACGTAGTCGGCGACCACCGTCGCTCATGCTCTGCTGAAAAGTAAACCTATTAAGACCCGTTCGTTTTTTGCGATCGGTATTCTGGCGTTTTAGAGGTGAACAACGTGGAGCTTTTATCTGGCGGTGAGATGCTCGTCCGCTTTTTGCGCGACGAAGGTGTCAAACATATCTACGGGTACCCTGGTGGTGCTCTCCTGCATGTCTACGACGCACTGTTCAAAGAACCGGAAGTGTCCCATATCCTGGTTCGTCACGAACAAGCTGCTACCCATATGGCTGACGGCTATGCCCGTGCCACCGGTAAAGCCGGTGTCGTTCTGGTCACGTCCGGCCCGGGTGCTACCAATGCCATTACGGGTATTGCGACCGCCTACATGGACTCCATACCGATGGTCATCATCTCTGGTCAGGTGCCTAGCACCATGGTCGGGACCGATGCTTTCCAGGAGACCGACATGATCGGTATCTCCCGGCCCATCGTGAAGCACAGTTTCATGATCAAGCATGCTTCGGAGATCCCGGAGGTCATGAAAAAGGCGTTTTACCTGGCACAGTCCGGTCGCCCGGGGCCTGTGGTGGTTGATGTTCCCAAGGACATGACCAATCCGGCTGAGAAGTTCGAATACGTTTTCCCGAAAAAAGCCAAGCTGCGTTCCTACAGCCCGGCGGTTCGCGGTCACTCCGGCCAGATCCGCAAAGCGGTGGAAATGCTGTTGGCGGCCAAGCGTCCGGTTATTTACGCAGGTGGCGGCGTTATTTTGGGCGGCGGTTCTGCTCCGTTGACCGAACTGGCGAAAATGCTCAACGTGCCGGTCACTAATACGTTGATGGGCTTGGGGGCCTACCCTGGCACAGATCGTCAGTTCATCGGCATGCTGGGTATGCATGGCAGCTTTACGGCCAACATGACCATGCATAACGCCGACGTGATTCTGGCAGTCGGTGCGCGTTTTGATGATCGCGTGATCAATGGTCCGTCCAAGTTCTGCCCCAATGCCAAGATCATCCATGTGGATATCGACCCTGCGTCTATTTCCAAGACCATCAAGGCGGATGTGCCGATCGTAGGTCCGGTCGAAAGCGTCATGACCGAAATGGTCTCGATCCTCAAGGATATTGGCGAAAAACCCGATGCTGAAGCGGTCGCTGCGTGGTGGAAGCAGATTGATGAGTGGCGCGGTGATCGCGGTTTGTTCCCGTACGACAAGGGCGATGGCAGCAAGATCAAGCCTCAAGCCGTCATTGAGATGCTTTGCGAAGTGACCAAGGGCGACGCTTATGTGACGTCCGATGTGGGTCAGCATCAGATGTTTGCGGCTCAGTACTACCGTTTTAACAAGCCTAATCGCTGGATCAACTCAGGCGGCCTGGGCACGATGGGCTTTGGCTTCCCGGCGGCCATGGGTGTGAAATTGAGCTTCCCGGATGCTGATGTCGCCTGTGTGACAGGCGAGGGCAGCATTCAGATGAACATTCAGGAATTGTCGACGTGTTTGCAGTACGACTTGCCCGTAAAAATCATCAGCCTCAATAACGGCGTACTGGGAATGGTGCGTCAATGGCAGGACATGAACTACGGCAGCCGTCATTCGCATTCCTACATGGAGTCGCTGCCTGACTTCGTGAAGCTGGCTGAGGCTTATGGTCATGTAGGCATTCGGATTACGGATCTGAAAGACCTGAAGCCAAAAATGGAAGAAGCGTTCGCCATGAAAGACCGCTTGGTGTTCCTGGATATCCAGGTCGATACCAGCGAGCACGTTTACCCGATGCAGATCAAAGATGGCTCCATGCGAGACATGTGGCTGAGCAAGACGGAGCGTACTTAATCATGCGGCACATTATTTCTTTGCTTCTTGAAAACGAACCGGGTGCATTGTCTCGTGTTGTAGGGCTTTTTTCGCAACGTAACTACAACATTGAAAGCCTGACGGTAGCGCCAACTGAAGACCCGACCTTGTCGCGTCTGACGCTGACGACCGTAGGGCACGATGAAATCATCGAGCAAATCACCAAGAACCTGAACAAGCTGATTGAAGTGGTCAAGCTGGTCGATCTGTCTGAAAGTGCTCACATTGAGCGCGAGCTGATGCTGGTCAAGGTCAAGGCAACGGGGGCGCAGCGCGCAGAGATCAAGCGAACCACGGACATTTTTCGTGGCCAGATCGTTGATGTCAGTGCCAGTGTGTATACCGTGCAGTTGACCGGTACCAGCGACAAACTCGACAGCTTCATTCAGTCAATTGGAACCGCCTCGATCCTGGAAACAGTTCGCAGTGGCGTCACCGGGATTGCCCGTGGCGACAAAGTACTCAGCATCTAAAACTAATAAGTACTAATGGCCTAAATGGCCTGGATATAAGGGAAAATCATGAAAGTTTATTACGACAAAGACTGCGACCTTTCGATCATCCAGGGCAAAAAAGTAGCCATCATTGGTTACGGCTCCCAGGGTCACGCTCAAGCCTGCAACCTGAAAGACTCAGGTGTAGACGTGACTGTCGGTCTGCGTAAAGGTTCGGCCACTGTCGCCAAAGCTGAAGCACACGGCCTGAAAGTCACTGACGTTGCTAGCGCGGTGGCCGCGGCTGACGTGGTCATGATTCTGACCCCGGACGAGTTCCAGTCGTCGCTGTACAAGAACGAAATCGAGCCGAATATCAAGAAAGGCGCCACCCTGGCTTTCTCCCACGGTTTCGCGATTCACTACAATCAGGTTGTTCCGCGTGCCGACCTCGACGTGATCATGATCGCGCCGAAAGCACCAGGCCACACTGTGCGCTCCGAGTTCGTGAAAGGCGGCGGCATTCCTGATTTGATCGCTATCTACCAGGATGCTTCGGGCAACGCTAAAAACGTTGCGCTGTCTTACGCTTCGGGTGTTGGTGGCGGTCGTACCGGCATCATCGAAACCACGTTCAAGGACGAAACCGAAACCGATCTGTTCGGTGAGCAGGCTGTTCTGTGTGGCGGTACTGTCGAGCTGGTTAAAGCAGGTTTTGAAACACTGGTTGAAGCGGGCTACGCGCCAGAAATGGCTTACTTTGAGTGCTTGCACGAACTGAAGTTGATTGTTGACCTCATGTACGAAGGCGGTATCGCGAACATGAACTACTCGATCTCCAACAATGCTGAGTACGGCGAGTACGTGACAGGTCCGGAAGTTATCAACGCCGAATCCCGTCAGGCAATGCGTAATGCACTGAAGCGTATCCAGGACGGCGAATACGCCAAGATGTTCATCAGCGAAGGTGCCACCGGCTACCCATCGATGACCGCCAAGCGTCGCAACAACGCGGCACACGGTATCGAAGTGATTGGTGAGCAACTGCGCTCGATGATGCCTTGGATCGGTGCGAACAAGATTGTCGATAAAGCCAAGAACTAAGTTTGTAGCGTGAAGAAAAACGCGGCCTCGGCCGCGTTTTTTCGTTTAGAGGGTGGCTTCTGGTATAAAGCATCACTGTTTGCGTGTCCGTGTTGGCCGTGAACCTTTATCGAAACTTTCCATATCGTTGCAAGGTAATGTCCATGAGCGAACGTCCCGAAGAGCCAAAACAGGCCTCTGACGCCGATAGTCTGCTGCCTATCGATGAGCATGTCGAAGAAGGACATGACGCCGAAGGCCGTAAAGTCCGGCATCGTGGTATCTATCTGCTACCCAACCTTTTCACGACGGCGAACCTGTTCGCGGGTTTCTATTCGATTATTAACTCGATGAGCGCGCAAAGTGCCATGAGTGCAGGTGATGCGGCAGGTGCAAGCAAGTACTTTGCCTTTGCCGCGATCGCAATTTTTGTGGCCATGGTGCTCGACGGTCTTGATGGCCGGGTTGCCCGCATGACCAATACGCAAAGTGCTTTTGGCGCCGAATACGACTCTTTGTCTGACATGGTTGCCTTTGGGGTCGCCCCCGCACTGCTCGCGTTTGGCTGGGCGCTGGGGGATATGGGCAAAGTAGGCTGGATGGTCGCTTTCATTTACGTGGCTGGCGCGGCATTGCGTTTGGCGCGTTTTAATACTCAGGTGGGTACGGCTGATAAGCGGTACTTCATCGGGCTGGCGAGTCCGGCTGCTGCGGGTGTTGTGGCCGGGATCGTGTGGGCGTTCAGCGATTACGGCATTCAGGGTTCCAAAATGTCGTTCCTGGTGGCTTTGCTTGTAGCTGCTGCAGGCATGCTGATGGTCAGCAATATCAAGTACAACAGCTTTAAAGAGCTGGACTTGAAGGGGCGTGTACCTTTTGTCGCCATTCTGGCAGTGGTACTGGTCTTTGCAGTGGTTTTCAGTGATCCGCCGCGCATTCTGCTGCTGGTCTTCCTTGCCTATGCGGCGTCCGGCCCCATTCAGTATTTGTTGCATCTGCGTCGGAACAAAAGCGCCGAGTGATGTAATTTCTCCCATACTCCGTAGTCTATTGGGGCATCAGCCTTTCAATGCTACGGAGTTGCCATGCTCATCAAGCTCCCCTCCACGTCAGACAGTAAAGAGTCTGACGTCACGCCTGAATCCTTCTATTTATCGCGGCGAACATTGCTGGGAAGCTCGCTAGCCGGGCTTGCCGTGAGTGCATTTCCTCGTATTGGGCGTGCGCAAGACGCCGGGATGTACCCTGATGTGGAGGCGGGCACGCCACCCGCATGGTTTGCCGAAAAGCTGCCCAAAACCAAATGGCAGGCGGTGAATGTACAGGGAGAGTCAATCACGCCTTTCAACGACGCCACTCACTACAACAATTTCTATGAGTTCGGGACCGCTAAAGGTGATCCGGCGCAATATGCAGGTGCATTGAAGACTGAGCCATGGACGGTGGTTGTCGATGGTGAGGTCGGTAAACCGGGCCGATATGCGCTGGAAGACTTCATGAAGCCCTATCAATTAGAAGAGCGGATCTATCGGCTTCGCTGTGTGGAAGCATGGTCAATGGTCATTCCTTGGCTGGGCTTCCCGCTTTCAGCATTGCTTAAGCAGGTGGAGCCCACCTCGAAAGCAAAATTCATTCGCTTTGAGACGTTGCAGGATCCTAAGGTCATGCCCGGGCAGCGTTCCGGGTTCGCTTTGATTGAGTGGCCTTATGTGGAGGGGCTGCGGTTGGATGAGGCGATGAATCCATTGGCAATTCTGGCAGTAGGGATGTACGGGCGGGAATTACCGAATCAAAACGGTGCGCCATTGCGGCTAGTGGTGCCTTGGAAATATGGCTTTAAAAGCGTGAAGTCCATTGTGCGCATCAGCCTTGTTGAAGATCAGCCCAAGACAACCTGGCAGAGTATCGCGGCCGATGAATATGGCTTTTACGCCAATGTTAATCCGCAAGTGGACCATCCGCGCTGGAGTCAGGCGCGTGAGCGTCGTCTGCCAAGTGGCCTGTTCAGTCCGAATGTACGCGAGACGCAGATGTTCAACGGTTACGGCAACGAGGTGGCTTCTTTATATAGTGGGCTGGATCTGCGGAAAAACTATTGATGCGATTTCCTTATTGGCGCTCGTTTGTTTTTGTATGGGTGATTATTTGGCCGCTGCTGTGGGTATTCCAGGCGTGGAGTTCAGTGCTGGGACCTGATCCTGGCAAAGTGCTTGTTGATCGCTTGGGGTTAGGCACCCTGATCTTGTTGCTGATAACGCTTTGCATGACGCCTCTGCAAAAAATGACAGGATGGGCTGGCTGGGTTGCTGTGCGACGTCAAATCGGTCTGTGGTGTTTTGCTTATGTAATGCTGCACCTGTTGGCTTACCTGGTTTTTGTGTTGGGTTTCGATTGGTCTCAGTTGGGGGTGGAGTTGCGCAAGCGTCCCTACATTATTGTGGGCAGCCTTGGTTTATTGCTGCTATTCGTACTCGCGGTGACATCCAACCGTTACAGCCAGCGTCGTCTGGGCGCACGATGGAAAAAATTGCATCGCCTTATCTATGTGATTTTGGGGTTAGGACTACTGCACATGCTCTGGATCGTTCGTGCAGACCTTAAAGAGTGGGCGGTTTACGCGGCGATTGGGGCGATGTTGATGGTGCTGCGTGTACCGGTTGTGATGCGGCGTATACCCCGTCTATATAAGAAGAAAACGGTTTCTGCCTCATGAGTCAAAATTAGGGCTTGACTCAGAATTCCAACGGCCTATAATTCGCCCCACTTCCGGCGCAGTCGAAACGGAAAACTCCTTGAGTTTCAATGAGTTAGACGGTTTTTATTGTGCCAGCTTCAAATCATCGAAGCAGGAAATGAGGTGTTGACAGCAGCGTGTAACGCTGTAGAATTCGCCTCCCGCTGACGAGAGATCGAAAGCGCAAG
>NZ_MLCT01000100.1:0-2066 GCF_001806145.1 Pseudomonas sp. BS-2016
CCTGCGCGACTACCTGCCCGTATCGAGGAGGTTGGCATGAGGCGCTTGCAGATCGAGTGGCGTGGTACCGGTAACGCTCTGGCGGCGCTCAGGCAGGAGCTGGAGCAATATGGGCATGTGGCAGGAACGGGGTCTGTGGATCTGGTTATTGAAGACGGGAGTCAGCCGCTGCCGCCCTCGCCCGCCAGTGCGCCATGGTTAAGCTTGCGCGTGGGTATCGGCCCGCTCTGCGAACACGGGCTGCCCTCATTACAGTTACGCTGCTACGACCGGGAGCGGCGCCTGCTGACGGTGCACGACGTTGCCCGGGAGCCCAGCGGTAATGGGCAGCGGTTGCGTCAGCAGGCAACGAATGCAGTGGTGGAGTGGGCTGCTTTGTTGGTCTGCGGTTTTTCAAGAGACCCCGCTTATTTCTCGGCAACGGCCGCTGCTAACGCCTGGCCTGAACAGGGCCTGCAAGAGCTGGATGCCTTGGCTTTCATGCACCGGTTCAACCACACGGCGGCCCCTGCCTTACTGCACGCGGCCCGAACGCCCATGATCGAACGGCTGCAGGCCAGCCTCAATACCTTCGCGCATCGAACAGTGCTGAACATCGCCGGTCATGCGCTGACTTATCGGCAGCTCCAGCAACAAGCCATGGCTATTCAACAACGCCTGCTTCCCTTGCTGGAGGATGCCGAGGCTCCACAAGTGGTCGGCGTATGCCTGGAGAAATCTGCCGAGTTGTACGCCAGTATTCTCGCGGTGCTTGGCTGTGGCGCCGTGTATTTGCCGCTGGTGCCTGACCACCCGGAGCAACGCCAGCACTGCATGCTGACCAGCCTCAAGGCCTGTGTGCTGCTGGAGAATGGCCAGCACCCATTGCGAGAGCGTTTCGTTTCACTTGATGTGAGCCAGGTGGCCGCGCACAGCGCCGACATGACGCAACCGCTGATGCACCGTCACCCCCGTGCCGACGAGCCGTGCGTGGCACTGTTCACCTCGGGTACGACGGGCCAGCCCAAGGGGGTACTGCTGAGCCAATACAACCTGGCGCATTTCACGGCCTGGCTCGTCAGTTGCGTGGCGTTGGATCAACACAGTCGCGTCCTGCAATTTTCGCCACTGGGCTTCGATTCTTCACTGATCGATATTTTCCCTGCATTGATCGCCGGCGCCGAGTTGATTGTGCCCAGCCCAGACCAGCGTCACGACCCTCAGCAACTGGTAGAACTGATTCGCAAGCAACGCGTCACTCATGGGTTTGTGCCACCGGCACTGCTCAGCATCCTGCCGCTGGATCAGCCGTTGGGCATGACTCATTTACTGACCGGAGGTGATTTCTGCGAGCCCTGCGTGATCGAACAACTGGCCGGTCAATGCCAGTTGCATAACCTCTTTGGGCCGACCGAGGCCACTGTGTTGGCGACCCATCGGGTATTCCAACGAGGTGACAGCCATCGCAATATCGGCCTCCCCATCGCTAACAGCCAGGTGCTGATTCTCGACGAGAACCTGCAGCCCGTGGATGAACAGGTAATGGGCGACTTGTACATTGTCGGTCCCGGAGTAAGCCTGGGTTATTCGAATACACTCTCGCGGGCCGACAATCCGTTCGTGGCGCTGACACTGCCAAATGGCCAAGTGCTACAGGCTTATCGCAGCGGCGACTTGGCAAAATGGACGCAAGAGGGCATCGAACTGGGCGGCCGCAGGGATGAGCAAGTCAAGATCCGCGGGTTTCGAGTTCAGCCTCAGGATATTGAACAGTGCTTGCGCGATAGTCGCTTGTTTCGCCAAGTGGCAGTGGTGATCGATACGGCACACAGAGTCATCGGCTTTGCCGCCCAGCCGGAATCTGGCGCTACGCTGGCAAGCCTGAAGGAACATGCTCGACAGTGGTTGCCGGTGCATATGCAGCCCAGCGCTTGGAGCGAACTGGCATGCATGCCCCGTTCGAATAACGGCAAGATCGATCGCAAGGCCTTGCTGGCCATGCCAATACCCATACCCATCGGGATGAATCGCTGTCGCATACAAGACCCTTTGCAGGCACAACTGGCTGACGTGTGGGGTGAGCTGCT
>NZ_MLCT01000101.1:0-1775 GCF_001806145.1 Pseudomonas sp. BS-2016
CTGCGCCAGCGCCTGCTGGACATGGGCGTGGCCGACGATGACATGATGACCCTCAACTCCGGCGTCATGGGCCTGACCCAACAGGATGCGCACATCCTCGACCACTCCATCGAGTTGATGGATGAACTGTTCCCCCACGCCCAGGGCGCCTACACCCTGGAAGAGTTCTGCCTGTCCATCGCCGCCTACCGTACCCTCAAGGTGCGCGAGTGCCCGGACCTGATCCACCACTACTGGAGCCGCAAACAGCTGTTCCGGGCCAAGGTCAAGGCGTGGATCGCCAAGCACGCCAGCGCGCCCACCAGTGTGCAAGCCCTGGCCGATACGCGCCAAGTCTCCTCGCACCTGCCGCGCCCGCCGCGTTTGCAGCGTTTGATGTACAAGCTGATCACCCTGCTGCTGCCCAAGCATCAGCAACAGTTCATCCGCGAGATTCTCTACGGCTGCTACGAACACGAAAACGAGTTCGACCAGGCGTGCGGCCCGGTTTGGTGGGACAAGGCCCGACAAAACCAGGAAGAACGCCAGAAGCGCCCGATTGATGCCCACCAGTTGGAACACTGGTTCGCCAACCCCGTGGTGCGTTTGATTCTGGGTGAGCGCCGGGCCGCGATCCACGAACACCTGCTGAACGCTCCCGCGAAGTAAGACCGCCCGCCAATGCGCGTGCCAGAGCTTCTCTTTCTTCGGGGAGCGTCGTAACCTCAGGGTATGCCCGTCCTCTTCAAGCTGTTGACCGCTGTGCTGTTTTCTTGCCTGAGCCTGGCCGCTCATGGCGAGAAACTGCGCATTGTCACCGAACCCTGGGCGCCCTATGTCTACGAAGACAACGGCACCATGGCCGGCCTGGATTATGAAACCACCCTGATCGTGTTCCAGCGCCTGGGGGTGGAGGTGCAATGGCAGTTCCTGCCCTGGAAGCGCTGCTTGGCGATGCTCGAGCAGGGCCACGCCGACGGCGCGCTGGATATCTTTCACAGCCAGGAGCGCGACGCGTTGCTGCTCTATCCCAGCGAGCCGTTGTCGGAAGTCGAATTTGTCTTGTTCTATGCCAACGAACGCCCTCACCCCGCCGCCACGCTCGACGACCTGCGCGGCCTGACCGTTGGCGTTTCCCCTGGCTACCTTTATGGCGACGCGTTCAGTAAGTCCAACACCTTCCAGCGCGAACCCGCCCCCAGCCATGAAGCCAACTTTGGCAAACTCATGCTGGGGCGCGTCGATATGGTGGTGACTGACCGGCGCGTGGGGCACCACGTGCTCAAGGCCCTGGGCCTGGAAGGTAAAGTCAGCCAGGCATCGGTGGTGGTCAGCCGCCAGCAGCAATTTCTTGCGGTACGCCGTGGCGCAGGCATGGACCTGCTGGTGCAACGCTTTGCCGCCGAGCTCAAGCGCTTCAAGCAAGAGCCCGCCTATGCCACATTGAGCGCCAAATATGGCCGGATGCACGAGCAAACGGCACCCATACCAGCCCCCGAACACGCCGTTGAGCAGCAGGAAAGCAGCGCGCAGTGATTGCTCTGTTATACTGCGGCCTTTCCGCCAGGCTTACGCCCGGCCGCTCGGGTCTTGAAAACGGCACCCAACCCAGCTACTGCGCAGCTTTGCAGCCCGCGCGAGCCGGTGGAGTGCCCGCCAGACGCAGCAGGACCGGACGGGGTTGCGCTCCCCTAAGCGCCATTCACGCCCGGCAAGATTATCCCTTTGGGCCAAGCCCTAACTAAAACAGGATTACTCATGTCCTTTGCTTCCCTCGGTCTCTCCGAGGCTTTAGT
>NZ_MLCT01000102.1:0-2548 GCF_001806145.1 Pseudomonas sp. BS-2016
GCAATGTGCTGATAGGAAGGCCAGCATTCGCCTTGATCGCTGGCGTTGTCGGCCAGCTTGACCAGCACCAGCTTGCGCAGCGGGTTTCCGACCTTGGTTTTCATGGCCTTAACCATCAGATCCATACTCATATGTCCAACTCCCGCGTTACCCGGGCAATGAACGCGTCATAGGTCTCGATCATGACGACGCCACGGTCCTCCAGGGCGCCGCGGGCAGCCTTGGCCATGCCGTAGACCTCCCAGCGGTCACGCTCGGGCAGATGGCGGCAGTTGGAATAGCAGGGCCAGGGGCCGGCGACCACTTCGGCAGTGGCAGTCGTAACTACCGGGATTCCGGTAGTTGATTCCATGGGAGTGGTCATTGCAGCGTCTCCGAGCCTGGAGCATTGGCAATTGGCGTCTCGCCGCAGGCAATCGAAGCCACGCCGCCCGACAGCCTCTCGATCAGGACAACAAGCGCCCCCATGGCGTCAAGCGAGTGTGCGCGGGCGAGATCCAGCTCAATGAGTTTCGGGCAGTTACCCTTGATGTGCTCATGCGATCGATTGACGTAGTTGAATCCGACCTGAGCCAGATCTGCAGTCGAAAGGGCTGTGAATGCTGCGGTTGGTAGCGGGCTGAGCGCTGGAGGTCGAACGGGAATAGGCAGGGACTTGACTTCAACGCCATCCATCAAGCATTTCCTTTGATGGTCCAGGTGGTCAGCAGATACCGTCTGTACGTCATGCCCGGTTCTACGGCGAAACATCACCGCGAGCGCCATGCACGCCTCCATCAGTCCAATATGGGTGTCGTCTCGCTCATGGATCTCGCCGCCCTCAGATACAAAATCGACTGCGTCTGCCAGCTTTTCGAAGGACATGAGCATGAGTGCCGCGTCTTCAAACTTTTCGAAGTGGGCCTCATTGATGATCTCAACGGGTGCCGGTGTTGGAAAATTCAAGACTTTGCTCATAGCGCACGCTCCAGGCGTTCGACGAGCATGCGCATCTTGCGCTTCAGCTTGGTCGTGAGGTCACGCTGAGTTTTCCACCGCGTGTAAGCCACATCCGTGAAAGCAATTACTCCTTCGAACTCTTTATCGTGGGGGTTCACGCGCTTGTTGCTGTCGGCGAAGGGCCGCCCGTAGGCATCGAAGTACACGCGGTACATGCTGTTCAATTCGCGACGCAGCGAGTTGCGCTTGGTCTCGGCCAGTTGATACTCAACCGCCGACTCGGCGATCTGTGCCATGAGTTGTTCGTGGGAAATTTTCATGCTTGTTCTCCGTCGGCGCCAAACAGGACGGCCAGATCAATTTGGTAAACGTCTGCCCAGGCAGCTGCGGGCCAGGAGCGAACCCAGCCATAACGCGGATCGTGGACTTTCGGGGCTTGCACTCCGTTCTCAGCGCACCAGTTCTTCAGCGGGCGGAAACCCTGCTTGCCGAACTTGCGCTTGCAGACCTTCTCCACGGCGGCGACCGTGGCCTGCCGCAGCCCGCGTCCGAGCTCTTCCTTCAATTGGTTGGCCTGGCGAACAGCCGCCGAAGCTGTGGCCATCGCTGTCGCTTCACGGCGCGAACCGATCTCAGCCTTGGTTTCAATGGCGTAGTCACGCTGCTCGATTGCTAACTGCTCGGAGCGTTTCGATGCCAGCAGGTGTTCCAGGGCGCCGATATAGTCCGCCGGCAGCGCCGGGCCGCGTTGGTTGCGCTGCTGGACCAGATCCCAGAACTCGCGCACCAGTTTCTTCTTGAATGCTCGAACGATGTCCGTATTGCGCATGTAGGTCAGCAATAGCGTTGATTGGGGTTCTGTAAGCAGCGCAATCTCCCGCGTTTGCATTCCACCGGCAGTTTCAAAGGGTTCTACCTCGAATCGGACCCTCCCGAACTCGCCCAGATCGCCCTGGTACTTCCGGACCAGGGCGATCACGCTGGCGTGCTCGTTCTCCGTGCCCGCAGCAATCGCCGTCGTTGACGTGACGGCATCGCCGTCTTTGATGATGACGATGGTCATTGGCGAGTCCTCCGACCTGGCGCAGGGAAAACCTTTGTCTCGACAGCGGTAACGCTTCCATCTGGCATTTCCAGAACCTGGATCTGCCTCTTTAACTTGATGGCAGTATTCAGCGCTTGCTGAGTGATGCCTAGCTGGCCAGCGGCATCCATTTGTCGACCCTTCGAAAACTCAGCCAGCGGTACGCCGGTACCTATTCCGTGCGCGCCACGATTTGGCATCTCTGCGTTTTGTGGCGCGGATTCGCCGAGAACCTTGAACTGGTCGATGGCGCTATAAACTCCGCCGAAGCCGGTGTCGCTGAAGTACTTCGCCACCTCAAACAAGGCGCCAATCCCTTTTCCGCTGTCGTGCAGGTGATCCAGGTGCATGGCCTTGATCAGTGCGTGCTGCCACTCGAGCACATCTTTGGCTGCGCACAGCTGAAACTCCGCTTCTTGCGAAGCCTCTTGCATGGTTGGTAGTGGCCCGTTCATTTGGTGGCTCCCTGGTGGGGGATGTTCTGCAGCTTGTATGCGGCAGCAGCGCCGGCCTCGGCCATGGACA
>NZ_MLCT01000103.1:0-1624 GCF_001806145.1 Pseudomonas sp. BS-2016
GTACCAAGAGCGGCATCGCTATCGGTGGCATTGCCGGCGACCAGCAAGCGGCCCTGTTTGGCCAGATGTGCGTGGAAGCGGGCCAGGCCAAGAACACCTACGGCACCGGCTGCTTCCTGCTGATGAACACCGGCGACAAGGCGGTGAAATCCAAGCACGGCATGCTCACCACCATTGCCTGCGGCCCGCGCGGTGAGGTGGCCTATGCCCTGGAAGGCGCGGTCTTCAACGGTGGCTCCACCGTGCAATGGCTACGTGACGAGCTGAAGATCATCAACGATGCCCACGACACCGAATACTTTGCCGGCAAGGTCAAGGACAGCAACGGCGTGTACCTGGTACCCGCTTTCACCGGTCTCGGCGCGCCCTACTGGGACCCGTATGCCCGTGGCGCACTGTTCGGCCTGACCCGTGGCGTACGCGTAGACCACATTATTCGCGCAGCCCTGGAGTCGATTGCCTACCAGACCCGCGACGTCCTCGACGCCATGCAACAGGACTCGGGCGAACGCCTCAAGGCCCTGCGCGTGGACGGCGGCGCGGTTGCCAACAACTTCCTGATGCAATTCCAGGCCGACATCCTCGGCACCCAGGTAGAACGCCCGCAAATGCGCGAGACCACCGCCCTCGGCGCAGCCTACCTGGCGGGCCTGGCGTGTGGCTTCTGGGGCAGCCTGGACGAGTTGCGCGGCAAGGCGGTAATCGAGCGCGAGTTCGAGCCACAGCTGGACGAGGCGGCCAAAGAGAAACTCTACGCCGGCTGGCAAAAAGCTGTGAGCCGCACCCGTGACTGGGAGCCGCACGAAGGCGCCGAATAAGCCAAGCGCTGGCTTACGGCAGGTTGTAACTGGCAGGGAGCGGATTCCTGCGTCATCATGGGCCACTTTTGTATGGCAGCCCAAAGGACGCCCCATGAATCTGCCTCCCCGCCAACAACAAATCCTCGAACTGGTCCGCGAACGCGGGTACGTCAGTATCGAGGAAATGGCGCAGCTATTCGTTGTCACCCCGCAAACCATCCGCCGCGATATCAACCAGCTGGCGGACGCCAACCTGTTGCGCCGCTACCACGGCGGCGCAGCCTATGACTCCAGTGTCGAGAACACCGCGTACGCCATGCGTGCCGACCAGATGCGCGACGAGAAGCAACGCATCGGTGAAGCCATCGCCGCGCAGATTCCCGATCATGCCTCGCTGTTCATCAACATCGGCACCACCACCGAATCCATCGCCCGTGCGCTGCTCAATCACAGCCACCTGAAAATCATCACCAACAACCTCAACGTCGCCACCATGCTCAGTGCCAAGGACGACTTCGATGTGTTGCTCACCGGCGGCAATGTGCGCCGTGACGGTGGTGTGGTGGGCCAGGCCAGTGTCGACTTCATCAACCAGTTCAAGGTCGACTTTGCCCTGGTGGGCATCAGCGGGATCGACGAGGACGGCAGCCTGCTGGACTTCGATTACCAGGAGGTGCGGGTTTCCCAGGCAATCATCGCCAATGCGCGGCAGGTGATCCTGGCGGCGGACTCCAGCAAATTCGGGCGCAATGCCATGATTCGCCTGGGGCCGATCAGCCTGGTGGACTGCCTGGTGACTGACCAGCAGCCGGTGCCGGCGTTGG
>NZ_MLCT01000104.1:0-2563 GCF_001806145.1 Pseudomonas sp. BS-2016
GGTCCAGCTCGGCCGACGGAGTCTGGCGGAATGGGCCACCCGATGCCGTCAGCAGAATTCGGCGCACGCCGACCTGGCTCAAGCCGCGGGCAAAATCACCGGGCATGCACTGGAAGATGGCGTTGTGCTCGCTGTCCAGAGGCAGCAGCACCGCTGCGCTCTTACGCACCGCTTGCATAAAGAGTGCGCCGGACATGACCAAGGCTTCTTTGTTGGCCAGCAGGATTTTCTTGCCAGCATCGACTGCCGCCAAGGTCGGGCGCAAACCTGCCGCACCGACAATCGCCGCCACCACCGTATCCACGTCCGCATCGGCCGAGACCTGGCATAAGCCTGCCTCGCCAACCAATACCTGAGTGGCCAGCCCGGCAGCCCGCAGATCATCCTGCAGACTGCGAGCCGCAGCAGCTTCCGGCACCACGGCAAAGCGCGGCGAGTGACGCACGCACAAGGCCAGCAACTCGCGCAAACGCGTGAAGCCGGTCAGGGCGAAAACCTGATAGCGATCGGGGTGACGCGCGATGACATCCAGGGTACTGAGCCCGACCGAGCCGGTCGCACCCAGCACCGTAACCTGCTGCAGGCGGCTCACGAAGCGATCATCCACAACAGCACGGCAAAAATAGGCAGCGCAGCGGTGAGGCTGTCGATACGGTCAAGCACACCGCCATGACCAGGCAACAGGTTACTGCTGTCCTTGATGCCCGCCTGGCGTTTGAACATGCTCTCGGTAAGGTCGCCCACCACCGAGATGAAGACGACAATAGCCGTCCCCAGCAAGGCCAGAAGCACCTCCTTTACCGACCAGTCACGCACCACACCGACCACCAGGGTGATCAGCAGCGTCAAGGCCAGGCCGCCGTATACACCTTCCCAGCTCTTGCCGGGGCTTACGGCCGGGGCCAGCTTGCGTTTGCCAAAAGCTCTACCCGAGAAGTAGGCACCAATGTCGGCACCCCATACCAACACCATCACAGCCAGGATCAATTCGTTGCCCAGCGGGTAACGCTTGATCTCCACCAGCCCTTGCCAGGCCGGCAAGAGGATCGCCAGGCCAATCACCAGCTTGCAGGCCACGCTGGACCACTGGCCACTGGTGCGCGGATAGGTGAGCACCAGGAAAGTCGCCAACGCCCACCACAACACTGCAGCCCCCAGCACCCAGGGCGCGATGTCCGGCAGGATGTACATGAAGAACAACAACAGCGCGACCAAGGCGGCATAGGCCACACGCGGCAACTGGTTGACGAAGCCTGCCAGGCGCGCCCACTCCCACGCACCAAGGGTCACAACCAGGCCGATGAACAGCGCAAAACCGGAACCGTCGAGCAGGAAAAAACCGCACAAGGCAATCGGCAGCAGGATCAGCGCCGTGATGATTCGTTGTTTAAGCATTTAAACCCGGGCTCCAGCTTCGATCTGCTCGCTCGTTTTACCGAAGCGACGCTGACGGGAAGCGAAATCAGCCAGTGCATTACGCATGGCATCGTGTTTGAAGTCCGGCCAGAACAGGTCGGAGAAGTACAGCTCGGTGTAGGCCAACTGCCACAGCAGGAAATTGCTGATGCGATGCTCGCCACCGGTACGAATGCACAAGTCCGGCAACGGCAGGTCGCCGGTCACCAGGCAGGTTTGCAACAGTTCGGGCGTGATGTCGTCCGGGCGCAGATGGCCGGCCTGCACTTCGCGGGCCAGCCGCTGCGCAGCCTGGGCGATATCCCACTGGCCACCGTAGTTGGCTGCGATCTGCAACACAAAACGGTTACTGCCGGCAGTGATGGCCTCGGCTTCACGCATGGCAGCTTGCAGCTCCGGATGGAACCGCGAGCGATCACCAATGATGCGCAGACTGATGTTGTTGTCGTTGAGGCGCTTGGCCTCACGACGCAATGCCTTGAAGAACAGGTCCATCAAGGCACTGACTTCATCGGCGGGCCGCTGCCAGTTCTCACTGGAGAACGCGAACAAGGTCAATACTTCGACCTTGGCCTCGGCGCACACCTCAATCACCGCCCTTACCGCGTCAACACCCGCTTTATGCCCGGCAACACCCGGCATAAAGCGTTTTTTCGCCCAGCGATTATTCCCATCCATGATGATCGCGACATGGCGCGGCACCACGGAGGGCACAGTCTGCTTGGTCTTTTCCATGAAGGCGTCCTGACCCCTTATACGGCCATCAGGTCCTTTTCTTTTTCTTCGGTCGCCTTGGTGATCTGGGCTTCGGCGTCCTTGGTCAGCTTGTCGATATCAGCGACGGCGCGGCGTTCTTCGTCTTCGCTGATTTCCTTGTCCTTGACCAGCTTCTTCAGATCGCCCAGTGCATCGCGGCGGATGTTACGCACGGCAACGCGCGCATCTTCAGCAGCACTGCGCGCCTGCTTGGTGAAGCCCTTGCGGGTTTCTTCGGTCAGGGCTGGCATGGAGATCAGCAGCAACTCGCCCAAGTTGGTCGGGTTGAGGTTCAGGCCGGCACTCTGGATAGCCTTGTCGACGGCGGCGAGCATGTTGCGCTCGAAGGCAACAACTTGCAGGGTACGCGAATCCTTCACGGTCACGTTGG
>NZ_MLCT01000105.1:0-2351 GCF_001806145.1 Pseudomonas sp. BS-2016
GGTTGTCGGGGAAGACTACCTGGTAGCCGGCTTTTTCCAGCAACTGGCGGGTTTTGTCGTACAGCGACATCTGCTCTTTATCGCCGGCTGCCGGGCCCATGGCGCGGGAGACACAGGTGGCCAGATAGACCACGCGCGGGCGCGCGTCCGTCACTGCCGGGCTGAAGCGGATGGCTTTTTCGGGCTGCGGCATGGCGTTGGTCCACTGCGGAATTTGCCCTTTGGACAGCTTGGTCAGTGTGCTCGAGAGCTTGGCCAGCCGTGGGGCGCCCAGCAGCATGCGTGCGCCATTGGCGACGTGCAGGGTAAAGCGCGCACCTTGCAGTGCGGTGGCGAAATGGCTGGCGAGCCAGTCGGCGGTTTTCGTACGGTCGGCTTCGCGGCTGCGCAGCTTTTTCACCAGGTCGCCGGTATTGATGCCTACAGGGCAACGTTGCGCGCATAAGCCGGTGGCGGCGCAGGTGTCGATGCCTTGGTAGTGGTAGGCCGCTTCCAGTACGGTGGTGTCCACGCCTGCGCGTTTTTTCGCCTGGATGTCGCGCCAGATCACGATGCGCTGGCGCGGGCTCAGGGTCAGGCCTTTTGAGGGGCACACCGGCTCGCAGAACCCGCACTCGATGCACTTATCCACAAGCTCATCGGCGGCGGGCAACGGCTTGAGGTGTTTGAGGTGGATCTGCGGGTCTTCGCTGAGTACCACGTCCGGGTTGAGGATGCCGTTGGGGTCGAGCAGGCGCTTGAGTTGCCACATCAATTGATAGGCGTCGCTGCCCCATTCCAGTTCGACGAAAGGGGCCATATTGCGGCCGGTGCCGTGTTCAGCCTTCAGCGAGCCACCGAACTCCACGGCAACCAGTTGCGCGACGTCGTCCATGAACGCTTGATAGCGTGCGACTTCTTCGCTGCTGTTGAAGCCTTGAGTGAACACAAAGTGCAGATTGCCTTCCAGGGCGTGTCCGAAAAGGATGGCTTCGTCGTAGTGATGTTTGTCGAACAGTGCGATCAAGCGATTCACGCCAATCGCCAGTTGTTCTACCGGGAAGGTCACGTCTTCGATGATCACGGTGGTGCCGGTTTTGCGCACGGCACCTACGGCGGGGAAGGTGTCTTTGCGGATGGCCCACAGGCGTGCGTTTTCCAGTGGGTCTTCGGTGAAGTCGACTTGTTGCTCCACGGGAAACGCCGCCAGGGAGGCCATGATGCGCGTCAGTTGTTCGTGCAGCAGCGATGGCGAAGCGGCGCGGGATTCGATCAATAGTGCGCAGGCGTTTTCCGATAGGTGCTGTACGAAAGCAGGCATGCCTGGTTTGTCCTGCACCGAGCGCATGCTGCGTCGGTCCAGCAGTTCAACGGCGGAGACTGGCTGGGTTTTCAGCACGGTGACTGCGTTGCAGCAGGTTTCGACGTCCGGGAAGACGATCAGCGCCGAGGCTTTGTTGGGGTGATCGATCACGGTGTCGTAGGTGACCGCACTGATAAATCCCAGGGTGCCCTCGGAGCCGACCAGCAGGTGGCTGAGGATATCCAGCGGGTCATCGAAATCCACCAAGGCATTGAGTGACAGGCCGGTGGTATTTTTCAGGCGGTATTTGTGGCGGATCTTTGCCGCCAGCTCATTATTTGCCCGTGTTTCGCGACCCAACAGGGCCAGGCGTTCAAGCAGTGCGCTATGTGACTGGCGGAAGGCTTGCACGCTGGCGGCATCTTCGGTGTCCAGGCGGCTGCCATCGGCCAGCACCAGACGGATGCCCGCCAGGGTGTGGTAGGTGTTTTGCGCCGTGCCGCAGCACATGCCACTGGCGTTGTTGGCGACGATACCGCCGATCTTGCAAGCATTGATGGACGCAGGGTCCGGGCCGATCTTGCGCCCGAACGGTGCGAGCCAGGCGTTGGCCTGGGCGCCGATCACACCCGGTTGCAGGCGGATCTGGGTGCCTTGCCCGCGAATTTCGCGGTGATTCCAGTTATCACCCAGCACGATCAGCACCGAGTCGCTGATGGCTTGGCCCGAGAGGCTGGTGCCTGCGGCACGGAAGGTCACCGGTACGCGGTCGCGCTGGGCCAGTTGCAGCAGAGTTACCACTTCGTCTTCTGACTCCACGCGAATCACCAACTGTGGGATCAGTCGGTAGAAGCTGGCGTCGGTGCCGAAGGCGAGGGTGGAAAGTGGATCGTCGAAGCGGCGATCTTGCGGGATCAGTTGTGCGACGTCGCTCAAAAAAGCAGCAGGCAGGCTCATCGGTCCTCCAGAAATAGCAGACGCCGGAAGGATGCCCCGGCGTCGATTCTTACCCTATTACGTGCAGGCCTCAGTGCACCAGCATACCGGTGAACCAGTACGCCTGCGCCAA
>NZ_MLCT01000106.1:0-1789 GCF_001806145.1 Pseudomonas sp. BS-2016
CTTCGGCGTAGCTGACGATATGGCTGCGCCCTACTCCACCCCGGCAGGCTTCGGCAGCGGCATCGAGCAGTTCGGCTTGATAGTTGCTGCCCAGGCGTTGCAGGTGCGCGGGTACTTGTTGTGGGCGCAATTCACGCACCAGGCGGCCGTTCTCATCGATCAGACCGGGATCGGCGCCGAACAGCAGCAACTTGTCGGCGCCCAGGTCGATGGCGGCGCGGGTGGCGACGTCTTCGCAGGCCAGGTTGAAGATCTCGCCGGTGGGCGAATACCCCAGGGGCGAGAGCAGCACGATAGAGCGCTCATCCAACAGGCGGTTGATGCCCTTGCGGTCGACCCGGCGCACTTCGCCGGTGTGGTGGTAGTCCACGCCTTCAAGCACGCCGATTGGCCGTGCGGTGACCAGGTTGCCGCTGGCCACACGCAGGCGCGAGCCCTGCATCGGCGAGGACGCCATGTCCATGGACAAGCGCGCCTCGATGGCAATACGCAAATGACCCACCGCGTCGATCACACACTCCAGCGTCGCAGCATCGGTGATGCGCAAGCCTTCGTGGTAAGCCGGGGTAAGGCCGCGTGCTTCAAGGCGGGTTTCGATTTGCGGGCGCGAGCCATGCACCAGCACCAGACGCACACCCAGGCTGTGAAGCAGCACCAGGTCGTGGACGATATTGCCGAAGTTGGGGTGGTCCACACCATCGCCGGGCAGCATGACCACAAAGGTGCAGTCGCGGTGGGCGTTGATGTAGGGTGAAGCGTGACGAAGCCAATTGACGTATTCGGGCATAACACCTGGGCCTGTAATAAAAAGCAGCCAAATAAAGGATCAATCGTGAAAGCGCACAGCGGCTGATGGTTATCGTCGGAACAGGCTTGGCGACACGCTCACTCTCCTTATGTACGAATGGGCAGGGGCAAATTTATGCAGGTTTCAGGCAGTAGTGTTCGATCAGTTCCCGCAATAGACGCACTGTAGGCGCCAAGCGTGACATTTCAAGGTACTCGCCAGGCTGGTGGGCGCAGGCAATGTCGCCAGGGCCGAGCACCAGGGTTTCGCAACCAAGGCGCTGAAGATAAGGCGCTTCGGTGCCGAACGCTACTGCTTCGGCACGATGACCGGTCAAACGCTCCGCCACCCGCACCAACTCGGCGTCTTCGGGCTGCTCAAAGGGTGGCACTTCGGGGAACAACGGCGCGTAGTCGATCTTGACCTTATGCCGCTCGGCCAGGGGTTCGAGCTTCTGGCGGATCGCGGCGCGCAGCACCTCGGGGTCCATGCCCGGCAGGGGTCGCAGGTCGAACTCCAGGGAGCACTGGCCGCAGATGCGGTTGGGGTTGTCGCCGCCGTGAATGCAGCCGAAGTTCATCGTCGGCTGCGGCACGCTGAATTGCGCGTTGCGGTACTCGCGCTGCCAGGCCAGGCGCAGGCCGCGCAGTTCGCCGATGGCGTCATGCATGGCTTCCAGGGCGCTATGGCCCAGGCTGGGGTCCGACGAGTGGCCACTGCGCCCGAGGATCTCGATGCGTTCCATCATCACGCCCTTGTGCAGGCGGATCGGCTTGAGCCCGGTCGGCTCGCCGATCACCGCTGCACGACCTAATGGGCGCCCCGCCTCGGCCAGCGCACGGGCACCGGACATGGAGCTTTCCTCGTCACAAGTGGCAAGGATCAACAGCGGTTGCTTGAAGGGTTGGTCCAGCAGCGGCAACACCGCGTCGATAACCAGTGCGAAAAACCCCTTCATGTCACAACTGCCCAGCCCTACCCAGCGGCCGTCGACTTCCGTCA
>NZ_MLCT01000107.1:0-1572 GCF_001806145.1 Pseudomonas sp. BS-2016
ACCAGCAAGCCGATCTGGCGCGTGGACGGGTCGAGATCGCGCTGCAGGCTCAGTTGTTGGCCGGGCTGCACCATCACTTCGTCCTGGTCCAGCAGGTCGAGGCCGAGGGTGGATTGCGCACGGTCAGCCAGGGCGAAGTAATCGGAGCGTGAAAAGGTCGCGGCGTTTTTCAATTCGAAAATGCGCACCCGCACCGGCGCGGCCTGGCCGTTGGCACCGGGGTTAAGCCCGGCAATCGCGTGAAAATGCAGCTCAACGGCGGCCGTGTCAGCTTCGGCCTCGGCAGCCGCCTGGGGTTTGGCAGTGTCGTTGGCACACGCCGTCAGCAGCAGCACGGTAGCGGCTGCGAGTAAAAACCTGGGAATCATCCTGCGTCCTCAATGACGTATTTAGCTATCCGTTTTATCCATTGGTGCGAGGCGTTTTCAGCGTCGCTGTCGTGCACTGTGTTCTTCGTAGGCCCGGCTGAATTCACGACCGAACAAGTCCTGGAAATCGTCCTGGGCCTCGCGGGAAATGTTGCTGTAGAGCTCGGTGAACTGCTGCCAGTACTGGGCCTGGCGCGAACCATTGAAGAGACTGGAGAGGCCGCCGGGCTTGCCCATGCGCTCCTCCAGCTGCGCCGGTTCAAAGCGCGTGAGCAAGTGCTTGATCGCCGCTTCCACGCCAGCCATCACGGCCAACTGGTGGGCGCGCAGGTCGTCGAAACTGTCACGTACGGCAAGGTCCGGCGCCATGAACGCCTGGTTGCCATGACGCAGCAACAGCAGTAACGCTTCATCGGCATTCGGGGCGAATTTCAATGGGTTGTTTTCGGCGGGGCGGATCATTGTCTGCTGCATGCGGAACTCGCCCTTGAGGCTGGCACGGGCGCGCAATACGTCGATCAGGCCCTCGACCATCAGCCGGTAGCTGCGGCCGATGCTTTCCATCTGCGCGCAGGCGTCGGCTTTGTCCAGGCGCAACTGGTCCAGGCCCGCACCGCGCAGGAAGGCTTGCAGGAGGTCCGGTGGTGGCTCGGCATTGGCCACGGGGAGCGCAACAGGCTCGACCACGGGCGGCGGCGGGAGGATCGGTGCTGGGGCGGGCGCAGCATTGACGACGGGTGCGGGCGCGTCGCTGAACAGGTCCCAGTCTTCGGGAATCACCGAGCCTTGCACCAATGGCTTTTCGGGCGCCGGTACGGCCACTGGAGCCGGGGGGCGAAAATCGTGTTGCTCGGACGGCACATGGTCCGCCACGGTGGGCGGCGGCACGGCGGTGGGGCTGAGGAAGTCGAACAGGTCTGGCAAGGTTTCCATAGCCGAGGCGCCCTGGAACTGCGGCGCGATCATCGGTGTGGGCGCAGGTTGGCTCGCCACGGCGCCCATCAGCGCTTCAAAGCTGTTGGGTGAGTCACCGGCAAATGGCTGGCTGTCGATGGCCTGCACGTTGAAGTCGATACGCGCCTGGATTTCGTAATCGCCGATGCGGATCAACTCACCATCTTGCAACGGCTCGCTGTTACCCCGACGCATACGAATACCCGCCTTGACCAACTCCACACCATTGGTGCTGTTATCGGTCAAGTAA
>NZ_MLCT01000108.1:0-1798 GCF_001806145.1 Pseudomonas sp. BS-2016
GACCTTCAGCCTGGCGATCTTCCTGGTGGGCCTGGCGGCCTTCGGTTTTGTGGTCAAGTCGCTCTACGGCATGTACTTCGTCAGCCACGCCCAGGCCGGCCTCGTCAGCGTACCGGGCATGAACGTGACCATGCCCCGTGACGGCACCGTGCAAAGCCTGCTCAAGGGTGATTCGGTAGCAGCCAAGGGCGCGCCGCTGGCGACTTTCAGCACCAGCATGCTCGATGTACTCAAGGGCCACCTGGACGAAGACCAGTTGCAACCGGCCAAGGTCGAAGAACTGTTCGGCAAGCAAATGACCGGCACCCTGACTTCGCCGTGCGATTGCGTGGTGGCCCAGCAACTGGTCGCCGACGGCCAGTACGCCAGCAAGGGCGA
Source organism: Pseudomonas sp. BS-2016 (assembly GCF_001806145.1). Lineage (NCBI taxonomy): Bacteria > Pseudomonadati > Pseudomonadota > Gammaproteobacteria > Pseudomonadales > Pseudomonadaceae > Pseudomonas > Pseudomonas sp. BS-2016. Next base: position 379 of record NZ_MLCT01000108.1, read on the forward strand.
TGTGATCTTCCAACTGGTGCCGCGTGGCAGCCAGGCTAATGTGGAAGCACGCTTCACCTACCGCCAGTTTGGCGATGTACGCCCAGGTACGCCGGTGAGCTTTCAGGTCGCCGACGAAGAACAAGTGCGCACCGGCACCATCGTCAGCAGCACCAGCCTGAACAGCGCCGACCTGTCCTCCGACATCCGCGTGCAGATCAAGCCTGATGCACCGCTGGACAGCACCTACGCCGGCCGCCCGGTGGAAGTCACCAGCGACCGTGGCCCATCGCTGAACTGGCTGATCGACAAAGCCATGGCTCACGGTCTGTAAGCGAGGACATGCCTGTGATGACTCTCTCAAAAACACCACAATCCCTGTGGGAGCGGGCTTGCTGTGGCGAGGGAGCTTGCTCCCGCTCGACAGCGCAGCTGGAGCCGGCTTTTGGGGGCGCTGCGCCCCCCAGCGGGAGCAAGCTCCCTCGCCACAAAGGCAGTGCCCACATTGGTTCGGTAGCGTTGATCGCCCTAGCAATCAGCCTGGCCGGTTGCGCCGGCCTGCCCGACCAGCGCCTGGCCAACGAAGCCCTCAAGCGCGGCGACACCGTCACCGCGCAGCAGAATTACCAGCAACTGGCAGACCTGGGCTACAGCGAGGCCCAGGTGGGCCTGGCCGATATCCAGGTCGGCACCCGTGACCCGGCGCAAATCAAACAGGCCGAAGCCACCTACCGTGCGGCGGCAGATACGTCGCCGCGTGCCCAGGCACGCCTGGGTCGCCTGTTGGCGGCCAAGCCCGGCGCCACTGAGGCCGAACACCATGAAGCCGAAAGCCTGCTGAAAAAAGCCTTTGCCAATGGTGAAGGCAATACCTTGATCCCGCTGGCAATGCTGTACCTGCAATACCCCCACAGTTTTCCCAACGTGAATGCCCAGCAGCAGATCAGCCAATGGCAGGCGGCGGGTTACCCGGAGGCAGGCCTGGCTCAGGTACTGCTGTATCGCACCCAGGGTACCTACGACCAGCATCTGGATGATGTGGAGCGCATCTGCAAAGCCGCGCTGAACACCACCGATATCTGCTATGTCGAACTGGCCACGGTCTATCAGAAAAAACAGCAGCCGGAACAACAGGCCGAACTGCTCAAGCAAATGGAAGCAGGCGTCAGCCGTGGCACCGTGACTGCGCAGCGCGTCGACAGCGTGGCCCGCGTACTCGGCGATGCCACCCTCGGTACCCCGGACGAAAAAACTGCCCAGGCATTGCTGGAAAAAATCGCCCCTGGCTACCCGGCGTCCTGGGTCAGCCTGGCGCAACTGCTCTACGACTTCCCCGAACTGGGCGATGTCGACCAGATGATGAAGTACCTCGACAACGGCCGTGCCGCCGACCAGCCACGCGCCGAATTGCTGCTGGGCAAGCTCTACTACGAAGGCAAGT
>NZ_MLCT01000109.1:0-1961 GCF_001806145.1 Pseudomonas sp. BS-2016
CTGCGCAACGGCCTGGACGGCATGCCGTTGGAACAACCCCGCGCCGCCGGCAGCCTGGGCAGTACCGCCTCGGACTTCAAGGGTGAAACCTTCTCGCGCCTGGACGGCTACAAACAGGTGATCGCCAACGCCAAGGCGCCGAAAACCGACAAGGCCTATGCGTTGTTCCGCGCCATCAACTGCTACGCGCCGGCCGGCTACAACAGCTGCGGCGGCGAAGACGTTGCGCCGGCAGTGCGCAAAGCATGGTTCCGCCAACTCAAGAGCGGTTTTGCCGATACCCAGTGGGGCAAATCGCTGCAGTACTACTGGTGAAATCGCTGTGGCTAGGCTTGCTGTTGCTGGCAAGCCCGGTTTTTGGCGCCGTTGACGCAGGCGACTACGACGCCTTCTGGCTGTGGAGTGGCGTCACGCCCCAGCCGGTCATCAAGCAGGCAAAAACCCTGTACATCCTGCAAGGCCAGATCAACTCCACTCGTCGCGCGCCCCAGCGCGGCGTGCAATTGATCGCCCAGGGCATGAGCGTGCCGCGTATTACTCAAGGCCACGTCTGGGTGGTGTACCGCGCCCACACCTTGCGCTGGCCGGAACGGGTCTACACCCAGGTGCTGGGCCAGGTGCAACGCTGGCGTGACGCCGGCAACCCGGTGATCGGCATCCAGATCGACTTCGACGCCCGCACCCAATATCTGCACGAATACGCCGATTTTCTGCGCGACCTGCGCCAGCGCCTGCCTGCCGACCTGCGGTTGAGCATCACCGGCCTGATGGACTGGAGCAGCAACGCCGACCCGGCCGCTATCGCCCAACTCAAGGGCGTGGTGGATGAAGTGGTGGTGCAGACGTATCAAGGGCGTCACAGCATCCCTGACTATGCCGCGTATTTGCCGCGGATGAATCGGCTGGGCGTGCCGTTCAAGATTGGCTTGATTCAGGGCGGGGAGTGGCAAGAGCCGGGGTATCTGGGGGCCGATGAGTGGTTTCGGGGGTATGTGGTGTTTTTGCAAAACCTTTGATTCTTCCAACCCTGCAAAAAGCCGGCCTCGAGCCGGTTTTTTGCAGGTGGCCTTAGAGGCTTGGATGATATAAGTTACCTTTATTGATTTAAAGGATGATATATCATGCAAGAAACAGCGAAGCCCTACCCGCACAAAGGGTACATCTCTGAGAGAAGCGCTGAGCTGATGAGAGGTATCGGGAACGGTATCGAAATAGCCCGCATTCGTCGCCGGTTGAAAATTTCCACCATATGCAGCCGCGCGGGCATTACGCGGCAGACGTATCAGCGGCTGAGGCAGGGCGAGGCCGGCGTATCCCTCGGCGTGCTGATGAATGTGCTTAGCGCGATGGACTTGGAAGAAGGTATGGCGAGCATTGCGTCACCAGAACTTGACCAGGTTGGGATTACCATGAGCCTCGCCCGTGAGCCTAAGCGCATTCGCACTGAAGGAGAACACGATGTCCTGGAAGCCGATTGGTAATGCCTTTGTTTTTTCAGCTCACTTAGTCGGTGACCCGGTCCCTGTTGGCGAAGTGGCCATGCATGGGAATGGATTCGTTTTTCGCTACGCCAACAGTTGGCTCGCGCGGCCCGACGCATTTGCGATTGACCCGCGTCGACGCGGTTGAAAGTGCCGTTTCCTATTACAGGATCGCAGACGTTTTGAAGAAGGTCAGCGACGATGCAACGTTTGATATGCGTGAGCTTTACAAGCGCATGGCCTTCAATGTGCTCATCGGCAATAGCGACGACCACCTGAAACAAACCGGGCTGCTGCTGACCAGCGCCTCGGGCTATTCCCTTGCGCCAGTATTTGACGTGTTGCCCCACCCTACCCAACTAGGCTTGCAGGCGCTCATCATCGGCAATGAAGGCCGGGTATCGTCTGTCAGTAATTTGCTGAGTACGCCTGAACGCTTTGGGTTGGCGGCGGATGAAGCAAGGTCCATCGTCACGGATA
>NZ_MLCT01000011.1:0-1839 GCF_001806145.1 Pseudomonas sp. BS-2016
CGCGCAGAGTGATTCCCAAGGCACAAACAACGGCTCGGTTTCCCCTTCGGGCGTAAAACAGACTTCGCGCCGTTGCCGGTTGAAGCGTGTGGGGATGATTTCGGTGAAGAGCTTGTGGGCCTTGAGCCAGTAAAAAAGGCAGGTGGCGGTTATGAAAAACCACATCATTATGGCTATGGGCCAGCTAAAGAAGAAAACGTCTTCTATTACTTCCCTGATCAACTCGGGGGAAAAGTCGTTCAGGAGTGCTAAAACGCCACTAATCATCGGAAAGCCAAAAGCGATGATACAGGCACACGTAAATGGTGCCCCCAAGGACATCTGGTACGAGAAGACTTGGGGGTTACCGCCCCCAAAGTCTAAATACACATCGTTGATGTCGCTGATATATGGGCAATACGGATGGGCATCTGTAGGAAGAGGTAATGGTGCCAGGTATGTCTTGCGACCCGTCATAAAAGACTCGATATCACCTGCTTGTGGCGAGGGAGGAGGAGTATCCGGGCGTAGTACTTGGTCATTGATTTTTTTGGGCATGCCCCTAATCCCCACTACCTGGAGCCTGCCGCTCAGCGCGATACACGTGCGCGAAAATCTCGGTGATGTCATGTCGCGGGTATTGCTTTCTCAGGGTGCGCACCTTGGCGCTGAGCCGCACCAAGGTGTTGCTGGGCTTGGCTCGTTGTTCCACTGGCAGGGGTTGCGACCAGTCGATCATGGCTTGGGGCAGGGCGCGGCGGCCGGTTTTGTCGATGCGCTTGATTTCCCATTCGACCAGCCGATTGGGCAGGGTCCAGAAGGTCATGACGTGGTAGACGTACCAGAAAAATGCGTACACCCAGCCCACCTCTTTCTCACGCAAACGCCGGTGCAGGCCGGCCCGGGCATTGCGGAAAGTGTGCAACCCTTCATGGGGCGGATCGTTTGGGCCTTGCAGCCCCAGCGGGTCCAGAATGGCATTGAAGTCGTCCAGTTCGTATGCCATGAAAGCGCGCACGGCTTCCCAGTGGGCTATGCCCAGTTGCGATCCCGCACACTGGAATTCCATGCATAACCATTCGCCCTCATGTTCAAAACCCATGCCCATGCCGTACTGGCGAGTGGCGCCGTATTGCGTGGCGCTATGCGACTGAATCACCCATGCGCAGAGTGATTCCCAAGGCACAAACAAGGACTCCGTTTCCCCTTCGGGCGTAAAACAGACTTCGCGCCGTTGCCGGTTGAAGCGTGTGGGGATGATTTCGGTGAAGAGCTTGTGGGCCTTGAGCCAGTAAAAAAGGCAGGTGGCGGTTATGAAAAACCACATCATTATGGCTATTGGCCAGCAAGCTAAGAAAACGTCCTCTGTGAACTCTCTGACCAGCTCAGGAGAATAGTCGAGCAGTGCTGCCGCAAAGCCGCTAATCATCGGGAAACCAAAAGCGATAATACAGGCACACGTAAATGGTGCTCCCAACGACATCTGGTACGAGAACACTTGCGGGTTACCGCCCCCAAAGTCTAAATACACATCGTTGATGTCGCTGATATATGGGCAATACGGATGGGCATCTGTAGGAAGAGGTAATGGTGCCAGGTATGTCTTGCGACCCGTCATAAAAGACTCGATATCACCTGCTTGTGGCGAGGGAGGAGGAGTATCCGGGCGTAGTATTTGGTCATTGATTTTTTTGGGCATGCCCCTAATCCCCACTACCTGGAGCCTGCCGCTCAGCGCGATACACGTGCGCGAAAATCTCGGTGATGTCATGCCGCGGGTATTGCTTTCTCAGGGTGCGCACCTTGGCGCTGAGCCGCACCAAGGTGTTGCTGGGCTTGGCCCGTTGCTCCACTGGCASG
>NZ_MLCT01000110.1:0-1656 GCF_001806145.1 Pseudomonas sp. BS-2016
GGCACTAACGAGGCAAGCGACCGCGACGAGCGCAGCAAGGGAAGAGATCAGGCGCTTCATGGCGAAATCCTTGAATATGCATTAATTGCGCCCGAGTATACCGACCACCCGCCAGCTTGCCTATGCGCCGCACCACCCGTCCGGCGGGGGTTTGCCGAGACAGTAGGGAAGCAGACTACGATGCCTGGGGATATTTCGTACCGTCATCCGTGATGAAATCAGTATCCTTTGCAATCGGCGAAGCTCGCCCGTATCGTGCGGCGCTTGAGCAAAACCAGACACTTTTGAGGTTGCCACAATGAGTTTGACCGAAGCCCGTTTTCACGACCTGGTGGATGCCACCCAAGAGAAGCTGGAAGATATTTTCGACGACAGCGGCCTGGACGTGGACCTGGAAAGCTCGGCCGGTGTGCTGACGGTCAAGTTCGAGAGCGGCCAGCAATTGATCTTCAGTCGCCAGGAGCCGCTGCGTCAGTTGTGGCTGGCGGCGCGCTCCGGTGGCGTTCACTTCGACTACGATGAAGAAAGCGGCAAATGGCAGTGCGACAAGAGTGAAGAGTTGCTGGGTGAGATGCTCATGCGCCTGGTTCAGGAATACACCGGCGTCGAGCTGGATTTCGACGAGATCTGATGGTGAGTGAGCCTGTAGCCGTACGCCCGCCCAAGCCGCTGTTCAGCAATGTCAGCCCGGCGGTGCCGTCACCTTGTATCAGTTTGTGTCGCCTGGACGAGCGGAAAGTCTGCCTTGGCTGCTTTCGCCATGTGGAAGACATCCGGGAATGGCGCTCTGCCGACGATGCGCGGCGCCGGGTGATCTGCGCCGAGGCCGAGCAGCGCAAGGCGAGCACCTGACGGCGTCTTGTTTATTTGTGTCGCTGTGGTAGTGTCCGGATACACCTCCATTCATCGAGGTCCGTGAGAACCCCGCCTTTTCCTGGCGGGGTTTTGCTTTTTTGTGCAGAAAAAAGGAGTCTGCCTGAATCATGACCACCGCACCGTCCATCATTCTTACCCGTCTTGACGTGCAGCGTCTGGAGCAACTGATCGACCGCTTGGGCGACGAGTTTCCCGGCGTCGAAGCGTTGCAAGCCGAACTCGACCGCGCCGAAGACGTGGTTGGTCACGATGAAGTGCCTGCGGGTGTCGTGACCATGAATTCCAGCGTGCATTGTCGTGAACAAAGCAGCGGCAAGGACTATCACCTGACGCTGGTCTACCCCAAGCACGCGAACGCCGACGAAGGCAAGATTTCGATCATGGCGCCCGTGGGCAGCGCATTGCTTGGCCTGCAAGTGGGCCAGCACATCGACTGGCCGGCGCCTGGCGGCAAGACCCTCAAGCTGGAATTGCTCAGCGTCGAAGGCCAGCCCAAAGATGGCGGCGCCTTCCCGCTCTAAACCTGATCCAAGGCCGCATTGAGTGACTGTTCCAGTTCGGCTTTATAGCGCAGGTACAGATTGCTTGGGCTTTGCACATCACCGAGCAGCCCCGACAGATCCAGATCAGTGATATAGCCGCGGTAACGCTCGGTTTCCCGACGTTGCCCGACGATCTCCCGGGCGACCACTGCAAACAGCTGGTCGCCAAATTCCAGTTCGGAAAACTCCCGCTGATTACAGTACAGGGTGATCCCTACCTGGCCTGGCGCGCCTTTAC
>NZ_MLCT01000111.1:0-2121 GCF_001806145.1 Pseudomonas sp. BS-2016
CTCACCGGGCTGGCGCAGGAACATCACGGGCGCCCGGCCTGAGCGCTCGGTGAACTTGAGCACCAGGCTTTGTTTCCAGTCGCTGACCTGGGAGGCCGGCAGCCAACCGTCGCTGCGACCATCGGTAGCGGCGCCGACGCGCACCCACGGGCTGCCATCGACTTCTTTGCGCTGATACACGTAGAGCACGGAAAACGCCGGCAGCGCTCTACCCGGCGGGCTCCCAGCGTCCACTGAAAGCTGGGCGCCGGGTTTGCTGAGTACACGCTGGAACAAGGTTTTCTTGCCTGCCATCAGCAACGGGCGCTGACCGCCATCCACTTCAGCGACAGCCACGGGCGGCGTCACCTTGGGCGCCACGGCGGCTGGCGGCTTGGCCGGTTCATCGCCGCCGTTCAACCACCAGTAGCTGGCGCCGCCAATGGCCAACGCGACGGCGACCGCCACAGAGGCCAAGGCCAATACCGGCCCACGGCGCTGCTCGGACGGAGCATTGTGCTGCGTCGGCGTGACCACCGGTTGACGCACTATTGGCTGCGGTTGCGGTTTATCCGTCGGAATGTCGATGGTGACAGGCGTGATGCCCGCCAGATCAACGCTCAATGGAATCGGCAGCGGCCGTACCAGCGTGGCATCCGATTCATCAGCAGGCAGTTGATCCAGCGCCAACAACAACGCTGCCGCATCCGGATAACGCTCCGCCGGGTCCTTGGCCAACAACTTGCGCAGCACACCCTGGTAGCGCCCGTGATGCACCGGCAATTCCGGCAAGGGTTCAGTCAAGTGCGCCAGAGCGGTGGAAAGCGCATCGGTGCCGTTGTAAGGCAGCTTGCCGACGAGGATTTCATACAGCACCACGCCCAGCGCGTAGAGGTCGGCGCGGCCATCGATCTCCTGACCCCGCGCCTGCTCGGGGCTCATGTAGCTCGGCGTGCCCACGGCAAACCCGGCCTGGGTGAATTGGGTGCGATCGTCCAGCGACTTGGCAATCCCGAAGTCCGACAACACCGCCGTGCCATCGGCCCGGAACAGAATGTTCGCCGGCTTGACGTCGCGGTGCACCAGCCCTTGGGCATGGGCATAGCCCAGGGCCGAGGCAATCTGGCGGATCAGCGTCACGCCCTGCTCCGGGGTCAGCCCAGCAGCAATGCGCTCCTTGAGCGTGCCATTGGGCAGGTATTCCATGGCCATGTAATACAGCTCACCGACGTTGCCGATATCATGGATGGTCACCGTGTGCGGGTGTGACAAACGCGCCAGCGTCTTGCCCTCGCGCAGGAAGCGTTCGCAGAAACTCGGGTCGGCCGCCAGCGCTGCCGCCATCACCTTCAACGCCACCTTGCGCTCCAGCGAGCGCTGGGTCGCCAGGTACACGCTGGCCATGGCGCCTTCGCCAATCTCGCCTTCGATGTCATAACCCGGGATGACGATGTTCATGACGAGACCTTCACGACGAGGGTGGTGATGTTGTCTGGTGCGCCGCGATTGAGCCCCAAGTGCACCAGGCTGCGCACGATTTCATCCGGCGCGTCATGGCTGAGCACGTCGCGGATTTCATGGTCTTCGACGGTCTTGTTGAGGCCATCACTGCACAGCAAATAGCTGTCGCCGGGAGCGATCAACAGGTCCACCGAGGCGACGTTCAACTGGGCCTCAACGCCAATGGCGCGGGTGACGATATTGGAGCGCGGGTGGGTGCGGGCGTCGGCTTCGCTGAGCAGGCCGCTGTCTTGCAGGTCTTGTACGTAGCTGTGGTCGCGGGAAATGCTTTCCAGCACGCCGTCGCGCAAGCGATACAGGCGACTGTCGCCGGCCCACAGGCACACCCCGCGCAAGCCGCGTGCGGCGAACACCACCACGGTGCTGCCCATCATGGTCACGCCACGGTTGGCGGTTTCTTCGCGCACGGCCGCGTTGATGCGCAGCAGGTCATTGCGCAGCGCCGCCGAGTATTCGTCCAGGGAGCGGCCCAGCGGCACATGGCGCAGGCTATCGACGATCAGGCTGCTGACATAGTCCCCCGCCGCGTGCCCGCCCATACCATCGGCCACCACCCACAAGCGGTTTTCCGGCAGGTCCAGAAAGGCATCTTCGTTGACTTGGCGAACCATGCCCACATGG
>NZ_MLCT01000112.1:0-1960 GCF_001806145.1 Pseudomonas sp. BS-2016
AGGTAACGCCCGTAGCGGTCGGCTGTCTCGAAGCCGAGGCCGCTGATGACCGCCTTGGGTTGCAACCGCGAGTACAAAGCCACGCCACCTTGGGTGGGCACTTCGGCATCGCAGGCATAAAGGAAGTAGCCATCCAGTTGGAAGGCTGGGTCGTCCAGTTCAAAGGCGGAGGCACGGGTGTCCTGCAGGCAGATGACGTCGGCATTCTGTGCTTGCAGCCAACTGAGCAAACCACGCTCGACTGCAGCCTGAATACCATTAACGTTCACACTGATGATCCGCATAAATGGCCCCAAAAATCGCGTGCGTGTATGATACACGCCGTCCACCCAATTAGCTAAATCCGTGGTATCTGAGGCTTTTTTCATGCAGGCGTATCAGCGCGATTTCATTCGTTTTGCCATCGATCGCGGCGTTTTACGCTTCGGTGAGTTCACCCTCAAGTCCGGGCGCACCAGCCCGTACTTCTTCAATGCGGGCCTGTTCAACTCAGGTTCGGCCCTGGCTCAGCTGGGCCGTTTCTATGCGGCAGCCATCGTTGAGAGCGGTATTTCCTTCGACGTACTCTTTGGCCCGGCCTACAAGGGTATTCCCCTGGCAGCGGCGACGGCGATAGCCCTGGCGGAGCATCACGGGCAGGACTTGCCGTGGTGTTTCAACCGTAAGGAAGCCAAGGCCCATGGTGAAGGTGGCAGCCTGGTAGGCGCGCCATTGACCGGCGATGTGCTGATCATCGATGACGTGATCACCGCGGGTACTGCTATCCGTGAAGTGATGCAGATCATCGCTTCCCAGGACGGCGCCAAGGCTGCCGGTGTGCTGATCGCCTTGAACCGCCAGGAGCGTGGCAACGGTGAATTGTCGGCGATCCAGGAAGTGGAGCGTGACTTCGGCATTCCGGTGGTGAGCATCGTGTCGTTGAACCAGGTGTTGCAGTTCCTGGAAGACGACCCGCAGCTCAAGCAACATTTGCCGGCTGTGCGTGCATACCGCGAGCAGTTCGGCGTCTGACACTGAATCCTGTGGGAGTGGGCTTGCCCGCGATAGCGGTGTGTCAGGCGGTGCATTTTTGCATGTACTGTCGTCATCGCAGGCAAGCCAGCTCCCACATTTGAACTGTGTACAAACAAAGGCCCCGCTCAATTCAATTGAGCGGGGCCTTTTGCTTTGCAGCGATCAAGGGCGCTTGCGGTTACTGATCAACGTACCGACACCGGTATCGGTGAAGATTTCCAACAGTATTGCATTTGGCACGCGGCCATCCAGGATCAGCGAGCTGCCGACGCCGCCCTGCACGGCTTCCAGTGCGCAACGGATCTTCGGCAACATGCCGCCGTAGATGGTGCCGTCGGCGATCAGGTCGTCTACCTGCTGGGTAGTCAAGCCGGTCAGTACCTTGCCTTCCTTGTCCATCAAGCCGGCGATGTTGGTCAGCAGCATCAGTTTCTCAGCCTTCAGTGCTTCCGCCACCTTACCGGCTACCAGATCGGCGTTGATGTTATAGGACTCGCCATTAGCACCCACGCCGATCGGCGCAATTACCGGGATGAAGTCGCCCTTGACCAGCAGGTTGAGCAAATCGGTGTTGATGCCGATGACTTCGCCCACCTGGCCGATGTCGATGATTTCCGGCTGGGTCATCTCCGGCGTCTTGCGGGTCACGGTCAGTTTCTTGGCGCGGATCAGTTCCGCATCCTTGCCGGTCAGGCCGATGGCGCTGCCGCCGTGGCGGTTGATCAGGTTGACGATGTCTTTGTTGACCTGGCCGCCGAGCACCATTTCCACCACGTCCATGGTTTGCGCGTCAGTGACACGCATGCCATCGATGAAGTGACTCTCGATCGACAAACGCTTGAGCAGGTCGCCAATTTGCGGGCCGCCGCCGTGGACGACCACGGGGTTGATCCCCACAGCCTTCATCAGCACGATGTCGCGGGCAAAGCCGGTTTTCAGCTCATCG
>NZ_MLCT01000113.1:0-2138 GCF_001806145.1 Pseudomonas sp. BS-2016
TGGCCCGACAGACTATGGGTCATAACTTGGTTGGGCTCCCCTGTTTCACCACCCGTTGCCCACAATCGCGTGTCCCATTGTGCATGCACTCGACCAAGGACATCGCGCGAATACCTTTCGGTACGTGCCTGCAGTGCCTCGTCTAATGTCTGTCGGTGATACGCAACGACCGCTACTTGCAACCTACGCGCGTCTGTCACCCTCAGAGTCGGTGTCTGTCGGTGCAAAGTCGAAGACATTTGCGACCCTCTGCGTGTGTAGAGATGTAACTATAGACACGAACTCGATCACCTGCTGTTGAGGCCCCATAGGACGCTCCCACAAGCGGTGATTGATTATGCTCAAGAGCGTGACTAATCCCCTATAAACACGAGCCATCACTGGTGTCGGCTGCGATTAGTCGGCACACTTCAGACAGTTTTTCGCGGGTTCACGGACAAGGAAGCGCCACCCCCCATGATTTCCATCTACCAACTCAAACCGCGTTTTCAAAACCTGCTGCGGCCTCTCGTGCAGCGCCTTTATGACAACGGCACCACCGCCAACCAGATCACCGTGCTGGCCGGGGTTGTTTCCCTGCTGGTGGGGCTGTTGATCGCGGGCTTTGCCCAACACCTCTGGCTGTTTGCACTGATCCCGCTGTGGATGATTGTGCGCATGGCGCTCAATGCCATCGATGGCATGCTGGCCCGGGAATTCGGCCAACAGTCGCGCCTCGGTGCTTACCTCAATGAATTGTGCGATGTGATCGCCGACAGTGCGCTGATCCTGCCCTTTGCATTGATCCCCGATATGAGCCTGGCGCCGGTGCTGCTGGTGACGCTGCTTGCGGTATTCAGCGAATACGCCGGAGTGCTGGGGCCGATGGTGGGCGCGTCGCGCCGTTATGACGGGCCCATGGGCAAGAGTGATCGGGCGTTCGTGCTCGGGGTGCTGGCCACGGGCGTGGCGCTGGGCTGGCTCGGCGCCGGTTGGGTGGAGGCGGTGATGTGGCTGGTCGCCGCCCTGCTCGCCTATACCTTGGTCAACCGGGTGCGTCAGGGCCTCAAAGAACAACAATCTCTCCCTTCTGCATAAGGATTTTGCGATGCGCGAACAGCAACAGCACACCTTCAGTACCCATGATGGCGTCGAGCTTTTCTATCGGCACTGGCCGGCCACGGCAGGTGTCGGGCCGCGCAAGGCGATCCTGTTGTTCCATCGCGGCCATGAGCACTCGGGGCGTATTGCCCACCTGGTGGATGAACTGGGCCTGCCTGAATTCGACTTCTTCGCCTGGGACGCCCGTGGCCACGGCCAATCCCCAGGCGAGCGCGGCGACAGCCCCAGCTTTGCCACCAGCGCCCGCGATGTGCAGACTTTCTGTGACCACATCAATGCCACCTACGGCATCGAGGAGGAAGGCATCGCCGTCATCGCCCAAAGCGTCGGCGCGGTGATCGCGGCCACCTGGGTTCATGATTACGCGCCAAAAATCCGCGCCCTGGTGCTCGCCTCGCCAGCCTTCAAGGTCAAGCTGTACGTGCCCTTCGCCCGCCCCGGCCTGGCACTGATGCGCAAGTTTCGTGGCAACTTTTTCGTCAACAGCTACGTCAAGGCCAAGTTCCTCAGCCATGACCCCGAACGCGTGGCGTCCTACGACAGCGATCCACTGATCACCAAGGCCATTTCGGTGAATGTGCTGCTGGGCCTTTACGAAGCGGCCGCCCGGGTTGTCGCCGACGCCCAGGCGATCCAGGTGCCGACCCAACTGCTTATTTCGGGCTCCGACTTTGTGGTGCACCGTAAACCCCAGCAGCAGTTCTTCGACCGCCTCGGCAGCCTTAAAAAAGAGCTGCATATCCTCCCCGGCTTTTTTCACGACACCCTCGGCGAACGTGATCGCGCCGTGGCTGTGAGCAGCGCCAAGCGCTTTATCTTGCAGAACTTCGCCCACCCGCTGGACCGCGCTTCTTTACTGGATGCAGACAAACTTGGCGCCACGTGCGCCGAATCCGAATCCCTCGCCGCGCCGTTGCCACGCAATTCACTGCGCGACCTGTACTGGCGCATGACCCGCGCCAGCATGGGCCTGGGCAAGAACCTGTCGGATGGGGTGAAGCTGGGCTTCGACACCGGCTTCGATTCCGGCAGCACCC
>NZ_MLCT01000114.1:0-1547 GCF_001806145.1 Pseudomonas sp. BS-2016
CATAGGCGCTGGCCTTTTCGATGAACCAGCGGCCGTCACCGATGCACTCGGCGGCAATCAGCGTACGCTCGGCATTCAGGCCATCGAGGATGTATTTGAAGCCCTTGCCCTCCTCGCCAATCAGGCTGTCCAGGGGCAGCTCCAGGTTGTCGAAGAACAGCTCGTTGGTCTCGTGGTTGACCATATTGGCGATGGGCTGCACGGTGAGGCCGTTGCCGATGGCCTGGCGCAGGTCCACTAGGAAGATCGACATGCCTTCGGACTTTTTCTTTACGTCGGCCAAAGGCGTGGTGCGCGCCAGCAGGATCATCAGGTCGGAATGCTGTACCCGAGAGATCCAGACTTTCTGGCCGTTGATCACGTACTTGTCGCCGCGCTTGATCGCCGTGGTCTTGATCTTGGTGGTGTCGGTGCCGGTAGTGGGCTCGGTGACGGCCATCGACTGCAGGCGCAATTCACCGCTGGCCAGCTTGGGCAGGTAGTAGCGTTTTTGCGCCTCGCTGCCGTGACGCAGCAGGGTGAACATGTTGTACATCTGGCCGTGTACGGTGCCCGAGTTGCCGCCGCAGCGGTTGACTTCCTCAAGGATCACCGAGGCTTCGGCCAGGCCCAGGCCGGAACCGCCGTATTCCTCGGGGATCATGGCCGACAGCCAACCGGCGTCGGTCAGGGCCTTGACGAAGGCTTCAGGGAAGCCTTTTTTTTCATCGATCTTGCGCCAGTAAGCGGCATCGAACTCGGCGCACAAGGCGCGCACGCCTTCGCGGATGGCCTTGAGTTCTTCGTTGTCATGGGCATTCATTAACGGCTCTCCGCCTGTTGTTATCGGGTTATTCGAAATGCACTTGGGCGGTCTGCGCCAGGCCTTCAGTGTTGCCCGCCCAGAGTTCTGCGACGCCGGTTGCGGTGATACGCCCGCCCACCTCAAAAGGCTGTGGCGCAATCAGTGGGCGCACGCCGCGATAGGCAAAGCGGCGCAGGGTCGCCTCAGGGTGCGCCCGGCAGAACGCACGCAGGTTCAAAGTGGCGATCAGCGGGCCATGCACCACCAGGCCGGCATAGCCTTCGGTGCCGGTGACGTAGGGGTAGTCGTAGTGGATGCGGTGGCCGTTGAACGTGACGGCGCTGTAGCGGAACAACAGGGTCGGCGTCGGCTCGACGGCCTCTGTCCATTCGCCCCGGGCCAGCGCGTCGCCGCTGCCAGGCTTGGGTGGCGTGGGTTCGCGGTAGACGATGTCCTGTTCCTCGCGGATGGCCAGCCGCCCTTCCTGGGAGTAGTCATGGCGCACAGTGACAAATAGCAGTGAGCCGGTGCGCCCGGTCTTTTCTTCGACCTGGGTGATGGTCGACACGCGCGTAGCCGCCTCGCCAGCCCGCAGTGGCTGCAGAAATTCAAGACGCCCACCGGCCCACATGCGATTGCGGTTATCGGCCGGCGGCAGGAACCCGCCGCGTGCCGGGTGGCCGTCGCTGCCCAACGCCACCTCCGGCAGCGGGTCCTGGAAAAAGCACCATTGCCACAACGCAGGCACAGCGTCGCCGTCGGC
>NZ_MLCT01000115.1:0-1957 GCF_001806145.1 Pseudomonas sp. BS-2016
CCAGCGCACGTTGGAATTGCTGGAGCTGGTGGGTATCCCCGAGCCACACAAACGCCTCAAGGCGTTGCCTCACGAGCTGTCCGGCGGCCAGCGCCAGCGAGTGATGATCGCCATGGCTCTGGCCAACGAGCCGGAGTTGTTGATTGCCGACGAGCCGACCACGGCGCTGGATGTCACCGTGCAGTTGAAGATCCTGGAATTGCTCAAGGAGCTGCAGGCGCGGCTGGGCATGGCGCTGCTGCTGATCAGCCACGACCTCAACCTGGTACGGCGCATCGCCCATCGTGTGTGTGTGATGCAGCAAGGTTGCATCGTTGAACAGGCCGATTGCGAGACACTGTTCCAGTCGCCCCAGCATCCCTACACCCAGGAATTGCTCGCGGCGGAGCCCAGTGGTGGGCCAGCCAACAATGATGTCGGCCCTCCGCTGCTGGAAGTGGACGACCTGAAAGTCTGGTTTCCGATCAAGAATGGCTTTTTGCGCAATACCGTCGATTACGTCAAGGCTGTGGACGGCATCAACTTCAGCCTGCCCCAGGGCCAAACCCTGGGCATCGTTGGCGAAAGTGGCTCGGGCAAGTCCACCCTGGGCCTGGCAATTTTGCGCCTGATCGGCAGCCAGGGCGGGATTCGCTTCGAAGGCCAGCAACTGGACCGCCTCAGCCAACAGCAGGTGCGCCCGTTGCGCCGGGAAATGCAGGTGGTGTTCCAGGACCCGTTCGGCAGCCTGAGCCCGCGCATGTGCGTCAGCGAGATCGTTGGCGAAGGCCTGCGTATCCACAAGATGGGCACGCCCGCCGAACAGGAAGCGGCGATTATCGCGGCGCTCAAGGAAGTGGGCCTGGACCCCGAATCCCGGCATCGCTACCCCCATGAATTTTCCGGCGGCCAGCGCCAACGCATCGCTATCGCCCGAGCGCTGGTGCTCAAGCCGCGCCTGATCCTGCTGGACGAACCCACCTCGGCCCTGGACCGCACGGTACAGCGCCAGGTGGTAGAGTTGCTGCGTGGTTTGCAGGCCAAGTACAACCTGACCTACCTGTTTATCAGCCATGACCTGGCAGTGGTGAAGGCGCTGAGTCACCAATTGATGGTGGTCAAGCAAGGCCAGGTGGTGGAGCAAGGCGATGCCCAGGCTATTTTTGCCGACCCGCAACATGCCTATACCCGGCAGTTGCTCAAGGCCGCTTTTCTGGTACCGGCCTGAGGTAACGCGGGTGAGAATGCAGGAGAAATAACGCCATGTCGCTCAGCCCAATCGCCCGTCCCGCAGACACGCCGCGCTTCTGGCGCGACGAACGCCTGCCGTTCATCGAAGCCCGCAGCATCGCCGACGGGCGCAAGGTCACCTATACCCGACACGCCCATGAGCATTTTTCCATCGGCGCGATCACCACGGGCTGCAGCTATTACCACTACGGCGCGCACACCTTCGAAATCAGCGCCGGCACCGTGGTGCTGATGAACCCCGGCGATGTGCATGCGTGCAACCCCATCCATGACCAGCCCTGGTCCTACCACATGCTGTACCTCGACACGCCGTGGCTGACCGACCTGCAATACCAGTTGGGGTTCAGTACCGACCAGGGCTACCGGCCATTCGACACACCCCATACTCGCGACACCGGGCTGTACCACGGCTTGCTCGACCTGTACCGCACGCTAGTGGATGAACAGGCCGAACTGCTGCAAAAACAGAGCGCGCTAGTGAGTTACTTCACCGAGGTGCAACAGCGCCTGAACCCTTCGCTGACGCCGGTACGCGAGGTCAACCACAAACTGGAACGCGCCGCCGACTACATCCGCGCCCACTGCACGCAGGCCTTGAAACTCGAAGACATTTGCCAGGCCGCTGAACTGTCGCCGTCTTATCTGATCCGCGCATTCAAGCAGTATTACGGCTTGACGCCCCACGCCTTCATGGTCAACCGCCGCATCCAGTTCGCCCGCAGCCAAC
>NZ_MLCT01000116.1:0-1500 GCF_001806145.1 Pseudomonas sp. BS-2016
TACTTCCTGCTTTGCTACCCCTTGTCCCTCAGTGCGCGCTACCTGGAAAGGAGACTGCATGCCTCTGCTTAGAATTTCTGCCCTGCATAAATATTACGGCGATCACCACGTGCTCAAGGGCATCGACCTGACGGTGGACGAAGGCCAGGTGGTGGCAATCATCGGCCGCAGCGGCTCGGGCAAGTCCACCTTGCTGCGCACCCTCAATGGTCTGGAGTCGATCAACGACGGCGTCATCGAAGTCGATGGTGAATACCTCGACGCGGCCCGCGCCGACCTGCGCAGCCTGCGGCAGAAGGTCGGCATGGTGTTCCAGCAATTCAATCTGTTCCCGCACCTGACCGTGGGCGAGAACGTGATGCTGGCGCCGCAAGTGGTGCAGAAAGTGCCAAAGGCCAAAGCGGTGCAGTTGGCAAAGCAGATGCTGGAACGGGTAGGCCTGGGCGAGAAGTTCGACGCTTTCCCTGATCGACTGTCCGGTGGCCAGCAACAGCGAGTCGCCATTGCCCGCGCACTGGCCATGTCACCCAAAGTGCTGCTGTGCGATGAAATCACATCGGCCCTGGACCCTGAGCTGGTCAATGAAGTGCTCAGCGTGGTGCGCCAACTGGCTAAAGACGGCATGACCCTGATCATGGTGACCCACGAAATGCGTTTTGCCCGGGAGGTTGGGGATAAGTTGGTGTTCATGCACCAGGGAAAGGTGCATGAAGTGGGCGATCCGAAAGTGCTGTTTGCACATCCGCAATCTGCCGAGCTGGCAAACTTCATCGGCAGCCATGGATCACCTGCCTGAGGACTCAGCCACCGGACACCAGCTCGAAACGCCCATTGCCCTCGTATGTGGTTTTATTGCCAACAGCAGTGGCTGCGCTCGATAGCCAGGTGTCTACTTGCACCTGCGCCGAAAAAGCGTGGCCTCTGGCAGGAGCTCCGCCGACCAGCACTACCAGAGATTGGCCTGGGCGTAGCTGGGCGTCCCGTTCGGTAGGGTTGTGCCATTGCGCTAACTCGATGGGTTTACCGTCGAGTTGAGGATGCTGAAGCGTCAGGTTGAAAAAGCCCTGGCGGCCAAACCTGTAGCCAGTCTCATTGGCCGGCACGCCTTGAAAACGTAGCGCAATCACCGCAGCCTCCACGCAGATCACGTTCAGACGTACCATACGCTTCCCCAGCGAAGCACCCCGGTTTTCGAGCTGTTCGCCTGGGCGAAGCAGGCCGTAATCGATGATGGGCTGGCTCAGGGACAGGCGGCAGTTCGCAGCGCTTGCCGGCGCTGCCAATAAAAGGCAGCTCAACAACAGCCCCAAGCCTTTGAGGCACCCGATACGCCACTCGTTCATGCGGGCCATCTCACCGACAGACCGCCGAAGCGGTTTCGTAGAATTTGCCATTATAGGTTTGCTCCGGAAGGTCGAGCTGCAGCGCGCAGGACACTGTGCTGGAAGAGACTTTAAGGGCCTGGGGCGCGTCGACGTTGCTGAGAAAAATCATCCCATC
>NZ_MLCT01000117.1:0-1686 GCF_001806145.1 Pseudomonas sp. BS-2016
GCCAATCGACAAGCCCGCTTCGCGCTGGCCACGGGGCAGCGAATGCAACGCGCCACGCACCACTTCGCCCACCTCGCTGGCGCCCCACAACGACAGCACCAGCACCGCGCACCAGAAACTGGGGATGCTCAGGCCGAAGAAGATCGGCACGCCAAAAAACAGCAGGTACAACCACACCAGTACCGGAATGGCGCGGAACAGTTCCAGGTAGACCCGCAGCACGCCGTTGATCGCTTTGTTATTCAAAGTGCGCAGCACGCCGTAGAGCACGCCGCCAACCGTACTGAAGGCGATGCTCAAAAACGAAATCGACAGGGTTTGCGCAGCGCCCTTGCCCAGTTGCGGCAACGACACCCACAGCAACTCAAGACCCGAACTGGCCATGTTGGAGCCTCCTTTCCAGGCGGCTGAGCAACAGCGACAACGGCAAGAACAACAGCACGCAAATCAGCGTCAGCACAGCGAGCATTTCGTAGGTCTTGTAGTAGAGGGCGATGTAGCTCTTGGTGGTGTAGAGAATTTCCGGCACCGCCACGGCGGAAACCACCGTGGTTTCCTTGAGCAGAAAGATGAAATTGGCGAACAGCGCCGGCAGGCTGAGGATGCCGGCCTGGGGCAGGATCACATGGCGCAACAGCTGCCAATCGGACAGGCCAATGGACTTGCCCGACTCGATTTGCGCCAGCGGCACCGCTTCCACACCAGCGCGCAGCACCTCGGTGAGATAGGCGCCGCCCAGAAAGGTCATGGTGATGATCGCCGCCCAGAACCCGGAAATATTGAAACCCAGGGCCGGCAGCGCGAAGTAGACGAAGAACAGTTGGATCAACAGCGGCGTGTTACGCGCCAGCTCCACATAGAGCGCCACCAGGCGCGACAGGTAAGGCGTGCGAAACACCAGCAGCGCAGCGTTGATCAGCGCCACCAGCAAGGACGTGGCAATGGCGATCAGGCCGACTTGCAGCGTCACACCCACAGCCTTGAGAAACGCCGGGAGGGTGCTGAGGATAAAAGCGAAATCGAAGGTCATGTGCAGTCCATATCGCCGCATGGGTAATGCCGCGAGCGCAGTCCGTGCTGACGTGGATAACGTCAGCTAGCGCGAACTTTAAAAGTATAAAAATCAAAATTTAAATACCAAAATAGCATATTGGTATCACCCAAAAACCTAACCCCTGCGGGAGCTGTCGATCATTCCCACGCTCTGCGTGGGAATGCAGCCCAGGACGCTCTGCGTCCGCTCTAAAGTCGTGACGCAGAGCGTCACAGGAGACGTTCCCACGCGGAGCGTGGGAACGAGCAATCGCACAGTTTTGACTGTATTTCAGATAAAAAAACGCCGACGCTGTAGTAGCCGTCGGCGTTGAAACCTTGAAGGGGGTTTTGGCTTACATCAGAACGCTGGCACCACCGCGCCGTTGTACTTCTTCTCGATGAAAGCTTTGACTTCCGGGCTGGTCAGGGCCTTGGCCAACTTCTGGATAGCATCGCTGTCCTTGTTGTCCGGGCGGGCCACCAGGAAGTTTACGTAAGGTGATTTGGCGTCTTCGATGATCAACGCGTCCTTGGCCGGGTTCAGGCCAGCTTCCAGGGCGTAGTTGGTGTTGATCAGGTCGAGGTCAACCTGGTCCAGCACCCGTGGCAGCAGGGCCGATTCCAGCTCTTTGAACTTCAGGTTCTTCGGGT
>NZ_MLCT01000118.1:0-1877 GCF_001806145.1 Pseudomonas sp. BS-2016
AATACGGTACCAAAGTTACGTATGACGTCGAAGCGGGTCTTTGGCGCGGGCTCCAGGCCAATGGTCAGGTGAACGACATCTTTTATTGGCGTAAAGGTCAAGGACGGTGGCTGGGTGGCACTCAAGCCGAAGCGATTGAGGCCAGTAAAAATGCGCCTGCTTCGATGACAACCAAAGTACTGAAACTACCGAGAATGCCGGTACTGCCGTCCGGCGCTACAGATGTGCCGAAAGTGATCCACTATTTTTGGGCCGGCAATGAAATGCCGGAAAATCTACTCAATAATATTATGGAAAATTCCCGGAAAAGCCCCGGGTATAAATCGATTGTTCACGTTGATGCCAATGACGCGGATACTTTTCAGAAAATACATTCAGCGTTGGATCATAAAGTGGGCGGGCTTGAAGTTCATGATTTAAAGGCCGATGAAAGTTTTCAGGCTCTGAATGCAGGTCAATACGGCGAGATGTATCAGTTTTTCCGTTCAGGGCGCGGGCAGAATTTAGCGGCCTCATCGGACGTCATGCGCGCGGTGCTAATGAAAAAGTACGGTGGCATCTATCTGGATACGGATGATGCACTGACCTTTAATGTGGGCGAGGTCACATTGAAAGCCACGCCCAATGACATCTTGATGAACGTGCCGGTTACTTACGAACCTGCGGACTTCAATGGGTTCAACACCAGTAATTTTGCCAGCCACCCAGACAACCCTGTATTTGACGAGATTCTGGAGACGGCGTATGAGCGATACAAGGCAAACGAAGAATGGTTGAACGCTAATCGTCCCTTTCTGAAGGAAAACTCGACAGCCGCAGAGCGGCAAATTTATAACGAGTATGTAAAGAAAATTTTCGAGATCACTGGGCCGAGAATGTTTGGTGATGTATTGGCGCAAAAAGAATATGGTTTTTTTTCAGAAGTTGAGGAACTGACGGAACTGTTGGAAGCGCGTATTTTACTTCCGCAAGCGTATGCGGAAAAACTTACACAAGTGCGTGATTATTATATGGCGATGAACCATAAGTTCGGAGTTGCTATCGGCTCGGAACACTCTATGCATCATTCTCGCTGAGGTTGGCTCGGTCATTGCGCCGCGGTGGCAGGGGCGCAATGGCCGGTTTTAATGAAGGGCTTGGTAAAGCAAGTTCTGAAAAGGGCGTAAATTCCTTTTGGTTATTAATAAATTCTTTTTTATTCCTTATTGGTGCGTGAGCCTCACCCTATACTGACCAGCAACGTTAAACGCTGCAGGAGGGCACACCCATGCACAGCGAGTCGATTCGTTATCTGATCGTGCCGGGCTGGCAAGGATCGCCAGAAGATCATTGGCAAACCCATTGGCAAAACAGCTTGCCCAACAGCGCACGGGTGGAACAGGCCGATTGGCTGACGCCGCGTCGCGAGGATTGGGTCGCCGCACTGGCCGAGGCCATCGCTGCCGACAGCACGCCGGTCATCCTGATCGCTCATAGCCTGGGTTGCATCACCGTGGCCCACTGGGCCGCCACTGCCCCCGTGCGCTTCTTGCGGCAGGTACGCGGCGCATTGCTGGTGGCACCGGCGGATGTCGAGCGTCCTGCGTGTGCCCCTGCACTGCGCAATTTCGCCCCTATTCCAACTGACCTGCTGCCATTTCCCAGCCAGGTGGTCAGCTCCGACAACGACAGTGCCGTAAGCGCCCCCAGGGCTCTGGAACTGGCGCGTCAGTGGGGCGCCGAAGCCGGCATCTTGTCGGGCGCCGGGCATATCAATGTGAAGTCCGGCCACCGGCGCTGGGAGCAAGGGTTTGCTTACCTCTATCGCCTGCAACATCGCCTCGAGCACCACGCTCGGCGCAGCGCCTAATATTTTCAACGCCCCGTCCCTGTGTGGA
>NZ_MLCT01000119.1:0-1682 GCF_001806145.1 Pseudomonas sp. BS-2016
GCTCGAAGATCACCACTTCATCGACCCGGTTGATGAATTCCGGACGGAAGTGCGTGGTCAACGCGTCCATCACCGCCGCACGCTGAGCTTCACGATCACCCACCAATTCCTGGATCTGTGCCGACCCCAGGTTGGAAGTCATCACGATCACCGTATTGCGGAAGTCCACCGTACGCCCGTGGCTGTCCGTCAAGCGACCATCCTCCAGCACCTGCAGCAAGATGTTGAACACATCCGGGTGCGCCTTCTCGACCTCATCCAGCAGGATCACCGAGTAAGGCTTGCGCCGCACGGCTTCGGTCAGATAACCGCCCTCTTCATAGCCTACATAGCCTGGCGGTGCGCCGATAAGGCGAGCCACCGAGTGTTTCTCCATGAATTCGGACATATCGATCCGCACCATGGCCTCTTCAGTATCAAAGAGGAACTCGGCCAGGGCCTTGCACAACTCGGTCTTACCCACACCGGTCGGGCCGAGGAACATGAACGAGCCGCTTGGACGGTTCGGGTCGGACAAACCTGCCCGGGAACGCCGTACCGCGTTGGACACCGCCACCACGGCCTCTTCCTGGCCGATGACGCGCTGATGCAACAGGCTTTCCATCTTCAGCAACTTGTCGCGCTCGCCTTCGAGCATCTTAGACACAGGAATACCGGTCCACTTGGAGACTACTTCGGCAATTTCTTCCTCCGTCACCTTGCTGCGCAGCAACTGGTTTTCAGGCTTGCCGTGCTGGTCGACCATCTGCAGGCTGCGTTCCAGGTCCGGGATCACCCCATACTGCAACTCGGCCATGCGGTTCAGGTCGCCTTTGCGGCGCGCCGCTTCAAGTTCCTGGCGAGACTGCTCGATCTTTTGCTGGATCTGCGCCGAACCCTGTACTTCGGCTTTTTCCGAGGTCCAGATTTCTTCGAGGTCCGAATACTCACGTTCCAGGCGGACAATTTCTTCCTGGAGTTTTTCCAGGCGCTTCTTGGCCGCTTCGTCTTCTTCTTTCTTCAACGCCTGGGATTCGACTTTCAGTTGAATCAGGCGCCGATCCAGGCGATCCAGCACTTCCGGCTTGGAATCGATCTCCATACGGATGCGGCTGGCCGCTTCGTCGATCAGGTCGATAGCCTTGTCCGGCAACTGGCGATCGGTGATATAGCGATGGCTCAATTTGGCCGCCGCAATGATCGCACCGTCGGTGATCGCCACCTTATGGTGGACCTCATAGCGCTCTTTCAGGCCACGCAGGATCGCGATGGTGTCTTCTTCGCTCGGTTCTTCCACCAGCACTTTCTGGAAGCGACGCTCAAGGGCTGCGTCCTTTTCGATGTACTGACGGTATTCGTTGAGCGTAGTAGCGCCGACGCAGTGCAACTCACCCCGCGCCAAGGCGGGCTTGAGCATGTTGCCGGCGTCCATGGAGCCTTCGCCCTTACCGGCGCCGACCATGGTGTGCAATTCGTCGATAAACAGAATGATCTGCCCTTCCTGCTTCGACAATTCGTTAAGCAAGGATTTGAGGCGCTCTTCGAACTCACCCCGGAACTTGGCACCGGCAATCAGCGAGCCCATATCCAGAGACAGCAGGCGCTTGCCTTTGAGGCCGTCTGGCACTTCACCATTAATGATGCGCTGGGCCAAGCCCTCGGCAATCGCGGTTTTACCCACGCCAGGTTCACCGATCAACACC
>NZ_MLCT01000012.1:0-780 GCF_001806145.1 Pseudomonas sp. BS-2016
CAATGTCAGTGGCTGTTTCGCACGGTCGGCCCTAAGCGTTTTATCAGGAAAATACTTAAATGCAGGGCCCTCGATGCGAAAGGCGAAATACAAAAACGCATGATCGGCGGCCGCTTGCACCGCGATCAGTTGGCGGACTCGACGGTCAAGTTGGTGTTGTCTGTGGCGAAGGAAGAAGAACCTTACTTCAACCGCTACTGGATTAAGACAACCTCAGGCTGGAAACCTTGTAAAGGGAATTGGGGGCGGGATATAGAAGAATTGTGCGTAAGTCCCCCGCAATTTAAAAACTTCAAAATGCCCGACGGTCGCGATTGCACTGTTTACCCCAACTGCACTAAATAAGGACATTAAAAAATGAAAAAACATGCAAACACGCCTAATGGGAAGCCGCTGATACCCACCATCAAATGGGGGCAGGCTTTTTGCCTGGGCGCTTTTGCTTTGGTGATGTCGGGCTGTTCCATGACCCCACCCAAAACCTTCACCTTTCAGGCTGACGTGCCTGAAAACTTTACGGTGACGGGCACAGGCAATTACATACCTGCGCCCGGAGAAACCTGCACGGGCCGATCCGGCAAACCGTTCCGCGTCGGTCGTCTGCACTTCAAGCCGGACCAGCCAAAAACGGCCCACCAAGTTGAATTTAAAGTGCCACTGACCGACAACGAACATGGTTGCTCGTCAGTGCTTCACAGTTTGAAGCTGACTATTGAGGGGCGGTGGGGGCCAGGCAGAGAGCATACTTCACAAGAATCTGCCAACTTCTCTATTTCAGAT
>NZ_MLCT01000120.1:0-1505 GCF_001806145.1 Pseudomonas sp. BS-2016
AACAGCTCCGACGATGGCAACAACGGTAACCAGTCCGCTTATTTCTCGACGGGCAACTACAGCGGCGTGAACTCCGGCCGTGGCAAAGTCGACAACAACCTGTACAGCGGCCTGTTCCTGTACTCGGTTGCCGGCCACACCTTCGGTGGCGGTTACCAGGTCAGCAACGGCAGCAGCGACTTCCCTTGGCTGAACCAGGGTGACGGCTCGTCGGCTTACATCACCACCGACATGCAGATCCAGAAGTTCGCCCGTGCCGGCGAGCGCACCTGGCAAGCTCGCTACTCCTACGACTTCGCCAAAGTCGGCGTGCCTGGCCTGACCGCCGGTGTGGTTTACCTGAAAGGTGATCATATCGACACCGTCGCCAGCAACCGTACCGAGTTCACCGGCCAGTCCGAGTGGGAACGTGACATCACTGTTGCCTACGTCGTACCGGAAGGTCCGCTGAAAAACGTCGGCGTGGCGTGGAAAAACGCTATGTGGCGCAGCGACATCGCCAACGCGCGTAACCAGGACGAAAACCGCTTGATCGTCAGCTACTCGATCCCGCTGTTGTAAGACTGTAAAACCTTGCCCGGCGCAATGCCGGGCAAGGTGTCTTGCTATTCAAGTCGGGCTCAACCCCCGCAAGCCCTTCCTGAATCCCTCTTTTTTGCAGCGTCTCAAGGCCTTCTCGAACCTTGAAGGCGATGTTGGCCTCAGGCCGTTCCCAAGTCCAATGAACTGATTTTTAATATTCTTTTATCGTCTAGATAAATCGATATTTATTCTTTTTAAACCGCAAAAAATCCATGCACAGTGGGCTCCATAAGCACTCATCAGGAGCCACACCATGAGCCTAAGACTGGGCGACATCGCCCCCGACTTCGAACAGGATTCCAGCGCCGGCAAGATTCGCTTCCACGAATGGCTGGGCGACAGCTGGGGTGTGCTGTTTTCCCACCCTGCGGACTTCACGCCGGTGTGCACCACCGAGCTGGGTTTTACCGCCAAGCTCAAGGATGAATTCGCCAAGCGTGGCGTCAAGGCCATCGCCCTGTCGGTAGACCCGGTGGACTCGCACCACAAGTGGATCGAAGACATCAACGAGACCCAGAACACCGCGGTCAACTTCCCGATCCTGGCCGACGCCGACCGCAAGGTCTCGGACCTCTACGACCTGATCCACCCGAATGCCAGCGATACCCTCACCGTGCGCTCCTTGTTCGTGATTGACCCGAACAAGAAGATCCGCCTGACCATCACCTACCCGGCCAGCACCGGGCGTAATTTCCATGAAATCCTGCGGGTGATCGACTCGCTGCAGCTGACCGACAACCACAAGGTGGCAACACCGGCCAACTGGCAGGATGGGGATGAGGTGGTGATCGTGCCGTCACTCAAGGACGAGGAAGAGATCAAGAAACGCTTTCCCAAGGGCTATCGCGCGGTGAAGCCGTACCTGCGTCTTACCCCACAACCCAATCGTTAAGGCATCACGGACCATGCCTCTGTAGGAGCGA
>NZ_MLCT01000121.1:0-1222 GCF_001806145.1 Pseudomonas sp. BS-2016
GTACTCCACTATCGGAAAGCTGATGGCCAGGGTTTCATCCTTGCTTGTGCTGACCGCTGCCTTGAGCTCCATCTGCAGCTTGGTGCCATCACCCAATCCATTCAAATAACTACGAGCAATCCCTGGTTCGATTTTTCCGTTAGCGATCCAGGTCGGATTGACAGCTGCACTGCCCGCCCCGTTATACACCGTCAGCGAATGATCAACGCCCTTGTTCGTTTTCCCCAGCAGCCTCAACCAGACGGGGTAAGGTGCAGTGATAAACGGCCAGACACCAATTTGCCCTGTGGCATCGCCGGTAAACGTAGTCAAGTCCAGTACTTGAGTCGCCGCGTTAGCCTGGTTGATCTTGAGCACCGTTTTGGCCAACTCAGCCTGGGGTATCGGCGTCACCGTCACCGTCAACACCTTGGACGCAACCACCTTGCCGCTACGGGTTACGTCGTACTTAAGSGTGARCGTCTTGTTGGCATTACCGACGTTGGCGGCAATCGCGGCCTTGGTAATGTCGAACGTGACTTTGCCCGCCGTTACCCCATTCTTGGCCGGGATCACCGGAGAACCCGCACCGGCTGTCCCCACCATCGTCACCTTGATGCTGTCTGTGGTGTACATCGGTGTGTACTCCACCGACACCGTGCCGCCGTTTTGTGCATTCAACGGCGCCAGGGTAACTGAGGTACCCGTCCCCGTGGCCTGGGTCAACTTGGGAACAGGGAATTCTGCCGGCAGAGTGTTAACAGTGTATTCCACTATCGGGAAGATGATGGCGTCAGCCTCGGCTTGACTAGATGAAAGCGTCGCCTTGAACTGAAGTTTCAGTTTCGTATCATGACCCAGTTCAAGGAAGTACGAGGCGGCGACGCGTTGATCATAGAAACCATTGCTGAACCACCCAGCAGTCACCGCGTTGCTCGCCAGAGTCCATACCTGCAGCTCATGTACCGATCCATCGGCCTTGAAGCCACTCAATAACATGGCTACCGGTTGGAAGCTCGCGATAAACGGCCATGACCCAACGCGTAGAGTTTTATTGGTAACCGATCCACTCAAATCCAGGACTTTGGTAGCAGCATCCGCTTCATTTATCCGGATCACTGTCTTTGCCAACTCAGTTGTCGGTATCGGTGTCACCGTCACCGTCAACACCTTGGACGATACAACCTTGCCGCTACGGGTTACGTCGTACTTAAGCGTGAGCGTCTTGTTGGCATTRCCGACG
>NZ_MLCT01000122.1:0-1924 GCF_001806145.1 Pseudomonas sp. BS-2016
TCCAGGCATTGAACCGGCGCACGCCGTTCTTCAAGTTCTTCCTGAAAAAAGAACTGATCTGGGTGCCCTTCCTCGGCCTAGCCTGGTGGGCGCTGGATTACCCCTTCATGAAACGCTACACCAAGGCGTTCCTGGCCAAGCACCCGGAGCTGGCGGGGCAGGATTTGAAGATCACCAAAGAGGCCTGCGAGCTGTTCAAGCGCCAGCCGGTCACGGTGGTCAATTACCTGGAGGGCACGCGGTTCAACGAGGCCAAGCGCAAGCAGCAGGCGTCACCGTTTACCCGATTGCTCAAGCCCAAGGCGGGCGGCGTGGCATTTGTGCTGGCGGCGATGGGCGAACAACTGGACGCGATCCTCGACGTGACCGTGGTGTATCCGCAGCAAAAGATTCCGGGGTTCTGGGACTTGATCAGCGGCGCAGTGCCGAAGGTGATCGTGGATATCCGTACCCGCGAACTGGACCCGGCGTTGTGGCAAGGGGATTACGAGAACGATCCGGCGTTTCGCCAGACCGTCCAGAACTGGGTCAACCAGCTCTGGATGGAAAAGGATGCGCGCATCGAACAACTGCGCCAAGAGCCTTAGCTGCCGGTACCCCAGGCCTGAGCCAATTTGCCCAGCACGGAACTGCTGGCCCCCTCGCCGCCCAGGTATTTCAGGATCACCGGGGCAAACTGGCCGACCATGCCGCTGTCCATGCCCAATGCGCTGAAGGCGGTGTTCAAGTCATTGGTGCTTTTCACGTTGCCCAACAGGCCGTCCAGGCCGCTGGTCTTGCTGCCACCGGTTTGGCCGAGCATCCCGCTCAAGGCCCCGAGGCTGCCCAATGCGTTATCACCCGACAGCTTGTCGAGGCCCGGCACACTGTTACTCAGCTGCGAGAAGTCATTGCCGCTCAGTTTGTTCTTGGCCAGACCCAGCATGGCGCCCGTGCCGCCCACTGCTTGCTCGGGGGTGATGTTCAGTTGCGAGGTCAAGGCCGTCAGCAGGTCGGCCGTCTCCGAGGTGGGCGCGGCGGCGGCAGCCTTGTTGTTGCCACCCTGCATGCCGGAAATGGCATTGGCTGCATCGCCAAGGCTGAAACCTGCGGCGAACACCGGGCCGGCGGCCACGGTCAACAGGCAGGACAGGGCAAAACCGCGTGAAATCTTCATCGAAACAACCTCTGGGTATAGGGGTAAACGCAGGCGTTGGACTGGGTATCCCGTCGGTTGTTCCGGAGCCCCTGAGGAACCCATCGGGGATAAGCGGGTCCATGAACTGACTACAAAATTTGTCGAGAAGAGACTTATGACTGCGATCCAACCCCCAGTGATTGAGCACAAGCCTGCGTTCTGGAGCCGCCCTCGCCTGTTCATCGGCGCCTGTGCGGTAGTGGTTGCCGGTATCGGCGGCGCGCTCTACACCCAGGACAGCGTCAAATCCGCGGCGACATTGGTGACCACGACCCAGCAGCCAGCCGCACAAATCATGGCCCACAAGGATTACCTGGAAGTGCAGCCGATTGCCTCCACGGCGCCTGCACCGGACCAAAGCCTTGAACTCTGGGCGATTCCCAAAGACGGCACACCGGTATCCCTTGGCCTGCTGCCGGAGGATGGCAAAGGCATCATCGGCCTGAATCCGCGCCAGCAAGAAAGCATCAGCAAGCCGGTGGAGCTGATGGTGAGTTCGGAAACCAAGGGTGGCTCGGTGAGCAAGCAACCGACAGGGCCGACCGTCTACCAAGGCGCCCTGGCCACGCGCTAATCACCGGCTGACACTCGGTTTAAATGTAGGAGTGGGCTTGCCTGCGAAAGCGATAATGCAGTGACTGACACATCGCCTTCGCGGGCGAGCCTGCTCCCAGAGATGGTCTCATTTGCAGACTCACCGGCCGACCCGTTGCATGTCCCGTAACCTGCTGTAGCAGCTTCCAAGGA
>NZ_MLCT01000123.1:0-2534 GCF_001806145.1 Pseudomonas sp. BS-2016
CGGTGCCACTTCCAGGTCGAGTTTCCAGAAGCCTTGCTGGCCGAGGATATAGGCCACCGGCTCGCCGCTGCGGCGGCGCTGCAGGTAGCCGGAAAAGGTCAGCGCGTCTTCGCTGCTGACGATCTTTTCCGGCCAGGTATGCAGATAGCTGCGTGATTTGCCCAGGGCAGCGGCCAGCAGCAACTCCACGTCCAGGCGCGCCGTCGGCGAGTCGGGCAGGTCAGCGGCGCGCAGCAGGCTGGCGATGATGGTCATTTAGTCACCTATCGCTGCCAGTTGGTCGGCCTGGTATTCGGCGAGCAACGGCTCGATCACCGCATCCACGCCCCCGGCGAGAATTTCGTCGAGGGAATACAGGGTGAGGTTGACCCGATGGTCCGTGACCCGGCCCTGGGCAAAGTTGTAGGTACGGATACGCTCGGAGCGGTCGCCGGAGCCCACCAGCAGCTTGCGTTCGCTGGCAATTGCGTTGGCCGCGGCGCTGGTCTGCTGGTCGTTCAACTTGGCCGACAACCAGGACATGGCCCGCGCACGGTTCTTGTGCTGGGAACGTTCTTCCTGGCACTCCACCACAATGCCCGACGGCAAGTGTGTGATACGGATCGCCGAGTCGGTCTTGTTAACGTGCTGGCCACCCGCGCCGGATGAGCGGTAAGTGTCGACACGCAAATCCGCCGGGTTGATCTCGATGGCTTCCTGTTCGTCCGGCTCAGGCAACACCGCGACGGTGCACGCCGAGGTGTGGATACGGCCTTGGGATTCGGTCGCAGGCACCCGTTGCACGCGGTGCGCCCCGGATTCGAACTTCAGCTTGCCGTAGACGTTGTCGCCTTCAACCCGGGCGATGACTTCTTTATAGCCACCGTGCTCGCCCTCGTTCTCGGAGAGGATCTCCACGCGCCAGCCGCGACGCTCGGCATAGCGCGAATACATGCGGAACAGGTCACCGGAAAAAATCGCCGCCTCGTCGCCACCGGTACCAGCGCGGATTTCGAGGAAAACGTTGCGTCCGTCGTTAGGGTCCTTGGGCAGCAGCATGCGTTGCAGGTCACCCTCAAGCTCAGCGAGTTTTTCCTTGGCTTCGCGGACTTCTTCCACGGCCATTTCGCGCATGTCCGGGTCGCTGTCCTTGAGCAGGGCCTGGGCGCCTTCGAGGTCGGCCTGGACTTTCAGCAGGTGTTTATAAGTGGCCACAATGGGCTCAACTTCGGCGTATTCCTTGGAATAAGCACGGAATTTGGTTTGATCGGAAATGACCTCGCCATCGCCGAGCAAGGCGGTCAGTTCTTCGAAACGGTCCTGGAGCACGTCCAGTTTATTGAGCAGTGACGCTTTCATTGCGGTTTTTTATCCGAAGAGCTGTCTGACGCGCCCTCACCGAGGGCAAAGAGTTCCTGGGCCATGGCCAGCGCATCGAGGCGGCCTTCGGCGGTAAGCTTTTTCAACTGGACGCTAGGAGCGTGGAGCAGTTTGTTGGTCAGGCCACGGGCCAATTGCATCAGCACTTCCTCGGCGCCGCTGCCGTTGGCCAGCATGCGCTGGGCCTTGAGCAACTCTTCATCACGCAGGCGTTCACCCTGCTGACGATACGCCTTGAGCACATCCACTGCCGCCAGCTCACGCAGGCGCACCATGAAATCTTCGGCGCCGGTGCTGACCATTTCCTCGGCGGCCTGGGCGGCACCCTGACGACTCTTGAGGTTTTCAGCGACCACTTCATGCAGATCATCGACGCTATAAAGGTAAACGTCGTCCAACTCGCCGACTTCGGGCTCGATATCCCGTGGAACGGCGATATCTACCATGAAGATCGGCTTGTGCTTGCGCAGCTTCAACGCGCTCTCGACCGCGCCCTTGCCCAGAATCGGCAATTGGCTGGCGGTAGAACTGATGACGATATCACTGCGCACCAGTTCAGCGGGAATGTCCGACAGCAGCACCGCATGGGCACCGAACTGCTCGGCCAGAATGCTGGCGCGCTCCAGGGTGCGGTTGGCGACCACGATGCGCTTCACGCCAAGATCGTGCAGGTGACGGGCCACCAGGGTGATGGTTTCACCAGCGCCGATCAGCAGGGCCTGGCTGCGCTGCAAGTCGCTGAAAATCTGCTTGGCCAGGCTCACTGCGGCAAAGGCCACGGACACCGGGTTTTCGCCGATGGCCGTATCGGTACGCACTTGCTTGGCGGAATTAAAGGTGGCCTGGAACAGGCGGCCCAGCAATGGGCCGACGGTGCCGGCCTCACGCGCCACGGCGTAGGCAGACTTCATCTGGCCGAGAATCTGCGGTTCACCCAACACCAGCGAGTCGAGACCGGCCGCCACGCGCATCATGTGACGAACTGCCGCATCCTCTTCATGCACATAAGCGCTGGCACGCAGGTCATCGAGGCTCAAATGGTGATAATCGGCCAGCCAGCGCAGCACCACATCCGCCGAGAGATGTTCCTGCTCTATATAGAGCTCGCTGCGATTGCAGGTCGAAAGGATCGCAGCTTCGCGGCTGTCGGTAAGCCGGCAGAGCTGCTGCAAGGC
>NZ_MLCT01000124.1:0-1412 GCF_001806145.1 Pseudomonas sp. BS-2016
TGTGGTGGAACTGGGTGACCTCCAGCGCCAGGTCAGTGCCGCCGGCCAGCAGGCGGGCTTGCGGATAGGCGTCATAGAGGTCGGCCAGATCGGCGACGGTCAGTGGCACCAGGCAACGCTTGTCACCGCTGTTGAGTTCACCGGTCTGGGTCGGCGCGATGGCCTTGAGGCGAGCGATGGTTTCAGTCTGGCGGCTGTCGAATTGATCCTGGGGCTTGTTGCAGCAGGCCTGTTCGGCGGCGGCGAGGATCGGGCGATAACCGGTGCAACGACACAGGTTGCCGGCAAGGGCTTCATGGGCTTTCTGGCTGTCGGGGGCATCGCTGTTCTTTTGCAGGGCAAACAGCGACATCACGAAACCTGGGGTACAAAAGCCGCACTGCGAACCGTGGCACTCGACCATGGCCTGTTGCACGCTGTGCAGTTGGCCCTGGTGCTTGAGGTCTTCGACGCTGATCAATTGTTTGCCGTGCAGCGACGAGACAAACGTCAGGCAGGAATTGAGGCTGCGATAACGAATCTGCTCGGCGCCTTGCTCGTCGGAGTGCAACTCGCCGACCACCACGGTGCACGCGCCACAGTCGCCGCTGGCGCAGCCTTCCTTGGTACCGGGCTTGCCCACATGCTCGCGCAGATAGTTGAGCACGGTCAGGTTGGGGTCCAGGGCGTGCTCGCTACGGAGTTCCTGGTTAAGTAAAAACTGGATCACGGAAGGCCTCGCAGACTCATTATTGTTGTTAACCGCTTTGCGCCGAATCTAGTCATGTCTGACTTTTCGGTCAATGGGTTTCTGACCTAAGGGTCAAGAAAATGCGGTCGCAACACTTACAATTATGGTCCAGTCTTCTGGAACCGGCGTTTTTGGCGGCTTACAGGCTTTCAACGTTGCTTATTTCGTGCCAAATTCGCCACGGTGGGCGTAGCGCCATCAGCGGGCCAATGCGCTACACTGCCGCGCTTGTACCGATAGCAGATTTTGAAGGGAAAACATGACGTTCAAGGCGCCGGACAGTCTCGCCGAGCAAATTGCTCACCACCTCGCCGAACGTATCATTCGCGGCGATCTCGAGCCTGGGGAGCGGATCCAGGAACAGAAGGTCACGCTGGCGCTCAACGTCAGCCGTGGTTCCGTGCGCGAAGCCTTGCTGATCCTTGAGCGCCGCCATCTGATTGCGATCCTGCCGCGCCGTGGCGCCCACGTCACCGAACTCACCGCGCACAAGGTGCAGAGCCTGTGTACGTTGATGGGCGAGATGTACATCCTGCTCGGCAATGCGGTTGCCGAAGGCTGGCAGACCCAGGCCGACATGGCTCCGTTCCTGCAGATCCAGCAACGCCTGCAGCTGAGCCTGGAGCGCGAGGACATCCGCGCCTTCGTCGAAGAAAGCTTCAATGTGATGCGCGCCGCGTAC
>NZ_MLCT01000125.1:0-1478 GCF_001806145.1 Pseudomonas sp. BS-2016
CCATGCCGAACCCAAGCCGCTCACCGCGATTGACGTGCTGGGCGGTGGCCGCGCCGCCCTCGAGAAGGCCAACACCGAGCTGGGCCTGGCCCTGGCCGAAGACGAGATCGACTATCTGGTCAACGCCTTCACCGGCTTGAAGCGCAACCCCCACGACATCGAACTGATGATGTTCGCCCAGGCCAACTCCGAGCACTGCCGTCACAAGATCTTCAACGCCAGTTGGGACATCGATGGCCAAAGCCAGGAAAAAAGCCTGTTCGGCATGATCAAGAACACCTACGTGATGCACAGCGAAGGCGTTTTGTCGGCTTATAAGGACAACGCCTCGGTCATCGTCGGCTCCGTCGCCGGTCGCTTCTTCCCGGATCCGGAAACCCGCCAGTACGGCGCGGTGCAGGAGCCGGTGCACATCCTGATGAAGGTTGAAACCCACAACCACCCGACCGCGATTGCCCCGTTCCCGGGCGCAGCCACCGGTTCGGGCGGCGAAATCCGTGACGAAGGCGCCACCGGCCGTGGTGCCAAGCCCAAGGCGGGCCTCACCGGTTTCACCGTGTCCAACCTGCAGATCCCGGGCTTCGAACAGCCGTGGGAAGTGCCGTACGGCAAGCCTGAGCGCATCGTCACCGCGCTGGACATCATGATCGAAGGCCCGCTGGGCGGCGCCGCGTTCAACAACGAATTCGGGCGCCCGGCGCTCACCGGTTACTTCCGGACCTTCGAGCAGTCCATCACCACCCCGCGTGGCGATGAAGTGCGCGGCTACCACAAGCCGATCATGTTGGCTGGCGGTATGGGCAACATCCGTGAAGAACACGTCAAGAAAGGCGAGATTCTGGTCGGCTCCAAGCTGATCGTGCTCGGCGGCCCGGCGATGCTGATCGGCCTGGGCGGCGGTGCGGCCTCTTCCATGGCCACCGGCACCAGCTCGGCCGACCTGGACTTCGCTTCCGTACAGCGCGAAAACCCTGAGATGGAGCGCCGCTGCCAGGAAGTCATCGACCGTTGCTGGCAGTTGGGTGACAAGAACCCGATCAGCTTCATCCACGACGTCGGCGCCGGTGGTTTGTCCAACGCCTTCCCGGAACTGGTCAACGATGGCGACCGTGGTGGCCGTTTCGAACTGCGCAACATTCCAAACGACGAGCCGGGCATGGCCCCGCACGAAATCTGGAGCAACGAATCCCAGGAACGCTACGTACTGGCCGTTGGCCCTGAAGACTTCGCACGCTTCCAGGCCATCTGCGAACGCGAGCGTTGCCCGTTTGCCGTGGTCGGCGAAGCCACTGCCGAGCCGCAGCTGACGGTTACAGATAGCCACTTCGGTAACAGCCCGGTGGACATGCCGTTGGAAGTGCTGCTGGGCAAAGCCCCGCGTATGCACCGTTCGGCCAACCGTGAAGCTGAACTGGGCGATGATTTCGACCCAAGCACGCTGGACTTGGCCAACAGCATCGAACGCGTGCTGCACCACC
>NZ_MLCT01000126.1:0-2333 GCF_001806145.1 Pseudomonas sp. BS-2016
CACGGGCAATCGCCACGCGCTGGCGCTCACCACCGGACAACTCCGCTGGCTTGTGCTCCAGGCGGTGGCCGAGGCCGACGCGCTCGAGCAAGGCCGTGGCACGCTGACGCGCTTCAGGAATCGCGGTCTTGCCAATCAACAGCGGCATGCACACGTTTTCCAGGGCGGTGAATTCCGGCAGCAAGTGGTGGAACTGGTACACAAAGCCCAACGAGCGGTTGCGCAGTTGGCCGCGGGCCTTTTCATTCAAGGCCGAGAGTTCTTCACCGGCCAGCCATACGCTGCCCTGGGACGGCGTGTCGAGGCCGCCCAACAGGTTGAGCAAGGTACTCTTGCCGGAACCGGAACTGCCGACGATCGCCACACGCTCGCCAGGGTGCAGTTCAAGCTGCAGGTTGGACAGCACCACCACCGACTCCGGGCCTTCCTCGTAGGATTTGCCCAGGTTGCGGCAGCTCAGGATTGCTTTTTCACTCATGCCCGATTCACTCATAACGTAATGCCTGTGCTGGCTGGGTACGTGCCGCGCGCCAGGCTGGATACAGGGTGGCAAGGAAGCTCAGGACCAACGCAGCGCCGCCCACCATCAGCACGTCCTGGGTTTGCACCTGGGACGGCAAGTAATCGATGAAGTAGACGTCGGCGTTGAGAAACTTGTGGCCGATCACCTTTTCAAGCAGGGCGATGGCGGCGCTGACGTTCAGCGCGGCCAGAATGCCCACCGCCGTGCCGATCAAGGTGCCGACCACGCCGATCACGGTGCCCTGCACCATGAAGATCGCCATGATCTGCCCCGGCGTGGCGCCCAACGTACGCAGGATGGCGATGTCGCCCTTCTTGTCGTTCACCACCATCACCAGCGTGGAGATGATGTTGAAGGCCGCCACGGCGACGATCAGCAACAACAACAGGCCGATCATGGCTTTTTCCATGCGGATGGCCTGATACAGGTTGCCGTGGGTGCGGGTCCAGTCGCGAGCGTAGTACTCGGTTTCACCCAGGTGCTGGGCAATTTCCCAGGCGCCGCGCGGCGCATCGAACAGGTCGTTGAATTTCAGGCGCAGGCCCTGCACCTGGTCGGGCTGCCAGCGATGCAGGCGGGCCAGGTCGGTGAGATTGGTCAGGCCGATGTAACCGTCGATCTCGCCAGCGCCGACGTGGAAGGTGCCCACCACGGTAAAGCGCTTCATGCGCGGGAACATGCCGGCCGGGGTCACGGTGACTTCCGGGGCGACGAAGGTCAGCTTGTCGCCAACCTCTACGCCCAGCTTGGCCGCGGCCTTGTCACCGATGACGATGCCAAAGCTGCCCGGCGACAGCTCGTCGAGCTTACCTTGCAGCATGAACTTGTCGATGATCGAGACGTTGCGCTCCTGGGCCGGGTCGATGCCGTTGAGCAGGATCTTCTGCACTTTGCCGTCATTGGTCAGCAACCCCTGCATCTGGGTAAACGGCGCTACCGCCACCACCTTGGGGTTCTGCTGGACCTTGGCGGCCAGGCTTTGCCAGTCGTTGATGGGCGCATCGCCCTCGATGGTCGCGTGGGGCACCATGCCCAGCACGCGGGTGCGCATCTCATGATCGAAGCCATTCATCACCGACAGCACCACGATCATCACGACCACGCCCAGGGCGAGACCGATCATCGAGGTCAAGGAAATGAACGACACAAAATGATTGCGACGCTTTGCACGGGTATAACGCGTGCCGATAAATACGAAGAGAGGTCTGAACATGTCGGGGCTTGTTCGGAGGAAAAGAAGACGTCCCGGTGGCGGGGTCTGGTCAGCAGCTTTACACTCAGACCATTACCGTTACCTGGGGTTCGCCATGTCGACATTAGATGAAGAAGAGCGCCGCGAATACTACCGTATCGACGACATGATCGCACTTCAAATCAAACCCCTGTCGGGCCCCGACGCGGCGAGCAAGGAAGTGTTGCTGGATGATTCACCGCTGTTCAATCTGCTCAGCGAGCTGCACTTGAGCGAATTCGAAGCCCAGCACCTGCTGCGCCAGATCAGCGAGAAAGACCGCAGCCTGGCGGCCTTCCTCAAAGTGCAGAACAAACGCCTGGATCTGCTCAGCCAGGTCATGGCTCGCGGTTTGCTGAACGAGGTGGGTGCGCCGCAACCGGTGATCCTCTCCGAGGGCGGCATCGACTTCCAGCACCCGACACCGCTGGCCGCCGACACTCACCTGGCGGTCAAGCTGGTGCTGATGCCCCAGGCGCTCGGCCTGTTGCTGCGCGCGCGGGTGACCCATTGCGACCCCAAGGGCGACGGCTTTGATGTGGGCACGGAGTTCGAGTCCATGACCGACGCCCAACGCCA
>NZ_MLCT01000127.1:0-2178 GCF_001806145.1 Pseudomonas sp. BS-2016
GTATGCGCCACAACCCCAAGGACACTGCGCGCATGCGCCGCGAAGGCTTGATTGCCTTGCCCGAAGACTTGGGTATTCGCCGCACCGACGCCACCCGCGAGTTGTTGGCCGCCAAGAGCGTGGCCGACCTGGTGGACTGGTCTGGTGGCCTCTACAACCCGCCCGCCAAATTCAGGAGCTGGTAAATGCGCGCGCTCAAACAGCATGAACTGAGCCTGGCCGATCGCCTGGCGGATATGGCCGTGGATGCGCTGATCGACGAAGCGGATTTGTCGCCTAAACCCGCTCTGGTAGACCGGCGCGGCAACGGCGCCCACAGCGATTTGCACCTGGGGCTGATGCACGCCTCGGCGCTGTCGCTGTGGCCGATGTTCAAGGAAATGGCCGAGGCCGCGCTCGACATCGGCGAAGTCGGCCTGCCCCTGCGCGAAGCGCTCGGGCGTATTGGCCGGGAAGGTGAGCAGGCCATGCTCGCCACCACCCAGGGCGTGAACACCCATCGCGGTGCGATCTGGGCCCTGGGGTTGCTTACCGCTGCGGCGGCCCTGGAGCCCCGCACCATAACCCTGACCGCCGCCAAGCTGGCCCTGCTCAACGACCGCTTCTCCCCGCAGCCCATGAGCCATGGCGCCCAGGTCGCCCAACGCTACGGCGCACGTGGTGCCCGTGAAGAGGCGCAGCTTGGCTTCCCCTCGGTGACCCAACGCGGCCTGCCGCAACTGCACAAGAGCCGCCGCGAAAACGCCGGTGAGCAGAACGCCCGGCTGGATGCTTTGCTGGCGATCATGACGGACCTGGCAGACACCTGCGTGCTCTACCGCGCCGGTACCGAAGGCCTGGCCACCATGCAACAGGGCGCCCAGGCTGTGCTCGACGCCGGTGGCAGCGCAACCCTGGCCGGACGCCGCCAACTGCATGAATTGGACCTGCAACTGCTGGCCTTGAATGCCTCCCCCGGCGGCGCCGCCGACCTGTTGGCCGCCTGCCTGTTTATCGACCGCCTCGACGGAGCGTTGTGATGGAAACCTTATCCTTTGAATTCCCCGCCGGGCAGCCCCCCAAAGGCCGTGCGCTGGTGGGTTGCGTCGGCTCGGGCGACCTGGAAGTGCTGCTGGAGCCGGGCACGCCCGGCACCTTGACCATCCAGGTGCAAACCTCGGTCAATGGCGCGCAGCAACGCTGGCAGCACCTGTTCGAACGCATCTTCCAGGAGCAGACGCCACCGGCCCTGAACATTGATATCCACGACTTCGGTGCCACGCCCGGTGTGGTGCGCTTGCGATTGGAGCAAGGTTTCGAGGAGGTCGGCCATGACTGACTTACTCGCTAAACACAGCTTTGTCGAACTTGGCGCTCGACAGCGCGCCAAGGCGCTGTTAGATGCCGGCACCTTCCGCGAGTTGATCGACCCGTTCCAGCGGGTCATGTCGCCGTGGCTCAGCCGCCAAGGCGTGGTGCCCCAGGCCGATGATGGTGTGGTGATCGCCAAGGGCAGCATCGGCGCCAAGCCTGTGGTGATTGCCGCGATCGAAGGTAATTTCCAGGGCGGCAGCCTGGGTGAAGTTGGCGGTGCGAAAATCGCGGGCGCCTTGGAACTGGCCGCCGAAGACAACCGCAACGGCGTCCCCACCTGCGCGGTGCTACTGCTGGAAACGGGCGGCGTGCGCTTGCAGGAAGCCAACCTGGGCCTGGCTGCCATTGCCGACATTCACGCGGCGATTGTCGACCTGCGCCAGTACCAGCCAGTGATCGGCGTGGTGGCCGGCAGTGTCGGTTGCTTTGGGGGCATGTCCATCGCGGCTGGCTTGTGCAGCTACCTGGTGGTGACTCGCGAAGCACGTCTGGGCTTGAATGGCCCGCAAGTGATCGAGCAGGAGGCTGGCCTGGAGGAATACGACTCCCGCGACCGCCCGTTTATCTGGAGCCTTACCGGTGGCGAGCAGCGCTTCAACAGTGGCTTGGCCGACCGTTATGTGGCCGACGATGTGGCGCAGATCCAGCAGACTGTCAGCGCGCTGTTGCAGCAGGGCGTGCCCACACAACCGCGCAGCCGGCGCGCTGATTTTTACCTGGCGCGCCTGGCCGAACTGGACGCGAGCGCGCAAATCGAGCCGGCGACGGTTCGCGCGCTGTATCAGGGAGAACGCTCATGAGAGGCTTGCAGTGGTTCAACGCATT
>NZ_MLCT01000128.1:0-1507 GCF_001806145.1 Pseudomonas sp. BS-2016
CCGGCCCTGAATTTCGAAGACGTTCTGCTGGCAGGCCTTGCCACCGACGGCGGCCTGTATGTGCCGGAAAACCTGCCACGCTTCACCCAGGAAGAAATCGCCTCCTGGGCCGGCCTGCCGTATCACGAGCTGGCTTTCCGAGTGATGCGCCCGTTCGTGACCGGCAGCATTCCGGATGCGGACTTCAAGAAGATTCTGGAAGAAACCTATGGCGTGTTTTCCCACAACGCCATCGCGCCCCTGCGCCAACTGAACGGCAATGAGTGGGTACTGGAGCTGTTCCACGGCCCGACCCTGGCGTTCAAGGACTTCGCCCTGCAACTGCTCGGTCGCCTGCTCGACTACGTGCTGGAAAAACGTGGCGAGCGCGTGGTGATCATCGGTGCTACCTCCGGCGATACCGGCTCGGCGGCCATCGAAGGGTGCAAGCACTGCGAAAACGTCGACATCTTCATCCTGCACCCGCACAAGCGCGTGTCGGAAGTGCAACGTCGGCAGATGACCACCATCTTCGGTGAGAACATCCACAACATCGCCATCGAAGGCAACTTCGATGACTGCCAGGAAATGGTCAAGAACAGCTTCGCTGACCAGAGCTTCCTCAAGGGCACACGCCTGGTGGCGGTGAACTCGATCAACTGGGCGCGGATCATGGCCCAGATCGTCTACTACTTCCACGCTTCGCTGCAGTTGGGCGGCCCGGCGCGTTCGGTGTCGTTCTCGGTGCCGACCGGCAACTTCGGCGACATTTTTGCCGGTTACCTGGCGCGCAACATGGGCCTGCCGATCAACCAGTTGATCGTCGCCACCAACCGCAACGACATCCTGCATCGCTTCATGAGCGGCAACCAGTATGTGAAGGAAACCCTGCACGCCACGCTGTCGCCGTCCATGGACATCATGGTGTCGTCGAACTTCGAGCGCCTGCTGTTCGACATGCACGGTCGTAACGGCGCAGCCCTGGCCGAGTTGATGAACAGCTTCAAGCAAGGTGGCGGTTTCAGCGTCGAGCAAGAGCGCTGGACCGAAACCCGCAAGCTGTTCGATTCCCTGGCCGTGGACGATGCGCAGACCTGCGAAACCATCGCGCAGGTCTATGCCGAGACCGGCGAAGTGCTCGACCCGCACACGGCTATCGGCGTGAAAGCCGCCCGCGAATGCCGCCGCAGCCTGGATATTCCAATGGTGATCCTCGGTACCGCACACCCGGTCAAGTTCCCGGAAGCGGTCGAGAAAGCCGGCATTGGCAAGGCGCTGGATCTGCCGGAACATTTGACCGACCTGTTCGAGCGCGAAGAGCGCTGCACCGTGTTGGCCAATGACCTGAAGGCGGTGCAGGCGTTCGTCAGCCAGCATGGCAATCGGGGCAAGCCGCTCTAATCAAGAATGGGGTAGCGGGTTTGTGTGGGAGCTGGCTTGCCTGCGATGCAGGCGCCTCGGTACGACTGAATACCGAGGCGTCTGCATCGCGGGCAAGCCCGGCTCCCACATTCAGCTAACTCACCCG
>NZ_MLCT01000129.1:0-1641 GCF_001806145.1 Pseudomonas sp. BS-2016
GCGTTTTTCTTTTGAGCTGTGCTTGATGGAGCGATCATGTTTGTCCAGATTCTAGGTTCCGCCGCCGGCGGTGGCTTCCCGCAGTGGAACTGCAACTGCGTGAACTGCGCAGGTTTTCGCGATGGCAGCCTGCGGGCCCAGGCGCGTACCCAGTCATCCATCGCGATCTCCGACAATGGCGTGAATTGGGTGCTCTGCAATGCCTCGCCGGATATCCGCGCACAACTCCAGGGCTTTGCGCCCATGCAACCGGGCCGCGCCCTGCGCGATACCGGCATCAGCGCAATCATCCTGATGGACAGCCAGATCGACCATACCACTGGCCTGCTGAGCCTGCGCGAAGGCTGCCCGCACCAGGTGTGGTGCACCGACATGGTCCACGAAGACCTGAGCACCGGTTTCCCGTTGTTCACCATGCTGACCCACTGGAACGGTGGCCTGGCCTGGAACCGCATCGAGTTGGACGCCAGCTTCACCATCCCGGCCTGCCCCAACCTGCGCTTCACCCCGCTGCCGTTGCGCAGCGCCGCACCGCCCTATTCGCCGCACCGTTTCGACCCGCACCCCGGTGACAACATTGGCCTGATCGTCGAAGACCTGCGCACCGGCGGCAAATTGTTCTACGCCCCGGGCCTGGGCAAGGTCGACGCACCGCTGCTGGACATCATGGCCGGCAGTGACTGCCTGCTGGTGGACGGCACGATGTGGGACGACGATGAAATGCAGCGCCGTGGCGTCGGCACCCGCACCGGGCGTGAGATGGGCCACCTGGCACAGAACGGCCCCGGCGGCATGCTTGAAGTGCTCGAGCAACTGCCCAAACAGCGCAAAGTGCTTATCCACATCAACAACACCAACCCGATCCTCGATGAAGACTCCCCCGAGCGAGCGGAGCTGGTGCGGCGCAATGTCGAAGTGGCTTACGACGGCATGAGCATTGAATTGTAGGAGCGATAGAAATGACCGACACACCGTTGAGCAAGGCTGAGTTCGAAGCAGCCCTGCGCGCCAAGGGCGCCTTCTACCATATCCATCACCCTTACCATGTGGCGATGTACGAAGGCCGCGCCAGCCGTGAGCAGATCCAAGGCTGGGTCGCCAATCGCTTCTACTATCAGGTGAATATCCCGCTGAAAGACGCGGCGATCCTGGCCAACTGCCCAGACCGTGAAATCCGTCGCGAATGGATCCAGCGCCTGCTCGACCATGACGGCGCGCCCGGTGAAGACGGCGGTATCGAAGCCTGGCTGCGCCTGGGCCAGGCCGTGGGCCTGGACCCCGACCAACTGCGCTCCCAGGAGTTGGTGCTGCCCGGCGTACGCTTCGCCGTGGACGCCTATGTCAATTTCGCCCGCCGCGCCAGCTGGCAGGAAGCCGCCAGCAGCTCGCTGACCGAGCTGTTCGCGCCGCAAATCCACCAGTCGCGCCTCGACAGTTGGCCCCAGCATTACCCGTGGATCGACCCGGCCGGTTACGAATACTTCCGCACACGCCTGGGCCAAGCCCGTCGCGATGTGGAACACGGCTTGGCGATCACCCTGCAGCACTACACCACCCGCGAGGGGCAGGAGCGCATGCTGGAAATTCTCCAGTTCAAACTGGACATCCTCTGGAGCATGCTGGACGCCATGAGCATGGCCT
>NZ_MLCT01000013.1:0-683962 GCF_001806145.1 Pseudomonas sp. BS-2016
GTCCGTTTCCGAACGTTATCCCCCACTACCAGGCAGATTCCTAGGTATTACTCACCCGTCCGCCGCTCTCAAGAGGTGCAAGCACCTCTCTACCGCTCGACTTGCATGTGTTAGGCCTGCCGCCAGCGTTCAATCTGAGCCATGATCAAACTCTTCAGTTCAAACATCTTTGGGTTTTGAGAAAACCCTAAACTTGGCTCAGCAATCGTTGGTTACATCTTTGATTTCTCGCGGAGTAACTTGTGATGCTGATAATCTTTTTGACTATCAGCCTGACTCCACAAGCACCCACACGAATTGCTTGATTCAGTTGTTAAAGAACGGTTGGTTAAGCTTTCGCTCAACCGAGGCGCGCATTCTACAGCAGCCCCTGTTGCTGTCAAGCGGTTATTTTAAGATGTTTTCAAAGTTTCCTCTGTAACATCAACCACTTGCGCTTCCGATCTCTCGTTAGCGGGAGGCGAATTCTACAGCGTTACACGCTGCTGTCAACACCTCATTTCCTGCTTCGATGATTTGAAGCTGGCATCGTCAAAACCGTCTAACTCATTGAAACTCAAGGAGTTTTTCGTTTCGACTGCGCCGGAAGTGGGGCGAATTATAGGCCGCTGAAATTCTGAGTCAAGCCCTAATTGAGCGACTCTATCAATTACCCAAAAAAGACTTAAAACCTAACTATATAGAGAGGCACTAGCGCCCCCTCTGCAAAGACCTAAACAACGCCAGACGTGCGCAGCCCTTCCAGCGCCCCCGCAGTCATCCCCAAGACACGCTGCAAGACCTCCTGCGTATGCTCGCCCAGCAATGGCGGCGCATTACGGTATTCAACCGGGGTGGCCGACAGCCTGATGGGGCTCGCCACCTGCGGCACAAGCCCCGCCAACGGGTGAGGCAACGCTATCGCCAAGTTACGCGCCTGCACCTGAGGATCCTCAAATACCTGCGCCAAATCGTTGATAGGCCCGCAAGGCACGCCGACCGCTTCCAACTCAGACACCCATTGCGCCGTCGTCCTGAACACAGTCGTCTGACGAATCAAAGGCACGAGCACCGACCGATTCGCCACCCGCGCGGTATTAGTCGAGAACCTGGGATCGTCAGCCCACTCACTGCAACCCGCCACCTGCGCAAACTTCCTGAACTGACTGTCATTCCCGACGGTAAGAATGAAGTCACCATCTGCCGTAGGAAAATCCTGATACGGCACGATATTCGGATGGGCATTGCCTAAGCGCTTAGGTGAAACACCTGTCGTCAGATAGTTCATGGCCTGATTCGCCAAGCAGGCAACCTGGACATCCAGCAACGCCATATCAATGTGCTGCCCACCCCCATCATGTTGGCGATGAGCCAGCGCAGCCAGAATCGCAACCGTCGAATACAACCCGGTCAGTATATCGGTCAGCGCCACACCTACTTTCACCGGCCCCGCACCCTCTTCCCCCTCAGGCCGCCCAGTCAGACTCATCAGGCCGCCCAAG
Organism: Pseudomonas sp. BS-2016; assembly: GCF_001806145.1. Lineage (NCBI taxonomy): Bacteria > Pseudomonadati > Pseudomonadota > Gammaproteobacteria > Pseudomonadales > Pseudomonadaceae > Pseudomonas > Pseudomonas sp. BS-2016. Next base: position 1,482 of record NZ_MLCT01000013.1, read on the forward strand.
CCCTGAATCATGAAGTCATAACCGGCACGCTTGGCATACGGCCCCGTTTGACCGAACCCTGTAATTGAGCAGTAGATCAAATCAGGGTTAACGTCTTTTAGCGACGCATAGTCCAGACCATAAGCCTGCAACCCACCCACCTTAAAGTTCTCGATCAAAATGTCGGACTTCGCCGCCAGCTCGCGCACCAGTCGCTGACCTTCTGGCTTGGTGAAATCGATCGTCACAGACTGTTTATTGCGATTAGCAGACAAGTAGTACGCCGCCTCGCCAGTACTCTCTCCATAGGCATCTTTAAGGAAGGGTGGCCCCCAGGCGCGCGTGTCATCTCCATTGCCCGGACGCTCGACCTTGATGACCTCAGCCCCAAGGTCGGCCAGAATCTGGCCCGCCCACGGACCTGCCAGTACCCGCGACAAATCCAGCACCCGCAAATGCGATAAAGCCCCCATGAGCCACCCCCCTCTATTAATAGAACGCCTGAAGACCGGTCTGCGCCCGACCCAGAATCAGGGCGTGCACGTCATGGGTGCCTTCATAGGTATTCACCACTTCAAGGTTGACCAGGTGGCGCGCCACACCAAACTCATCAGAAATGCCGTTCCCCCCCAGCATGTCACGCGCCATGCGAGCGATGTCGAGCGACTTGCCGCACGAATTACGCTTCATGATGGACGTGATCTCCACCGCCGCCGTGCCCTCGTCCTTCATTCTCCCCAGACGCAGGCAACCCTGCAGCGCCAACGTAATCTCAGTCTGCATATCCGCCAGCTTTTTCTGAATCAACTGCGTGGCAGCCAGTGGCCGGCCAAACTGCTGACGATCGAGGGTGTACTGGCGTGCGGTATGCCAACAAAACTCGGCAGCCCCCAGCGCCCCCCACGAAATACCATACCGGGCCGAGTTCAAACAGGTGAAAGGCCCCTTCAGACCACGCACATCCGGAAAAATGTTCTCTTCAGGTACAAACACGTTATCCATAACGATTTCGCCAGTGATCGATGCGCGCAAACCTACCTTGCCGTGAATTGCAGGCGCACTCAGACCCTTCCAACCCTTTTCCAGCACAAAGCCACGGATATCCCCGGCATCATCTTTAGCCCACACCACAAATACATCAGCAATCGGGCTGTTGGTGATCCACATTTTGGCGCCCGTCAAGCTGTAGCCGCCTTCGACTTTGCGTGCACGCGTAATCATCGCACCAGGATCAGAACCGTGATTTGGCTCAGTCAGACCAAAACAGCCAATCCATTCACCCGAAGCCAGCTTGGGCAGGTATTTCTGCTTTTGGGCTTCAGTCCCAAACTCATTGATAGGCACCATCACCAGCGACGACTGCACACTCATCATTGAACGGTAGCCAGAGTCCACACGCTCCACTTCCCGCGCAATCAAGCCATAGCTCACATAATTGAGGCCGCTGCCGCCGTATTGCTCGGGGATCATCGCCCCCAGCAAACCGGTCTCGCCCATTTCACGAAAAATGGCCGGATCAGTCTTCTCATGACGGAAAGCTTCAAGCACTCGAGGCGCCAACTTGCCCTGCGCAAACTGCTCAGCACTGTCGCGCACCATGCGCTCTTCTTCAGTGAGCTGCTGATCCAGCAACAGTGGATCGATCCAGTTGAAGCTTGCCTTACCCGCCATGAGTGAGTCCTCGAGATATAGATCAAATGTCGTGGGCCGATCGTAGGCCGCACCTATATAGAAGGACAAACGAGGATTCGGCACTCTCTTGTGATAATTTCTCACTCCGTGAAGATCAAAAACGCCATATCTGACGACCTTTAGTGAGGAAGCCGTACATGCGCCGCAAGATTCCCAGTACGGCCGCACTCATCAGTTTTGAGGCGGCAGCTCGGCACGAAAGCTTCACCAAAGCTGCGCAGGAGCTTTCTCTGACCCAAGGAGCGATCTGCCGACAAATAGCCAGCCTCGAAGAATTCCTTGGCATCGAACTTTTCAGACGCTCAAAACGCGGTGTGAAGCTGACGGAAGCAGGGCTTTCTTACAGCCGACGTGTCGCAACCCAACTGGATGCCGTCGAGCGTGACACCCTCTCGATCATGGGCCAGCAAGGCGCCAACGTGATTGAACTGGCCGTCGTCCCCACCTTCGGTACGCAATGGCTGCTACCGCGACTCAAAGACTTCCAGCAGCAACACCCCGACGTCACGGTCAACCTCACCAACCGCACGCGCCCCTTTCTGTTTGCTGACACCGACTTTGACGCCGCCATCTATTTCGGCGATGCCGACTGGTCAGGCACTTCGTCCTATCGCTTGATGGGTGAAAATCCCGTTCCCGTATGCAGCCCCCGTCTGCTGCCAGCCGAGAAAACCCTCACCCCAGACGCACTCGCAGAACTTCCATTACTGCAACAAACCACGCGCCCCTATGCGTGGCGGCAATGGTTTAACGCGCAAGGCCTGAACGTCCCCCGCGACATGACCGGGCCACGCTACGAACTGTTCTCGATGCTGGCCCAGGCCGCTATGCACGACATGGGCATCGCGCTGATCCCACCCTTCTTGATTCAACGCGAATTGGCCGAGCAACGACTGGTAATCGCTAACGCTGCAACGCTCGCGAGCACCAAGTCTTATCACTTGATGATTCCTGAACGCAAAATTGAGTCCGCCTCGCTTCAGGCGTTTCGCGACTGGCTCATCCAGAAAGCCCAGCAATACAGCCTTGATTAGCGCATTACATCGTCCAGACGAGTTATGTAGTGACCAATAAAAACACCCTACATATATACGTAAATGTCGCTTTTAAGCAGCCTAAACTTATGTCTATCTGGACAAACCTGTAAGCCAGTAACCACGTGGCTTACAGGGTATTTCTGAAAGTTATGGCCAGATAACTAAAAGAAATGTGAAAAAAACTCTAAAACATCCTTTAATCCCTGAAAGCCACGCCGTTACTGGTCTCCAAAGGAACCTTGCGACATTCGGTCACGGCATGACTTGTAGTAATTATTCCGTCACCCTTCATAAGTTCTTGAAGGGCCAAATAATCGCCTGCATTATGCGGCGCCCCACCCTGATTCCGGTGGGATCGTGCTGATCGGCCGCCCCAGCCGCGCCATCCGAAGTGCGCTGGATTTCTTATAAAAGATCACGCAGGAGATATGACGTGCACATTGGTGTTCCTCTCGAAACCCATCAGGGTGAAACGCGGGTTGCTGCAACCCCGGAAACCATCAAGAAGCTGATCGGCCAAGGCCATAAAGTGACTGTTCAAAGCGGCGCAGGCATTAACGCCAGCGTCATCGACAGCGCTTATGAAGCCGCCGGCGCAACCATTGGCAGTGCCGGCGACGCGCTGGGCGCCGAGCTGATCCTGAAAGTGGTTGCTCCCAACGACAGCGAACTGGCCCTGATAAATCGCGGCGCAGTGCTGATTGGCATGCTCAACCCGTTCAGCGATGAAACCATTGCCAAACTGGCCAGCCATGGCATTACGGCGTTCTCACTGGAAGCCGCCCCACGCACTTCTCGGGCGCAAAGTCTTGATGTGCTGTCGTCCCAGGCCAACATTGCCGGCTATAAAGCCGTGCTGCTGGCCGCTCACCATTACCCGCGCTTCATGCCGATGCTGATGACCGCCGCAGGCACTGTAAAAGCTGCCCGCGTGCTGATCCTCGGCGCAGGCGTTGCTGGCCTTCAGGCCATTGCAACCGCCAAACGCCTGGGGGCCGTGATCGAAGCGTCTGATGTGCGCCCTGCCGTAAAAGAGCAGATCGAGTCGCTGGGTGCCAAATTTGTCGACGTGCCTTACGAAACCGACGAAGAACGCGAATGCGCCGTAGGGGTTGGCGGCTATGCGCGTCCTATGCCTGCAAGCTGGATGCAGCGTCAGGCACTGGCCGTTCACGAACGTGCCAAGCAGGCCGACATCGTCATTACTACCGCACTCATTCCGGGCCGCAAGGCGCCAGTGCTGCTCAGCGCTGAAACCGTGGCACAGATGAAACCGGGCTCAGTCGTTATCGACCTCGCCGCTGCCCAAGGGGGCAACTGCCCGCTGACCGTCGCGGACCAAGTGGTGGTCGAGCACGGCATCACCATCGTGGGCCATACCAATCTGGCCGCCATGGTTGCCGCAGATGCCTCCGCACTGTACGCCCGCAACCTGCTGGACTTCCTCAAACTGGTCTTCACCCCTGAAGGACAGTTCCAGATCAACCTAGAAGACGACATCGTCGCCGCGTGCCTGATGTGCCGCGACGGTCAAGTCGTGCGCAAAAACGGCTGAGGATAAAAACAATGGAAGAGCTGATCTCCCCCGGCGTCTACAACCTGATCATCTTTGTGCTGGCTATCTATGTGGGCTATCACGTGGTCTGGAACGTCACACCTGCCCTGCACACGCCGCTGATGGCGGTCACCAATGCCATTTCGGCCATTGTGATCGTAGGTGCCATGCTGGCCGCTGCACTGACGGTCACCCCACTGGGCAAAACCATGGGCACCCTGGCGGTGGCCTTGGCCGCCGTTAACGTATTTGGTGGATTTTTGGTCACCCGGCGCATGCTGGAAATGTTCAAGAAGAAAGCACCTAAAGCCAAAGAAGAGGTGCGCAAGCCATGAGCATGAACCTGGTCACCGTTCTGTATCTGATCGCGTCAATATGTTTCATCCAGGCCCTCAAAGGCCTGTCGCACCCCACAACCTCACGTCGTGGCAACTTCTTCGGCATGCTCGGCATGGCGCTGGCGGTCATCACAACCGTAGGACTGGTCTTCAAGCTAGGCGCTGAAATAGCTACAACCGGTATCGGCTATGTGATCGTAGGCCTACTGGTCGGCGGCACGGCGGGGTCGATCATGGCCAAGCGCGTTGAAATGACCAAAATGCCAGAGCTCGTCGCCTTCATGCACAGCATGATCGGTCTGGCGGCGGTATTTATCGCCATCGCCGCCGTGGTCGAGCCGCAATCGCTGGGCATCGTCAAGCAACTGGGCGATGCCATTCCTGCGGGCAACCGCCTGGAACTGTTCCTGGGCGCTGCGATTGGTGCCATCACGTTCTCCGGCTCTGTGATCGCCTTCGGCAAACTGTCAGGCAAATACAAATTTCGCCTGTTCCAGGGCGCTCCCGTGCAGTTCAGTGGTCAGCACACGCTGAATCTGGTGCTCGGGCTGGCCACCCTCGGGCTGGGCATCACCTTTATGCTGACCGGCAACCTCAACGCCTTCGCACTCATGCTGGCACTGGCGTTCGTGCTGGGCGTGCTCATCATCATCCCGATTGGCGGGGCGGACATGCCGGTTGTCGTATCGATGCTCAACAGCTATTCGGGCTGGGCGGCAGCCGGGATCGGCTTCTCGCTGAACAATTCGATGCTGATCATTGCCGGTTCGCTGGTGGGCTCGTCGGGCGCGATCCTGTCTTACATTATGTGCAAGGCGATGAACCGTTCGTTCTTTAACGTGATCCTGGGCGGCTTTGGCGGTGCCACGGATGCGGGCGGCCCGGCGGGTACGCAAGAAGCCCGTCCGGTCAAATCAGGCTCGGCTGACGATGCCACCTTCCTGCTGACCAACGCCGACACGGTCATCATCGTGCCGGGATATGGCCTGGCGGTTGCACGTGCTCAGCACGCCCTGAAAGAACTGACCGAAAAGCTGACCCACCGCGGCGTCACGGTGAAATACGCGATCCACCCGGTGGCAGGTCGTATGCCCGGCCACATGAACGTCCTGCTTGCCGAGGCAGAAGTGCCTTACGACCAAGTGTTCGAGATGGAAGACATCAACTCCGAATTCGGACAGGCTGATGTCGTGCTGGTGTTGGGTGCCAACGACGTGGTCAACCCGGCCGCGAAAAACGATCCGAAATCGCCGATTGCGGGCATGCCGATTCTTGAGGCTTATAAAGCCAAGACCGTCATCGTCAACAAACGCTCGATGGCCAGTGGCTACGCCGGACTGGATAACGAACTGTTTTATCTGGACAAAACCATGATGGTCTTCGGTGACGCCAAGAAAGTTATTGAAGATATGGTCAAGGCGGTCGAGTAACATCCCCCGCCACTGCCACACCGAGAACCCCGGCGCTGAATTGACCGGGGTTTTTTATTTCAGCAAAGATCCCGACCAAAGGGTCTAAATCGCCGTCAGGCATTCGACCATGGTAGCGGGACGCCAGCCTTTGAAAATGAATAGACTGCGCATCTTGCTTCCGTTGCCCGAGATAACAATCCATGTACCGTGAACGTATTCGCCTAAATTCCCTACACGATAAGGTCATGAGCGCCGAAGAAGCCGCCGCCCTTATCCAAGACGGCATGACCGTTGGCATGAGCGGTTTTACCCGTGCCGGCGAAGCCAAGGCCGTTCCGCACGCGCTGGCCGAACGCGCCAAACTGGCGCCGCTGAAAATCACCCTGATGACAGGCGCCAGCCTGGGCAACGACCTGGACAAGCAATTGACCGAAGCCGGCGTGCTGGCGCGTCGCATGCCGTTCCAGGTAGACAGCACACTGCGCAAGGCGATCAACGCCGGCGAAGTCATGTTCATCGATCAGCACTTGTCCGAAACCGTAGAGCAACTGCGTAACCAGCAGCTCAAGCTGCCGGACATCGCGGTGATTGAGGCCGTCGCGATTACCGAGCAAGGCCATATCGTGCCGACCACCTCCGTCGGCAACTCGGCCAGCTTCGCGATTTTTGCCAAACAGGTGATCGTTGAGATCAACCTGGCGCACAACCCGAACCTGGAAGGCCTGCACGACATCTACATCCCGACTTACCGCCCAACGCGCACGCCTATCCCGTTGGTAAAAGTCGACGACCGCATCGGCAGCACTGCAATCCCGATTCCGCCGGAAAAAATCGTTGCGATCGTCATCACCAACAAGCCTGATTCGCCGTCCACCGTTTCGGTACCGGACAGCGAAACCGATGGCATTGCGTTCCACCTGATCAACTTCTTCAAACAAGAAGTGGCAGCCGGGCGTATGACCAACAAGCTGGGTCCGTTGCAGGCCGGTATCGGCAACATCGCCAACGCCGTGATGTGCGGCCTGATCGACTCACCGTTCGAAGACCTGACCATGTACTCCGAAGTACTGCAGGATTCGACCTTTGACCTGATCGACGCCGGCAAAATGAGCTTCGCATCGGGCAGTTCGATCACCTTGTCGGAACGTCGCAACTCGGACGTGTTCGGCAACCTGGAGCGTTACAAGGACAAACTGGTCCTGCGCCCGCAAGAAATCTCCAACCACCCTGAAGTCGTGCGTCGTCTGGGCATCATCGGCATCAACACCGCCCTGGAATTCGACATCTACGGCAACGTGAACTCCACCCACGTCTGCGGCACTCGCATGATGAACGGCATCGGCGGTTCGGGCGACTTCGCCCGTAACGCTCACCTGGCGATCTTTGTCACCAAGTCCATTGCCAAGGCCGGTGCGATCTCCAGTGTGGTGCCAATGGTCAGCCACGTTGACCACACCGAACACGATGTGGACATTCTGGTAACCGAACAGGGTCTGGCCGACCTGCGCGGTCTGGCGCCACGCGAGCGCGCCCGAGTGATCATCGACAACTGTGTGCACCCGGACTTCCGTGAAGCCCTCAATGACTACTTCAGCAAAGCCTGTGCAATCGGTGGCCACACCCCGCACATTCTGCGCGAAGCGTTGAGCTGGCATATCAACTTGGAAGAAACCGGCAAAATGCTCCCGTAACACGCGAGCTAGACAGCCGCCGATGAAAACACTGTTTTCTCGGCGGCTTTTTTATCGCCGCAATTTCAAAAACTGTACTGCTGTACTGGTCATTTCCTACCCTTACAGCCGCCTTTTCACACAAAAATGGCTAAAAATGCACCAACTTAGTGCCTACCGGTACAGTTGCAGTCATTTGCGCCCGTACAGCCCCCATAAACAGTTAACTGGCTCTGCACAATACAGATGAACTGTATCTAGAGAGTCTCGACGCACAAGAGGATCATGGGCACCAGTTAAACCACTAGCCAATGCCGCCACAAGCGGAAGGATGCCATCATGGAACGTACCCTCAGTTCCGATTTGTTCACTGAAAGCAACACTGTTAACAACCAGGCTTCGATGCCTTTGCGCGTACTTGCCAACCTCATGTTGTGGCAGCGCCGTATTTCCAGCCGCCATCAACTGGCTCGCCTGGACTCGCGTCTTCTGGCTGATGCCGGGATTAGCGAAGCACAGCGCTACGAAGAGCTGAGCAAGCCGTTCTGGCGCTAACAAGCGCTCGCTGGCCTTGATTCACGATTTACCGCCAGCACCCAGAATTTGTAAAACAGAACCCGTCGCGGGAAACCGCTGACGGGTTTTGTCGTTCTGGAAGAGCATTTTGTATTCGCAGACCGTCACAGGTACAGTTTTAAAAATAATCGAAACATACAGGTACAGTTTGCGCATTCCTTGGCCCAATGCCTCAAAACGGCGTGTCACCGCAAAACGTTCTTTGCCATACGCGACGCCGGGCCTACTATTCGGCTTATAAACGTCTAACTTATAAGCTCATGCCAAGGAGTATCACCATGTCCACTCTTCGCCTACTTAGCGCGGCGGCGCTGCTGACTGTTGCGGCCAGCGCCCATGCTTCCAGCTTCATCGCGACCACCGATGCCATCGTAGGCACGCTCAAGGCCACGACCGACCTGACGTCCGACGCCACGAACTCCATCCGCGACAACAAAATCGTGCGCGCCGCCCGTGACGACGCCGCCAGTTTTGTCGCCAGCGAAGGCAGCATCCGTGGCGTCAAGCTCGAAAGCGCGCTGGACTTCATTCGTCAGCAGGCGCCACAGCTGCAAGCGTCCGATGCACAACTGGCCCAGGCGATCCTGACCCTCTGATTTGCCGTGTCATCGCTGCCGGGTAGTGCGAGGCTATGTGCGACGTAAGCCGAGCACAGCTTCGCCCCCGGACAGCGGGCACATCCGCTTTGCCCTGCCCCGCCCATTACGCTAGCCTTGGCCCTCGCTCAATTAACGTCGAGACCCATGCGCTTTCTCTCAATTGCCCTACTTGCCTTTAGCTGGACTCAAACTGCAGCCGCCTTCGACACGAGCACACAAACCACCGTGCTCTCTGGCTATGTCACCAGCAAAGTGACCTCAACACCGTTCGAAAACAAACTGATTCGTGCCGCTCAGGATGACGCTGCCGCATTTATCGCCAGTGACGGCCAACTACGAGGCTCACAGCTGGAATCGGCCTTGAGCTACCTGCGCCACGACCAGCCAAAATTGACTGCCAGCGACCTTGAACTGGCACAGGCAATTCTCGTCCAATAAGCACCCGCGTTTTCTGGAGAATATTCATGCGTAACCCGTTGATTGTCGCCACCCTTGGCCTGCTGTTGCTGGCCGATGTGGCTCAGGCACAAACCCTGGTGCAGACCAGTAACATCATTGTTCGTGCATTCGGACGCGCCATTGACTTCACTTCCGACACCACCACGTCGATCCGTGACTCTAAAGTGGTGCGTGAAGCCCATGATGACGCCGCCACTTTCGTCGCCAGCCAAGGCGACATTCGCGGCGCCCAGTTGGAATCCGCTTTCAATACCTTGCGTGAGCGCGTGCCAGAAGCCCGCAGCGCCAGCGATCAGGAACTTGCCGAAGCCATCCTCGCACTGTGAGGCCGCTCGCGCGTTGGCTTGCCGCCTGCGGCCTGCTGCTGATCGGCAGCAGCGCCCAGGCCGCGTTGCATCTGCAACTCAAGACCGAAGGCTTGAGCCCGGCTGAACAGCAGGCCAGTCAGGCGCTGCTGGACGAGGCCATGCGCAAGCTGCCACCGCGCTTTATCGAGCAACTGGATCGCCAGATCCTGGTGGGCTGGACCGATGACATGCCAAGCAATGCCTACGGGCAAGCGTCGCTGGTCTCCGAGCTGGACCTCAACCGCAAACTGCTGGCGAGCTTGACCGACGGCTCGGCCGCGACCGAGCAAACCAACCGCCCCCACGGCACCGTGCGCCGGGAAATGCTCGCCACCGTCCTGCACGAACTGACCCACATTTATGACCGCGCCCGTGTGTGGCCGCACGCCCAACGCGCCCTCATCCAGCGCTGTACACGTCAGCACAACAGCGCCGGGCTGATTGGCCTGCCGGACGAGTGCCGGGGCCAGACCGAACGCCGTTTCACCCTCAGCGATGACCCGCGCCTGCTCGACCTCGCCGGCTGGCAACAATATGTCGGTCGACGCGGTGAACGCGAACAAGACAACCACCAGATCGTGCGCAGCCCCGATCTGTACGAAGTCACCAACCCCAGAGAGTTTGTCGCGGTCAACATGGAGTACTTCCTCCTCGACCTGGCTTACGCTTGTCGGCGCCCTGCCCTGTATCGCTACTACCGGGATCACTTCGGCTGGGCCCCGGCTGCCCGGGATGAATGCCCCACAGGCTTTGCCTTTCTGAACGCCGGTAACGATTTCGCCAAACAGCCCCTCGGCACCGTCGACCCCGAGCGTGTGTACGCCGTTGATTACCTGCTTGCCGAGGCCAATCAGGAATGGGCAAGCCGCTGGGGGCACAGCATGTTGCGTTTGGTGATTTGCGCGCCCGGACGTCCGCGCGGGCCCGATTGCCGACTCGACCTGCAAGAACACTTGGTGTTGTCTTACCGGGCATTCGTCAACGACGTACAGCTATCAAGCTGGGACGGGCTGACCGGCGCTTACCCCTCGCGGCTTTTCGTCTTGCCGCTGGCTCAAGTGATCGATGAATACACCAAAACCGAACTGCGCAGCCTGGCCTCCGTGCCCCTCACCCTGAGCCGCCCGGAAATCAAAGAAGTGGTCGAGCACGCGGCAGAAATGCACTGGAGTTATGACGGCAACTATTACTTCATCTCCAATAACTGCGCGGTCGAAACCCTGAAATTACTGCGCAGCGGCAGTGACAACGCACAACTCAAAGGTCTGGACAGCATCATGCCCAATGGCCTGCTGGAAGTGCTCAAGGCACGCGGGTTGGCCGACACCCGTGTGCTGGACGACAAAAAAGAAGCGCTGAGGCTCGGCTATCGCTTTGACTCATACCGTGATCGCTATCAGGCGATGTTCGATGTACTCAAGACCCGTCTGCCGATCCAGCAGGCCAGCGTCGAAGACTGGCTCGCCCTCAGCCCGGATGCACGGCGCCCCTGGATCGAGCAGGCCGACCTGCGCGCCAGCGCAGCGTTGTTGCTACTTGAGCAGGCCGCCTTTCGCCGCCAATTGCTGCTGGCCCAGGACGAGGTCAAACAGAAGTACTTGAAAGTGCGCGGGATCGAAGGGGCCGGCATGGACAAGGCCAACAAGACGTTGCAAGAAATTCTCGCCAGCAGCGGCTTTCTCAGTCGCCCGGCTGAATTGCTGGGCAGCAGCGGTTATGGCCTGCCGCAAGCCAAAGAATGGGAAATGCTCGAATCCGAAAGCAGTCAGCGCCAGCAACAGTTACTGCGCCTGACCGGGGACCTGGACAAGGAAGTGCGCAGCTTGCTGGAACCCGCCCGCGCCGCCGAGATTGCCGCGACCGAAGCCAACGTCAAACAGATCGGCGAGCATTTGCGGGCGATTCACAAGGCTTCCGGCGGCCTGCAATTGCCGTAAGCCTGTGTTCGGGTGTTACGCACCCGGCACAAAGTGTTTCTGGGCGGTGCCATGGGCAATCAGGCGCGAGAGGTAGCCCATTTTCGCGGCATCCTGATCGACAAAGCGGAAGGTCAGTTGCAGCCAGTCGCTGTCGGGCTTGGGCTCGTACGCCACGATAGCGTGCAAATAGCCATTAAGGCGCGCCACCTCGGCGCTCTCGCCCTGCTCAAGGTCAAGCACGGCACTTTCCAGTACCTGCGGCAGCACGTCGCCACGGCGCACCACCAGCAGCGCTTCCTTGAGGCTCAAGGCCTTGATGACACACGCCTGGGTGCCGCTGGACAGACGCAGTTGCCCTTGGCCCCGGCCAGCCGGCGCATGGGCTTTTGCCGCAGGTTTGGCGGCCGCCACCGGGCGGGCAACCGGCGCAGCGGCTGGCGTTGGCGCTACCACTTGAGCCTTGCCGCCGGTCAACGCGCTAAGCGAATCATTACCGAATGCCGAGTTCATCCGCGTCGGCGCACTGGCCAGGAGGGTTTCAAGTTTGCCGGCCTTGTTCAGGGCGTGTTTGACCTTGGTCAGCAACTGTTCGTTAGTGAACGGCTTGCTGACGTACCCCGACACACCGGCCTGAATCGCCTGCACCACGTTCTCTTTGTCGCCACGGCTGGTGACCATGATGAACGGCAGGGTTCTCAGGTGATCTTGCTCGCGGCACCAGGTCAGCAGCTCAAGGCCGGACATTTCAGGCATTTCCCAGTCACACAGCACCAAATCGAAGGTTTCGCGGGCCAGTATGGCCTGGGCTTTGCGACCGTTAACCGCGTCTTCGATCTTGATGCCCGGGAAGTAGTTACGCAGGCACTTCTTGACCAAATCGCGAATAAACGACGCGTCATCCACCACCAACACACTGACCTTGCTCATCGACTGCTCCTCTGAAATCTTGACTAGCATGCGCCGAATGATGGCCATGTGCCAAATCTTGGGGGCACCCCGAATGACTTTACGTTCGCAGAGCGCCTGAATGTGAACGCCGAAACGCAAAACGCCCGGCCAAAGCCGGGCGTTTTTAATCTCGGGCAGTCTTATTTATCGTCAGGCACCTGCGGAACATTAGCGTTATCGGCACCGGTGCCTTCAACTTCTTCGCGCATGCGCTTAAGGCCCATGTGGCGCACATCCGTTCCGCGCACCAGGTAGATCACCAGCTCCGAAATATTGCGGGCGTGATCGCCAATGCGCTCCAGTGAACGCAGTACCCAAATGATGCTCAGCACCCGCGAAATTGAACGCGGATCTTCCATCATGTAGGTGGCCAACTCGCGCAGCGCCGTTTTGTATTCGCGGTCGATGATTTTGTCGTACTGCGCCACAGACAGCGCCAGGTCAGCGTCGAAGCGGGCGAACGCGTCCAGCGCATCGCGCACCATGTTGCGCACCTGATCGCCGATGTGGCGCACTTCGACGTAACCGCGTGGCGCTTCGCCCTCTTCACAGAGCTGGATCGCCCGGCGAGCAATTTTGGTCGCCTCGTCACCGATGCGCTCCAGGTCGATCACCGACTTGGAAATGCTGATAATCAGCCGCAAGTCAGACGCCGCAGGTTGGCGACGGGCCAGAATGCGCAGGCATTCTTCGTCGATGTTGCGCTCCATCTGATTGATCTGTTCGTCGATCTCGCGCACTTGCTGCGCCAACCCGGAGTCGGCCTCAATCAACGCCGTAACCGCGTCGTTAACCTGCTTCTCGACCAGTCCGCCCATGGCCAGCAAGTGGCTGCGCACTTCTTCGAGTTCCGCGTTGAATTGCGCGGAAATGTGATGGGTGAGGCCATCCTTTGAAATCATGGTTCTGCTCCGCAAAATCTGTGAGCGGCACGCGCCAGGCGGCCAGCCAAATGTGTCATTACGCCAAGCGGCAGAGGCCGCGCCAACTAGCCGTAGCGCCCGGTGATGTAGTCTTCGGTCTGCTTTTTGGCCGGGTTGGTGAACAGCGTGTCGGTGTCGCCGTATTCAACCATCTTGCCCATGTACATGAAGGCGGTGTAATCCGACACCCGCGCCGCCTGCTGCATGTTGTGGGTCACGATCACGATGGTGAACTTGGACTTGAGCTCGTAAATCAGCTCCTCAACCTTCAGCGTCGAGATCGGGTCAAGTGCCGAGCACGGCTCATCGAGCAGCAATACTTCAGGTTCGACCGCGATGGTACGGGCAATCACCAGACGCTGCTGCTGACCACCGGACAAGCCGAGTGCCGAGTCGTGCAAACGGTCTTTAACCTCATCCCACAACGCCGCGCCTTTGAGGGCCCACTCCACGGCTTCGTCGAGGATGCGTTTTTTGTTGATGCCCTGAATGCGCAGGCCGTAAACCACGTTTTCGTAGATGGTTTTGGGGAACGGGTTAGGCTTCTGGAACACCATGCCCACGCGGCGACGCAGCTCGGCAACGTCTTCGCCCTTGCGGTAGATGTTATGACCGTAAAGGTTGATTTCACCTTCAACGCGGCAGCCGTCTACCAAATCGTTCATGCGGTTGAACGTACGCAGCAGGGTGGACTTGCCGCAACCCGACGGCCCGATGAACGCAGTCACGCGTTGTTTCGGAATGTTCAGGCTCACGTCGAACAGCGCCTGCTTTTCGCCGTAATAAAGATTCAGCCCCGGGACTTCAATGGCAACTTCTTCATTGGCCAGGTTCAAGCTTTGTTTGGTGCGACCCAAGGCGGACATGTTGATGCCGTGGGACGTGGATTCATGCTGCATGGGTTGCTCCATACGCTAAAAATTCGTTCCGGTTGTCTACAACCGGGCTTCTCGTGGGCGGGAGGGCCCATGGGCCGCTCCTGCCGTCAGTGTTCGTTATCAGCTTTCCAGCGCCTTGTACTTCTCGCGCAGGTGGTTACGAATCCACACCGCCGACAGGTTCAGGGTCGCGATCACCAGCACCAGCAGCAGCGCCGTGGCGTATACCAGCGGCCGCGCCGCTTCAACGTTCGGGCTCTGGAAGCCCACGTCATAAATATGGAAGCCCAGGTGCATGATCTTCTGGTCCAGGTGCAGGTACGGGTAGTTACCGTCCAGCGGCAGCGAAGGTGCCAGCTTGACCACACCCACCAGCATCAACGGTGCCACTTCGCCCGCTGCCCGCGCCACGGCGAGGATCATGCCGGTCATCATCGCCGGGCTGGCCATGGGCAATACGATCTTCCACAAGGTCTCGGACTTGGTCGCACCCAGCGCCAGCGAGCCTTCGCGCACCGTACGCGGAATACGCGCCAGGCCTTCTTCCGTGGCCACGATCACCACAGGAACCGCCAGCAGCGCCAGCGTCAGCGAGGCCCACATCAGGCCCGGCGTGCCAAACGTCGGCGCGGGCAGTGCCTCGGCAAAGAACAGACGGTCAACCGAGCCGCCCAGCACGTACACAAAGAAGCCCAGACCAAACACGCCGTACACAATCGCCGGCACACCGGCCAGGTTATTCACCGCAATACGGATCACCCGGGTCAGGGTGTTCTGCTTGGCGTATTCACGCAGGTACACCGCCGCCAGCACACCGAACGGCGTGACGATCACGGCCATGATGAGGGTCATCATCACGGTGCCGAAAATCGCCGGGAAGATCCCGCCCTCGGTGTTGGCTTCACGCGGGTCTTCGCTCAGGAATTCCCAAATATTGCTGAAGTACATCGCCAGTTTCTGCCAGCTGTTCATGGCGTTCGGCTGGTAGGCCTTGACCACTTTGCCGATGTTGATTTCGAGTTCTTTGCCGTTGGCATCGCGGGCCGTCAGGCTGTCGCGATTGAACTGGGCATGCAGATCACCCAAGCGGTCTTCAATCGCTTTGTAGCGCGCATTCAGCTCGGCACGTTCGGCTTCCATGTCCGCCTGGGCTTGCGGTGTCAGTTTGCCTTCCAGCTCCAGCTTGCGACCCTGCAGACGGATCCGTTCCAAGCCATAGTTGATGGCGCCAATGTCTTTCTTTTCCAACTGGCTGAGTTGCTTGGCCAGATCGTTGACGCGCTTGACCCGCGCTTGCAGCTCAGGCCACGCCGCTTCACCTTCGGCAATCACCTTGCCGTTTTCTTTCACATTGACCAGGTAGCCGTAGAAGTTGCCCCACTCACGGCGCTCAATGGCCAGTAACTCGGGCGGGGTCTTCAGGTCAGTCAGCCACTCGCCCACCACCCAGGAAAAGTCGTTGCCGTTCAGGTCGCGGTTGCCGACCTTGATCAGCTCGCGGGTCATGAACTCCGGGCCTTGCTCCGGCACCGGCAAACCGGCGCTTTTCAGGCGCTCGCGGGGTACTTCTTCCTTTTGCACCACTTCGCCCAGCACCACGTGATGGGCAGAACCCGGCACGTTGTACTGCGCCAGCACCAAATCAGCTGGCCAAAAGTGGCCCAACCCGCGCACCGCAATCACGGCCAGCAAACCAATGGTCATGATGACCGCGAGCGACACTGCGCCACCGCTGATCCAGACGCCCGGGGCGCCGCTCTTGAACCAACCTTTGAGGGAATTCTGTTTCACAGACTTCTACCTTCCTTAAAGCGACGAATATTTCTTGCGCAGACGCTGACGGATCAGCTCAGCGAGAGTGTTCATGATGAAGGTGAACAACAGCAGCACCAGCGCCGAGAGGAACAGCACACGGTAGTGACTGCCGCCCACTTCGGACTCCGGCATCTCCACCGCTACGTTCGCCGCCAGGGTACGCAAGCCTTCGAACAGGTTCATTTCCATGACCGGCGTGTTGCCCGTGGCCATCAGCACGATCATGGTCTCGCCCACCGCACGGCCCATGCCGATCATCAGGGCCGAGAAAATCCCCGGGCTGGCGGTCAGGATCACCACGCGGGTCATGGTTTGCCACGGCGTGGCACCCAGCGCCAGCGACCCCAGCGTCAGGCCGCGCGGCACGCTGAACACGGCATCTTCAGCAATCGAGTAAATGTTCGGGATTACGGCAAACCCCATCGCCAGCCCGACCACCAGAGCGTTGCGCTGGTCATAGGTGATGCCCAGGTCGTGGGAGATCCACAGGCGCATGTCACCGCCGAAGAACCAGGCTTCCATGAACGGGCTCATGTACAGCGACAACCAGCCAATGAACAGAATCACCGGGATCAGAATCAGGCTTTCCCAGCCATCCGGTACGCGCAGGCGGATCGAGTCCGGCAGACGGCTCCAGGTGAAGCCCGCCAGCAAAATCCCGATCGGCAGCAGCATTAACAGGCTGAAAATCCCCGGCAGATGCCCCTCGACATACGGCGCCAAAAACAGACCGGCGAAGAAGCCCAGAATCACTGTCGGCATCGCTTCCATCAGTTCGATCACCGGCTTGACCTTGCGGCGCAGGCTCGGGGCCATGAAGTAAGCGGTGTAGATCGCGGCGGCCACTGCCAGCGGTGCAGCCAGCAACATCGCGTAGAACGCCGCTTTCAACGTACCGAAGGTCAGCGGTGCAAGGCTCATCTTCGGTTCGAAGTCGGTGTTGGCCGCGGTCGACTGCCAGACGTATTTCGGTTCGTCGTAGTTCTCGTACCAGACCTTGCTCCACAGCGCGCTCCAGGACACTTCCGGGTGCGGGTTCTTCAAGGTCAAGGGCAGCAGCTTGCCGCCCTCTTCCACGATGACGCGGTTGGCACGAGGCGACAGCGCCATGATGCCCGGGCCTTCAGCGACCTTCTCGACCAGCAGGGTGCGATGCGCGGTGCTGTGGAACACACCGATGTCACCGGCAGCGTCCAGCGCCAGGAAACCCTTGCGGCGTTGTTCGGCGGTGATTTCAACAATCGGAGAGTCGCCCATCTTGAAGCTGCGGATGTGCTTGAAGCGCTGTTCGCCATCAGGGTCGCGGGCCATGAACCACTGGCTCAGGCTGCCGGTGGAGTCACCCAGGATCAGCGAAATGCCACCCACCAACTGCGTACTGGCAGTGATTTCAGTGGTGGCGTCTTCGGCCAGTTTGTAACGGCCATTCAAGCTTTTGTCGCGCAGGCTGAACACGTCGGCCTGAGCGCGGCCATTGATGACATACAGCCACTGCTGACGCGGGTCGATGTACAGCGCTTTGACCTTCTCGGTCATCTGCGGCAGCTCGATGCGGGTCTCGGAGTTCGTGACCTCACCCGTCATCATGTTTTCTTCACTGGCCAACGACAGCACGTGCAATTGCGCGCCGGTCGAGCCCGCCAGCACCAGCGTCGAATCGTTCACGCTGAGGTTCACGTGATCCAGCGCACGCCCTTGAGGGTCAAGCGCGACGGGCGCCTCGCCGTACGGGTATTCGATGGCCGGGCTGATGGTCTTTTTGCCATCCGGGTAGCTGACTTTATACTTGTGGCGAAACACCAGCGCCTGGCCGTTGGACAAGCCCAAGGCCACCACCGGGTTACCCGGCTGATCCTCGCCCAGCGACGTCACATGGGTGTCGGCGGGCAGCGGCAGGTTCACGCGGGAGAGTTCTTCGCCGCTCTTGGCATTGAAGAACAGCACCATGCCCTGATCGGACACGCGCATACCCACCTGATTTTGCTCTTCGACCGACAGCATCAACGGCTTGCCTGCGTCCTGCATCCACACGGGCGTAATCGCCTGTTTGGCATTCAGGTCGGCGCCCTGGAACAGCGGCAGCACCACATAACCGAGGAAGAAGAAAATCAGTGTGATCGCGCCGAGCACGGCGAGACCGCCGATAAATACATACCAGCGGGTCAAGTGATCTTTGAGCGCACGCATGCGGCGCTTGCGTTGCAGTTCAGGCGTATTGAAATCAATGCGCTTGGGAGCGGATGTCGTAGTCATTGGGGAATTGGCCAGATCATTCATGCGCACACCCTAGCGGTCCTGTATGACAAAAAGATGACAAAGCAGTGACGCAAAAAAGCCGCTGCCCAGTGGTGCTGGCAGCGGAATGGAAAATTGAGTAGTTACCGGGCCCACAACCTGTGGTCGCTGGCGCAGGCTGCGCGTCGTGCTCGCAGCCTGCGCCAGCCGTTACAGGGTTATGCGCCTTCTTTCAAACCCAGGTCAGCCAAGGCTTTGGCAGCGACTTTGGCTGGCAGCGGGATGTAGCCATCCTTGACCACGACCTCTTGACCTTGCTTGGACAGCACCAGCTTGATGAACTCGGCTTCCAGCGGGTTCAGTGGCTTGTTCGGTGCTTTGTTCACGTACACGTAGAGGAAACGCGACAACGGGTATTTGCCGTTCAAGGCGTTTTCTTCGGTGTCTTCAACGAACTCCGTGCTGCCTTTCTTGGCCAGCGGTACGGTTTTCACGCTGGCGGTTTTGTAACCGATGCCCGAATAACCGATGCCGTTGAGCGAGCTGCTGATCGACTGCACCACCGAGGCCGAGCCCGGCTGTTCGTTCACGTTTGGCTTGAAGTCACCTTTGCACAGGGCTTCTTCCTTGAAGTAACCGTAGGTGCCGGACACCGAGTTACGACCAAACAGTTGCACCGGCTTGTTGGCCAGATCGCCGGTCACCCCCAGGTCACCCCAGGTTTTGATGTCCGATTTGCCGCCACACAGACGCGTGGAGGAGAAGACAGCGTCAACTTGCTCCATGGTCATGTGCTTGATCGGGTTGTCTTTGTGCACGAACACCGCCAGGGCATCGACAGCCACCGGGATAGCGGTCGGCTTGTAGCCGTACTTCTGCTCGAAGGCCGCCAGTTCGTTGTCTTTCATCTTGCGGCTCATCGGGCCCAGGTTAGCGGTGCCTTCAGTGATCGCCGGTGGCGCGGTCGAAGAACCGGCAGCCTGAATCTGGATATTGACGTTCGGGTATTCTTTTTTGTAAGCCTCAGCCCACAAGGTCATCAGGTTCGCCAGGGTGTCGGAACCAACGCTGGAGAGGTTACCCGACACACCGGTGGTCTTAACGTACGGCTGGATTGCCGGATCAACACCCGCGGCAACCGCATTCGCAGTTGCAACGCCTGCGGCGACAAAAGTCAGGGCCGCCATCACACGCTTCAGTCTCATGCCTTACTCCTAGCAAACGGGGTTAGATGAATCGGGGGCCAGTATCTGCAGGCCATGTGACTACTCTATGAACCGATTGTGACAATTAGATGAAAGGCCAGCATTCGCAATGAATGGCTGGCCTTTTAAAGAGAAGTGTTGTGATGCGCAAACGCTATAGCCTGCGGGTCAGCGCCCTTTCTTCCAAAGATAAGCACCCACCAGCAACCCCATCGTACAAATGATTGCAACGTAATACGCCGGGCCCATCGGGCTTTCTTTGAGCAATAAGGTCACGGCCATCGGGGTCAAACCGCCGAAAATGGCATAGGCCAAGTTGTAGGAAAACGACAAACCGCTGAAACGCACAACCGGCGGGAACGCCTTGACCATGACATACGGCACGGCGCCGATGGTTCCTACGAACAAACCACTCAACGCGTACAACGGAAACAGCCAATCCGGGTGTTGCAACAGGCTGTGGTAGAAGGTCCACGAGGTGATCAACAGCGCAGCACACCCGAAGACAAACACCTTGCCCGCCCCAAACCGATCCGCCAGCGCACCCGACGCAATACACCCCAGGCTCAAAAAGACAATCGCCAGGCTATTGGCTTTCAGCGAAACCGTGGCCGAGAAGCCATAAATGGTTTGCAGCACGGTCGGGGTCATCAAGATCACCACGATGATCCCGGCCGACAGCAACCACGTCAGCAGCATCGACACGGCGATGGCGCCACGGTGATCGCGCAGTACGGTTTTGAGCGGCACTTCTTCTGCCAATGCCTTGCGCAGTTGCAACTCGGCAAACACGGGGGTTTCGTGCAACCAGCGACGCAGGTAGACCGAAAACAAACCAAACACACCGCCCAGCAGGAAGGGAATACGCCACGCGTAGTCCGACACCTCCACCGGGGTATAAATCGTGTTGATGGCCGTAGCCACCAGCGAGCCCAGCAAAATACCCGCCGTCAGGCCGCAGGTCAGCGTGCCGCAGGCATAGCCCACATGCCGTGGCGGCACGTGCTCGGCCACAAAGACCCAGGCCCCCGGCACTTCACCCCCAATGGCTGCGCCCTGAATCACTCGCATCAGCAGCAACAGGATCGGCGCCCACATGCCAATCTGCGCATAGGTGGGCAACAACCCCATGATCAGTGTCGGCACAGCCATCATGAAAATGCTCAAGGTGAACATCTTCTTGCGCCCCAGCAGGTCGCCAAAGTGCGCCATGACAATGCCACCTAGCGGCCGCGCCAGATAACCGGCCGCGAAAATACCGAAGGTCTGCATCAACCGTAGCCACTCGGGCATGTCGGCCGGGAAAAACAGCTTGCCGACCACCGTGGCAAAGAACACAAAAATAATGAAATCGTAAAACTCCAGCGCACCACCCAAGGCGGACAGCGACAAGGTTTTGTAGTCATTACGGGTCAGGGGACGCGAGGGAGGCGCAGCACTGGAAGGCTCGGTGATCATCGGATTTGGGCATCTCTTATTAGGCTAGGCAAAAGCAGCAACACCGCCGGCATCGGCCGGGCGGTCCCGAACGATAACAAATTGTCTGCAAAAGCACAGAGGTAGACGTGTCGGCCTTTTAAAAAGCAGAATCAGACGGTCGTCGACGGCGTTGCCGACCGATATACTCGCGGACCGTAAGCAACGACCTACGGATGGTGAGTGGCTGTACGAAACGCCCTAATGCGTCCCTTCAGCCGATACATCGACGATGTTTCCCCTTGGTGCGGCTTGGGAAGAACGTGACGAACGGAGTATGTTCGGGCTGAATCGTTTTTCTAAAGACGCTTTTTCACCCGCAATACACATGATGAATCACGGGTCAGAGGCCCTTCGGCATGCTAGAGCTCGAACAAGAAGATCCAATCCCGCAAGGCGACCTGGCCTTGCAAATTACTGCCCTGCCACGCGAAACCAATGGTTTTGGCGATATTTTCGGCGGTTGGCTGGTGTCCCAGATGGACCTCGCCGGCACGGCCATGGCCAGCAAAGTGGCGGGCGGACGTGTCGCCACCGTCGCCATCGACCGCATGGCGTTTCTGGTCCCGGTCGCCGTCGGCGCGCAATTGTCCTTCTACACCCAGGCCCTGGAAATCGGCCGCAGTTCGATTCAGATGATGGTCGAAGTGTGGAGCGACGACCCGCTCTCCAGCGAATGGCGCAAAGTGACCGAAGCGGTATTTGTGTTCGTCGCCATCGATGGCAGCGGCCGCACGCGCTCAGTGCCGCCACGCCGTTAAACCTGACGGCGTTTTGCCGGTCTACTGCTGCCCCTGTCCTGTCATAGAGAGCCTGTCATGCCCAGCCACACGTCACTCCCGAGCACTTCACTGAAATTGGGCGAGCTGGACTGCTGGCACTTTATCCACGGGCACGCGCAACTGCTGATCGCCAAACAGGGCGCACAGGTGCTCAGTTATCAGGTCGGCAAGGACAAGCCGGTGATCTGGCTGAACGAAAAAGCCCAATACACCCACGGCAAAGGCATTCGCACCGGCGTACCGATTTGCTGGCCCTGGTTTGGCAACCTGGCCCTCAACCCGCCCAGCGTGCAAGCCATGCGCGTCAGCGCAGAACCCGCCACGGCCCATGGTCTGGTGCGCACGCGAGAGTGGGAGCTGCACGATTACGATGACGCCGGCGAGGCGCTGCATATAGCGCTGCGTTTGCCTCAGGTTGAGGGCGGCCTGCCCGGCTGGCCGCACGACGTGACCCTGACCCTGCACATCCGCCTCGACACTCAACTGCACCTGAACCTCGTCAGCCATAACCGCAGCGACACCGCCGTGAGCATCAGCCAGGCGCTGCACAGCTATTTTGCGGTCAGCGATGTGCGCCAGGTGCATGTCGAAGGCGTGGAGGGGCTGACCTACATCGAAACCCTGGATGACTGGAAACGCGTCAAGCAGTCAGGGGATTTGACCTTCAGCGGCGAAACCGACCGCATCTACCTCGACACCCCTGACACACTGAGCATCGTTGACCCTGAATGGGAACGTCGCATCACCCTCAAGAGCTGTGGTTCACGCAGCGCCGTGATCTGGAACCCGTGGATCGACAAGACCGCGCGTTTCAACGACATGGCCGCCGACGGCTGGCAGCGCATGCTGTGCATCGAAACGGCCAACGTGATGGACGACGTGATCACACTGGAACCCGGCGCCAGCCACACGCTGGGCGTCAGTATCAGCGCAAACGCGCTTTAACCTCTGCAGTCGCTGACGCGCAGCCGCGATCACTGCGCGGCCCGTCAGCGACTGGCAACAGCCTTACAGATCCTCTTCCTTCACCACCCGCACCTGCCCGGCGTCCAGCGCATACGCCGCATCGGCCAGATCATTGCTGACCTTTTCAACCTTCAACGTCCCCGTGACCCACAGCGGTGTGTAAATGTCATCCAGCTTCAAGCCTTTTGGATAACGCACCAGCACCAGTTGATTGGGAGGCGGCGGCGGAACGTGGATACAGGCACCCGGATAAGGCACAAGGAAAAACAGCGTGCTGCGCCCTTTCGCGTCGCTTTCCAGCGGCACCGGATAGCCGCCCAGACGGATGTGCTTGCCGTTCATGCTGGCCACTGTCTTGGTGGAATACATCACGGCCGGCAGGCCTTTGCTTTGTTTCAGGCCACCCTTATCGGTAAACGTCCCCTGAGCTTCAGGCGAGTCGTGGTCGATTTCAGGCATCTGTTCAAGGGCCATTTGATCCGACTTGGGCATCAGGTCAAGCCAGTCGGTTTCCGGCAGGTCTGCCGCGTGTACCAGGCTTGCGCCCAGCAAAAGAAAGGTCATTACAAGACGGCGCATGGCGGACTCAATTAAGAAAGACGTAAGACGCCGCGCATTCTAGCGCTCTCTGCGCCGGGCGCAGAGAGCACCCACGTCCAATCAGCTCTTTTTTGAGACCAGGCCGTAAATGACCAGCAGAATCACGGCACCGACCACGGCACCAATAAAGCCGGCACCTTCGCCCGCCTTGTAGATACCCAGCGCTTGGCCGCCATAGGTGGCTGCCAACGAACCGCCGATACCCAGCAGGATGGTCATGATCCAGCCCATGCTGTCATCGCCCGGCTTCAGGAAACGGGCCAGCAGGCCAACGATCAAGCCGATAAAAATGGTTCCGATAATGCCCATGGACGCTTCCTCTCTTTAAATGGCGTTAAACCAAAGCCTAGTCAGCACTTTGGCATCACGCCATCAGAGGGCGGCGGCAACCGAATGGTTCCCGCCGATGTACCGCTCAGGCTTCGTCGATCAGCGCTTCGACCCGCAGGATCTGCGCTTGCAGGGTCGCCATGTCCGCACAACGCAGGTTGGCGTGACCCACTTTGCGGCCCGCCTTGAACGCCTTGCCATAGTGATGCAAATGGCAGTCGGCAATCGCGATCACCTTCTCAACCGGTGGCACCGTGCCAATAAAGTTGAGCATGGCGCTCTCGCCCACTTTGGCGGTCGAGCCCAATGGCAGCCCGGCAATGGCACGCAGGTGGTTTTCAAACTGGCTGCACTCGGCGCCTTCGGTTGTCCAGTGGCCCGAATTGTGAACGCGGGGCGCGATTTCGTTGGCCTTGAGGCCACCGTCGACTTCAAAGAACTCGAACGCCATCACGCCCACGTAATCCAGCTGCTTGAGGACCCGGCTGGAGTAGTCTTCAGCCAGTGCTTGCAGCGGGTGATCGGTGCTGGCAACCGACAGCTTGAGAATGCCGCTGTCGTGGGTGTTGTGCACCAACGGGTAGAACCGGGTTTCGCCATCACGACCGCGCACGGCAATCAGCGACACTTCACCCGTGAAGGGCACAAACCCTTCCAGCAGGCACGCGACGCTGCCCAGCTCGGCAAACGTACCCACCACATCGGCCGGGTTGCGCAGCACTTTCTGGCCCTTGCCGTCGTAACCCAGGGTGCGGGTTTTGAGCACGGCTGGCAGGCCAATACTGGCCACCGCTGCATCCAGATCCGCCTGGGACTGAATGTCGGCAAAGGCCGGGGTAGGAATACCCAAGTCCTTGAACAGGCTTTTTTCGAACCAGCGATCACGGGCAATGCGCAGCGCATCGGCACTCGGGTACACCGGTACGAATTGCGACAGGAACGCCACGGTTTCGGCTGGCACGCTTTCAAACTCAAAGGTCACCAGATCGACTTCGTCCGCCAACTGGCGCAGGTGATCCTGATCCCCGTAGTCCGCACGGATATGCTCGCCCAAAGGCGCCGCACAGGCGTCGGGCGCCGGGTCAAGGAAGGCGAAGTTCATGCCCAGCGGAGTGCCCGCCAGAGCCAGCATGCGACCCAACTGGCCGCCACCGATTACACCGATTTTCATCGTCAGAAACCTCAGGCCAGGCGCGGGTCTGGATTGTCCAGCACGCTGTCAGTCTGTTCAGCACGGAATGCTTTCAAAACGGTATGGAATTGCGGGTGTTTGGCGCCCAGGATGCTGGCGGACAACAACGCGGCGTTGATCGCACCGGCCTTGCCGATGGCCAGCGTCGCCACCGGAATGCCCGCGGGCATTTGCACGATCGACAGCAGCGAGTCGACACCCGACAGCATCGACGACTGCACCGGCACGCCGAGTACAGGCAAATGGGTTTTAGCCGCACACATGCCTGGCAAGTGGGCTGCGCCACCGGCACCGGCAATGATGACCTCGATTCCGCGGCCTTCGGCCTCTTCGGCATACTGGAACAGCAAATCCGGCGTTCGGTGGGCAGAGACCACTTTCACTTCATAAGGGATGCCGAGTTTTTCCAGCATATCGGCGGTGTGGCTGAGGGTGGACCAATCGGACTTGGAGCCCATGATCACGCCTACCAGTGCACTCATCGTCGCGCCTCTTCTCTTGGGCGCCCGCAGGCGCGTCAAAAAACAACAAGCCACGTGGGGGATCCGACGTGGCTTGTTATAGGAATTAAGGCCGGTCAAGCCAGCCGAAGGCCGCGCAGTATACCCCAAAGAAGTGCGTTAAAAGCACCTTTGACGACCATCTGTCCGCGGCCGTTTAAATCCGGCAAACACCCGGTTTTACTGACCCTTGGGTCAGGCCACAGGCATGCCCGCGATCCCGCCACCACGCCGGCAAACAATCGAAAAAGCCTACGGCTACAGGCGAAATAAACAGGTCGACTCACAGACACCCCCGCGTCGTTAAAACCACCCACTGAGCCTTAACTGATGAAGTCACCTTGAAAACTGACATGACACCGCGTTCCGCACCCGCTGCGAGGCGCTCTTCATACATAAAAGGATTTATCGATGAAGCCCATCACGTTTCATATTTTTGTTCACGACGATGTCACCCTGAGCGACCGCGTTCTCGGCCTTCAATATTTCAAAGCCTTCACTGAAGAAATCTCCGCCATCACAGGACGCACGTTCGAATTCAACATGCTCAGAAACATCCCGGGCGTCACGAACTTCAAATACGCCTCTCAAAATGCCCAAGCCGTCGCTGACCGCTGGATGGCGGTGGCGGCCGACTATAGAAACACCCACAACTTGGGCTGGACCCGCACCGACCGTTACATTCTGGTCACCCAGGGCAAAATTAATGACCAGGTATTAGGTGCGGCCCTCCCGCGACAACCCGCCCTGATTGCCAGTGTCAGCAGCTATCAAGTGATTGCCCATGAAGTTGGGCACAGTTTCACAGCGACCCATGAAGATGCCGAAATCGGCTGGAACGCGTGGGGTTTGCCGTGTGAAACCTATGTGTACCCCGAGGTGAGTAAGGGCCGCGCCAATTGCTATCGCTATACACCCAAAAACCGTGAGCACATTGTTAATTACCTGAGGGACGCCCCTTAAAAAGACACGGGCTGTCTTTCCATCACGCCTAAAGCGGGCACGACACATTCAAGTGAACGCGCGCTACGTGCAGGTTAACCGGCTAACTAACGGCGTTTTTTAGCCCGTCTACACGGCTGGAAAAAGCGGCCAATTAACACCCCTACGTTTTTTCACGATTGCGCTCACGCAGTGAACGACACAACTGAAATACCCCGTTGTGTGGAGGGGCAAAGCCTGATCCAGAAGCCTTGCCCTTCACGTCGCTGCAGGCGCGGCGCCACCTTCAAGCTTGCGCCACAACAACCGCACGTTGGCCTTGCGCACCAAGGCACAGCGGTACAAGCGAATCTCCAGCGGCACGTGCCATTGCGGCCCGCCACACACCACCAGTTCGCCGCGTGCCAGCTCGGCGCGCACACTCAAATGCGGCACCCACGCAATGCCCAACCCTTCCAGCGCCATGCTTTTGAGGCTGTCCGCCATGGCGGTTTCATAAATAGTGGTAAAGCGCAGGCTGCGCTGGCGCAGCAACAAATTGACCGAACGGCCTAAAAACGCCCCCGCGCTGTAGGCCAGCAAGGGCACGCTTGCATCGCCTTCCAGGTCGAACAGCGGCTTGCCGTCCGCATCCGCGGCGCACACCGGCAACATCTCGGTATTGCCTAAATGCAGCGACGGGAAAATCTCCGGGTCCATCTGCAACGCCGCGTCCGGGTCGTAAAACGCCAGCATCAAATCGCAACCGCCCTCACGCAATGCGTGCACGGCGTCTCCGACGTTAGTCGCAACAAGACGTGTCGCAATGTTCAGCCCTTCGTTACGCAATTGGGCGATCCAGCGCGGGAAAAACCCCAGCGCCAACGAGTGAGCGGCAGCCACTTGCATGACCTCACCCTGGCCGCCTTCGAGGTGATGCAGGTGACGCAACACCTCCCCAAGCTGCTCGACCACTGTGCGCGCCGTGACCAAAAACAACTGACCGGCCGCGGTCAACTCCACCGGGGTGCGGGAACGATTCACCAACGTCAGCCCCAAGGCCGCTTCGAGGCTGCGAATACGTCGACTGAAGGCCGGTTGCGTCACAAAACGACGCTCAGCCGCTTGAGAAAAACTGCGCGTGGCGGCCAGGGCACTGAAGTCCTCCAGCCATTTACTTTCGAGATTCATCGAGCCTCCCAGAGGCGCACCAAATTGGGTCACACGTTCGACGCGCCCGTCGCGTCACGTCGGCATTATGCCGTTTCTGCATAGGATAGTGTTTAAAGGCATTGGCCCAAAATACCCCGCAAGCCTAGGATTCGCAGCGTTCCGGCCTATACCGGGTCCTTATCGAGATGATTTCTATCATGTCCTCCGCTGCATCTTTCCGCACTGAAAAAGACCTGCTTGGCGTACTCGAAGTACCCGCTCAAGCGTATTACGGCATCCAGACCCTGCGAGCGGTGAATAACTTCCGTCTCTCCGGCGTTCCGATTTCGCATTACCCAAAGTTGGTTGTGGCCCTGGCCATGGTCAAGCAAGCCGCGGCAGATGCTAACCGCGAACTGGGCCACCTGAGCGCGCCAAAGCATGCGGCCATCAGTGAAGCCTGCGCCCGTCTGGTGCGCGGCGACTTCCACGAAGAGTTCGTGGTGGACATGATTCAAGGCGGCGCTGGCACTTCAACCAACATGAATGCCAACGAAGTCATCGCCAACATCGCGCTGGAGGCCATGGGCCACCAGAAAGGCGAATACCAATACCTGCACCCTAACAACGACGTGAACATGGCGCAGTCCACCAACGACGCCTACCCGACGGCCATCCGTCTGGGCCTGTTGTTGGGTCACGATGCGCTGTTGGCCAGCCTCGACAGCCTGATTCAAGCGTTCGCGGCCAAAGGGGTTGAATTCAACCACGTCCTGAAAATGGGCCGTACCCAGCTGCAAGACGCCGTGCCGATGACCCTCGGCCAGGAATTCCACGCTTTCGCCACCACCTTGGGCGAAGACTTGGCTCGCCTGAAAACACTGGCGCCAGAGCTGCTGACCGAAGTGAACCTGGGCGGTACTGCCATCGGGACCGGCATCAACGCCGACCCGCGCTACCAGAACCTGGCCGTGACCCGTCTGGCCACCATCAGCGGCCACCCGCTGGTGCCGGCCGCCGACTTGATCGAAGCCACCTCGGACATGGGCGCATTCGTCCTGTTCTCCGGCATGCTCAAGCGTACCGCGGTCAAACTGTCGAAGATCTGCAACGACCTGCGCCTGCTGTCCAGCGGCCCACGTACCGGCATCAACGAAATCAACCTGCCAGCGCGTCAGCCCGGCAGCTCGATCATGCCTGGCAAGGTCAACCCGGTTATCCCGGAAGCCGTTAACCAAGTGGCGTTCCAGATCATCGGTAACGACTTGGCACTGACCATCGCCGCCGAAGGTGGCCAACTGCAATTGAACGTGATGGAGCCCTTGATCGCCTTCAAGATCTTCGACTCGATCCGCCTGCTGCAACGTGCCATGGACATGCTGCGCGAACACTGCATCGTCGGCATCACCGCCAACGAAGCGCGCTGCCGCGAACTGGTCGAACACTCGATCGGTCTGGTGACTGCACTGAACCCGTACATCGGCTATGAAAACGCCACCCGCATCGCCCGTATCGCCCTCGAAAGCGGCCGCGGCGTGCTGGAACTGGTGCGCGAAGAAGGCTTGCTCGACGACGCCATGCTCGACGACATCCTGCGCCCGGAAAACATGATTGCTCCGCGTCTGGTGCCTCTGAAGGCCTGATGCGGTAACACGATCACCAGGTCGAGGGACTAGACACCTCTCACCTTTTGAGGACTTGCAGATTTATCTGCAGGTCCTTTTTTTTTTGCTCGCCTGTCGTTGCACCCAACAGGGGTTTGACGCGCCTGTCGCCAAGCAGGCGCGTGCGGCTTAGTGCGCCACCAGACAGTCCAGCGATTTGTCGACGTACGCCTTGGCCAGCTCCGCCAAATGCACAATCGACAACACCACATCGCGCGGCGACCCGTTCAATCCATTCCCCGCCTCGCTCGCCGTTGCTCCCATGCAGCGCAACAAGTCTGACGCCTGGGCCAGGGCCGCTTCTAAATTGACACTGTCGGGTATGGCATACGTGGCAGTGCCCACGGGGCGAGCAGGCTGATGGTCGTTAAGGTAGTAATTGAGCGCGCGCTCGGCGGCCGCACGGTCAAGTGACAGGGCAAGGCACTCAGCCGCATCCGGCAGGCCGGACGAAGGGGGATCTGGAACAATTTTTTTCATGACATGACTCCCGGTTTCGATAAAGGAGCTGTCACCGGTCGCGACTAAACGATGGGTGGCAGCCGTACGCAGGTTAGTCGACCGGAGAAACCAGGAACCCGGCGCGCTCGAAGGCGCCCTGCGCACGGCCACCATAAAACGTGAGGCCGAAAAAAAGCGCCTCGCGGAGGTGGCGCCTTGCGCCTGGTTTCATATCGGGCGACTAAACCCGACCGCTGAGTGTGCAGCGGTGGGCCGAGACTAGTCCCCGAAATTGGCAGGCGCAAGCGAACGGGATTTTCAAGGAAGTTTCTGCGGAATGAAAGGGAAGCATCGTACGAAAACCCTGATTTTCAGCGGTTTTCAGCCACGCTGGCGTGGCCTTGAGCAGCGTTCTGCGGGCCTCATGCGGCCTGCCGCAGCTCTCGGGTGAACAATGCCCGTCCATCCGATGTTCAACCCCCTCCACACGAAGGTTGCGGCCGGTGCTCGCACCCTCTGAATCGCGGTTAATTCCTACATCTAAGCAGCGCTTTTCAGACGTATGCAGATGAAAAATCAATGGCTTATGCAGACGCTTCCACTGCGCCTAGGTATAGTGCCCGCCCTCTTGCCATGCATCGGCCCCGCAACAGCGGCCAGTGGCACTGCGCAAACAGCATCGTAAACCAAGCAGCAACATGGCCAGGGTCGCCTTGATCGCCTACGTTTTCGCCCTGCACACACGGGTGTAACGCGATATTTCGATCCGGCCGTATTGCCATCAGATAAAAACAGCGAGGAATAATCCATGCTTGAAGTCATCAATGACTTCCTCTCAGGGAAAGTGCTAATCGTGCTCATGGTTGGGCTCGGTGGCTACTTCACGATCCGCTCGCGTTTCGTTCAGTTTCGTTACTTCCTGCACATGTTTGCGGTGTTCAAAGACAGCTTGCGCAGCAGCGCCGGTCAACTGAGCTCGTTTCAGGCATTGATGCTGAGCCTGGCGGGCCGCGTGGGCGCGGGCAACATCGCCGGCGTCGGCATTGCCGTGACCCTCGGCGGCCCCGGCGCCGTGTTCTGGATGTGGGTAACCGCGCTGGTCGGCATGTCCAGCAGCCTGATCGAATGCTCGCTGGGCCAGCTGTACAAACGCCGCGATGCCGAAGGCCAACTGCGCGGCGGTCCTTCCTTCTATATGAAGCACGGGCTGGGCAAAGCGTGGATGGGTAAATTGATGGCAGTTTTGCTGCTGATCACCTTCGGATTTGCCTTCATGGGCCTGCAAGCCCACGCCGTGACGCACTCGCTGCAAGACGCGTTCGGGTTCCAGGTCAACTACACCGGGTTTGCCATCGCCGTGCTGCTGGGCCTGGTGTTCATCGGCGGTATCAAACGCATCGCCTCGGTGGCCGACCTGCTGGTGCCGGTCAAAACCCTCGCCTACATCGCCGTGACCCTGTACGTGATCGTGCTGCAGTTTGACCAAGTGCCAGCCATGCTCGGCCACATCGTCAAAAGCGCCTTCGGCATGGACCCGGTGTTTGGCGGCCTGATCGGCAGCGCGATTGTGATGGGCGTCAAACGTGGCGTATTCGCCAACGAAGCAGGCTTGGGCAGCGCCCCGAACGTGGCCGCCGTGGCAGACGTTGAGCACCCGATCGCACAAGGCGTGGTGCAAGCGTTCAGCGTGTTCCTCGACACCTTCGTCATCTGCACCTGTACGGCGCTGCTGATTTTGCTGTCGGGCTTTTACACGCCAGGCTTTGAAGGCGACGGCATTGCCCTGACCCAAAACTCGCTGGCCGCGGTGGTCGGTGAATGGGGCCGCATTTTTATCAGCGTGGCACTGGCGTTGTTCGTGTTCACCTCGATGCTCTACAACTACTACCTGGGCGAAAACAACCTGCGTTTCCTGGTCGGTGAAAACCGCAAGGCGCTGATGGGCTACCGCGCACTGGTGCTGGTGTTGATCTTCTGGGGCTCGATTGAAAACCTGCAAACGGTCTTCGCCTTCGCTGACATCACCATGACCATGCTGGCGTTCGTGAACCTGATTGCCTTGGCCATGCTGTTCAAAATCTGCATGCGCGTGCTCAAGGATTACGACGACCAACGTCGCGCCGGGATCAAGACACCGGTGTTCGATTCCAGTAAATTCCCGGACCTGGACCTGGACTTGAAGGCCTGGCCGCCGACACCGGCCGCCAAGGTCGAAGACACAAAACGCTGACACTGACGCGGCGGTTCTGAACAGAACCGCCGCGTTTTTGCTTATGGGGACTCCACATGACTGCTGCCACTTCCTACCCTGCCAAACGCGTGATGGTGCTGTACACCGGCGGCACCATCGGCATGCAAGCCAGCGCCAACGGGCTTGCACCCGCTTCGGGTTTTGAAGCGCGCATGAGCGCGTTTCTCGCCAGCCAGCCGGACCTGCACGTGCCGCAATGGCGCTTTCGCGAGATGAGCCCACTGATCGACAGCGCCAACATGACGCCCGCCTACTGGTTGCGCCTGAGCGCGGCCATCGTCGAAGCGGTTGAGCAGGAGGACTGCGACGCCGTCTTGGTCCTGCATGGCACAGACACGTTGGCCTACAGCGCGGCAGCAATGTGCTTTCAACTGATCGGCCTGCCGGCGTCGGTGCTGTTCACCGGTTCCATGCTGCCTGCGGGCGTGCCTGACAGCGACGCCTGGGAGAACGTCAGCGGTGCGCTGTCGGCGTTGGCCGAGGGTCAACCGTTCGGGGTTCAGCTGTACTTCCACGGCCAACTGATGGCCCCGACGCGCTGCGCCAAAGTGCGCAGTTTCGGGCGCCACCCGTTTGTAACCCTGGCCCGCAACGGCGGCGGCACCCCGGCCGCTGACATCCCCGGCCAGCTGTTCTATACCCGGCCCAAGCACGTGGCCAGCGTGGGTGTGCTGCCCCTGGTGCCGGGCATTGGCGCGCCGCAGCTCGAGGCGCTGCTCAACAGCGGCCTTGAAGCCCTGGTGCTGGAATGTTTTGGCAGCGGCACCGGCCCCAGTGACGACCCGGCTTTCCTTACCAGCCTGCAACGGGCGCAGGAAAACGGCATCGTGATTGTCGCCATCACCCAATGCCATGAAGGCGGTGTGGAGCTGGACGTGTACGAAGCCGGTAGCCGCCTGCGTGAGGCGGGTGTGCTCTCGGGGGGCGGCATGACCCGCGAAGCGGTGTTCGGCAAGCTCCAGGCGTTACTGGGCGCCGACCTGTCATTGACCGACGTGCGCCGCCTGATTGAACTCGATCTGTGCGGGGAGCTGGTGTAACGCCGGTCATCACTGCGCGACTCGGCACACAA
Source organism: Pseudomonas sp. BS-2016 (assembly GCF_001806145.1). NCBI lineage: Bacteria > Pseudomonadati > Pseudomonadota > Gammaproteobacteria > Pseudomonadales > Pseudomonadaceae > Pseudomonas > Pseudomonas sp. BS-2016. The sequence continues at coordinate 34,416 of NZ_MLCT01000013.1, forward strand.
TTTGCTCCCTTCCAGCATCCCCCCGCTGGAAGCGAGCATGCTGCATTCCCATCTCACTACCCTGAACGCAGTTTCGTTGGTGCTCAGCACCTTCCAGGCCGAAGGCTGGTCGAGTGAGGCGCTACTGGCCGGCAGCGGCATACGCGCCGCCGACTTGAGCCGCGCCGACACGCGCATCACCACCAATCAAGAAATGCGCGTCTGCGCCAACGCCGTGGCCCTTCGTCGCGAAATCGGGCTCGAATTGGGTCAGCGCATGCACGTGTCGTCCTACGGCATGCTGGGTTACGCCTTACTCACCAGTGCCACCTTAGGTGACGCTTTACGCCTGGCTTTGCGCTACCCGGCGTTGCTGGGAACACTTTTTGAACTGAGCCTGGCCCTTGAAGACGACGTCGTCTGGTTCTGCGCAACGGGTTATCGCGAAAGCCCGCACCTGGCGGTGTTCAACGCCGAGCTGTGCCTGACGTCGCTCAAGGTCATTTGTGAGGATTTATTGGGCTGCTCGCTGCCCCTCGTCGGGGCACGCTTCGCTCACCCTGCCCCGGATTATCACGCCCATTACGCCCACAGCTTTGACTGCCCGCATGCCTTCCAGGCCTGTGACAACGCGTTCGGCTTCGACTCGCGCTGGCTCGATGAGCCCTTGCCGCTGGCCGATGCCGTGACCCATCAGGCCATGGCCGAGCGCTGCCGCAAACAGAACCTGGAGTTCACGGGCCGCCAGTCGTGGCTCGATCGCATCCGCCAGCTGTTGACCGCGCAACTGCAGGCCGCCCCGGGGCTTGAGGGCCTGGCCGAGCAAATGAACTGCTCGCCGCGCACGTTGCGCCGCCACCTGCACGACATGGGGTGCAGCTATCAAACACTGCTCGACGACCTGCGCTTTGAACGCGCCAAACGGCTGCTCAACGACACGGAATGGCCGATCTACCGGATCGCCGAACACCTGGGCTTCAGCGAAACCGCCAGCTTTCGCCACGCGTTTGTGCGCTGGAGCGGCGTTTCACCCAGCCAGTTTCGCGCGTAAACACCCCGCCATGCCCTGCCCGCTGAGGGTGATGCCTGCAAATGGCGCACGCCCGCGCCGAAAAGGGGCGAATTCAGGTCAATCATATTGGCCATATCCATCCCCTTTTGGCCGCTCCTGCCGTTCTCTGAAACGTTCAGGGCCGCAAAACTGTAGGTCACCGATCAAGCCTGCGGAGAATAAGAAAAATGCTGACGATCTATTCAGACGATCACCACCTGCATCACGGCCGTTGCGAGTTGATGGACGGGCAACTGATGCCTTGCTTCGAAATGCCTTCGCGTGCCGATCACATCTTGCAACGGGTGCACACCCGCGAACTGGGCCCGGTGCAGGCCCCGCAAGACTTTGGCCGCGGCCCCCTCGAACGCATTCACACCCCGGCCTATCTGGATTTTTTTCAGGGCGCCTGGGCGCGCTGGACCGAGCACGGGCGCGACGGCGACCTGTTGCCCTACACCTGGCCTGCCCGCACCTTGCGCGCCGTGATCCCCACCAGCCTGCATGGGCAATTGGGTTATTACAGCTTCGACGGCGGCGCACCCATTACGGCGGGTACGTGGAAAGCGGCCTACAGCGCGGCGCAAGTGGCGCTGACAGCACAGGCAGAAATCCAGCGCGGCGCACACAGCGCGTTCGCCTTGTGCCGGCCACCGGGCCATCACGCCGCCAGCGATTTGATGGGCGGTTATTGCTACCTCAACAACGCCGCCATCGCGGCGCAGGCGTTCCTCGATCAGGGTCGCAGCAAAGTGGCCATCCTTGACGTGGACTACCACCACGGCAACGGCACGCAGTCGATTTTCTACGCACGCAGCGACGTGTTGTTCACCTCGATCCACGGCCACCCTGAAGCGGAGTTTCCGTTCTTTCTGGGCTACGAAGACGAAGTGGGTGAAGGCGCGGGCGAAGGCTTCAACTTCAACTACCCGCTGGCCGCAGGCTCGGCCTGGGATCGTTGGAGCGCTGCACTGGAAAAGGCGTGTGCTGAAATCGAGCGCTACGACGCCGAGGTGCTGGTGATTTCGTTGGGCGTGGACACGTTCAAAAACGACCCGATTTCCCAGTTCAAACTCGACAGCCCGGACTACCTGCGCATGGGCGAACGCATTGCGCGCTTGGGCAAGCCAACGCTGTTCGTGATGGAAGGCGGGTACGCGGTAGAAGAGATTGGCGTCAATGCCGTCAACGTACTTGAAGGCTTTTTGAGCGCTCAATAAGGATTTAATAACAATGAAAGCTCTTACGCGTTTATTCGCTCCCGCGCTGTGTGCCGCGGCGCTGGCCAGCGCCGCCGTCCATGCCGAAGAACGTACGTTGCGGGTGTACAACTGGTTCGACTACATCACCCCGCAGACCTTGGTGGATTTTAAAAAAGACACCAAGGTGAAGCTGATCTACGACATTTTCGACACCAATGAGGCCCTGGAAGCCAAGCTGCTCACCGGCAACTCTGGCTATGACGTGGTAGTGCCGTCGAATGTGTTTTTGGCCAAACAGATCGAGGCGGGCGTGTTTCAGCCGCTGGATCGCAGCAAACTCCCGAACTGGAACCATCTTGATCCCAAGCTGATGAAGCTGATCGAGGCCAACGACCCCGGCAACCAGTTCGCCGTGCCGTACATGTACGGCACGATTTTGATCGGGTTCAACCCGGACAAGGTCAAGGCGGCGCTGGGTGAACAGGCGCCTGTGAATAGCTGGGATCTGATTTTCAATGAAGAGAACATCAGCAAACTCAAGCAATGTGGTGTGGCGTTACTGGATTCGCCGTCTGAAATTTTGCCGCTGGCGCTGCAACATCTGGGGCTTGATCCCAACAGTACCAACCCAAAGGACTACGCCAAGGCTGAAGCCCTGCTGCTGAAGATTCGGCCGTACATCACGTACTTCCACTCCTCCAAGTACATGGCCGACATCGCCAATGGCGACATCTGCGTGGCGGTGGGGTATTCCGGCAGTTTCTCGCAAGCAGCCAACCGGGCGAAGGAAGCCAACAATGGCGTAACCGTGGACATGCGCTTGCCTAAAGAAGGCGCACCGATCTGGTTCGACATGCTCGCGATCCCGAAAGGCGCTAAAGATAAAGAAGACGCCTACACCTTCATCAACTACTTGCTACAACCCCAGGTCATTGCACCGATCAGTGATTTTGTCGGGTATCCCAACCCGAACAAAGATGCGACCGACCTCGTGGCCCCGAGCATCCGTAACAACCCGAACCTGTACCCGACGCAAGCGGCAATGGAAACGCTGTACACCCTGACCCCATTGCCCCGAGAAGCCGAACGCGCCCGCACGCGGGCCTGGACCAAAATCAAGTCGGGCACCTGAGTCGACCTGCTGCCGCTGGCGCCACCTGCGCCAGCGGCGACGGGCTTTATCGCCACACGTGGCTGAGGCGCGCGAGTGCGGCTTTGATAGCCACCTCGGGCACGGCTGCAAACCCCAGCACCAGACCGGCGCGGTTATCCACAGGCTCGGTGGAATCACGCAGCCAGTAGCGGCTCAGCCCATTGATTTCTACGTCCACCTGACTGGCCAGCGCCAGCAAGGCCTGTTCACGTTCAAGGCTGCTGACCGCAACGGTCACATGCAGGCCCGCGACGATGGCCGGCAGTTCTCCAAGCCCTTCTACCCCCTGTGGCCAGTGCGCCAGCAACGTATTGCGACGGCTCAAGGCGGCACGCCGCATGCGCCGGATATGGCGTTGAAAATGCCCGGATGCCATGAATTCAGCCATGACCGCCTGAGTGCTGACTTCAGAGTGACGCATGTCCAATGAGCGGCGCTGGGCAAACGGTTCGATCAGGGCCTTGGGCAGCACCAGATACCCCAGGCGCAGGGCCGGAAACGCCACCTTGCCGAAGGTGCCGACATAAATGACTCGCCCTTGACGATCCAGCGCCGCCAGTGGCGACAAGGGCGCGCCACTGTAGCGGTACTCGCCGTCGTAATCGTCCTCGACGATCCAGCCCTGGGTGCGCTCGGCCCAATCGAGTAACGCCAGCCGCCGTGCCAGGCTCATGGTCACGCCGGACGGGTACTGATGGGACGGCGTGACATAGGCCAGGCGGCAATGGGGCAAACCTGCCAGTGCGTCGCATTGCATGCCCTCTTGGTCCACCGGTACGCCCAACACTTGCGCCCCCGCAATAGCAAAGGCTTGAGCGGCAGCGTGGTAGCCGGGGTTTTCCACAGCCACCCCTTCGCCCAGCTCCACCAGCAACTGTGCACAAAGGCTAATTCCCTGCTGTGCGCCGCAGGTGATCAAAATTTGCTCAGGCGTGCACGCCAAACCCCGCGAGGTACGTAAATAGGCGGCAATCAGCCCACGTAATCGCGCATCCCCTGCCGGATCGCCATAACACAACTGCTGCAAATCCGGTTTTCGCCAGAAACCCGCTTGCAGCTTGCTCCATACATCAAAAGGGAATAAGTCGAAGGCCGGAACACCCACCCTAAAAGCACGCGGCGGACCACTTGGCGGGCTGTCCAGTGAGTGTCGGGCGACCTTGTGCAGCGCGCTGCTGTGGATAACTTTACTGGATGTAATCACAGGTAAAACAGGCGTTTTTGTGGATAAACCTGTGGGTAAGCCTGTTGAAAACCCTGTGGACAAGTTGGTGGACAACTTTTTTGGCGGCGAGGTTTTTTCAGGTAATTGCGTCACGTAGGTGCCATCCCCGATACGCCCTTCGATAAAGCCTTCGGCGTACAACTGATCGTAAGCACGTACCACGCTGTTGCGCGAAATACCGAGCGCGGCCGCCAGATCGCGGCTGGCCGGTAAACGCGCCCCGCCACTCAGCCGCCCGTCCAGCACGCGCGCACGCAGGGCGTGATAGAGCTGACGGCTCAGCCCTTTTTTAGGATCAAGGAGGATACCCGCAGGGTTGAAGGCGATGGGCAGCGGTGAATCCGACATGCATTGGACCTACGAAATTGACCAAGAGTGGCTCTTACAACGAACCAATAGCCTGCCTAGGATGCAGGCATTCGCCAAGGAATTCTTCCATGTACGTACCTCGCGCATTTGCTGAAAACGACCTTGAAGCCTTGCAGGCCCAGATGCTCGCCACCCCGCTGCCCGTGCTCGTGACTCAGGGCGAGTGCGGCCTGATCGCCAGTCATATCCCCTTGTTGCTGAACCCGGACGAAGGCAGCCACGGCACACTCTACGGGCATTTAGCCCGTGCCAATCGGCAGTGGCAGGCGCTGGCCGAGGGGGCAGAAGCGATGGTCATTTTTGCCGGGGAACAGGCGTATATCAGCCCGGCGTTCTACCCCAGCAAAGCCGAACACGCCAAGGCTGTTCCGACCTGGAACTACGTTGCCGTCCATGCTTACGGCCACGCCACCGTCTTTGATGACGCGCCAGGGCTGTTGCGGGTGGTCACTCAATTAAGTGAGCGCCATGAGGCCAATCGACCCGCGCCGTGGGCGGTCAGTGACGCGCCCCGCGACTACATCGACAGCCTGCTCAAGGCGATTGTCGGCTTCAGCCTGCCCATCAGCCGCCTGACAGGTCAGCGCAAACTCAGCCAAAACCGCAGCGCTGCCGATCAGGCTGGCGTGCGCGACGGCCTGTTGGCCAGTGACAACCCGTACGACCACGCACTCGCTCAATTAATCGCCAAGGAATAGCCCCATGACCCAGCCCCTTCAAATCAAACCCGCTACCGCCGCCGATCGTGATGCCTGGATGCCGCTCTGGCAGGCGTACCTGACGTTTTACAACACCGAGCTGGGCGACGACGTGAGCGAGAGCACATGGCAGCGCTTCATGGACCCGTCCGAACCGACCCATCTGGCACTTGCCTGGCAAGGTGATAAGGCGGTGGGCATGGTGCAGACGGTGATTCATCGCTCCAACTGGAGCGTGGGTAATTCGTGCTACCTGCAAGACCTGTATGTCAGCCCACAGGTACGCGGCACCGGGGTGGGCCGCCAGTTGATCGAACATGTGTACGCCCAGGCCCGCGCCCTGGATTGCGCCAAAGTGCACTGGCTGACGCAGGAAACCAATGCCACGGCTATTCGCCTGTACGAACGCATCGCAGATCGTCCAGGCTTCATTCAATTTCGCAAAGTCTTGTCGTAATCAAGGAGCGCGCCATGTCCGAATATCTACAACACTGGCAACCGGCCAAAACCCCGGATAACCGAACACTTGAGGGGATTTACATTCGCCTCGAAAAACTCGATCTGGCCCGGCATGGCGACGATTTGTGGCTAGCCTTACAAGGGCCCACGAGCGATCCCAAGCTGTGGGATTACTTGCCGTATGGGCCTTTCAACGAACGGTCTGCATTTGATCAATGGCTGACCAAAAACGCCGCCAGCCGCGACCCGCATTTTTATGCGGTCATCGACAGCGTCGCTGAACAGGCACAGGGTTTGCTGAGCCTGATGTGCATCGTGCCGGAACATGGGCGTATCGAAATTGGCCATGTGGCATTTGGCGCGCCGATGCAGCGCTCGCCCAAAAGCACCGAGGCGGTCTACCTGCTGGCCAGAGAAGCCTTCCACTTGGGCAATCGTCGGTTGGAATGGAAATGCAACAACGACAACGCTCGATCAAAACGTACCGCAGTACGATTGGGATACACCTTTGAAGGCGTTTTTCGCCAGCATATGGTAGTCAAAGGCAAAAATAGGGATACCACGTGGTACAGCATTATTAGTACGGAATGGCCAGCTGTCGCGGCAGGCTTCGAAAAATGGCTGGCACGTGATAACCAGCCAAAAACCGGCCAAATCAAGACGCTGGAAGCCTGCAGAGCATTAGCTGTATAAAAAATGATCAGAACGCCCAACAAGGACTGTCGGGCGTTTTTGCGTTGAGAAAGGATTAAAACGGGCGCGGTAATCGAACGACGCCCATTTGCAGCCGATGGGTTTGTTGATGCAGCGCTGGAATGCACACGGAGCGCGAGCACATTTGAATCCAGCTTCCTGTCCTCTTCGCCATTGCTTTTAAGCCCGTTCATTCAGCCTCGTAAACGCCCATACGCAAACACTACGTAAATAGTCTTTTCCGCGATTTTCATGCGTTATTTTTTAGCCTCACATGAAAAGTTTGTTTAACGCTAAAGGACTAAAGAATGAAAACCCCAACAGTTAATACTGCACTGATCTGGCTGCTGTGTGGCTGGAGTGTCATGGCCGCGAGCTTCGTACATGCCAATTCAGTCACGGTGAATGTTCAAAATGCCACGCCTGAAGTGCTCCTGCTTGTATCCAGCTACCCTCCTGGCCATTTTCCAATGAGCATTGCCCCGGGCCAGACGAAACCTGTGAGCTTTGATATCGGGGGCACTTCATCTGAAGTGACGGCAACCTACAGACGCGCACGCGCGGGCACTGCCTGCAGGTTTTCAGCGTCGCATGTCGTGCATGTTTCAGGCCCGCGCTTTAATAAAAGTGCCGTTTCCACAGGCACCACTTCGGCAACGTGCCTGACCTTTCAATCGCCAACGTGGAGAATCCCCTACAACTACACGGCAACTTTCGCGTTTTATCATTAATGAATAACGCCCCTTATTACGTATCAATGTAAGACGCTTCTTTAAATCAATTAAACCCGCGCAATGACTTAAAGTTAATAAAACCGGCTGTCGATGTACTGCTCGAACAGGCATTTACTCACTGTACGTTTTAACAACCGTTGCAGACTGCCGCTGTCTGCCACTCTGAGAGGCGTCATGATGAACCCACTTCGAGCAGACTTTCTGATGACCCATCGGGCCATTGCTGCGGGTGCCACCTTAAAGTGGCCCGATAAACCCCCAACCGACGCCTCAGACGCAGCCGCGACCAAGGTGCTACCCACCCAGGCGGGTATCCAGGTGACGTTGTCTGCTGCCGCAATGGAAATCAGCGCTCTGCTGCGTCGTACATCGGTGACGGATCCTGGCGCCACGGCGCAGTTCGGTTGCTTGACTCAAGACCTTCATCAGCAACTTTCAATGCACGGCAAGGAGGCAAGTGCGCTACAGGAATTACCCGAAGAGCGCACACCGCAGCGCGTCATCATGTCTATGCAGGCCAGTAACTATCTTCTGACGTCGCTGTATGACAAAGAAAAACTGCATGACAATGTGGCCACAACCAACCCATTCAAAGGCATGGACAGGCTTTCGCTTTCCCATATCGCCTTTGAGGGTGGCCAGGCATTTACAGCCATTGAACGCCAGGTGGCGTTTATGACGTTGACCGACCGCGATCTCGAATTTCGTAACCAGACCTTTGACCTTTCAGACCCCTTGAACCCAGGGGACGAGAATGCGTTGTGGGGCATTCTGGCCAGTTACTTGAGAGACGCCCAAATGGCATCCGGGATGAGTGAAAGTGAGCGCGCGTGGCGGGGCTGGATGCCCGCCGATGCGCTGCATGCACAGGCCCGGTCAATTCTGGATCGGCATGGGCAAAAGACCGTGGATTTTCCCGCTTACTCAAACCTCAAGGGCGCAAGCGACACGGTGCTGGTGGCGATGATTGATCAAGACGGGATCAGCGGTTGGGTCAATGTGCCGGTTGAGATGCTGAAACCACAAGGGTTGTCTCTGCGCCTGATCGAAGCAGCAACGAAACAAAAGAACAGGACGTTTTAACCGCATCAGCCCTTGATACGTGGTTGAACGCGAGCAGCCGCGACAGGCAGGGTGAACAGCGCGGTATAGGCGCGCAAAAAAAAAGGGGAGCACGTGCTCCCCCGAGGTTTAAAGCGTTTGAATCAAAGGCGTATCAGGCTTCGATTTCGATCAGGATTTCGCCCGGGTTGACGCGGTCGCCTTTGACTACATGGATGGTGATGATTTTGCCGGCAATGGCCGCCTGTACTTCAGTCTCCATTTTCATGGCTTCGGTAATGAGCACCGATTGGCCTGCCTTGACGGTGTCGCCGACGCTGACCAGTACATCGACGATGTTGCCCGGCATGGTGGTGCTGACGTGGCCCGGTTCGCTGGCTTGCTTGCGCTTGCCAATCGCGCTGCCGACGAATTCGTTGAGCGGCTCGAACACCACTTCTTCCGGCATGCCGTCGATGGAGAGGTAGAAGTGACGCTTGCCTTCGGCTTTGACGCCCACTCCGGTGATGTCCACGCGGTAGCTTTCGCCGTGTACGTCGATCACGAACTCGGTCGGTACGCCTTCGCCACCGGCCTTGGTCACGCCGCCCGCTTCCGGGATCGGCAGCAGGGCTTCAGGCACCAAGGCACCCGCCGCACGCTCTTCAAGGAATTTACGGCCGATGTCCGGGAACATGGCGTAGGTCAGCACGTCTTCTTCGGACGTGGCCAGCGCGCCAATTTCACCGCGCAGTTTGACCATTTCCGGCTTGAGCAAATCGGCCGGGCGCACGTCTATCAGCTCTTCGTTGCCGATCGCCTGACGACGCAGCTTTTCATTCACCACGCCCGGCGCCTTGCCGTAGCCACCTTGCAGGTAAAGTTTCACTTCGTTGGTGATGGTTTTGTAGCGCTCGCCTGCCAGTACGTTGAAGAACGCCTGCGTCCCCACGATTTGCGAAGTCGGGGTCACCAGCGGCGGGAAGCCCAGGTCTTCGCGCACCCGCGGGATCTCGGCCAGCACTTCGTTCATGCGGTTCAGTGCGCCCTGCTCTTTGAGCTGGTTGGCCAAGTTGGAGATCATGCCGCCCGGCACTTGGTTGACCTGCACACGGGTATCAACGGCGGTGAATTCGCTTTCAAACTGGTGATATTTCTTACGCACGGCGTAGAAGTACAAACCAATTTCCTGCAACAGCGCCAGGTCCAGGCCGGTGTCGTATTCGCTGCCTTTGAGGGCTGCAACCATCGATTCGGTGCCAGGGTGGCTGGTGCCCCACGCGAAGCTGGAGATCGCGGTGTCGATGTGGTCGGCGCCGTTTTCCACTGCTTTGAGCTGGCACATGGCTGCCAGACCGGCGGTGTCGTGGGAGTGAATAAAAATCGGCAGGCTGATTTCAGCTTTCAGTGCCTTGACCAGATCACCCGTGGCGAAGGGTGTCAGCAGGCCGGCCATGTCTTTGATGGCGACGGAATCGCAACCCATGGCTTCCATCTGCTTGGCTTGCGCCACGAACGCTTCGGTGGTGTGAACCGGGCTGGTGGTGTAGGCGATGGTGCCCTGTGCGTGCTTGCCAGCCGCCTTGACCGCTTCGATGGCGACCCGCAGGTTACGCACGTCGTTCATGGCGTCAAAGATGCGGAATACGTCAATGCCGTTAACGGCAGCCTTGGCCACAAACGCTTTAACTACGTCGTCGCTGTAGTGGCGATAGCCCAGCAGGTTCTGGCCGCGCAGCAACATTTGCAGGCGGGTGTTGGGCAGTGCCGCGCGCAGTTGGCGCAGACGCTCCCACGGGTCTTCCTTGAGGAAGCGCACGCAGGCATCAAACGTCGCGCCGCCCCACACTTCCAGCGACCAGTAGCCGACTTTGTCGAGCTTGTCGCAGATCGGCAGCATGTCTTCGGTGCGCATGCGGGTCGCCAGCAGCGACTGGTGGGCGTCACGCAGGATGGTGTCAGTTACAAAAATCTTCTTGGACATTCTTATGTTCCTCACAGGCCTGCGTGGGCGGCGATGGCGGCAGCGATGGCCAAGGCCAGCTCTTCGGGTTTGCGCTTGATCGAGTAGTTGGTCAGTTCGGGATGGCTTTCGACAAAGCTGGTGTTGAACTGGCCGCTACGGAATTCCGGATTACGCAGGATTTCCTGGTAGTACGCGGCGGTGGTTTTGACCCCTTGCAGACGCATGTCGTCGAGAGCGCGCAAACCACGGTCCATCGCTTCTTCCCAGGTCAGCGCCCACACCACCAGCTTCAGGCACATGGAGTCGTAAAACGGCGGAATGGTGTAGCCGGTGTAGATCGCCGTGTCTGTGCGCACGCCGGGGCCACCGGGCGCGTAGTAGCGCGTGATCTTGCCGAAGCTGGGCAGGAAGTTGTTTTTCGGGTCTTCGGCGTTGATCCGGAATTGCAGAGCAAAGCCGCGGTGCTGAATGTCTTCTTGCTTGATCGACAGCGGCAAGCCGGAGGCGATACGGATTTGTTCGCGAACGATGTCGATGCCGGTGATTTCTTCGGTGATGGTGTGTTCCACCTGCACCCGGGTGTTCATCTCCATGAAGTACACCTCGCCCTCGGCGAGCAGGAACTCCACGGTGCCAGCATTCTCATAGCCCACGGCCTTGGCTGCGCGCACAGACAGGTCGCCGATGTAGGCGCGCTGTTCCGGGGTCAGCTGGGGGCTTGGAGCGATTTCGATGAGCTTCTGGTTACGGCGCTGAATCGAGCAGTCACGCTCGAACAGATGCACCACGTTGCCAAAGCTGTCACCGAGAATCTGCGCTTCGATGTGCTTGGGGTTGACGATGCATTTTTCGAGGAACACTTCGGCCGAGCCAAAGGCTTTGGTGGCTTCAGAGATCACCCGGGGGAAGGCTTGCTCCAGCTCTTCACGGCTGTTGCAACGGCGAATGCCGCGACCGCCACCGCCCGAGGTGGCCTTGAGCATGACCGGGTAGCCAATGCGCTCGCCTTCGAGCAATGCTTCGTGGATATCGGCCACGTTGCCTTCGGTGCCTGGCGTGACCGGCACACCGGCTTTGATCATGCTGCGGCGGGCTTCGGTCTTGTCACCCATGCGGCGAATGACTTCAGCGGCCGGACCAATAAACTTGATGCCACGCTCTGCGCAGATGTCAGCCAATTCAGCGTTTTCTGACAAGAAGCCGTAACCGGGGTGCAAGGCGTCACAGCCGGTTTCGACCGCCAGGTTCACCAGTTTGCGCGGGTTCAGATAACCGGCCAGCGGGTCTTCACCAATGCTGTGCGCTTCATCGGCGCGCTTGACGTGCAAAGCATGCCGATCCGCTTCGGAGTAGACCGCGACAGAGCGAATGCCCATCTCGGCGCAGGCACGCACGATGCGCACAGCAATTTCTCCGCGGTTGGCGATCAGGATCTTTTTTATCACTTGGATTTTCCTAAAGCCCATGGAACAAACGACCTGCTAGACCAGGTCGGCACGTGTCCAAATGTGTCTGAACCGTTGTGTCGTCACACTAGACCTGCGCATTGATAAACAAAAATCAATAATTCTTGGGTCATGCATAAGTAACGACTTATAGTCAGCCCACCCCCTGCGCTCGGAATAAACGTCAAAAATGCGTAAGTCATTGATGCGTATCACTTTTCGACAACTTCAAGTGTTCAATGAAGTGTGTGACCTGCGTTCTTACAGCCGTGCGGCAGAAGAAATGTCGCTGACGCAACCCGCCGTAAGTCTACAAATTCGTCAGTTAGAAGAGCTGATCGGGCAGCCGTTGTTCGATTATGTGGGCAAAAAACTGTACATGACCGAAGCCGCTGAAGCGCTTCAGCGCGCCAGTCGCGATATTTTTGGCCGCCTGGAAAACCTAGATATGCAGTTGTCCGACATGCTCGGTTCGCTGCAAGGTCAACTGAAATTGGCGGTGGAATCCAGCGCGAAGTATTTCGTGCCACACCTGTTCGCGGCGTTCAAGCGCCAGCACCCGGAAGTGAATTTGCAGCTCACGGTCGTCAACCGCGCACAAGCAGTGCGCAGGCTGTCGGACAACCGCGATGATCTGGTGATCATGTCGATGGTGCCGCTGGACATGGGGCTGGAATTTTTGCCGTTTTTGAATAACCCGATCGTGGCCGTCGCCCCGCCCGACCACCCGCTGAGCCAGCGCGAAACCTTGCATTTGCAGGACCTGGAACCCTTCACGCTGTTAATGCGCGAGCAAGGGTCGGGCACGCGCAGGGCGTGTGAGGAGTATTTCAAGGAGAAGCGCGTGCACTTCAATCAAACGCTGGAGGTGGCCTCGACCGATGCCCAGCGTGAGTGCGCCGTGGCCGGGCTGGGCGTGGCGCTGTTAACGCGCCACGCCGTCAGCCTGGAGTTGGCGACAGGCTTGCTGCGCGAGCTGCCTGTCGAGGAGTTGCCGCTGTACCGCAGTTGGTGCGTGGTGCAGGCCAAAGCCAAGCGCCTGTCACCGGTGGCGCATGCATTTCTGGGGTTTATCCGCAGCGAGCGTCTGCAAATCAGCGCGTTGGTTGAGCGCTTCGACGGCCACTTGCCGACGAGGCTTGCCAATAATTGATGGCGCTCAGGTCCGGGTAGTCGGCTGTTTCCAGGCGCAATTGGCGCTGGTCCGTATGGTCTTCAATCGCACGTCGGAAGGCCATGCGGCGCTGATCTTCCTGTTGGCGGCGGGTTTTGACGGCGCTGTTGCGTTCTTCGTAAGGCTGAGCCATTTCGAGTCTCCCAAGGCGTGTACGGGAGCTTTACGATGGACCCGATTTATGACGAATTAGGGAAGTCGAGATGACAGATGCGTGAAACGCGCTGGGTGCGCCCGCTCTCCCTGTTGAGAAGGGAGAGCGCCAGGGGCTGTTAGTCTTCTATGTTTTTCAGCGATTTAGGCGACAGGCGCAGGCTGCGCAAGCTGCGTTTGACGCTTTTCAGGTGGTTGACCAGGCTCGGGCCGCGCGCCATGGCCACGCCCATGGCCAGCACATCGATCACCACCAGGTGCGCAATGCGCGAGGTCAGCGGCGTATAGATTTCGGTGTCTTCGTGCACATCAATCGCCAGGTTGACGGTCGCCAGTTCCGCCAGCGGCGTTTGGCTCGGGCACAAGGTGATCAATGTCGCACCGCTTTCACGCACCAGGTTGGCGGTAATCAACAGGTCCTTGGAGCGCCCGGACTGGGAAATGCAAATCGCCACGTCAGTGGGCTTCAACGTGACAGCCGACATCGCCTGCATGTGTGGGTCGGAGTACGCCGCTGCCGTCAGTAACAAACGGAAAAACTTGTGCTGAGCATCCGCCGCCACGGCACCCGACGCACCAAAGCCATAAAACTCGACGCGCTGGGCCTGAGACATCGCTGTCACAGCGCGCTGCAAAGCGACTGGGTCGAGTTTTTCGCGCACGTCCATCAGGGTGTGGAGTGTGGTGTCGAAAATTTTCAGGCTGTAGTCAGCGACCGAGTCGTCTTCGTGGATGGCGAACTGGCCAAAGCTGGCACCCGCCGCAAGGCTTTGCGCCAGCTTGAGTTTCAGGTCCTGAAACCCCGAACAACCAATCGCCCGGCAAAAGCGCACGATGGTGGGCTCACTGATACCCACGCTGTGGGCAAGGTCGGCCATGGAACTGTGCATTACAGCCGCAGGATCAAGCAGCACGTGATCGGCGACCTTGAGTTCCGATTTACGTAACAAGTGGCGTGACTGGGCGATATGTTGCAGCAAGTTCAAAGGGCAGGACTCGGTCTGAAAGGGTTGGATGGCCGGGATGTAGCAATCTTGTAGTTATACTACAAGAATTCGTTTTCTGCCCAACCAATCCACGACTAAAACCGCGGCTTCCTCCCCTATTCAGGCCGCCCGCGCTCTATGTAGCCATTTTGAGCACTACAAAAAGACTACATCGCTGCGCAATAAATCGCCCAAAGCGGCCGCGTTAATCGGACGACTGATCAAATACCCCTGCACTTCGTCGCATTGTTGCGCCTTGAGAAAAGCCAGTTGCACGTCTTCTTCCACGCCTTCTGCCACAACCATTAATTCAAGGCTATGAGCCATCGCAATGATTGCCTTGGTGATGGCTTCGTCTTCAGCGCAGCGCCCTACGCCACGAATGAAGGTCTGGTCGATTTTGACGTAGTCCACGGCAAACCGTTTGAGGTAACTGAGGGAGGAATACCCGGTGCCAAAGTCGTCAATCGCCAGTTTGACGCCCAACTGATGCAACTGCTCAAAGGTCGAAATAATGGACTCAACGCTGTCGAGCAGCTGGCTTTCCGTCAATTCAAGCTCCAGATACTGCGGCGCCAGCCCGGATTCTTCGAGCACCTGACGCACCAGACTGACCAGCTTGCCCTGCCGTAATTGGTGCACCGATAAATTGACCGACACCCGTATCGGCGCCAGCCCTTCGCGCTGCCATTGGCAGGCCTGCCGACACGCCTCGCGCAACACAAACTCACCGATGGGCCCGATCAGCCCGGTCTCTTCGGCCAGGCCGATGAAATCGCCCGGCGGCACGCTGCCCAACTGGGGGTGATCCCAGCGCACAAGTGCTTCGGCTCCGTTCATACGGCCCGTCGCCAGGCACATCTTGGGTTGATAGAAGACGGTCAGTTGCTGTTCGGCAATCGCTTTGCGCAATTGGTTTTCCAGCTGTAAGCGCTCCAGGGTGCTGTGCTGCAAGCTGTGGCTGAAGAATTGAAAACTGCCGCCGCCCAAGTGCTTGGCCTGGAGCATGGCCTGATTCGACTGACTGACCAGCGTGGCGATGTCCCGCGCACTGTCGGGCAGCAGGCTGATCCCCATGGACGCGCTGATGACCAGTTCATGGCCCTCAATCATAAGCGGCCGGCCCAGCTTGGCCAGCAGCCGCGTCGCGACCCGCGCCAGACTGGTCAGGCTGGCGTAGGAGTCGAACAACACCGCGAACTCATCCCCTGACAACCGCGCGATGGTGTCGGCTTCAGGCAGCGCTTTGGTCAGGCGTCTGGCGACTTTGTGCAGGACCTGATCGGCCAGTTCTGATCCAAGACTGTCGTTCAACAGCTTGAATCGATCCAGGTTGATGTACAGCAGGGCAAGGTTACGCGCGCCTTGGCGAGCCCGTTGATTGGCCTCTTCAAGCCGCTCTTTGAACAACAGGCGATTGGCCAGCCCGGTCAGTTCATCGAAGTGGGTAAGGTGGCGAACACGGGCTTCGGAGCGGCGCCGCGCCGACAGGTCACTGACAAACGCCACGATATGACTGATGTGCCCGTCATCATCACGCACCACTTTCAATTGCAGCCACTGCGGGTACAACTCGCCGGTTTTGCGCGTTTCAACCAACTCACCCTGCCAGCGGTCCTGCTGCTCCAAAACAGGCTGGATGACCGGGAAGTGGCGCAGCGCATCGCGGCTGCACGCCAGCTCGCTCACGCGGCGGCCGACCAGTTCTTCGACCGCATAACCGCTGAATCGACTGAATGCCTGATTCACCGCCAACATGCGGTAATCCGGGTCGAGGATCACAATGCCCTCGCTGGCCGCTTCAAAGACGGTGGCCGCCAGGCGTCGCTGCTCAGCCTCGCGTAAACGCTCCGCAGCCGGGGACTGCGCCTCTGGCAGTGTCGGCAAAGATTGAGATTTCCCACGACGGCGCTGATTGACTTGCCAGCCGGCAACCCCCAGCACAGTCAGAAAAAAACCGAGCCCGGTGCCGATCAACACACCCGACGCACTAAGACCCTGAATCATTGGCAATATTCTTATCAGTGGATGAGCCAAAAAAGTCGCCCGAGCATACACAAGCAATGCTCACGACCAAACTGAGACACGTCATTAAAAAGACGAAATAACGCCACGCAATTAACAGATGCGCGGCCTGCCTTTTCAAAGACGTGTGCCGAAGCTGCGACAGACGGCCCGCGGGAACAGGATTGGCGTTTGCCCGGTTTGAGCCAGCACCCTAGAATGCCCCGATGCGCGAAGATCTCTCTCTCTTATTGAATTCCCTCAACGATGCCCAACGTCAGGCCGTCACGGCCAGTGTCGGGCGTCAGTTGGTCCTGGCCGGCGCAGGTTCCGGCAAAACCCGTGTGCTGGTGCACCGTATCGCCTGGTTGATCCAGGTCGAGAACGCCTCACCCCACTCCGTCCTGTCGGTGACGTTCACCAACAAGGCCGCTGCCGAGATGCGTCATCGCATCGAACAGCTCATGGGGATCAACCCGGCCGGCATGTGGGTCGGGACGTTCCACGGGCTGGCGCATCGCCTGCTGCGGGCTCACTGGCAAGAAGCCGGGCTGAGCCAGACCTTCCAGATCCTCGACAGCGACGACCAGCAACGCTTGGTCAAGCGTGTGATTCGGGAACTGGGGCTGGACGAACAGCGTTGGCCAGTGCGTCAGGCGCAGTGGTTTATCAACGGTCAAAAAGACGAAGGCCTGCGTCCGCAACATATTCAGGCCAGCGGCGATTTGTTCCTGGCCACCATGCGCAGCATTTATGAGGCCTATGAGGCCGCGTGCCAGCGCGCAGGTGTGATCGACTTCTCCGAGTTGCTGTTGCGTGCGCTCGATCTGTGGCGCGATAACCCGGGCCTGCTGGCGCACTATCAAAAGCGTTTCCGGCACATTCTCGTGGACGAGTTCCAGGACACCAACGCCGTTCAATACGCCTGGTTGCGCTTGCTGGCCAAGGGTGGCGACAGCTTGATGGTGGTCGGCGATGACGATCAGTCGATCTACGGCTGGCGCGGCGCCAAAATTGAGAACATCTACCAGTACTCCACAAACTTCCCCGACGCCGAAACCATTCGTCTGGAGCAAAACTATCGCTCCACGGCGGGCATCCTCAAGGCCGCCAACGCGCTGATTGCCAATAACACCGGGCGCATGGGTAAAGAGCTGTGGACCGACGGCGGCGATGGCGAAGCGATCAATCTGTACGCGGCATTCAACGAGCACGATGAAGCCCGCTACGTGGTTGAAACCATCGAAAGCGCGCTGAAAACCGGGCTGGCGCACAACGACATCGCCATTTTGTATCGCTCCAACGCCCAGTCACGGGTATTGGAAGAGGCGTTGTTGCGCGAACGCATTCCTTATCGAATTTATGGCGGCCAGCGCTTCTTCGAACGCGCCGAGATCAAGAACGCCATGGCCTACCTGCGTTTGCTTGAAGGCCGTGGGAATGATGCTGCACTGGAGCGGGTGATTAACGTCCCGGCTCGCGGTATTGGCGAAAAAACCGTCGAAGCGATTCGTGAACACGCACGTCACAATGATGTGTCGATGTGGGAAGCCATGCGCCAGCTGATCGCCAATAAAGCGCTGCCCGGCCGTGCGTCGGGTGCCATTGCCGGTTTTGTCGAATTGATCGAAAGCCTCGCGGCAAAAGTCATGGAGATGCCTTTGCATCTGATGACCCAGACCGTGATCGAGCAAAGCGGGCTGATTGCCTACCACCAGGCTGAAAAAGGTGAGAAAGGCCAGGCCCGGGTAGAAAACCTTGAGGAACTGGTCAGCGCCGCGCGCAACTTCGAGAACACGGAAGAAGACGAAGAACTGACACCGTTGGCCGCATTCCTCGGCCATGCGTCGCTGGAGGCCGGCGACACCCAGGCGCAAGAGCACGAAGACGGCATCCAGTTGATGACCCTGCACAGCGCCAAAGGGCTGGAATTCCCCTACGTATTCCTGGTGGGCATGGAAGAAGGCCTGTTCCCGCACAAGATGAGCCTTGAAGAGCCCGGCCGTCTTGAGGAGGAGCGCCGACTGGCGTACGTGGGCATCACACGGGCCATGCAGAACCTGGTGATGACCTATGCTGAGACCCGACGTCTTTACGGTAGTGAGACCTACAACAAGGTTTCACGCTTCGTACGCGAAGTACCAAAAGGGCTGATTCAGGAAGTGCGTTTGTCCAACAGCGTCAGCCGCCCTTTCGGCGGCGGTCAACAGCAGAGCGCCAGCACCCTGTTTGGGGGTTCGGAGATTCCGGAAACCGAATTCAAACTGGGTCAGATGGTCAAGCATGCGGTATTCGGTGAAGGTGTGATCCTCAACTTCGAGGGCGCCGGTGCGCAGGCGCGGGTGCAGGTCAACTTCTCTGAAGGCAGCAAGTGGCTGATGATGGGCTACGCCAAACTTGAGGCGGTCTGACAGCAACCCGACAGCCATCGGACGATAAGGTAGGCAACATGGGCTCAGGCTTTTTTTCTTCCTGGACATTCTGGGCCCTGTTGTCAGCCACGTTCGCTGCGCTGACGGCGATCTTTGCCAAGGTCGGAATCGAACACGTCAATTCCGACTTCGCGACGTTGTTGCGTACCGCAGTGGTGCTGGCCAGCCTGGCGCTGATTCTTTACGCCACAGGCCAGTATCAACCGCTGAGTTCGATCTCCCTACGCAGTTACCTGTTTTTAGCGTTGTCGGGGTTGGCGACCGGGGCATCCTGGCTTTGCTACTTCCGCGCCTTGAAACTGGGGCCCGCGTCACTCGTCGCACCGGTGGACAAGCTCAGCGTGGTACTGGTGGCGATCATCGGTGTACTGCTGCTGGGCGAAAAACTCGACCTGCGGCAATGGGGCGGAATCGGCTTGATCACGGCGGGCGTGGTGATGCTGGCGCTCAAGCGCTAGAGACGCCGTACCGTGGGTCCAACTGAGTCGACAATCGTGTCTTTTCAACGTGAACTACAGAATACAAAGAAACGTCTTACTCTAAATTAGGCAAAAACCCGAAACACTTCACCGCTAGCCAGTCACACCTCACCTGTGCACCATGGCGCGCGTGTCATCCACAAATGGGAATTCCCTTTATGAAACGTTTTCTTAGCATCGCCATGGCGTTGTGCATCGGTTTGACGATGAGTCTCGACGCAAATGCCAAGCGCTTCGGCGGCGGCAAAAGTTTTGGTTCGGCGCCTAGCCACCAGACTCGCCAAGCCGCTCCTGCCTCTCCAGCCGCAGCCCCTGCCGCTGCTGGCGCAGCTGCCAAGGCCGGTGGTGCTTCACGCTGGCTTGGCCCTCTGGCCGGTATCGCTGCCGGCGGCCTGTTGGCTTCCATGTTCATGGGCGACGGCTTCCAGGGCATGCAGATCTTCGACATCCTGATCATGGCGGTCATTGCGTTTGTGATCTTCCGCTTCATCGCCGCGCGTCGTCGCAAGCAACAAGCTGACCTGGCCCCGGCGGGTCACGCACCGATGCAGCGCGAAGCGTTCGACGCCAAGCCAGCCACTGCGTCGATCTTCGGTGGCGGTTCTTCTGCCGCGGCGCCACGCCCGGTCATCAACGCGCCCGCCTGGTTCAACGAGCAGAGCTTCCTGGAAGCCGCGCGCAACCATTTCCAGTCCTTGCAACAGCATTGGGACGCTAATGAAATGGACAAGATCGCTGAGTTCGTCACTCCGCAAATGCTTGAATTCCTCAAGCGCGAGCGCGCTGATCTGGGTGATGGCTTCAACTCGACGTACATCGACAACCTGACCGTTCAGCTGGACGGCCTGGACGATCGCGCCGATAAAACCATCGCCACACTGACGTTCAGCGGCCTCTCCAAAACCTCGCGTTTTGATCAGGGTGAAGCCTTCAGCGAAAGCTGGAACATGGAACGCGTTCAAGGTGAAAACCAGCCTTGGCTTGTAGCCGGTATCCGTCAGAACGGCTGATCGATTTCGCTTAACAGGTTGTAACCAAAGCCCCGGACTTGTCCGGGGCTTTGCATTTCACGATTGCACTTATAACGAGCTACTGTATAAAGCGCGTCATATAAAACCGCGCCATTAGAGTATGAGGATTGAGGTCGTGGAAGAGATCATTGAACAATTGCGTGAGGCAAATGAACCCGTCCCGGTTCCTCTGGAACTGCCTGACGAAGATTTGCTGGTGGAAATCGAAGAACAGCTGTTCATCGATATTCCCTTTGTTTTCCGAGAGTTTTTGCTGACAGTCAGCGACGTGGTGTATGGCAGCCTGGAGCCGGTCACTGTGACCGACCCGCAATCGCATACCTACCTGCCTGACGTCGCGGCCAATGCATGGGATGCGGGCGTTGACCGCAGCCTGATCCCTATCTGTCAGGACGGCGACGACTACTACTGCGTCGAGGAAGACGGCACGGTCGTGCTGTGGTCCGCCGAAGAAGAGCTGGTTACCGAAGAGACATGGGAATCGGTCTGGCACTGGGCACGGGATGTCTGGCTGGAAAGCTGATACACCCGCCAGCTGCTTTGCAGGAGTGAGCGTGCGCGAGAGGGGCTGAGCACCATACCCATCACGAGGCAAGCTCGCTCCTGCAGAAGATAAACCAGGCCGCTAGTGGCCCACATCCTTGTGGTTGTCGAGGGTTTCCAGCAAGGCCACTTGCATGCGCGTGTGAATGCGCACGAACCAGCGCCACAACACCGCCGCGACCCCGGCTGCAACCACCGCAATCACGATCAGCAGTTCATTGGTCGGCAAGATGCTGGCGGACAAGGCTGACAGCAGCAAGAAGATCACCAGCAACGACAGAATCGGGATCACTTCAGCAATCACGCGACGGACGCGCTGTGTGTGCCGCCCCGCCATCTCGGGTTTAACCCCCATCTCTGCCAAGAGCATCGACAGTGCCTTGAGTTTGCGATACGCCGCGATCAGAAACGGCAACGACAGCAATAACGCGGCGCCCCAGATCAAGCCGTGCTGCCAGCTCGATTTCATCACCCACCCCTGCAAATACACCGCAATGCGAGGGGCGAAATACCCCCCGGCAAAGAAAATGGCCATCACCAGAGCCAGATTGACACCCACTTGCAGCAAGATCTTGCGAATCATCGCCGCCAACCGTGCCCCTTCGCCCTGGGGCTGAATACTGCTCAGCCATTCGCCATAGAGTCCGAATACGCGCGACACCCGGTTGGGCATGATCTGCGCCAGCTTGAGCGAGAGCGGATCAGCGGCGCGAATCAAATACGGGGTCATCAGGGTGGTCAGCACCGATACAGCGACCGCTACGGGGTACAGGAAGCTGCTGGTGACCTGCAAGGTCATGCCCAGTGCCGCGATGATGAATGAAAACTCTCCGATCTGAGAGAGCCCCATCCCGACTCTCAGCGAGGTTCGTCCATCATTGCCTGCGATAAACGCACCCAAGCCACAGGACAACATCTTGCCCAGTACCACCGCACAGGTAATGACGACTATCGGCAGAGCGTATTCCCACAAGATGGCAGGATCGAGCATCAAGCCGATGGCGACGAAAAAGATCGCACTGAAGAGGTCACGCACTGGCTCGATCAGCCTTTCGATTTTCAGCAGCTGCCGGGATTCGGCCATGATTGCGCCGATCAAAAACGCCCCCAGCACCATGCTGTACTCCAGCTTGACCACGAGCAGACAGAAACCAAAACACAGCCCCAGCACGGTAATCAGCAGCATCTCATTGCTTTCAAACCGGGCTACATAAGCTAGTACCCGGGGTACCAGCAAAATGCCAATGACCAACGCCACGATCATGAACAACGAGAGTTTGCCGACGGTCGAGAACACCTCTTCCGGGCTCACGCTGCCACTGACGGCGATGCTGGAAAGCAGGGCAATAATCCCGATGCCCAAAATGTCCTCGACGATCAGCACGCCAAAAATCAGCTGTGCGAATCGTTCGTTTTTCATTTTCAGGTCGTTCAGCGCCTTGACGATGATCGTGGTCGACGAGATAGCCAAGATGGCGCCGAGGAACAACGCGTCCATGGTGTTCCAGTCGAACCAGCGGCCAATCTCGTAGCCGATCCAGATCATCAGGGTGATTTCCATGAACGCCGCGATAAACGCCGTGGCGCCCACTTTGAACAGTTTGCGCAGGCTGAACTCAAGCCCCAGGCAGAACATCAGGAATATCACCCCCAACTCCGCCAGGGTTTTGATGGTCTGTTCGTCGTGAATCAGGCCAAACGGTGGCGTATGCGGGCCAATGATGAAACCCGCCACGATGTACCCCAAGACCACGGGCTGCTTGAAACGGTGAAATAGAATGGTCACCACACCTGCGACCAGCATGATGACTGCCAGATCCTGAATAAAACTGATGGCATGCATGACGTGTCGCCTCCTTGTGTGAGTGCTGTCCAGAAACAAAACGACAGACACAGAGGATTACTCTGTGCGTAGCGGACGCTTGAAGTGTAGGAAATACCCGGCAAACGGGCGTTTGCAGGTTAACACCGGGATTTACCGCAGAAAGGCAGCGCAATATGTGGAAACATGTGCGCCAGAGCGTGACGGCAGCCCGTGCGGCAGCGTCCCGTTGTTGAAGCTTTCAAAAACGCGAAAAGTATCCACAGAGATACCTTTTTCACTGCTGCAACATTACCGCGAGCCTGCTGCTATGGAACCCGGAAACGCCCAACTGTCGATGACGGTCTTGATGACCCCGGACATGGCCAATTTTTCTGGCAATGTTCACGGCGGAACCCTGCTCAAGTACCTCGACGAAGTCGCCTACGCCTGTGCTAGCCGCTATGCCGGGCGCTATGTCGTGACCCTGTCAGTCGATCAGGTTATTTTTCGCGAGCCGGTGCATGTCGGTGAGCTGGTGACCTTTCTGGCCTCGGTCAACTACACCGGCACCACGTCGATGGAAGTGGGGATCAAGGTCGTCACTGAAAACATCCGTGAGCGCTCCGTGCGTCACACCAACAGCTGCTTCTTCACCATGGTGGCGGTGGACGATGATCGCAAGCCGGCGGCTGTACCGCCTTTACAGCCCGTTAACAGCGAAGACAAACGTCGCTTTATCCAGGGTAAACAGCGTCGTCAGATCCGACAGGAACTGGAAAAACGCTATCAGGAATTGAAAGACGAAACGCTGTAAACCTCAGCCGCTCCTGTAGGAGCATGCGTGCTGGCGATTCAGCCCATTCCGTCATTTTTGAATGACCGGGAAGGTTTTATCGCCAGCAAACGGGGTTTACAGGTGGATCGGCATCGCCTCAAACCGCACTCGCGGGTGAGCAATGCGGTCCTGGGCACGCACCAGTTGCAGTTCGTAGCTGGTGCACGCCTGGGTTTCCAGCAGCACTTCATGCACGGCCGAAGCGGCAAATTCGAACGCGGCGACCAGGCTATCTCCCAGCAATACCCGCGCCAGGAACAAGCCGGACGTCAAGTCGCCCACACCGACGGGCTGACGGGGAAACGCCAGTAATGGGCGGCGCAGGTGCCAATTGCCTTCAGGGGTGACCAGCAGCATTTCGAAACTTTCTTCCGGCTTGCCAGGGTAGGACAAGTGCTTGACCAGAACGGCCTTGGGGCCGCGTGCCAACAGGCTGCGCGCCATCGCCAGGCAATCGAACAGCGACTGCGGGTGACGACCACAGAAGCTGTCCAGCTCCAACTGGTTGGGGCACAGAAAGTCGGCCACGGCGGCCGCTTCATTCAGCAGAAAATCACTGACTTCGTACGGCACAATGCAGCCTTTCTCCGGGTGCCCCATGACCGGGTCGCACAGGTACAGCGCGTTGGGGTTAACGGCCTTGATCCGCGCGACCCCACTGAGAATGGCTCGCCCTTGCGCAGCGCTGCCCAAATAGCCGGATAACACGGCGTCGCAGTTGCCCAGCTCACCGATGGCGGCAATCCCGTCAACCAACGCCGGAATTTGGTCCGGGGCCAGCACTTCGCCAGCCCATTGGCCATACTGAGTGTGGTTTGAGAACTGCACGGTATTCAAAGGCCATACATTGACGCCCACGCGCTGCATGGGAAAAACGGCCGCGCTGTTGCCGGCATGGCCGAAAACCACGTGGGATTGGATGGCGAGTAAGTGAGGCGTACGTTTCATGCCGGCTTCCAGACTGCGTGTGGATTCAAGCCACGCAGTATGCGACGAAAAGCAACCTGTACGACAGGCTGAAGACGCAGTTAAGCTGAGCCCACTCTGTTGGAGCACATGTGATGCTGACCCTTGGAAATATGTTTGTGCTGATGTTATTGGCAACAGGCGCTGCCTGGCTGTGGCACAACCACGGCATGCGCGAGCGGGCGTTGGAGCGCGTCAAACAGCACTGCAACAAACTCGACATCGAGTTACTCGATGAAAACGTGGCCCTGAAGAAAATCGCCTTTATCCCGGACGCCAAGGGCAATCGCCGCCTGGCCCGTGTGTATAACTTTGAATTCACCGTCACCGGTGATCAGCGCCATGCGGGCACCATCACTCAATTTGGAGCCCACAGCGCCAAAATTGAACTGGCCCCCTACCCGTTCAAGGCTGAGCCAGAGCCTGAACAACGCGATATCCCCAGCGCTCAAGTCATCGAACTCAGCCAATGGCGCCAGCAACACACCAAACCCCGCCAATAGTGCCGAACCCAGGAGAAACTTGATCCTCTCCTGGGACGCGGCAGCCTTCTCTGCGCGTTTTAGTCGGCCTGTGGATAACTTTCTTGCAGATTGCACTAAAACCGCCTGAAACCCCCTAAATAGACGCTTTCCAGTGGATATTTTCAGCTCAACTTTTTCGCAATCAGCACGGATTGTAGGACAACTTTACCAGTACAGATTGGCACTTTTCAGAGGAAATTCAGTGCGAAAGGCATTGTTGCAGGCCTTCTGTCAGGGTATTCAGGTCCTGCGGGGCGTCGAAGATCAGTTCAATACGTGAATCTTTGCGCCATTCAGCGTTTTTCCAGGGTTCCAGCCGATTTTTCAGCGAATTTGAGGACATCCAGCCCGCAGATCCATGAACAACCAGCTTTGCACGCAGCCAATTCAGGCCTTCAAGCCATCGGTTCAGCGCTTGCAGATCAAACTGGCGCGAGGGATGCCATTTCCAGCCGGCACTCCACCCTTCTGGCTGCTGACTGAACACAATAATGGGCGTCTCAGGCCCGGAAAAAATGCTGCCCATTGAATTAAAATCCTTATAAATCAATGAGTTACCCACAGCATGAATATCGCTAATAGTGGCTACAGGCAGCGTATTTAGCGGGATGTAGCCCTGTTCGGTCCATAGCAGAGGGCACTTTGGCAGGCATGATGCAATCTGCTCACGTTGCTCTTTTTCCACACTATTAGATTTATTCATGACCAATAAACCGGCCATTTCCAGGGCTTCGCGCTGGCTTTGCGGCAAGGGTTTTCCCTGAGCGAGCGCTTCGGTATCCAAGACCATGACGCAGGGTTGTAACGCCAAAACACCCAGCCAGGGCGTCACGCTTAACTGCTGGAGGATGCGCGCAGGATGGCCAAGGCCAGAGGGTTCGATGAACAGGCGGTCAGGTTTTGCCTTGCGCAAAAGGCGGCTCAAGCCAATTTGAAAAGGCGCGCCGTTCACGCAACACACGCACCCGCCCGCCACTTCAGCGATCGCGATTTGATCATCTGCCGAACTCATCAAGGCCGCGTCGAGACCGATTTGCCCGAACTCATTCACCAAAACCGCCCAGCGCTCGTGTGCAGGCTTCTGTGCCATCAGGTGCTGAATCAGACTGGTTTTACCTGCACCGAGCGGCCCGGCGATCACATGAGTAGGAATGTTGTGCAACATCATCGCCCGCTTCTTTAGGAATCCAAGGCTGCAATATGCCTCAGGCGAGCCAGTCGAGGGTCAAAATCAGCCGTCGCTCCCCGGTTTTCAATGCCGGTGAACGATGGATCAAACCCGCCCCCTGATTGCCCTGCCACTTTTCGCCTTTAAGCAGCGCGACGTCTCCCGCGCTCATCTGCTGAATGAACGTCCTGTCGGGGCCCTCAGCCTGATCATTGCCTAAATGCTGACGATCCATCACGCCTTCTTCTACCCACTCGCTGCCCGGCCCGGCATAAGTCGTCACCAGTCGTACGGGCACATGGTCCACATGAAAGCGCGGACACATGGCTTTATCCAGGGCTCTGAGGCGCAGCCCAACACGCTTGGCCCCAAGCAGGCACGCATAGGCACTGACTAGCCAGCAAACATCTGCCATGAAGCCCGTATAGCCTTCCAGGTCGCAGAATCGCTGCGCCAGCCCTTGCAGATTGGGCGGCGTATTTTCATCGGGTAATTCGAAGCTCAAGGCTTGCGCCAGGGGTTCATCGAGTGACAACAACAGCGCACAGAAGTCTGCGATATGGACCGGCAATGCGCGTTGCCACACGGCCATGTTTACGCCTTCCTCGTGGATGCGCGTCAACACCTGCGGGGCTTTCCCCTGCGCATGTTGAATAAGGCGTGCGTCAGCCTTCATCACGCGGCCACCTCGCTGTACCAGTCGCCAAACGGGTCGCTTAGCTGTAGCCAGGCTTCAGGGCCCATTGCGACTTCAGCATCGGTCAGCAAGCAGGCATCTAGTTCGACGGTGAGTGCGTTGAAGTCGATGTGCTGACCGATAAACACCAATTCCTGACGACAATCTGCTGTCTCAGGAAGCCATTTTTTAAAGATTTCGGCGCGAGTTTCTGCATCTTCAGGCCATTGATTCTGGGGTACAAAACGCCACCAGCGGCCCGCGTATCCATACCGCATCAAGCCCCCTGCCTGAGACCAGCTACCGGCCTCCTGGTACTTGCTCGCCAGCCAGAAAAAACCTTTGGAGCGCAGCAATTTACCGTTGGTCCAGGGCCGGTCGATAACGTTAAAAAAACGCTCAGGGTGAAAAGGCCGAACCGCACGATAGACCGTCGAAGCGATGCCGTACTCCTGGGTTTCAGGTACATGTTCCCCGCGCATTTCCTTCAACCAGCCCGGCGACTGGGCAGCACGCTCAAAGTCGAAGCGGCGGGTATCGAGGATTTTTTTCAGCGCAATTTCTCCCATCACCATTGGGAGAATTTCTGCTTCTGCGTTGAGTCGCTGAAGAATGGCCTTTAGTTCTTCACGTTCGGCCCGGCTGATGAGATCTATCTTGCTGATCAAAATGACGTCTGCAAATTCGACCTGTTCGATCAGCAAGTCGGTGATTGAGCGCTCGTCGTCTTCTCCCAGGGTTTCACCGCGAGCCGCCAACTGCTCGGCGGCCTGAAAATCGCGCAGAAAGTTAAGCCCATCCACGACCGTCACCATGGTATCCAGACGTGCGATATCCGCCAGGCTTTGACCCGCGTCATCTCGAAAGGTGAATGTTTCAGCGACAGGCAAAGGCTCAGAAATACCGGTGGATTCGATCAATAAATAATCAAAGCGGCCTTCCTTGGCCAATTTGCTGACCTCCTCTAAAAGGTCTTCGCGCAAGGTGCAGCAGATACACCCATTGCTCAGTTCCACCAATTTTTCTTCCGCACGGTTCAGGGTGACATCGCGCTGAACCTCAGCTCCATCGATATTTATCTCACTCATGTCATTGACGATGACGGCCACGCGCAAATCGTCACGATTGCGCAAGATGTGATTCAACAGGGTGCTTTTGCCTGCACCGAGAAAACCTGACAGCACTGTTACGGGAAGACGTTTGGGCATGGTGATTCCTCATCAGGGTGAGCAGGTCAAAACGCCCGCTTGTGAGAGCGACCGACGCAAGCGACGCAATTGATACACTATAACAATACAAAGCCATATTTGTTACTGTGTAACACAAACACATTCCCGTAATGGAAAACACACATGACCTCTCTCACTTTGCCTGACATTGCCTCACAAACTGCGCTTCACGACATTCCCTTGGATTGGGTCGGCATGTGCGGCATTGCGCTGCCAGTTGTCATTAATGGGCAACGCTTAGCAGCGACAGCCGATGCGGGGGTCAGCCTCGATGATGGCGAAGCGCGCGGAATTCACATGTCACGCTTATTTTTAGCGCTCGAAGTTTTAGATTCGCAGGCCGTGAACCCCGCACTTTTGAAGAAAATTTTGCAGCGTTTTTTAGACTCGCATGACGATTTGTCCACGTGCGCCTACCTGAATCTCAACACTCAAATGCTCTTGAAGCGGCCGGCATTGATCAGCCCATTGAGTGGTTGGAAGAGTTATCCCGTGGAAATAAAAGCATCCCTGGAAAACGGAATGTTCCACGTGGAACTAAATGTTGAAGTGGAATATTCATCAACGTGCCCCTGCTCAGCAGCCTTGGCACGACAACTCATCCAGCAGAAATTTGTCGATGACTACGCAAATAAAACACTTCAGCACGCCGAGGTTTTAGCGTGGCTCGGCAGTACGCGAGGGATTGTAGCGACCCCCCATAGCCAGAGAAGCACAGCTCACTTGCAAATGCACATCCGCGAAGACGGAGACAATTTCCCTATTGAGCACGTCATTGATAAGGCCGAAAAGGCACTGGGCACCACCGTACAAACCGCTGTGAAACGCGAGGACGAGCAAGCCTTCGCGTTAGCCAATGGACAGAATTTGATGTTTTGCGAGGATGCAGTGCGTCGGTTGCATGTGGCACTGAAGTCCACTTCAACGGTGAAAGGTTTCAATCTGAAGGTGGTGCATGCAGAGAGTTTGCACAGCCATGATGCTGTAGCGAAGAGTCGTTGGAATTGGCGTAGATGAGCATTGCAGTGTTAACCGCGCGCTGACGGTGCAGCGCGCGGCATATCGCTTTAGGCGCGAGGTTTTACGGTTCCACAATCAGCACCCAACCAGACAGCCTGGGAATCCATGCTCCCCGTTTGCTTAAGGCCTGTGGCATTGAAGGTGCCCGTAACATGGGTCGTGAATTCACGATCACTGGCAAAAGTGGCCACACCTGCCCCCTGAGCTTTTGGACAACTAAAGCGAAACTTCCACTGATTTCCACTACGCTCAGTGATCTGCTGCTGACATCCCGACTGGGGATCAGTCAGGGGGATGGAATCGGATTTCACCTGTTCAGGGGTCAGGCATACCCGAACACCTTTACCGCCCATGTTGATGCCTTGCTTCTCCAGTTGAGCCAATTGCTCAGGGGTCAGCATGGTTTTGAGTTGACCCATCATCATTTGAAAATCGGGGAGTTGATTACCGTCCACCTGCATATTGCTCGACGTCAGCTCCCACAGACCGGGTTGCAACATTTGGGCTTGAGCCACAGGGATCGATAAACCAAAGGCCATGACAAGCCCAAGCAAACGAACATTCATCAAGCAGCTCCTATTGATAAGTCAGCGTTAGACGTCACAAAACAGCGGGTGTTGCATCAGCAAACAATTAGGGACATTCATACCAGAACGTGGTCTTTTACGTACTTGGCGTTAAACATTGAGGAGCAAGGATACGCATGGATTATCTCGGCCCGCACGTTTTCGGTTATCTGATTTTATTGATCCACACCCTGGGTTTGATTGCCGCGGTGCATGCGGTATTAACCGTGAGAACCGCTCAAGGTGCAATTGCCTGGGCCATGTCGTTGTTCTTCATCCCCTACTTCACCCTGATTCCTTATTTGATTTTTGGGCGCAGTACGTTTGACGATTACATCAAGGCGCGTCGACAGGCCAACCAGGAAATGCGTGAAGCCATTGCCAATCTGGACTGGAGACCTTGGGTAGAAGAGGCACTGGCAGCCCGTAATTCAAAAGCGTATACCTCGCTGCGCGCAATGCCGAAGTTAGGACGCATGCCCTGCCTTGCCAACAATCAAGTACGGTTGCTGATTAATGGCACCGCCACCTTCGATGCCATTTTTGCCGCCATTCGAGCTGCCAAAGAGGTGGTGCTCGTTCAGTTTTTTATCGTCCATGACGACGACCTGGGCAAGAAACTGCACGCCTTGTTGCTGGAAAAAGCCGCCCAAGGCGTACAGGTGTATTTGCTATACGACAGCATCGGCAGCCACTCCTTGCCCGGGAGTTATGCTGAAACCCTGGGAGCTGGCGGTGTTCAGGCAAAGGCTTTCGCGACACGCGGGGGCTGGATCAGTCGCTTCCAGGTCAACTTTCGCAACCACCGTAAAGTCGTCGTGGTCGATGGGGTTAAAGGGTTCGTCGGCGGGCATAACGTCGGGGATGAATACTTGGGCGCCAAGCCTCCCTTGTCCCCATGGCGCGATACCCACGTGGAAGTAAGTGGCCCCGTGGTGGCCTGCTTGCAAGAGTCATTTGCAGAAGACTGGTTCTGGGCGGCCCGTAAGTTGCCGCCCCTCATCTTGCCTCAGACCTACCCGGAGGGTGGCGTGCTGTGTCAGTTTTTGGCCAGTGGCCCTGCCGACTCATACGAAACCTGCTCGTTGTTTTTCGTCGAAGCCATCCATGCTGCTAACGAACGCGTATGGATTACGACGCCCTACTTCGTACCCGACGAGGCTGTATTTTCGGCTCTTAGACTCGCCGTGTTGCGCGGGGTAGATGTACGGATTCTGATTCCCTCGCGCCCGGATCACAAAATTGTGTACGCCGCTTCAAGTCTGTATGCCTTCGAAGCGGTCCGGGCCGGGGTAAAAATATTCCGTTATCAGCCAGGGTTCGTCCATCAAAAGGTCGTGTTGGTCGACAACGAAATCAGCGCCATCGGCAGCGCCAATATGGATAACCGTTCGTTCCGTCTCAACTTTGAAGTGATGTTATTGACGGTCGATGAATCCTTTGCCCGAGAAGTCGAACACATGCTGCATGACGACTTCGCACTGGCTCGGGAAATCACCGAAGACGACATCAAAAGCACCCACCATTTACAGCAACTGGGGATGCGCATTGCGCGCCTGGTTTCGCCCGTTCTATAAAAAAAACCGTGTCACTCAGTGGCACGGTTTTCATCAAATCTCAGGGCCATGCATCGCTCAGCGATAGATATCCGCACGTGTTGGGGGTAATTCAATTGAGCCATCCGCATGGGGTTTGGTGGCCAGAATCTGATGAATGTTTATCCAGCCACGGGTAAAGGCATAAGCACAACCTGCCAGATAAAGTCGCCAAATACGCAAAATCTGTTCGGGTACTTCGTTGGCCGCGGCATCAAGGTTCTGCTCCAGGCGCTGACTCCAATGCTCCAGCGTACGCGCGTAATGCAGGCGTAAACTTTCGACGTCGACCACTTCCAGCCCGGCTTCACTGATCTCGGCACTCATCATCGACAGGTGCGGCAACTCCCCGTTGGGAAACACATAGCGCTCGATGAACTCGCCCGCCCCGCGTCCCACCTGACGACCGTCGGTGTGCTTGGCGGTAATACCGTGGTTCATCACCAAGCCGCCTTCACGCACGGCATTAAACAAAATCTGGCAGTACTCTCGCAGGTTGGCGTGCCCGACGTGTTCAAACATGCCCACGCTCACAATCTTGTCGAAACGTCCGTCCTGAGGCAGATCCCGATAATCCAACAGTTGCAGGTCGACCTTATCTTGCAGGCCTTGCGCCTTAACGCGCTCTTTAGCCAAGGCAAGTTGTTCCTTGCTCAAGGTAATACCGAACACTTTGACCCCGAACTCCCGGGCAGCGAAGCGTGCAAGCCCGCCCCAACCACATCCAACGTCCAGCAGGTATTCGCCCGGCTTAAGTCGCAACTTACGGCACAGGTGACGAAATTTTGCCTGTTGCGCCTCCTCCAGACTTTCTTCGCCCGTCTCGAAATACCCACAGGAGTAAACCATGTCGCGATCCAGCCAGAGCTGATAAAACGCGTTGGACACATCGTAATGGTAGGAAATCGACTCGGCATCTGTCGCCTTGTCGTGGTGCTGGCGCGGGGGCGTGGCGTCATCGTCCTCAACCAATAGCGCCTGGCTGAGCTCATCGCACACCCGGATGACTTCACTGATAGAACCTTCAGCCAGCTCCAGGCGCCCTTCTACAAAAGCGCTGCCTAGCAAGTCGAGCGTGGGGTGGGTGATTTCTGAAACGATGGTTGGATCCTTAACCACGATCGTGACACTGGGCGTTGGGCCCAAGTCGAATTCGAGACCATCCCATAGCTTCAGGCGAAGTGGAATTTTGAGATTCTGTAAAGCTGGTGGCAGTTGCGCAAGCATCAGTAGTCCTCCCTCATTTCAGACGTCAAAAAATAAGGGTAGTCGATTAACTGAAACTGTCAGGCTCACGGGCCAGAAGGTTTGATCTAGAGCGGATGAAACCTTTTTTAAGTTTCACCGCCCCAGACGTTGAATCATTCAAAACGAAGCGCAAACCGGATAGTCACGCCTTGCAGTATCAGGGGTGAGCGATTAACTGTTTGGCCAACGCTTCGAACGCAGGAATGGTCACCGGGTCATTGGCCGAATTACTGGCAATGGGGTTTGAGGCGAAACGCACAATCACCATCTCAGCTTTAGGGTCGATGTAGATGCGCTGCCCATATACGCCGCGAGCCATGTAGGCACCGTCGGCGTTATGCGTCACCCACCACATGTTGCGGTAGCTGCCACCTTTAAGTTGGTCGTAGCCTGCCTTGGCAAAGGCTGCTTTATCCCCACCCGCCCGAATATCATCCACCACCGCTTTGGGGACAATTTGTTGCCCCAAATATTGACCATCGTTGCGCATTAACTCGCCGAACCTCGCCATGTCTCGCAGCCCGGCATTGAAGCCGCCACCGGCAAACGGTGTACCGATGGAGTCCACCGTAAAGTAGGCATCTTGCTCGGCCCCCAGACGTTGCCAGATTTTCTCCGACAGCAACTGCGCCACATTGCGCCCCGTTACGCGGGCAATGACCCAACCCAAGACATCAGAGTTCACGGTCTTGTACCCAAAGGCTTTGCCATGTTCGCCCAGAGGTTGAACCGTTTGCAGGTATTCCATGTAGGTTTGAGGTCCGGTGTAGCCTGCCGGCTTGGGCAGCGGGTTACCGGCCATTGCGTGCTGCCAGACTTCCGCCTTGGGGTCGGCGTAGTCTTCACTGAATTTAAGCGCGGTGGTCATGTCGAGTACCTGACGCAGCGTGGCCGTGGCAAACGCTGAGTTGGCCAGTTCAGGCACGTAATCGACAATTTTTTTATTGGCATCCAATGTGCCATCCGCCACCAACATCGCTCCCATTGTCCCGACCACCGATTTGGTCACCGACATGGCGGCGTGCTCACCTTCAGGGTTCAACACACCAAAATACCGTTCGTACACCACCTTGCCGCGATGCAACACAACAATGCCGTCGGTGTAGTTGGCCGCCAGTGATTGCTCCCAAGTCATGGGTTCTGTGCTGCCAGTCGGGATAAACGTCAGTTGATCGATGTCGGTGCGCAACGCACGTGCTAACGGTACTGGAGCGCCCAAACCACGGGATACGTTAGTGGTCGGCATCAATTGGCGGAAGTTGGACACGCTCCAGCGCATGGCCGGAAACTTGAAATAACTGCCATCAGCGAAGCGAATGATACGGTCAGGCGGTGGCGGAGCCCCCACCATCCAGCCCATTTTTGCAGGATCGCTGGCAGCCGCATCCGGATAAGGGGTATCGGCGGCACTGGCGACAGAGGCGGCCAGGGTTGAAAGACAAAAGAGACAGATGCGCGCGGGTCTGGATAAACGCTTGAACATGAAGAGGCCTCTGCAGAGGAACAAAACAATGGCCAAGTGCTGAAACGAATGTTCCTTGTCCGATTCATGGCCGCACACCACCTTGCGCGAAAAGGGGTGAGTTTGCATAGCCTGAACAGAGGTTAATCAACGGGTGACGCGTTTTTTATAGCAGCGTGGACAGGCGGCCGCTTTCCACCCTGTTAAGTCTCCAGACGTGAACCACCCACAAACCCGAGGCATGATTGCTCACGTTCTTAGATCGATTCGGCATTACTCACGATATGTCTTAACATAGCCGGTTGCCGAAAGAACCAGCATGGTCATCGCCATGACAGGCTTTCATCCTTTACAAATACGTGTGGTGAAGATGAACAAGCCTTTCATTTCGCTGTGCCCTGAAGTAACTCGGGCGCACGCGCTGACGTTGATGGATTGGTTGGAAGATGAACGTGTCACCTGCTACCTGAGCGATTCGCGTGATGTCTCACGCACCCTCGAACACGCGATCGACCGGACTCAATTGCCGATCCTGACCCACCTGTTCAACCGGGGCGGCCGATTTTTTATGGCCTATGACCGGTATGACGACCCGGTGGGCTTTGTCCGATTAATCAAGACCGGCTCTGAGTGCGAGATCGTTCTGGCCATTGGAGACAGCGAAAAATGGGGCCGAAACCTCGGCGCCCGCACGATCCGCGAGGGCATGAAAATGGCCTTCCTCGACATGCGAGCCAAGAAGCTCATCGCCAAGATTCATCCGGATAACGCGCGTTCACTCAAAGCCTTTCTGCGCAGCGGCTTTAAGCTTGAGAGCGAAACGCCGACCTTGAAGTCGTTCTCCATGACAGCGGGACGTTATCTTAAGTTATTGCGCGAAGGGGCCGTTGACGACGCCACCCGGATCTACATCACTGAAATCGACAAGGCCAGGCTCGAGAGTCTAATCGCGCTGGAACAAGGCCCAGTTGTTGTGGAACTCGAACATGAGTTAGAGCGCGCGGTTGTCGTCAACCCGCAGCAGGTGGCGAGCAATGTCGTCACGATGAACTCCAGGGCCTTGCTGCAGCTGGATGGCGAAGAGATGGAAGTGGCCTTGGTCTACCCTGAAGACGCGGACAGCGACGCAGGCAAATATTCCGTGTCATCCGACATCGGCGCCGCGATTCTGGGTTATCAAGAGGGGGACGCCATCAACTGGCGAATTTCAGATCGCACGCGCCGCATTGAGATCAGGAAAGTGCTGTACCAGCCGGAGGCTGCGGGCGACTTCCACCTTTAATGGCGTTGTTCACTGAGTGTTTGTCTATCCGTTGCGAGGATCCCCCGAAGAACGGGGGTCACGCTTTACGGGCCTGAGCGGCCCGTTGGGAAAGGCAGGAGGCGGCAAGGCAGACCTGCCGACTCCTGCGACAATTTTAATTGTCTAATACCAACGACTTTTATCGTCGGGGCACTTATTCAACAGTGACGGATTTCGCCAAGTTGCGCGGCTGGTCGACGTCCGTTCCTTTGAGCACAGCGACGTAGTACGA
Organism: Pseudomonas sp. BS-2016; assembly: GCF_001806145.1. Classification (NCBI taxonomy): domain Bacteria; kingdom Pseudomonadati; phylum Pseudomonadota; class Gammaproteobacteria; order Pseudomonadales; family Pseudomonadaceae; genus Pseudomonas; species Pseudomonas sp. BS-2016. The sequence goes on from NZ_MLCT01000013.1 coordinate 69,861, forward strand.
CAACAATTGCAACGGGATGGTGTAGAGGATGGGCGCCAGTACGTCATGGATGTGCGGCATGTTAATCACATGCGTGCCTTCCCCATTAGTCATGGCCGCTTGTTCATCCGCGAAAACAATTAACTCGCCACCGCGTGCACGTACTTCCTGCAAGTTGGATTTCAACTTTTCCAGCAATTCGTTATTCGGCGCGACGGTCACTACCGGCATGTCGTTATCCACCAGCGCGAGCGGTCCATGTTTCAACTCACCGGCCGGATAGGCTTCTGCGTGGATATATGAAATTTCCTTCAGCTTGAGTGCACCTTCCATCGCCACCGGGAACTGAGCACCGCGACCCAGGAACAGGGTGTGATGTTTGTCAGCGAACAACTCCGCGACTTTTTCGACGGTCGCATCCATCGCCAGTGCTTCTCCCAGACGGGCAGGCAAGCGACGCAGTTCTTCTACCAGTTGGGCTTCAACCCCCTCCTCCAACGTCCCGCGTACTTGCCCCAACGACAGCGTCAGTAGCAACAGCCCCACCAGTTGGGTGGTGAAGGCTTTGGTGGAAGCCACACCAATTTCTCGACCCGCCTGGGTCAGCAGCGTCAGGTCAGACTCACGTACTAGCGAGCTGATGCCAACGTTACAAATGGCCAGACTGCCCAGGAAGCCCAGCTCTTTAGCGTTGCGCAGAGCGGCCAACGTGTCAGCGGTCTCGCCCGATTGCGAGATGGAAACGAACAAGGTGTCTGGCTGGACCACCACTTTGCGATAACGGAATTCACTGGCCACTTCGACCTGGCAAGGAATGCCTGCCAAAGACTCCAGCCAGTAACGCGCAACCATGCCAGCGTGGTAGCTGGTGCCACAGGCGACGATCTGAACATTGCGGACCTTGGCAAACAGTTCGGCCGCGTGTGGACCAAAAGCCTGGACCAAGACGTGGTCTTGACCCAAGCGGTTTTCCAACGTGCGTTGAACGACCGAAGGCTGCTCGTGAATTTCCTTGAGCATGTAGTGACGAAACTCGCCTTTGTCGGCTGCTTCGGCGCCGTCGCTGTACTGCACGGTTTCACGCTGAACGCTGTGGCCGTTCACATCCCAGATCTGAACGCTGTCGCGGCGGATCTCAGCGATGTCGCCTTCTTCCAGGTACATGAACCGGTCAGTGACCTGGCGCAGGGCCAGTTGATCAGAGGCCAGGAAGTTTTCCCCCAGACCCAGGCCAATCACCAGTGGGCTGCCGCTGCGAGCAGCAACCAGACGGTCCGGTTGTTTGGCACTGATAACTGCCAAACCATAAGCCCCGTGCAACTCTTTGACGGTCGCTTTGAGGGCCGCCGTCAGGTCGTTGTTATCTTTGAGCTTATGGTTAAGCAGGTGTGCGATGACTTCAGTGTCAGTGTCCGAGGTAAATACGTAGCCCAGTCCCTTGAGTTGTTCGCGCAGGGCTTCATGATTTTCGATGATGCCGTTGTGCACGACTGCCAGATCGGAGCCCGAAAAGTGCGGATGCGCATTGCGCTCGCAGGGAGCGCCGTGTGTAGCCCAGCGGGTGTGAGCGATACCTAGACGCCCCACCAACGGTTCGCCGGCCAGCGCTTGTTCAAGCTCTGCCACTTTGCCGTTGCGACGCATGCGCTCCAGCGTGCCGTTGTTCGTGAAAACAGCGACACCGGCACTGTCATACCCGCGGTATTCAAGACGCTTCAGGCCTTCGAGCAGAATGGCCGTGATATTACGTTCAGCGACTGCGCCAACAATTCCACACATAACGTTCTCCTAACTAAGTGCCGCGCATAACAAGGTTATGCCTCGGGCCTGAATCTGTTCGCGCGCTTCTTGAGGCAAGCGATCATCAGTAATAAGGGTATGGACGCTGCTCCAGGGCAGTTCCAGATTGGGTATTTTGCGACCGATTTTGTCGGCCTCCACCATCACGATCACTTCGCGCGCGACGTCTGCCATGACCCGGCTCAGCCCCAACAATTCGTTGAACGTGGTGGTGCCGCGCTGCAAGTCGATGCCGTCAGCGCCAATGAACAATTGATCAAAGTCGTACGATCGCAGCACCTGTTCGGCCACCTGGCCCTGAAAAGATTCCGAATGCGGGTCCCAGGTTCCACCTGTCATGAGCAACACCGGCTCGTGTTCCAGTTCACTCAAGGCATTGGCGACATGAAGTGAATTGGTCATGACCACCAGGCCCGGCTGCAACCCGAGTTGAGGAATCATGGCAGCCGTGGTGCTGCCACTGTCGATGATGATGCGCGCATGTTCTTTGAGCAGATTGACGGCCGCCCGGGCAATGGCTTGCTTATACAGTGACACCGGTTGCGTCGGGTCTATCACTAACTCTTGCGGCAAGGTGATAGCCCCGCCGTAACGGCGCAAAAGCAGCCCATTACTTTCGAGGGCGGCTAAATCCTTGCGAATCGTAACCTCTGAAGTTTCGAAGCGTTTGGCCAGCTCATCCACACTGACTTCGCCTTGCTCATTGAGCAGGCCAAGGATGTTGTGTCTACGCTGTGGAGTATTGCGCTTTGACATAAACGCCTTAAGTTTCGTTTCGAAAGATAACGAAAGCAATGAGACCTGATCTCGAATTCGACGTCAACGGAATTTTTGAGGTTTTTGCTGTGCATAACTCTTCAAATCCTGATAACCAGAGGTGATTCAGGATCGTTCGGTATGAATAAAAAAAGCCCTTATCCACAGCCAGAGGATAAGGGCTTTTATAACTCATTGATTATTAAGCAATTTGTAAAAATAGAAATTTACCCACATTGCTCGCATTTAGCGTGTGGATAACACTGCTTTACGCCTTTGGCTGCTTAACCGGGCGCTTCCAACCTTCGATGTTGCGCTGCCGTGCCCGACCAACGGCAAGGTGTTCAGCCGGGACGTTTTGATTGATGGTCGAACCGGCGGCCGTGGTTGCTCCGTCTAAGATATCCACAGGCGCTACCAGTGAGTTATTGGAACCAATAAAGACATCAGCGCCCAGCACGGTTTTCCACTTGTTGGCGCCATCGTAATTGCACGTAATGGTGCCAGCACCAATGTTGGTGCGTGCGCCAACCTCGGCATCCCCAAGGTAGGTCAGATGGCCGCATTTGGCGTCTTCACCCAGATGGGCGTTTTTCAATTCGACGAAGTTACCCACATGGGCCCGGGCATCGAGCACGCTGCCTGGACGCAGGCGCGCAAAGGGGCCGGCATCACTGCCCTCGCCCATCACCGCACCATCGAGATGGCTGTTGGCTTTGACCACGACGCCTTTACGCAAGACGCTGTCTTTGATCACGCAATTGGGCCCAATGACCACATCGTCTTCGATGACCACGCGACCTTCGAGGATAACGTTGATGTCGATGAGCACATCACGTCCCACGGTTACGTCACCTCGAACATCGAAGCGTGCCGGGTCGCGCAGGGTGACCCCCAACGCCATTAAACGACGCGCTTCACGTTGCTGATAATGACGTTCCAGCTCCGCCAGCTGCTTACGATCATTGGCGCCCTGCACTTCCATCGCGTCGTGCGGTTGTTCCGTGGCGACGATCAAGCCATCGTTCACGGCCATGGCAATCACGTCAGTCAGGTAATACTCACCTTGCGCGTTGTTATTGGACAACCGGCTCATCCAGTCACCCAGACGGCTGGCCGGAACGGCGAGGATGCCGGTATTGCCTTCAGTAATGGTGCGCTCGGCTTCAGTTGCATCCTTGTGCTCAACAATCGCACTCACCTTGCCGGCTGCGTCACGCACGATGCGGCCGTACCCGGTTGGATCATCCAGGTTGACGGTGAGCAAGCCCAACTGTTGCGGCGTAACGTGCTCGAGCAACCGCTGCAACGTGTCGACTTCAATCAACGGTACGTCGCCGTACAAGATCAGGACATTTTCTGCCGTCAAAAAGGGTAGCGCTTGGGCCACTGCGTGACCGGTGCCCAATTGCTGGTCTTGCAGCACAAAGTTCAAATCGTCCGCGGCGAGGCGCTCGCGGACCTTGTCCGCCCCATGACCGATAACGACATGAATCCCGTTTGGCTTCAGTTGGCGGGCGCTGTGGATAACATGACCCAGCATGGAGTTGCCGGCCACCGGGTGCAGAACCTTGGGCAAGGCCGAACGCATGCGGGTGCCCTGACCTGCGGCGAGAATTACGATATCGAGAGACATGACTGGCTACCAATCCTGGGTGGTCAGCGGATGCGACCAAAAGTATTTCGCGGAAAAAGAAAAAGGGTAGCCGAGGCTACCCTTTTTAATCAATCACACAATGAAGCAGGCAGCTTAGCCGCCGAACTTCTTGCGGATCTGCTGGACGGTGCGCAGCTGAGCTGCGGCCTCGGCCAGTCGTGCAGCCGCAGCTCCGTAATCGAAGTCTGCGCCTTTTTCGTTCAGGGCCTTCTCGGCAGCCTTGACGGCTTCCTGAGCGGAGGCTTCATCCAGGTCGGCAGCACGTTGCACGGTGTCGGCAAGCACCTTGACCATGTTCGGCTGAACCTCGAGGTAACCACCGGAGATGTAAAACACCTCGGCTTCCCCACCCTGTTTGATCAGGCGGATCGGACCTGGCTTGAGTTCAGTGATCAGCGGAGCGTGACCCAGAGCGATACCAAGATCCCCCAGGCTGCCGTGCGCAATCACCATCTCAACCAGACCGGAAAAGATTTCTCCTTCCGCGCTGACGATATCGCAATGGACTGTCATAGCCATCTGATTGCCTCAACCTAAATTAGCGCCCGTTGCCGGGCGCCGGGATTACAGTTTCTTGGCTTTCTCGATCGCTTCTTCGATGCCGCCGACCATGTAGAACGCTTGTTCTGGCAGGTGGTCGTAGTCACCGTTGAGGATGCCTTTGAAGCCAGCAATGGTGTCTTTCAGGGAAACGTATTTACCCGAAGCGCCAGTGAAGACTTCAGCCACGAAGAACGGCTGAGACAAGAAACGCTGGATCTTACGAGCACGGGATACCAACTGCTTGTCGGTTTCCGACAGCTCGTCCATACCCAGGATCGCAATGATGTCCTTCAGTTCTTTGTAACGCTGCAATACGTACTGAACGCCACGAGCGGTGTCGTAGTGTTCCTGGCCGATGACGTTCGGATCCAGCTGGCGCGAAGTGGAGTCCAGTGGATCAACCGCCGGGTAGATACCCAGGGAGGCGATGTCACGGGACAGTACAACGGTCGCGTCCAAGTGGGCAAACGTGGTTGCAGGCGACGGGTCAGTCAAGTCATCCGCAGGTACGTATACCGCCTGGATGGAGGTGATCGAACCGCTTTTGGTCGAAGTGATACGCTCTTGCAGAGTACCCATCTCTTCGGCCAGGGTCGGCTGGTAACCTACTGCGGAAGGCATACGGCCCAGCAGTGCGGATACTTCAGTACCGGCCAGGGTGTAACGGTAGATGTTGTCAACGAACAACAGTACGTCGTTACCTTCGTCACGGAACTTCTCGGCCATGGTCAGGCCGGTCAGTGCTACGCGCAGACGGTTACCCGGCGGCTCGTTCATCTGACCGTAAACCAGTGCCACTTTGTCCAGTACGCTGGAATCCTTCATCTCGTGGTAGAAGTCGTTACCCTCACGAGTACGCTCACCCACACCAGCGAACACGGAGTAACCGCTGTGTTCCATGGCGATGTTACGGATCAGTTCCATCATGTTTACGGTTTTGCCTACACCGGCACCACCGAACAGACCCACCTTACCGCCTTTTGCAAACGGGCAAACCAGGTCGATAACCTTGATGCCTGTTTCCAGCAGATCGTTGCCGCCAGCTTGTTCAGCGAAGGACGGTGCAGGACGGTGAATGCCCCAACGCTCTTCGGTGTCAATCGGGCCAGCTTCGTCGATCGGGTTGCCCAGTACGTCCATGATCCGGCCCAATGTCGCTTTACCGACCGGTACGGAGATGGCTGCGCCAGTGTCGATGACGTCCAGACCGCGCTTCAAGCCTTCGGTGGAACCCATCGCAATGGTACGAACAACGCCGTCGCCCAGCTGTTGCTGAACTTCCAGAGTTGTTTCCGCGCCTTGTACTTTCAGCGCGTTATAGATGCTCGGTACGTTTTCGCGTGGAAATTCCACGTCGATCACGGCGCCGATGATTTGAACGATACGTCCGCTACTCATAGCTGGATCCTCTGAATATTTGAACCGTTAAACCGCGGCAGCGCCGCCGACGATTTCCGAGATCTCTTGGGTGATCGCAGCCTGACGCGCCTTGTTGTAGATCAGCTGCAAATCGCTGATCAAATCACCGGCGTTGTCAGTGGCGTTCTTCATTGCGATCATCCGCGCAGCTTGTTCAGCTGCACTGTTCTCGACCACCGCCTGGTATACCTGCGATTCCACGTAACGCACCATCAAGCCGTCAAGCAGCTCTTTGGCGTCTGGTTCGTAGAGGTAGTCCCAGTGGTGCTTGAGTTCTTGATCCGGGGTCGCCACCAGTGGAATCAATTGCTCCACAGTCGGCTGTTGCGTCATGGTGTTGATGAACTTGTTGGACACCACGGACAGGCGATCAATACGGCCTTCCAGGTAAGCATCCAGCATCACCTTAACGCTGCCGATCAAATCATTGATCGACGGTTCTTCACCCAGATGGCTGATGGCAGCGACGACGTTACCGCCGAAGTTACGGAAAAAAGCCGCACCCTTGCTGCCGACCACGCACAGATCAATCTCGGCGCCGTTTTCGCGGTTTACCGCCATGTCCTTGACCAAAGCCTTGAACAGGTTGGTATTCAAACCACCGCACAAACCACGGTCACTGCTCACTACAACATAACCAACACGCTTAACAGGGCGGTCGATCATGAAAGGGTGGCGGTATTCCGGGTTGGCGTTGGCCAAATGCCCAATAACCTGGCGGATGCGCTCCGCATAAGGACGGCTAGCAGCCATGCGCATTTGTGCCTTGCGCATTTTGCTGACCGCCACTTTTTCCATGGCGCTGGTAATTTTTTGCGTGCTTTTGATGCTCGCAATCTTACTGCGAATCTCTTTTGCGCCTGCCATGTAACACCTATCAGGTTAGCAAGCGGGAGCCTTGCGGCTCCCGCTGCGGCTTACCAGGTTTGGGTGGCCTTGAACTTCTCGATACCGGCTTTCATGCCAGCGTCGATGTCGTCATTGAAGTCACCCTTCACGTTGATCTTCGCCATCAAATCGGCGTGATCGCGGTTGAAGTAAGCAATCAGCGCTTGTTCAAAGCTGCCGACCTTGGTGATTTCGACGTCAGTCAGGAACCCACGCTCAGCGGCATACAGCGACAGCGCCATGTCAGCGATCGACATTGGTGCATATTGCTTCTGCTTCATCAGCTCGGTAACGCGCTGACCATGCTCAAGTTGCTTACGGGTCGCTTCGTCCAGGTCAGAAGCGAACTGGGCGAATGCCGCCAGTTCACGGTACTGAGCCAGAGCGGTACGGATACCACCGGACAGCTTCTTGATGATCTTGGTCTGAGCGGCACCACCCACACGGGATACCGAAACACCGGCGTTCACTGCAGGACGGATGCCCGAGTTGAACATGGCCGATTCCAGGAAGATCTGACCGTCAGTGATGGAAATCACGTTGGTCGGAACGAACGCGGAAACGTCGCCAGCTTGTGTTTCGATGATCGGCAGTGCGGTCAGGGAACCGGTTTTGCCGGTCACTGCGCCGTTGGTGAACTTCTCTACGTATTCTTCCGAAACGCGGGATGCGCGCTCCAGCAGACGGGAGTGGAGATAGAACACGTCGCCTGGGTAAGCTTCACGGCCTGGTGGACGGCGCAGCAGCAGGGAAATCTGGCGGTAAGCCACTGCTTGCTTGGACAGATCGTCATAAACGATCAGCGCGTCTTCACCGCGGTCGCGGAAGTATTCGCCCATGGTGCAACCGGAGTACGGTGCCAGGAACTGCAGCGCTGCGGATTCGGAAGCACTGGCAGCCACGACGATGGTGTTAGCCAGCGCGCCGTTTTCTTCCAGCTTGCGAACCACGTTGGCGATGGTCGATTGCTTCTGACCGATCGCTACGTATACACAGAAAATGCCGCTGTCTTTCTGGTTGATGATCGCGTCGATCGCCAGAGCGGTTTTACCGATCTGACGGTCACCGATGATCAGCTCACGCTGGCCACGGCCGACAGGAATCATGGCATCGACAGCCTTGTAGCCAGTCTGTACAGGCTGGTCTACCGACTTACGCCAGATCACGCCTGGAGCAACTTTCTCGACCGCATCGGTCTCGGTGTTGTTCAGCGGACCTTTGCCGTCAACTGGGTTACCCAGTGCGTCGACAACGCGACCCAGCAGTTCCTTACCAACCGGAACTTCCAGAATGCGGCCGGTGCACTTGGCGCTCATGCCTTCAGCCAGAGTCGTGTATGCGCCCAGTACTACGGCACCTACAGAGTCTTGCTCAAGGTTAAGCGCCATGCCGAAGACGCTGCCCGGAAACTCGATCATTTCGCCGTACATTACGTCGGCCAGACCGTGAATCCGCACAATGCCGTCAGATACGCTGACGACAGTGCCTTCGTTGCGGGCTTGAGAGGTCACATCGAGCTTTTCGATGCGGCCCTTGATAATTTCACTTATTTCGGAAGGATTGAGTTGCTGCATTGCTCTGCTGCCCCTTCAAACTCAAGATTTCAATGCTTCGGCAAGGTTTGCGAGTTTCCCGCGAACCGAGCCATCGATAACCAGGTCGCCGGCGCGAATGATGACACCACCTATCAGGCTGGCATCCTCCGCAACTTGCAGGCGCACTTCCCGGTCGAGTCGTGCACTGAGAACCTTGGCGAGTTTGTCTTGCTGTTCTTGGTTCAATGCAAAAGCACTGGTCACTTCAACGTCTACCGATTTCTCTTGTTCGGCCTTGTACAGGTCAAACAGAGCGGCGATCTCCGGCAATAGCGGGAGACGGTCGTTTTCGGCAACGACATGGATGAAGTTCTGTGCTTCTACAGTGAACTTGTCGCCGCACACATCAATAAATGTGGCGGCCTTTTCTGCGCTCGTCAGTCGCGGGGCCTTGAGCACGCGCTGCATAGTGTCGTCTTGCGACACTGCTGCAGCCAGGCCGAGCATGGCTGACCAAGAGGCCAGTTGCTGGTGGGCCTGGGCGTGCTCGAAGGCTGCCTTAGCGTAAGGTCGGGCCAACGTGGTCAATTCTGCCATGATCGCCCTCGCTTAAATTTCAGCAGCCAGTTTATTAACCAGCTCCGCGTGCGCGTTTTGATCGATTGTGGCACCCAGGATCTTCTCAGCACCTTCAACAGCCAAGCCACCCAATTGGGTACGCAGGGCGTCTTTGACGCTGTTCAGTTCCTGTTCGATCTCGGCCTGAGCCTGAGCCTTCACACGGTCAGCTTCAACGCGAGCCTGTTCACGGGCTTCGTCTACGATCTGAGTACCGCGTTTCTTGGCTTGCTCAATGATTTCAGCTGCTTGAGCCTTAGCTTCGCGCAGTTGCTGACCCGCTTTATCTTGGGCCAACTCCAGGTCGCGAGCTGCTCGGTTAGCAGCGTCCAGTCCAGCCGCAATCTTCTTCTGACGTTCTTGCAATGCCGCGATGACCGGAGGCCACACGAACTTCATGCAAAACAGTACAAAAATGAAGAACGCAACGGACTGGCCAATCAGGGTTGCATTAATGTTCACGCCAACACCTCGCTCGTTCGTTGTCCATCACTCTAATCAACTCGAAAATTCGAGTGATTAGCCAGCGAGTTGACCAACGAAGGGATTAGCGAAGGTGAAGAACAGTGCGATACCAACACCGATCATGGTTACGGCGTCGAGCAGACCGGCAACGATGAACATTTTAACTTGCAGCATTGGAACCATTTCTGGTTGACGCGCAGCGCCTTCCAGGAACTTGCCGCCCAACAGGCCGAAACCAATTGCAGTACCCAGTGCGCCCAGGCCGATCAACAGTGCAACAGCGATAGCGGTTAGACCAACTACAGTTTCCATCTTTCCTCCCGACTTTTACGTCGTATGGTTTAGGTTTTTAGATTAAAGCGGTAAAACAAAATCATTTTGCGACACCCTCTCACCGAAGCGAGAGGGGCACCAGGCTCGCCGAAACGGACCTTAGTGGTTCTCTTCGTGCGCCATCGACAAGTAAACGATGGTCAACATCATGAAGATGAACGCTTGCAAGGTGATGATCAGGATGTGGAATACAGCCCACGCCCATTGCAGCACCACGCCCAGACCGCTAAGCCAAAGCAGGCCGCTGCCGAACATTACGGCGATCAGGATAAACACCAGCTCGCCAGCGTACATGTTGCCGAACAGACGCAGTGCCAGCGAGATTGGCTTGGCAATCAACGTCACGAATTCGAGCAGGAAGTTCACCGGAATCAGCAGCGCCTGAACAAAAATGTTCTTGCTGCCAAACGGGTGCAGGGTCAGTTCGCCGATGAAGCCGCCGATGCCCTTGATCTTGATGCTGTAGAAGATGATCAGCGCGAATACCGACAGGGCCATGCCCAGGGTAGCGTTCGGATCAGTCGTTGGTACGGCACGGAACGGGAAGTGCTCATCGCCAGTGATCAGGATGGCCAACTGAGGAATCCAGTCCACCGGGATCAAGTCGATGGCGTTCATCAGGAACACCCACACGAAAATGGTCAGCGCCAGCGGAGCAATTACAGCGCTGCGGCCGTGGAAACTGTCTTTGACGCTGCCATCAACGAATTCCACCAGCACTTCTACGAAGTTCTGCAGTGCGCCTGGTTGACCGGAAGTTGCCTTCTTGGCCGCCATGCGGAAAACGAGGATAAAGATCAGGCCTACAAACAGCGACCAGCCGAGTGTATCGACGTGGAATGCCCAAAAGCCCATTTCTTTAGCTTCTGCAACGGTGTGAGCAAAGCCCCAGCCGCCATCAGGTAGCTGCCCGAAGGTCAGGTTCTGTAAGTGGTGCTGGATATAGCCCGAAGCGGTTGTTTCTGCCATGGTTGCCTCAAACGCCCTAAGGTCTCGAAAGTGTTGTTCTCATTAGCAGGGGAGCGAACCAGCTGACCAGTTGGGTCAGCACGAAGACGCCAAATACTGCTAACGGCGCCAATGGCTTCACACCTGCAAACGTCAGCGCGAACAGCACTGCCGTCAAAATTAATTTGCCCGCCTCGCCGGCGTAAAACGACCGCACGATGGCTTGCGCTGCTCGAGCGCCGGAAAACCGGAAAGCTCTGTGAGCAAAATACACATTGGGTAGCAAAGCAATCAGGCCTCCGCAGAGTCCCGAATATCCGGCGACGACTCCATGCCATTGCCAGAGCCCCAGAGCAGCCAGCAATAAAACGACAAATTGAGCCAGTAAAACCGGAAAAACCGCCAGGCGATGGAACGGCAAGCGGTTTGGCGTGCGTGTTTCCATCACATCTGCTCCTCAAAGGTCGGCTGCCAAAAGTAATAACTTGGCATAATTTGTGCCGACAAAATGCGCGCAGAGTATAGGGGCGCTTAATCCCCTATTCAACTGTCAGGTAGTGATTTCCGACTGCGCGCTACACGAGGAATTGTTTCAGCGGATGTGTGCAAGCACACCCTGGAGCTCATCCAGAGAATTGTAACCAATTACTAATTGGCCCTTTCCCTTCTTTCCGTGGCGGATCTGCACCGCAGAGCCTAGGCGTTCAGCCAGTCGCTGTTCCAGACGCGCAATGTCCGGATCAGGTTTAACCGGTTCGGCAGGCTCCTGTTTGCCGCTCAACCACTGACGCACCAGCGCTTCGGTCTGACGTACGGTCAGTCCGCGTGCGACAACGTGTCGCGCCCCTTCAACCTGCTGAATTTCCGGCAAACCGAGCAACGCACGGGCATGACCCATTTCAAGGTCACCGTGCGACAGCATGGTTTTAATCACCTCAGGCAGGGAAATCAAACGCAACAAGTTAGCCACAGACACGCGGGACTTACCCACCGCATCAGCCACTTGTTGTTGAGTCAGTTGAAACTCTTGCTGCAAACGCTGCAAGGCAATGGCTTCTTCGATCGGATTGAGATCTTCGCGCTGAATGTTCTCGATCAATGCCATCGCGATGGCGGTTTCGTCCGGTACATCACGCACCATCGCCGGGATGGTCTCTTTGCCCGCCTGTTGGCTGGCACGCCAGCGACGTTCGCCCGCGATGATTTCAAAGCGGTTGCCATCAATCGGGCGCACCACGATCGGCTGCATCACGCCCTGGGATTTGATCGAGTTGGCAAGTTCTTCGAGGGCTTGCGGGTCCATGTCACGGCGCGGTTGATATTTACCGCGCTGGATCAGGTCCAGTGGCAAATGCTGCAATTCACTCTGATCAACCTTGACCGCTTGTTCTTCCAGCGAGCTGACCGTAGGACCACTGAGCAGTGCATCCAGTCCGCGTCCTAGACCTCGTTTCTTGACGGCCATGGGATTTCCTTAAGTTGGCTGAACAGGGCGGGAGCTACGACGTTGACGACGAACCAACTCGCCCGCCAGGGCCAGGTAAGCAATCGCGCCACGGGAATTTTTGTCATACGCCAGCGCCGGCATTCCGTAACTCGGAGCCTCGGCCAAACGAATGTTGCGCGGGATCACCGTGTCATAGAGCTGACCGCCGAAATGCTCTTTGAGCTGGGCAGATACATCGTTCATGAGGCTCAGGCGCGGATCGTACATGGTGCGCAGCAGGCCCTCGACCTTCAGGTTAGGGTTCAGCAGTTCTGCGATGCGCTTGATGTTATCCACAAGGTCGCTCAACCCTTCCAGCGCAAAGTATTCGCACTGCATGGGGATAATTACGCCATCGGCAGCCACCAGCGCGTTCAAGGTCAGCATCGACAGTGACGGGGGGCAATCGATCAGGATGTAATCGTAACTTTCTCGAACCGGTGCCAACGCTGTACGCAGACGGCTTTCTTTCATCTGCATCTCAAGCAGCACGACTTCCGCCGCGGTGAGATCCCGGTTGGCCGGCAGCAACTGGTAACCACCGTGCTCGGAATAGTGCATGGCCTGGGCCAAATCGCACTCACCGATCAACAGGTCGTATACCGAATTTTCAAGACCATGCTTATCCACACCGCTACCCATGGTGGCGTTGCCTTGTGGATCAAGGTCGATCAACAACACCCGACGCTTGGTAGCGACCAGCGATGCCGCGAGGTTGATACAGGTGGTGGTCTTACCCACACCACCCTTTTGGTTCGCTATTGCGAATACCTTAGCCATTCTTGCGTGCGTTCCCAATCATGCCGTGCGGCGCAGTATCAGCAGATGGCGTTGGCCTTGGCAACCCGGTACGGTCAAGGCGTGTTCGCTATCTAGACGAAAATCAGTGGGCAATGCTACCAGCTCATCAGCAGGATGAACGCCCTTCATGGCCAACCAGCGTGTTTCGCTGGCGCCCAGATGGCGAGTCCAATGAGTGAAGTTCTCCATGCTGCTGAAAGCTCTGGACACAATGCCATTGAACGGCAGCTCAGGTTGATATTCTTCAACCCGACTGTGGATAACCTGAAGATTGCCCAGCTGAAGCTCAAGTTTCACTTGGATCAGAAAACGGGTTTTCTTGCCGTTGCTGTCCAGACACGTGACTTGGGAGTCCGGGAACAAAATCGCCAGAGGGATGCCGGGCATGCCGCCTCCGCTGCCGACGTCCAGCCAACGGCCGTTTTCGATGAAAGACATCACGCTCAGGCTGTCGAGCAAATGGCGCGACACCATCTCGTCAGGGTTACGCACAGCCGTGAGGTTGTAAGCCTTGTTCCATTTGATCAACAGGGCCAGATAACCCAGCAGTTGCTGATGCTGGGTTTCGGTCAGATTGACGCCCAGCAGGCGTGCACCTGTGGATAACTCTTCGGCATGTTGTGCAGTGACCAGCGAACTCAAGCGTTTAGCTCCAACGTGCGGCCTGCGCCGCGTTTTTTCAGGTGAATCATCAACAGGGAAATCGCAGCCGGAGTGACGCCGGGAATCCGCGAAGCCTGACCCAGTGTTTCGGGGCGTGTGGCACCCAGCTTGCTCTGGATCTCTTTCGACAGACCGGAGATGGTCGTGTAATCGATATCCACAGGCAATTTGGTATTTTCACTGGCCCGCAGCCGGGCTATTTCATCCTGTTGGCGATCAATGTAGCCCGCGTATTTGGTTTTGATTTCAACTTGCTCAGCAACCAGCGGGTCAATAGCGCCCTGCCCAGTCACTTCAACCAAACCGGCGTAGTCGATCTCAGGACGGGTCAGCAAATTCAGCAAGTTGTACTCATGGGTAAGCGGCGTACCGAATTTGGCAGCAATGGCGTCGCCTTGTTCCGTGCCTGGACGAACCCAAGTGCTTTTCAAGCGCTGTTCTTCGCGCTCAATGCTTTCGCGCTTGTCGCAAAAAGCTGCCCAACGAGCGTCATCGACCAGCCCTAACTCACGGCCTTTCTCAGTCAAGCGCATGTCGGCGTTGTCTTCACGCAGGATCAAACGGTATTCCGCCCGGGAGGTAAACATCCGGTACGGTTCCTGAGTGCCCAAGGTGATCAGGTCATCGACCAAGACGCCGATGTAGGCTTCATCGCGACGCGGGCACCAGCTTTCTTTGCCTTGTGCGAGCAACGCGGCGTTGGTTCCCGCCAATAAACCCTGGGCGCCGGCTTCTTCGTAACCGGTAGTACCGTTGATTTGACCGGCGAAGAACAAACCGCCGATCACTTTGGTTTCAAGGCTGTATTTCAGGTCTCGCGGATCGAAATAGTCGTACTCGATGGCATAACCCGGACGCACGATGTGGGCGTTTTCCATACCGCGAATCGATTGCACGATCTGAATTTGCACATCGAACGGCAAGGAAGTGGAAATCCCGTTCGGGTACAGCTCGTGGGTGGTCAAGCCTTCCGGTTCGATGAAGACCTGATGGCTTTCTTTGTCGGCAAAGCGATGGATCTTGTCTTCGATGGAGGGGCAATAACGCGGCCCGATACCTTCGATCACCCCCGAATACATCGGTGAACGATCAAGGTTGGCGGCAATGATTTCGTGAGTCCGCGCGTTGGTATGGGTAATCCAGCAACTGACCTGCGCCGGGTGCTGTTCCTTGTTGCCCATGAACGACATCACCGGAATCGGCGTATCCCCAGGCTGTTCGGTCATGACCGAAAAATCGACAGAGCGGCCATCGATACGCGGCGGCGTGCCGGTTTTCAAGCGTCCCACCCGCAAAGGCAACTCACGCAGGCGTTGAGCCAAGGCGATAGACGGCGGATCACCCGCGCGTCCGCCCGAATAGTTCTGCATACCGATGTGGATAAGTCCGCCCAGGAATGTGCCGGTGGTCAACACCACGGCATCGGCCATGAAACGCAGACCCATTTGGGTCACAACGCCACGTACCTGATCCTGTTCAACGATCAAATCATCAGCGGCCTGTTGAAATATCCACAGGTTGGGCTGGTTTTCGAGGATTTCACGTACTGCGGCCTTGTACAGGATGCGGTCCGCCTGAGCACGTGTTGCCCGCACCGCAGGACCTTTGCGGCCATTGAGTACGCGGAACTGGATACCGCCTTTATCGGTAGCCGTCGCCATCGCGCCGCCGAGGGCGTCGATTTCTTTAACCAGATGACTTTTGCCGATCCCGCCGATTGCAGGATTGCAGCTCATTTGCCCGAGGGTTTCCACGTTGTGGGTCAGCAACAGGGTTTTTACGCCCATGCGCGCTGAAGCAAGTGCAGCCTCGGTTCCGGCGTGACCGCCGCCGATGACGATCACTGCAAAACGGGAAGGGAAATTCACCACGCACCTCGTGCCTGTTTCTAGGGAGTTTTGGATAGACCGCGAAGTATAGGGACTTCGCCCTTCTTAAAGAACCCTTTGCACAAAATTTAACCAGCTGTGGATAAGGCAAGATAGAAAAATAAATAAAGAAGAAATTTATTAAAGCTTTGTTTTTATGTTTATTTCTATGCAGCTACTTTTCTGTGGATAGATCTTTGAAGGCCTTATTTTACGTACTGTACAGAGAATCAAAAGTCTGTGGTCATGTGGCCATGAGGGGATGGGATAAGTGCCGTAAGCCTGTGGATATTACAGTGGCTTATCCACAGGCGAGGTTATCTTCAGTTTTGAACCCTACTTACCCACCGAGCTGTGGCCCAGTTATACACAGGGCTTAATCCACAGAAAATAGCCATTCTTCTGTCTTTCAGGCAGCAGAAAACCGTCTGTCCCCATCAGAGTCAGACGATTTTTGAATGCAAGGTCGGGTTTGGTGATGAAGGGGTTATCAAGACTGTGCGATTTGCCAGCCGTTAGCGATGCGCTTCAGCGTGTGAGTGACCTCTGACGCACGGATAAAGTGGTGGTCATGTGAGGCGATCACCAAGGTGCCCGTGTAGTGCTTGAGCATGACTTCCAACGCCTGGATGGAAGCCAAATCCAGATGGTTGGTGGGTTCATCGAGCAATAACAGCGATACGGGCTGAGCCCTGTAAAACACACATGCCATGGCTGCTTTTAAACGCTCCCCCCCACTGAGTTGCGCACATGGAAGGTGGATTTGGTGTGCGCCCAGACCCAGCTGCGCCAGCCATGTGCGCAACTCCCCTTGGTGGATGGCAGGGTTAAGGGATTGCAGCTGCTCAAGGCTGGAACGCCGTGGCGACAGGCATGACAGAGTCTGGTCAAGGTAAGCGGTGTGTACAAACCTTGTGCATACCCCCGAAATCAAGGGCAAATGCCCCGCCAGCACCTTCAACAAGGTCGACTTGCCGCAACCGTTAGGCCCGGATACGGCTATTCGTTGCCCGCGAGTCAACATCAGGTTGAGGGGATCTTCATCGGCCGCTGCAAAAGGCAAGCGCGCCTCGATCAATTCGGCACTGCGCACAGGAGCATTTGAACGTGTTTTGGCCGGCTGGATAAAGATGCTGTGAGGTTCTTCCACCCCTAACGCGGCTGTCTTCACCTCCGTGGCCAACGTTTGATGGGTTGCGTCTTGCTGCTTAAGCACCTTGCCGTGGGTTAGCTGGCTTCTTTGTTTCTGTCGACCCAACAGGATGTTTGCCTGGTTGGAGTCACTGGCCTGTTTTTGACCCCGGGCCTGTTTGCGTTCGAGATTTTCTCGTTGCGCACGCAATGCCTGTGCTTCACGTTTTTGATCAACCTTGGCCCGCTCCAACCTCTGCTGAGCACGCTTTTGTTGTAAATCCTTGGCCTGTGCATAACTCGAATAGCCGCCGCTGTAGCGAATTAGCCCCTGGGACGATAACTCGATAATGCACTGCATGGACTCCAGTAAAACGCGGTCATGACTGATGACCAGCACCGCTGTTGGCCATTTATCGAGCTGCTCGCTCAACAGCTGTCGGTGACAGGCATCCAGATGATTGGTCGGTTCATCAAGAATCAACAGATCCGCTTTAGACGCAAACGCCCCTAGTAGAGCCACCCGCATGGCTTCGCCGCCACTCAGTGAGGCGACTGGCGTGTTCAGTGTGAGGTGTGACAAGCGCGCGTTGGCCAACGCATTCAGCAGGTGTTCACGCAGCATCCACTGATCACCGATGAGGTCGAGATCAAGCGGTGAGTAATGGCCCTGCTCCATGCGTTCCAGCGCTTGGACCACTGGTTTGACGCGCAACAGATCCGCGACTGTGCAACCAGGTTCTTCAGTCATGTACTGACTCAGGTAGTACACAGAGCCTGCTCGCAGGCAGCGCCCGGTTGTGGGCAAGATGGCCCCGGCGATCAAGCGGGCCAACAGACTTTTCCCCACACCATTGCGCCCCACCAGCGCCATGCGCGGTTGGTCCAGCTGTAGGTCAAGTTGCGAGAAGAGTGGTCTGCCATCGGGCAGATGTAACGAAACGCCTTCAAGCGTCACATAGGTGGCGTGAGTCATATGTACTCCAAAGATGCGCAGAACGGCCCCTGCCAGGAGGGGAACAAGAACTGGCCGCTAACATCGCGGCGGCATCAATGGCGCATTGGACTAATACCTCTGTAGGAATGCAAAAACTCTAGCAGTTGAAAAGGCATAAGGATGCCTTTTATTGAGTCGGTTCAACGGCGGCTGCGTGAGTTGACTGACACAGCCGCTATCCGCATCACTTGCCGATACAGAAACTGGAGAAAATCCGGCCCAGCAGGTCATCTGAACTGAATGCGCCTGTGATCTCTCCCAATGCGTGTTGGGCCTGTCGCAAGTCTTCAGCCAGCAGTTCCCCGGCGCCGGCCAGGGTCAGTTGTGCCCGACCATGCTCCAACGCAGCACTGGCATGCCCCAGGGCCTCAAGGTGCCTCCGACGGGCGCTGAAACTGCTCTCCGAGGTTTGTTCGTACCCCATGCAGGCTTTCAGATGCTCACGCAATAAATCCAGACCTTCAGTGGAACGTGCGCTCAGGCTGATGGTGACATGGCCATCTTCGCTGACTTCCAGTGCAATGGCTTCCCCCGTCAGGTCGGCTTTATTACGAATCAGCGTGACCTTCGACGGATCGGGACGCTGTTCCAAAAACTCTGGCCACAGTGCAAACGGATCATCGGCTTCCGGAGCCGTCGCATCGACGACCAGCAACACGCGGTCGGCTTCACCAATGGCTTTGAGGGCACGCTGCACACCGATTCTCTCAACGTGATCTTCGGTATCGCGCAAACCCGCCGTGTCCACCACGTGCAGCGGCATGCCATCAATGTGGATATGTTCGCGCAACACATCGCGTGTCGTGCCGGCAATTTCAGTCACGATGGCCGCCTCACGCCCTGCGAGGGCATTGAGCAGGCTGGATTTGCCCGCGTTTGGCCGCCCCGCAATCACAACCGTCATCCCGTCGCGCAGCAAGGCACCCTGCCCGGCTTCGCGCTGAACGGTGGATAACTCGTCGCGAACCTTGTCCAGCATGCCAAGGACATGACCATCGGCCAGAAAATCGATTTCTTCTTCCGGAAAATCAATCGCGGCCTCAACGTAAATCCGCAGACTGATGAGTTGCTCGGTCAAGTTATGCACACGCTGCGAAAACGCGCCCTGCAACGATCGCAGTGCATTGCGCGCGGCCTGTGCAGAACTCGCCTCGATCAGGTCGGCTATGGCTTCGGCCTGGGCCAAGTCGAGTTTGTCATTCAAAAAAGCGCGTTCGCTGAATTCCCCCGGACGGGCCAGCCGACAGCCCAGCTCAATGCAGCGTTGCAAAAGCATATCGAGCACGACAGGCCCGCCATGTCCCTGCAATTCCAGGACGTCTTCGCCTGTGAATGAGTTGGGCCCCGGGAAGTACAGGGCAATACCTTCATCCAGCACTTCGCGGTTTGCACCATAAAACGGCCCGTAATGGGCATAACGCGGTTTGAGCTCGCGTGCACTGAACGCTTGTGCAGCCTTGCTCGCGAGCGGACCGGAAATGCGCACGATCCCCACACCACCTCGCCCTTGGGCGGTTGCCACAGCGGCAATGGTTTCAGCCGGAACACTCATAAAACGGGCCTCGAAAACAAAAGTGTCAGATAGCAAAACGCCCCACTAGGGGGCGTTTTGAGTGGTGCTTACCAGAGTAAGTTACTCGGCGACTTTTTTGGTAGCCGCTTCGACTTTACGCGTGATGTACCACTGTTGAGCGATGGACAGGCAGTTGTTCACAACCCAGTACAGCACCAGACCAGCCGGGAACCACAGGAAGAAGAAGGTGAAGATGATCGGCATCAACTTCATCACCTTGGCCTGCATCGGGTCCGGAGGTGTCGGGTTCAGACGCTGCTGGATGAACATGGTTGCGCCCATGATGATCGGCAGAATGAAGAACGGGTCTTTGATCGACAGGTCGGTAATCCAGAGCATGAACGGCGCCTGGCGCATTTCAACACTTTCCAGAAGTACCCAGTACAAGGACAGGAAGACAGGCATCTGCACCAGAATCGGCAAGCAGCCGCCCAGTGGATTGATCTTCTCTTTCTTGTACAGCTCCATCATTGCTTGCGACATTTTCTGACGGTCATCACCGAACTGCTCTTTCAGAGCGGCCAGTTTTGGCGCCACAGCGCGCATGCGAGCCATCGACTTGTAGCTGGCGGCCGACAGCGGGAAGAAGATCCCTTTGATCAGCATGGTCAGGAAGATGATCGACCAACCCCAGTTACCCACGATGCTGTGGATATGTTGCAGCAGCCAGAAAATTGGCTGGGCAATGAACCACAGGATGCCGTAGTCGACTGTCAGTTCCAGACCTGGGGATAACTCTTTGAGTACACCCTGGCTCTTTGGACCTGCATACAGGGTGGCGCTGGTTTCAGCGGTTTTACCCGGTTCAACGGTCAACGTCGGGCCAGTGAAACCGATGATGTAGTTGCCCTGGTTGTCTTTGCGGGTCTGAACGACGTTGTTATCGCCTTTCTGAGGAATCCACGCCGTTACAAAGTAGTGCTGCAGCCAGGCGACCCAACCACCTTCAACGGTCTCTTTAAGCTGACCCTTGTCGATGTCTTTCATCGACACTTTTTTGTACGGTTCTGCACTTGTCCACAGGGCAGCGCCCAGGTAAGTAGCAGTACCGGTCGCAGTGCTGGACGAAGGATCGGAGCTGGCGTCACGTTTCAATTGCGCGAACAGGTTACCGTTCCACGGCTTGCCGCTCTCGTTATCAATCAGATAAGTGACTTGTACATCGTAAAGGCCACGCTTGAGCGTGAAACGTTTGATGTAGTTGACGCCGTTTTCGCTGAATTTGAGATCAACAACCAATTGATCCTGGCCTGGGGCCAGCTCATAGGTTTTTTTCTCGGTGCTGAAAACCGGGCGACCGGTAGAACGTGCATCCGGGCCATCCTTGCCTGTCAGGCCGCTTTGCGCCAGATAGGTACGCTCGTTGCCGTTATCGAACAACTGGAATGGAACATCCGGGTGGTCCTGACGGCGCGGGTACAGTGGCAAACGCAATTGGGCAATGTCGCCGCCCTGTGGATCAATTGCGATGTCCAGTACGTCAGTCTTTACGTGGATCAAGTCTTTGCTAGCAGCAACCGGTGTTTCGGTCGGCGTGCTGGTATCAGCCGTGGCGCTAGGGACATCAGCACTGTTGGAAGCGTTGTTACCTGGAACCGTGTCGGGCAAAGCCGGCGCGGTGGTACTGCTGGCGGCAACATTCTGAGTCGGCAGAGCAGCCTGACCATAGTCCTGGTTCCATTTGAGAACCATAACGTAGGACACGACTGCCAGGGCGACGATCAGGATCGTGCGTTTAATATCCATGATTACTCGGCCATCGAAGAAGAACGGGAGGTAGGGATAGGTGGAACCGGGTCATAACCACCGGGATTCCACGGGTGACAGCGACCTAAACGACGAAAGGTCAGCCAGCCGCCGCGAAGAACGCCATGATTTTCGATGGCTTCCAACGCGTAGCAGGAACAACTGGGGTAGAAACGGCAGTGGCTGGCCATCAAAGGACTAATGGCATAACGATAAAACTGGATCGGAACGAGTGCCAGTTTACGCATCAGGACTGCCTACCCCTACAGTTTCGGAGTTAACCGCTGGAACTGGCGAATTACGCGCCAGGCGCTTCCAGAGTTTGCCGAAATGCTGAATCAATTCGGGGTTCTCTACGTCACCCAAACCTTTGCGCGCGACGATAACGATATCCCAACCGACCAGTGAATCCTGGTGGAGACGAAACGATTCACGCATCAAACGCTTAAGGCGATTGCGCTGAACGGAGAGCTTTACGCTCTTTTTACCGATCACTAACCCCAAGCGGGGGTGATCGAGACCGTTGCTGCGCGCAAGGAGCAGGAGATTTTTCCCCGGTACCTTGCCGGTGGGGGAGTCAAAGACTGCCTTGAAATGCCGGGGAGTGAGTAACCGCTTTTCCCGACTGAAGTCCTGACTCACCACCATTGTCTGATTATCAAACTGCCAGACGCGCACGGCCTTTGGCGCGGCGACGCGACAGGACGGCACGGCCGTTTTTAGTAGCCATGCGTGCACGGAAACCGTGAGTGCGGGCGCGTTTGATAGTGCTTGGTTGGAAAGTACGTTTCATGTCGTGCTACCTGGTTCGTCCACAACGGGCCGGAATGGCCCCCGTTTTAAGAGACCGGCGATTCTAGAGAATGCAAGCCAATAGGTCAATTTCCAACCAACCTTTCCTGGTAAATAGATGTGGGCTTTTTTACACAGCGCTCTCACGGCGTAGCTATAGAAATTAAAAAACGTTTTATTTAAAGCTCTTTTAAAGAACTAACTACTCTTACAGAGCCCGGTATCTGTGGATAAAACGCTGTAGGCCATATGGGAAAAGGGTTTCAGCGATTCAAAAGGTTGTCCACAAGCCGTGCTCTGCCTGTGCCGCACCGTCGGAAAAGCTGTGCATGAAAGGGCTCTTTATCCACAGGCGGCTTATGCACAACGTTTCACCCCCACTTGTGCAACGGGCTTAGGCCCGCTTATCCACAGACCTTATGCACCTACCATTTGTCGCTTTATTCAGGGATAAAAACCGAATCCTTCCTTATAGACAGGCAACCTACATGTGGATAAGTGAACGCGTGGTCGCTACAATGGCGCCTGTTTTTGCCTCACCGGCTTTCAACTTAGGGGATATCCGTGTCAGTGGAACTTTGGCAGCAGTGCGTAGAGCTTTTGCGCGAAGAGCTGCCTGCCCAGCAATTCAACACCTGGATCCGTCCACTACAGGTCGAAGCCGAAGGCGACGAGTTGCGCGTGTATGCACCCAACCGTTTTGTGCTGGACTGGGTGAACGAGAAGTACCTGAGCCGTCTGCTTGAGCTGTTGAATGAGCACAGCAATGGCATGGCGCCTGCGTTGTCCTTATTAATAGGCAGCAAGCGCAGCTCGGCGCCTCGCGCTGCACCGAATGCGCCGTTGGCGGCTGCTGCCTCGCAACAGGCCCCCGCCCCCTCCGTAGCCCCGAGTGCTCCTGCCCAGGCCGCTGCAACACCTGCGCCTGCGCCCAAGCCTGCAACGCAGACGAGTGAAGAACCGTCGCGCGACAGCTTCGATCCAATGGCTGGCGCCAGTTCGCAACAAGCGCCGGTTCGCGCCGAGCAACGTACCGTTCAAGTTGAAGGTGCGCTCAAGCACACCAGTTACCTGAACCGCACGTTCACCTTTGAAAACTTTGTCGAAGGTAAATCCAACCAACTGGCCCGCGCTGCGGCGTGGCAAGTGGCGGACAACCCCAAGCACGGTTACAACCCGCTATTTCTATATGGCGGTGTAGGTCTGGGTAAGACTCACTTGATGCATGCCGTGGGCAACCACCTGCTCAAGAAGAACCCGAATGCCAAGGTGGTGTACCTGCATTCCGAGCGTTTTGTAGCGGACATGGTCAAAGCCCTGCAGCTCAACGCGATCAATGAGTTCAAGCGCTTCTACCGCTCGGTGGATGCGTTGCTCATCGATGACATTCAGTTCTTTGCGCGCAAGGAGCGGTCACAGGAAGAGTTCTTCCATACCTTCAACGCCCTGCTTGAAGGCGGTCAGCAAGTGATTCTGACCAGCGACCGTTACCCGAAAGAAATCGAAGGCCTTGAAGAACGCCTCAAATCACGTTTCGGCTGGGGCCTGACAGTGGCCGTCGAGCCGCCGGAACTGGAAACACGTGTGGCGATCCTGATGAAGAAGGCCGATCAGGCCAAAGTCGATTTGCCCCACGATGCTGCCTTCTTTATTGCACAACGCATTCGCTCCAACGTGCGTGAGCTTGAAGGCGCACTCAAGCGGGTGATTGCTCACTCGCACTTTATGGGCCGCGACATCACCATCGAGCTGATTCGCGAATCCCTTAAAGACTTGCTGGCGCTGCAAGACAAGCTGGTCTCTGTGGATAACATCCAGCGCACTGTCGCGGAGTACTACAAGATCAAGATCTCGGATTTGCTGTCCAAGCGCCGTTCGCGCTCGGTGGCGCGTCCACGTCAGGTCGCAATGGCGTTGTCCAAAGAGCTGACCAACCACAGCTTGCCGGAAATCGGTGACGTGTTTGGTGGCCGCGACCATACGACGGTCTTGCATGCGTGCCGCAAAATCAACGAACTCAAGGAATCCGACGCGGACATCCGCGAGGACTACAAGAACCTGCTGCGTACACTGACCACCTGATGACACCAGCGCAGCTTATTAAGGCAAGGGACTAGACCATGCATTTCACCATTCAACGCGAAGCCCTGTTGAAACCCCTGCAACTGGTCGCAGGCGTCGTTGAACGCCGCCAGACCTTGCCGGTATTGTCCAACGTGCTGTTGGTTGTCGAAGGCCAGCAACTGTCGCTGACCGGTACCGACCTGGAAGTCGAGCTGGTGGGGCGCGTGCAACTGGAAGAGCCGGCTGAGCCCGGCGAAATCACCGTACCTGCGCGCAAGCTGATGGATATCTGCAAAAGTTTGCCCAACGATGCGCTGATCGACATCAAGCTTGATGACCAGAAGCTGGTGGTCAAGGCCGGACGTAGCCGCTTCACGCTGTCGACCCTGCCTGCCAATGACTTCCCGACGGTTGAAGAAGGCCCAGGTTCGCTGACCTGCAACCTGCAACAGAGCAAGCTGCGTCGTTTGATCGAGCGCACCAGCTTCGCCATGGCGCAACAAGACGTGCGCTACTACCTCAACGGTATGTTGCTCGAAGTGTCGGCCGGGATCATCCGTGCCGTAGCCACCGATGGACACCGTCTGGCCATGTGTTCGATGAAAGCCGATATTGGCCAGCCTGATCGCCATCAGGTCATCGTGCCGCGCAAGGGCATCCTGGAGCTGGCTCGCCTGCTGACGGAACCGGACGGTGAAGTCAGCATCGTGCTGGGGGCTCACCACATTCGCGCAACAACCGGTGAATTCACCTTCACCTCCAAACTGGTGGACGGTAAGTTCCCGGACTACGAGCGCGTGCTGCCTAAAGGCGGCGACAAAACCGTTATCGGTGATCGTCAGGCCTTGCGTGAAGCGTTCAGCCGCACTGCGATTCTGTCCAACGAGAAATACCGCGGTATTCGTCTGCAACTGGCCAATGGCCAACTGAAAATCCAGGCCAATAACCCGGAACAGGAAGAAGCGGAAGAAGAAGTGGGCGTTGACTACAACGGCGGCTCGCTGGAGATCGGCTTCAACGTGAGCTATCTGCTGGACGTGCTGGGCGTCATGACCACTGAGCAAGTGCGTCTGATCCTGTCGGACTCCAACAGCAGTGCGTTGGTGCAAGAATCGGACAACGACGATTCGGCCTACGTTGTCATGCCGATGCGTCTGTAACTTATGCACAGCCTGCACTAGATGTCCCTCAGTCGTGTCACAGTCACCGCGGTGCGTAACTTGCACCCGGTGACGTTCTCCCCTTCCCCCCGCATCAATATCCTGTACGGCGACAACGGCAGCGGTAAAACCAGCGTGCTGGAAGCTATCCACTTGCTGGGGCTGGCCCGTTCGTTCCGTAGCGTGCGCCTCAACCCCGTTATTCAGCATGAACAACAGACCTGCACCGTCTTCGGCCAGGTTGAGTTGGCTGAAGGTGGCCACAGTGCGCTGGGCATCTCACGCGACCGGCAGGGGGAGTTTCAAATCCGTATCGATGGCCAGAATGCGCGCAGTGCGGCGCAATTGGCCGAGATATTACCGCTGCAATTAATTAACCCGGACAGCTTCCGTCTACTGGAAGGCGCCCCGAAGATCCGTAGGCAGTTTCTGGATTGGGGAGTGTTCCACGTCGAACCGCGCTTCATGTCGACCTGGCAGCGGCTACAGAAGGCCCTGCGGCAGCGGAACTCATGGCTGCGGCATGGTACACTCGACGCCGTTTCACAAGCGGCCTGGGACCGGGAACTGTGTCTGGCCAGTGCTGAAATCGATGAATACCGACGCGCCTATATCAAAGCCTTGAAACCAGTCTTTGAGCAGACCCTGAGCGAGTTGTTGGAGCTCGAAGGGTTAACGCTGAGTTATTACCGTGGGTGGGACAAAGACCGTGAGCTGAGCGCTGTGCTCGCCGCATCCGTCCACCGCGATCAGCAAATGGGTCATACCCAGGCGGGACCGCAACGTGCTGATTTACGCCTGAAGCTGGGCGGCCACAACGCCGCAGAAATCCTCTCGCGCGGGCAGCAAAAGTTAGTGGTCTGCGCTTTGCGAATTGCTCAGGGGCATTTGGTCAGTCAGGCACGGCGCGGCCAATGTATTTATCTGGTGGACGATTTGCCGTCTGAACTCGACGAGCAGCATCGCCACGCACTGTGTCGCTTGTTGGAAGACTTACGCTGCCAGGTGTTCATCACCTGTGTAGATCACGAATTATTGAGGGAAGGCTGGCAGACGGAAACGCCAGTTGCACTGTTCCACGTGGAACAGGGCTGTATCACCCAGACCCACGACCATCGGGAGTGAAGGCATTGAGCGAAGAAAATACGTACGACTCAACGAGCATTAAAGTGCTGAAAGGCCTGGATGCCGTACGCAAACGTCCCGGTATGTACATTGGTGACACCGACGATGGCAGCGGTCTGCACCACATGGTGTTCGAGGTGGTCGATAACTCCATCGACGAAGCGCTGGCTGGCCATTGCGACGACATCACCATCACCATCCACCCGGATGAATCCATCACCGTGCGCGACAACGGTCGTGGCATTCCGGTCGATGTACACAAAGAAGAAGGCGTTTCCGCAGCTGAAGTCATCATGACGGTGCTGCACGCTGGCGGTAAGTTCGACGACAACTCCTATAAAGTCTCCGGCGGTCTGCACGGTGTAGGTGTGTCGGTGGTTAACGCCCTGTCCGAAATTCTGGTGCTGACCGTACGTCGCAGCGGCAAAATCTGGGAACAGACCTACGTTCACGGTGTGCCTCAGGCGCCGATGGCCATCGTCGGTGAGAGCGAAACCACCGGTACCCAGATCCACTTCAAGCCGTCGGCAGAAACCTTCAAGAACATTCACTTCAGCTGGGACATCCTGGCCAAGCGAATTCGTGAACTGTCGTTCCTCAACTCCGGTGTTGGCATCGTCCTGAAGGATGAGCGCAGCGGTAAGGAAGAGCTGTTCAAGTACGAAGGCGGTCTGCGTGCATTCGTTGACTACCTGAACACCAACAAGACACCCGTCAACCAGGTGTTCCACTTCAATGTTCAGCGTGAAGACGGCATCGGTGTAGAAATTGCTCTGCAGTGGAACGACAGTTTTAACGAAAACCTGTTGTGCTTTACCAACAACATTCCGCAGCGCGATGGCGGTACGCACTTAGTGGGCTTCCGCTCTGCCCTGACGCGTAACCTGAACACGTACATCGAAGCTGAAGGCCTGGCCAAGAAGCACAAGGTAGCCACCACCGGCGATGACGCCCGTGAAGGTTTGACCGCGATTATTTCGGTAAAAGTGCCTGACCCGAAGTTCAGCTCCCAGACCAAAGACAAGCTGGTCTCTTCCGAAGTGAAGACCGCTGTTGAACAGGAAATGGGCAAGTACTTCTCGGACTTCCTGCTGGAAAACCCGAACGAAGCCAAGCTGGTTGTCGGCAAAATGATCGACGCCGCCCGTGCCCGTGAAGCGGCGCGTAAAGCCCGTGAGATGACGCGCCGTAAAGGTGCGCTGGATATCGCCGGTTTGCCGGGCAAGCTGGCTGACTGCCAGGAAAAAGACCCGGCGCTGTCCGAACTGTACCTGGTGGAAGGTGACTCTGCTGGCGGCTCCGCCAAGCAGGGACGTAACCGCCGCACTCAAGCGATCCTGCCGTTGAAAGGTAAAATCCTCAACGTTGAGAAAGCTCGCTTCGACAAGATGATTTCTTCGCAAGAAGTCGGCACCTTGATCACGGCGCTGGGCTGCGGGATTGGCCGCGAAGAGTACAACATCGACAAACTGCGCTATCACAACATCATCATCATGACCGATGCTGACGTCGACGGTTCGCACATCCGTACCCTGCTGCTGACCTTCTTCTTCCGTCAGTTGCCGGAGCTGATCGAGCGTGGCTACATCTACATCGCTCAGCCGCCGTTGTACAAAGTGAAAAAGGGCAAGCAAGAGCAATACATCAAAGACGACGACGCCATGGAAGAGTACATGACGCAGTCGGCCCTTGAAGACGCCAGCCTGCACTTGAACGAAGACGCCCCGGGCATCTCCGGCGAGGCACTGGAGCGTCTGGTCTACGACTTCCGCATGGTGATGAAAACCCTTAAGCGTCTGTCGCGCCTGTACCCTCAGGAGCTGACGGAGCACTTCATCTACCTGCCGGCCGTGACCCTTGAGCAATTGGGTGATCACGCTGCCATGCAGGCGTGGATGGCCAAGTTCGAAGAGCGTCTGCGTCTGGTTGAGAAATCGGGTCTGGTGTACAAAGCCAGCCTGCGTGAAGACACGGAGCGCAATGTCTGGTTGCCGGAAGTCGAACTGATCTCCCACGGCCACTCGACGTTCATCACCTTCAACCGTGATTTCTTCGGCAGCAACGACTACAAAACCGTTGTGACCCTGGGCGCGCAGTTGAGCACCCTGCTGGATGAAGGCGCCTACATCCAGCGTGGCGAACGCCGCAAACAAGTCACCGAGTTCAAGGAAGCACTGGACTGGCTGATGGCTGAAAGCACCAAGCGTCACACCATTCAGCGCTACAAAGGTCTGGGTGAAATGAACCCGGATCAGCTCTGGGAAACCACCATGGACCCAAGCGTGCGCCGCATGCTGAAGGTCACCATTGAAGACGCGATCGGCGCTGACCAGATCTTCAATACCTTGATGGGCGACGCAGTTGAACCGCGTCGTGAGTTCATCGAGAGCAACGCATTGGCGGTGTCCAACCTGGACTTCTAATGCGGATGTAAACGCACCACGAAAAAGGCCAACGCTCGCGTTGGCCTTTTTTTATGCGCGCTGAAAGCGCTGTCGTCAGAACTGCCAGCTCAGGTTCAACCCTACCCCGTGCGTCTTGTCCTTGTTGCTCAACTGCCCGTTGTAATCCAGTTCCAGGCGCGTGTCTTTACCCAGCGCCACGCCCACTTGGGCACCCACCACCGCTGCATCGCGGGCCAATGAAACACTGTGAACGCTGAAGGGCGTGCTGCCCGCTACGAAGCTCAAATCCTCATCCGAACCCACGGCATTCAAGTTGTGTTGCCAACCCAGGCTGCCCGCCACGTCCATTTTTTGGTCACTGTTTAAGGTGAAGGTTTTGGCAGCCCGCAGGCCGAGGGTCGATAACACGGCTTCGCGATTATCGCGGCGTCCCTTGAGTGCTGCGGCCCCGCCCTTTTCATGGAAGCTGTCGCTGCTCACGTGTACATACGCCAGGTTAGCGAAAGGCTCCAGCGCCAGCGACGGGAGTTGGATGCGGTAGGCGGCTTCGGTGAAGACCTGCGCAGTGCCAGCATCGCGTTTGGTTTTTTGTTTGGCATCGATGTCGGCAAATTGCACATCACGTTTCACGTCGGTCCGGTTCCAGCTATAAGCGCCACCCGCACTCAGGCGCAGGGCATCGATTTCATGCCCCACGTAGGCGCCGAGGTGGTAGCTGTCGGTCGACGCGTTGGCGTGCGTGCCGTCTCCCATGTTCAGGCCGCTGTGGCTGTAACCGGTGAACAGGCCGACGCGGGTGGCCTCGGTGATAAGCCCGTCCGCGCCAATCAGCATGCCGCCCAACGAGGTGGTGTACTGCGCGTTGGATGAGCCGGCATCGGTTTTACCCCACGCACCGAGGGCCTTGACCCACACAGAGTTCTGGCCAGCCGCCTCTGAACCGGCGGTGTACAGGTCATGCTGGCGCAAACGATCACCCACGGCGTCGCGTACGTGGCGACTGTCGTTAATCAGTTGGGTGGCAATGGCAGGGTGAATTTCACCACTCAATTGCTGATACGCCTGACGCGCACTGGTCACCGAAGGGGACAGCAAAATCCCTTCATACACCGCATTACCAGCGCTTAGACCTTCCGCAGCGGCGGCCACGGCACGTTGGTTAGGGGTTAGCGCGACACTGGCGAATGATGCAGCCGTGCGCTCGATGCCCAATTGCACCGCCGTGGCTGAATAATCCAGCTGCCCCCCGATGAACAGGTAATTGGGCAAGACGCTGGCGAACTGCCCCTCTACCCCGCCCGCGGCCTGGAGAATGCTGAACTGTTGGCCCAACAGGCTGCCGGCTTGCTGGCGACTCAACAGCGCAGGATTGTTTTCCAGTGCCAGGGTCACTGTGCCGCCCTTCAATGTGGCTTTACCACCCGCCACAATTCGGTCGCTTTGGGTTGGGGATAACTCAACGGCGTAGGTGGCGCCCGGCTCGAACGTCACGTTACCCGCCACATTAAGCGTGCCGATCGAGTTGCCCGGCGCCACCGTACCGCCCGTGTTGGCAGTCAGTGCGCCGACCTGGCCGCTGCCACCCAGCACGCCGTTCTGGTTCACCGTGACGGCGGAGCTGAGCGAGCCATTCACCGCCAGCAGGCCCTGATTGATCGCCGTTGGCCCACTGTAGGTATTGGCGCCAGTCAGCACCAACGTACCGATGCCTTGTTTGGTCAGCCCGCCGTGGCCGCCAATGTCGTTACGCCAGACATCCAAACCGCAGCTGGCATCCGTGCAGCGTCGCTCCGTGGGTTTTCCGGCATCTATCAGCGCGCCCACGCCCGGCAGGTCTGCCACAAACTGGCCGTCGCCGTACGAGCCTGCTACGCGCAGGGCTTGTGGGATATCGGCATCAGCGATGAACATGCCGGGGCCGTCGATGGCTTTATGCAGATTGATCATGCCCCAGCCATACAGCTCGTCCACACCCGCCGCGCCCAGGTCGGTTGCCGTGGACTTGAGCACGCCTGCCACCTGTGCCCCGGTCATGTACGGGAAGCGCTCCATCAATACGGCTGCACTGCCCGCCACATGGGGGGCGGCCATTGAGGTGCCACTTTTATTGCCGTAACCGACCGTCATGTTGTCCAGCGTGGTGCCACCGATCACGGCGCTGTAGATCCCGGTGCCCGGTGCGGACACGCAGAAACTGGCCGCATACCCGCACCGGGATGAGAACGTACTCAGGGTGTAAGGGATGGCGCTGGTGGTGTCAGGGTTTTGCTGCAAGCTGGCCACCGTGATCCAGTTGGGGGCGATGTCCGGGACGAAATGCGCCAGCCCTGCAATGGCGTCCGGGTTGTTGAGGTTGTAGTCATTACCGGCGGCGAAAATGGTCACGATGCCACTGCGCGCCGATTCGATGGCGCCGCTGTAAGCGCCACCCGCCTTGGTGTCGAGCAGCGGCACAATCTGATCGAACTGCTTCTGCGCGTCGTCCACGGTGAAGTGCGGGTAAGCCGGGTCGCGCCCGCCCAGGCGAAACTTGTCGGTGATACCAATGCCCCAACTGTTGTTGATGATCCGCGCCCCGCTGGCGGCCAGCGCATCCCAACCGGCTTTGTAAACCGCGCCGTCATTGCCACGAATAATGCCGTCTTCCGGGCCGGGGTCGCCGTTGTCGGCCATGATGACTTGCGCGTCATAGGCCACGCCGTGCATCGGGCCGCCATCGCGGTTGCCCCCTGCAATGCCGCCGACGTGGGTGCCGTGGGAGCCCAATTTGCCGTCCGACCCGGCCGAAGGGCTGCCGTCGTAGATGAACGCGTCACCGGCTTTGACCGGAATGTACGGGTCGGTGTATTCGCGAATGCCGGAGGTGGTCAGGGTGATGACTTTGTTCGGGCTGTTGAACTCAGGGTGCTGCGCGTAGACCGGCTGATCGAAGATCCCGAGTTTGACGCCCTTGCCGCTGTACCCCGCGGCGTAGGCATCTTGCGCATTGATCGCGCCCAAGCCCCAGTCCGCCTTGAACTCCGGGCTGCGCCAGCTATCGGGCTGCCCTGCCCGTCCGGCCTCTACATAAGGAGCAGCGTGCAATTGTCCGATCATGCCCACTGATGCCATGCCCAATGCCAATGACATGACCCGTTTTTTAAACGGCAGCTTTCCTACAGGCAGGAGTTGCCCACGTGTTACGTCCATTTAATGACCTTCCCTGGTGACGTGCTGAAGAGCCCTGTGCCCAAGGCACAGGGTGTTTACGAAAGCCGTGAAATCAGAACTGCCAATTGAGGCTCAGGCCCACGCCGTGGCTTTTTTCCCGATTGGCCAGTTGGCCGCTGTAATCCAGGTTGACGCGCAAGTCGCGGTTGATCGCGAGGCTGGCGTGCGCGCCGACCAGGGCGGCATCCCGTACCAACGGCGAACTTTCAACGGTGAAGCTCGGCCCGCCCGAGGCGAATCGCACATGGGTGTCCGAATCGACTGCGCTGAGCGTGTGCTGCCAGCCCAGGCTGCCCGCCAGATCCAGTGGTTGCCGGGCGATATGCACCGTTTTCAGCGCCCGCAGACCTAATGTGCCGAGCACCGCGTCGCGTTGATCGTGACTGCCCTTGAGTGCGGCGGCGTCCCCTTTTTCGGTGAACCCCTCACTGTTGACGTGGATGTACGCCAGATGGGCGAACGGCTCCAGCCCCACCGCTGGCAAGTCCACGCGGTAGGCCGCTTCGGTCAAGACCTGCACCGTTTGCGCGTCACGTTTGGTTTTTTGTTTGGCGCTGCTGTTGTTGTACTGCAAGTCGCGTTTCACATCGGCACGGTGCCAGCTGTAGGTTGCACCGCCGCTGACCCGAACCGCCCCCAGCGCGTGGCCGATGTAGGCGCCTACGTGATAGCTGTCCACCGTGGCCCGCGAATGCGTGCCGGTGCCCATATTCAGCGAACTGTCGCTGTAACCGCCCAGCAGGCCGAGCCGTGTTTCGTCATTGAGTGCGCCATCCACGCCGGCCACTGCACCGCCAATCGAGGTCGTGTAATCCGCCGTGTCATGGCCTGAGTCGGTTTTGCCCCACGCGCCGAGTGCCTTGAACCACACCTCGGGCGCTGCGTGCGATGACTGCCAGGCGTCTGGCGAATTGAGGCGTTCACCGACTGCCTCCCGTAATTGACGGCTGTCGTTGATCAGCATCGTGCCCAGTGCCGGATGAATTTCTCCCGACAACTGCTGGAATGCGCGTTGAGCCTCGGCGATCGACGGAGCGCTTAATACGCTTTCATACACCGCATTGCCCGCGCCCAATTGTTCACTGGCGGCGGCGACAGCGCGCTGGTTCGGCGTGGCGCCGACGTCGGCAAAGGCGGTGGCCGTGCGCTCGATCGCCATCTGCACGGTGCTGGCCGAGTAGTCGAGGTGTGCGCCGATAAACAGGAAATTGGGCATGACGCTGGCGAACTGCCCTTCAATACCGCCCGCCGCGTGCAGGATCTGATACTGGCGGCCTAGCAGGCTGCGCGCTTGCGGCTGGGTAAGCAGATCAGGGGTGTTTTCCAGCGCCAGTGTCACAGTGCCGCCCTCCAGCGTGGCCTTGCCGCCCGCGACCAGTTGGTCGCTTTGGGTTGGGGATAACTCCACGGCGTAGGTCGAGCCGGCCTTGAAGGTCACGTCGCCCGCGACGTTCAGCGTGCCGATGGAGTTACCGGGCGCCACACTCGCCCCTGTGTTGGCGATCAAACCGCCGACACTGCCCGATCCGCCGAGTGTGCCGCTGTCGTTGATCGTCACGTTCGAGGTGATCGAGCCGTTCACGTTGAGGGTGCCGCCATTGACCGTGGTGGCGCCGCGATAGGTGTTGACGCCGGTCAGCGTGAGGCTGCCTGCACCGGACTTGATCAGACTGCCCTGGTATTCGCGTTGGGCAGCGGCTGCATCGCGGGCCATGCCAATGGCGTAATCGGTGTGTTCCTGTTGGCTGGCGCCGCTCGCAAGGCCCTGGGTCCACCCGTTGTCGATCAGGGTGTGTTGCCACGCCAGATGCTCGGCCGCGTCTTCCTGCTGACGAGCGGCCAGCGCGGTATCCGTCAGGTTATTGCTCCACACATCGTGTTGCCCGTTGTTGAGCTGCACATCAAAGGTCCTGAGCAACTGCCCCGGCCCCTTCATTGCCCGGGCCAGATCCGGCACGCCCCAGCCCACCCGTTCACTCGGTGCCTGAGTGAGCGAGCCGTCCAGTTGGGTGGAGGTCGTCAGCAAGACGTTGAGGGCTTGCTGGTTGTTCAGGTACGGGTAGCGCTCCATGACCAGCGCCAGAGCCCCCGTGGCGTGCGGGGCCGACATGGAAGTGCCGGACTTCACCCCGTAGCCATCGCCCGGGATGGTGCTGTTGATCAATGCGCCGGGGGTGGCGATGCACCAGTACTTGGCGATGCCGCACTGGTTGTACTTTTGCTGATTGTTTTTATCCAGCCCGGAGACCGCCAGCCAGTGTCCTTCAAGGTCGGGTTGAAAGTACGGCAACGCTGAACGCACGCTGGCGTTGGCCACCCCGCTGTTACCGGCGCTGAACACATTGATCACCCCACGACGCGACACGTCGGCAGCCGCATCCAGCCAGGTGTTTTGGTTGTAATGCTGTGCATACGCCGCGTGCAGACCCTCAAGGGTTTGATAGTTCACGTCTTTGGGCTGGCTGCCCCAACTGTTGTTGATCGCTCGCACGCCTGCATCCGCCAATGCGTTATAGGCGGCCTTGAAATAGAGCGCATCCGGGTGGGGGCCGAACAAAAAACTGTCGTTCTGGTTGGTATTGGCCACATACAGATCGGCATTGAAGGCCACACCGTGCATGCCAACGCCATCACGGGCGGCGGCGATGGTGCCGGTGACGTGGGTGCCGTGGGAATCGTTACGCGGGTTGAGCACGCCGCTGACCGAAAAGGGCGTGCCGTCTGCGGACTGACCGCTGGCCGTAACGGCCTGGAAGCGGGCGGCTTCGGGATGACCCGGGTCGAACCCCGAATCCATGACGCCGATCTTGACCCCGGCCCCGGTGACACCCGCCGCGTACGCCGCATTGGCCGACAGCCGCTCAAGGCCCCAATCCTGCCCATACTCGGCGGAGCGCCAGCTGGCCGCATCGCCTGCGGTGCCCTGTTCCTGATACACCGCCCGGGCCGGGGTAGAAAGCACTACCAGCAGGCTGGCGCACACAATAGGCGCGGCGCTGCCACGACGAACGTCCCTGTTCATAAAAGCTCACTTCTTATCGTTATTAGAGCGCGGGCTTCTATCGCGAAGTCCCCTTTAAGGGCGTGACTTTAGAACAGGGTTTTATGTGCTGCCGAATTTATGCACAGGGTGTGGGCTGTTTCGCGTTTTTTGTTTTTTAAACGTTATCCACAGGCCCACGCGCGCGGGGGCCGGTCAGGGGGCCATCAACACGGGTTGTTCGGCTGTGCATAACGCCAGCAAAAAATCCCACACCACGCGCAACCGCACAGACTTGTGCAGCTCGCGGCGGGTGCTGATCCAGTAGCTGCGTTGCACCGACTCCTGCGGCAAGACCCGCACCAGCGCCGGGTCGTGACGGGCCATGTAATTGGGCAGCACGGCAATGCCCAACCCGGCGCTTGCCGCCTGTTGCTGAGCGATCACGCTGGTGCTGCGAAACGTCACGGTCGGGGTGCGGCAGAAGGTATTCAGGAACAGCAGCTCCTGGCTGAACAACAGGTCATCGACGTACCCGATCCAATCGTGCTGGCCAAGGTCATCGCGATCATTGAGCGCGGGTGCTCTTTCCAGGTACGTGGGGCTGGCATAAAGCCCTAGGGTGTAATCCGTGAGTTTGCGGGTGATCAACAGGTCGGCATTGGGTCGCTCCAGATGGATGCTGATTTCGGCCTCACGGTTGAGAATGCTGACAAAGCGCGGTACCGCCACCAGCTCCACCTCCAGCCCCGGATAGCGCTCAAACAGGCCGCGCAGACGGGCGGTAATGAACATGATGCCGATGCCTTCAGTGACCCCCAGACGAATCTTGCCCAGCGGCGCCATGGCCTGGGTGATTTCTTCCTGTGCCAGCAGCGCAACGTTTTCCATCGCCTCGGCGTGCTTGAGCAGCGCTTGCCCGGCCGGGGTCAGTTCGTACCCTTGCGCATGCTGCACGAACAGCGCCGTGCCCAGATGGTGTTCGATGGTCTCAATGTGCCGCGCCACCGTGCTGTGGGTGGTATTGAGGCGTTTGGCGGCGGTCAGCAGGCGACCGCTGCGCTGCAACTCCAGAAAATACCGCAGGTCATTCCAGTCGAACATGAGTGTCCTCGGGCGCAGCTGTAGGAGGTGTTGTGCAAAAACGCACAGGCCATGGGCGAAATCGCGCGTTTTCAACTCGAAATTAATCAATACGATGGGGCAGGACAATAAAAATAAATACAGGCGCGAGGTGCTTCATGCCATCAGCGACTCAGGTCTATGACTACATCATTGTGGGCGCAGGCCCTGCCGGTTCTGTGCTGGCCAACCGTTTGTCGGCCAACCCTGCCCACTCGGTGCTGCTGCTGGAAGCGGGCGGCCGTGATAACTACCCATGGATTCACATCCCTGTGGGGTATCTGTACTGCATCGGCAACCCGCGTACCGACTGGTGTTTCAAAACCGAAGTGCAGGCCGGCTTGCAAGGCCGCAGCCTGAGTTATCCACGGGGCAAGGTGCTGGGTGGCTGTTCGTCGATCAACGGCATGATCTACATGCGCGGTCAGGCAAGTGACTACGACCGTTGGGCCGAACAGGGCAACCCGGGCTGGGCCTGGAAAGACGTGCTGCCGCTGTTCAAACGCAGCGAAAAACACTACGGCGGCAATGCCGATATGCACAGCAGTGACGGCGAATGGCGGGTTGAGCAACAGCGATATGCCTGGCCCATACTCGACGCTTTTCGCGCCGCCGCTGCCCAAAGCGGCATCCCGACCGTCGACGATTTCAACACCGGCGACAATCAGGGTTGTGGCTACTTTCAGGTCAATCAGCGTGCCGGGGTGCGCTGGAACGCCTCCAAAGCATTTTTACGGCCGATCCTCAAACGGCCGAATTTGACCGTGCTCACCGACGTTCACGTCAATAAAGTGCTGTTAGACGACGGCCGCGCCACCCATGTGCGCGCCCGTTGGCAAGGCACGGAACAGGACTTCAACGCGCAGCGTGAAATCATTCTGTGCGCAGGCGCGATAGGCTCGCCGGGGATTTTGCAGCGCTCGGGGATTGGCCCGCGACCTTTACTCGAAAGCCTGAACATCAAGGTCGAGCACGAGCTGCCCGGTGTCGGCGGCAACTTGCAGGACCACCTGCAACTGCGCCTGATCTTCAAACTGAGCAAAGCGCGCACCCTCAATCAGGTGGCCAATAGCCTGTGGGGCAAACTGGGCATGGGCCTGCGTTACGCTTACGACCGCAGCGGCCCGCTGGCCATGGCGCCCAGCCAGTTGGGGGCGTTTGTAAAGTCAGACCCCGCGCAGCCTTCCGCGAATTTGCAGTACCACGTGCAGCCCTTGTCGCTGGAACGCTTCGGTGAGCCGTTGCACACCTTCCCCGCCTTCACCGCATCGGTGTGCAACCTGCGGCCTAAGAGTCGCGGCCGCGTGGATATCCGCTCTGCCAACCCGGACGACGCGCCGTTGATCGATCCTAATTACCTCAGCCACCCCGACGATTTAAGCGTGGCGGCGGATGCCATCCGGCTGACGCGCCACATTGTCGCCAGCCCTGCCCTGCAAGGCTTCAGCCCCGAGGAATATCTGCCTGGCCCTGAACTGCACACTGAGCAACAGTTGTATGAAGCGGCCGCCCGCATCGGTACGACGATTTTCCATCCCGTGGGCACCTGCCGCATGGGGCAGGATTCAGACGCCGTGGTGGATGCCCAATTGCGGGTTCACGGCGTCGTGGGATTAAGGGTGGCCGATGCGTCGATCATGCCCGATATCGTGTCGGGTAATACCTGTTCGCCTACGCTGATGATTGGCGAAAAAGCTGCGCAACTGATTCTTGAACCACCCGTCAATCGGGCAGAAAAAGCGGTGGATACGTCTCGCGTAGCAGCAATACCGGTCGCCTGAAGGTGATCGTGGTTCCGGTCGCAGTCATCCGGAACCGACAGTGGACAACAACAATAATCACTGTGGCCCCAAGGGCCGAGGACATTGAACATGTCAGACTCAATCGCACAAACGGCTGGCGTCGCGAAAGCGCCGACAGGTCGAGAAGAACGAAAAATCATTTTTGCGTCATCCCTCGGGACCGTTTTCGAGTGGTATGACTTTTTCTTGTATGGCGCGCTGGCGACGGTCCTCAGCAAGCAGTTCTTCGCCGGGGTGAATGACACCACTGCGTTCATTTTTGCGCTGATGGCCTTTGCTGCCGGCTTCTTGGTGCGTCCGTTCGGGGCGCTGGTGTTCGGCCGCTTGGGCGACATGATCGGGCGAAAATACACCTTCCTCATGACCATCGTTCTGATGGGCCTTTCGACCTTTGCCGTCGGTTTGCTGCCCACCTATGCCAGCATCGGCATTGCGGCCCCGATCATGCTGGTGCTGCTGCGCATGCTCCAAGGGCTGGCGCTCGGCGGCGAATACGGCGGTGCTGCCACCTACGTGGCGGAGCACGCGCCGCCCGGCAAACGCGGTTTCAACACCAGCTGGATTCAATCCACCGCGACCCTGGGCCTGCTGCTGTCGCTGGTGGTGGTGCTGGGCTGTCGCTACCTGACGGGCGACGAGTTTGAAGTGTGGGGCTGGCGCCTGCCGTTCCTGCTGTCCATCGTGCTGTTGTGCATCTCGACCTAGATCCGCATGAGCATGCATGAGTCGCCTGCCTTCGTGAAAATGAAGGCCGAAGGTAAAAGCAGCAAGTCGCCGATCCGCGAGTCTTTCGGCAAATGGGAAAACCTCAAAATCGTGCTGATTGCGCTGTTCGGCATCAACGCCGGTCAAGCCGTGACCTTCTATACCGCGCAGTTCTACGTGCTGTTCTTCCTCACGCAAATGCTCAAGATGGACCCGGCACAGGCCAATACGCTGCTGATTATCAGCGTGGTGATTGGCGCGCCGTTCTTCATCTTTTTTGGCTGGCTGTCGGACCGCGTCGGGCGCAAGCCGATCCTGATGATGGGCTTGTTGTTGGCCACCGTGCTGTACTTCCCGCTGTTCAAAGCCCTCAGCCACTACGCCAACCCGCAGATCGACGCGGCAAGCCGCCAGTCACCGATTGTGGTGATGGCCGATCCTTCGACCTGCACGTTCCAGTTTGACCCGGTGGG
The DNA here is from genome assembly GCF_001806145.1 of Pseudomonas sp. BS-2016. Taxonomy (NCBI): domain Bacteria; kingdom Pseudomonadati; phylum Pseudomonadota; class Gammaproteobacteria; order Pseudomonadales; family Pseudomonadaceae; genus Pseudomonas; species Pseudomonas sp. BS-2016. The sequence goes on from NZ_MLCT01000013.1 coordinate 108,905, forward strand.
CAAGGCGCGCTTCGACAGCCCGTGCGACAAGGTCAAAACCTTCCTGGTGAAACAGGGTTTGCCGTACACCTCTGTGTCGGCAGCGCCCGGCACGCCCGTGCAAGTGTCGGTGGGCGAGCAGCAGATCCAGGGCTTCGACGAAGCGGCCATGCGTGCCGCCATCTCGGCCGCCGGCTACCCGGCCAAGGCTGACCCAAGTGCCGTCAACCAGCCCATGGTGGTGCTGGTGATGGTCATGCTGACGTTGATTGCGACCATGACCTACGGCCCGTTGGCCGCGGTGATGGTGGAACTGTTCCCGACCCGCATTCGCTACACGTCCATGTCGCTGCCATACCACATTGGCAATGGCTGGTTTGGTGGTTTTCTGCCCACCGTGTCGTTCGCGCTGGTGGTGTACACCGGGGATATCTTCTACGGGCTGTGGTATCCGGTGCTGATTACCGGGGTCAGCCTGGTGGTGGGCATGCTGTGCCTTAAGGAAACCCGGAACGTGAACATTGATAAGGTGTAAGAGGCTGTATAAGCGGCACAAAAAAACCGGCGAAAACGCCGGTTTTTTTAAGCCTTAGAAAAACTTATGCACGTTTTACGCTAAAAAGTCATACCGAGAAATAAGTATATAAATCATCGACTTACGAGCGTTTTTACGAAGAAATCCAAAACTTGTACACACGTTATCCACAAAACGCCTAGCGCTCAATCGCTTCAACCGGTTCAGCCACTGGCGGCAGCGAACCCATGGCGCGTTGAGCCTGTTCGTTCCAGGCTTGAACCCGGTCGTTCAGCTCGGCAATGGCGCGCGGCCCGGTGCCATTGGCGTACATCGGCTCGCCAATCACCACCTCAATGGTGCCGGGTTTTTTCGCCCAACCCACTTTTGGCCAGTACTTGCCCGCGTTATGGGCAATCGGCAACACCGGCAAATCAGCATTGACCGCCAGCGCCGTACCGCCTCGGGAGAATTTGCCCACCGTGCCGTAAGGCACGCGCGTGCCTTCCGGGAAGATCAGCACCCAAATGTTGTCCTTGAGCAGCTCGTCGCCCTTCTTGGCGATGTGCTTGAGTGCCGCTTTCGGGTTATCACGGTCGATGGCTATCGGGCGCAGCATGGCCATGGCCCAGCCGAAAAACGGCACATACAACAGTTCACGCTTGAGCACCTGGCTCAGCGGCTGAAAGTAAGCGGAGAGGAAAAACGTCTCCCAGGTGCTTTGGTGGTTGGCCAGAATCACGCACGGACGCTGCGGGACGTTTTCTGCGCCCTTCACTTCAACGTGAATGTTCAGGAACACCCGCGTCAGCCACAGTGCACAACGGCACCAGTACACGTTGATAAAACGATAACGCGCACGAAACGGCAGAAAGGGGGCGACAAAAAAACTCAGCGAGCACCACAGCAGCGAGCTGGTGCCCAGCAGCAGGTAAAAGAAAAAAGTTCTGATGGCCTGCAGGATCGACATAGAGGCTTTTACCGTTGCGGATAACGCATTTGTGAACAGGCCTGGGCAACGGAAGTCAGCAGGTGTTCAAAAATGCCTTATGTGTGGATAAGTTTTGCGGCAACTGCCGCCAGATCGTTAAAAATCAGGGTAGTAGCCGGAAGATTTTTTTCGAGCGTTTTTTCGCCTTTTCCGGTTTTCACCAAAACTGGCTGTGAACCGACGGCTTTTGCAGCCTGCAAGTCACCCAAACTGTCGCCAACAAACCAACATTCATGTAAATCGGCGCTGTAATGCTCGGCAATCGTGCGCAGCATGCCGGGTTTGGGTTTTCGGCAGTCGCAGCCTTCATCAGGCCCGTGCGGGCAATATTCAATCCGGCCAACGTCGCCGCCCTGCTCGGCCACAAGCGCCCGCAAACGGTCGTGCATGGCGTTCAGGGTGGCGATGTCGTAGTAGCCGCGTGCAATGCCGGACTGGTTGGTGGCGATGGCCACTGTCCAGCCCGCCTTGCTCAACTGCGCGATGGCCTCGATCGCGCCGGGGAGCGGGATCCACTCCTCGACAGACTTGATGTAAGCGTCGGAGTCGTAATTGATCACTCCGTCCCGATCGAGAATCAGCAGTTTCAACAGCAGCCCCTTAGCCCAGCAACGAGATGTCGGCAACGCCGAGGAACAGACCGCGCAGGCGCGCCAGCAATGCGTAGCGGTTAGCCCGCACGTTGGCGTCGTCAGCGTTGATCATCACGGCTTCGAAGAATGCATCCACCGGCTCGCGCAACGCCGCCAGACGGGTCAGGGCCTCGTTGTACTGACGGGCAGCGGCCATGGGTTGCACCGCTTCATCGGCCTTTTGAATGGCCGAGTACAGCGAGAACTCGCTGGCATTGTCGAAGAACTTGGCTTCAACGTGGGTCGACACGGTGCCGTCCACTTTGCTCAACAGGTTCGACACGCGCTTGTTCACGGCTGCCAGGGCAGCGGCTTCCGGCAATTGACGGAACGCCTGAACGGCTTGCACGCGTTGATCGAAGTCCAGCGCCGAGGTCGGTTGCAGGGCACGTACCGAGAGGTAAGTGGCCACGTCCACGCCTTCGTCTTCATAACGCGCACGCAGGCGGTCGAAGATGAATTCCAGCACTTGATCCGCCAGCCCCGCCGACTTGATCTTGGCGCCGAACGCGGTCACCGCGAAATTAACGGCTTCAGTCAGGTCGAGGTCGAGTTTTTTGTCGATCAGGATGCGCAGGATACCCAGCGCTGCACGGCGCAGGGCATACGGGTCTTTGCTGCCGGTGGGCAACATGCCGATCCCGAAGATGCCGACCAGGGTGTCGAGCTTGTCAGCGATGGCCACGGCCGCACCGGTCAGGGTGCCTGGCAGTTCAGCGCCTGCGCCACGTGGCATGTACTGCTCATTGAGCGCCAGTGCAACGTCTTCCGGCTCGCCGTCGTTGAGGGCGTAGTAGTAACCGGCAATGCCTTGCATCTCCGGGAACTCGCCCACCATTTCAGTGGCCAGGTCGCACTTGGACAACAAACCGGCACGGGCAGCACGCTGGGCGTCGCCGCCAATGCGTGGCGCGATGAACGCAGCCAGTTTGGACACGCGCTCGGCTTTGTCGAACACGCTGCCCAATTGGGCCTGGAACACCACGTTTTGCAGGCGCAGGTTGAAGTCTTCGAGCTTCTGCTTCTTGTCTTGCTTGAAGAAGAACTCGGCGTCCGTCAGGCGTGGGCGCACGACTTTCTCGTTACCCGAGATGATCTGCTGCGGGTCTTTGCTCTCGATGTTGGCCACGGTGATAAAGCGCGGCAGCAACTTGCCATCCACGTCCAGCAGGCAGAAGTACTTCTGGTTGTCCTGCATGGTGGTGATCAGCGCTTCTTGCGGTACATCGAGGAAGCGTTCTTCGAACGAGCACACCAGCGGCACAGGCCACTCAACCAGTGCGGTCACTTCGTCGAGCAGGCTTGGCGGCACGATGGCGGTGCCTTCCTGCAGGGTCGCCAGCTCGGCCACGCGCTTGGCAATTAGCTCGCGGCGCTCGTTGAAGTCGGCCAGCACATAGGCTTTGCGCAAGTCTTCGAGGTAGTTGGCCGGCGAGGTGATACGCACGCTTTCAGGGTGATGGAAGCGGTGACCACGGGAGTCGCGACCGGCTGTTTGCGCGAGGATCGTGCAGTTGACCACTTCATCGCCCAGCAGCATGACCAGCCATTGGGTCGGACGTACGAACTCTTCCTTGCGGGCGCCCCAGCGCATGCGCTTTGGAATCGGCAAGTCGTTCAACGAATCTTCAACGATGGTCGGCAGCAGGCTGGCGGTCGGCTTGCCGACAATCACCTGGCTGAAACGCAGTTTCGGGCCGCTCTGATCGATTTCGCTCAGTTCAACGCCGCATTTTTTGGCGAAACCCAGAGCTGCCTGCGTCGGGTTGCCTTCAGCGTCGAACGCGGCCTGACGTGGCGGGCCGTCGATGTTGATGCTGCGGTCCGGTTGCTGGGTGTCGAGCTGCGTCAACAGCACGGCCAGACGACGCGGCGCGGCGTAGACTTTTTTCGCGGTGAAGTTCAGGCCAGCGTTTTGCAGGCCTTTTTCGATCCCGGCCAGAAAGGCGTCGGCCAGCGTGTTGAGGGCTTTGGGTGGCAGTTCTTCAGTGCCCAGTTCAACCAGAAAATCTTGAGCACTCATTGTGCAGCCTCCAACTTAGCCAACACTTCATCACGCAAATCAGGGGGTGCCATCGGGAAGCCCAATTTGGCGCGCGCTTCGAGGTACGCCTGAGCCACCGAACGCGCCAGGGTACGCACACGCAGGATGTATTGCTGACGGGCCGTCACGGAAATGGCGCGGCGCGCATCCAGCAAGTTAAAGGTGTGCGATGCCTTGAGCACCATTTCATAGCTGGGCAACGGCAGCGGCTGGTCGAGTTCGATCAGGCGCTTGGCTTCGCTTTCGTAGAAATCGAACAGCTCAAACAGTTTGTCGACGTTGGCGTGTTCGAAGTTGTAAGTCGACTGCTCGACCTCGTTCTGGTGGAACACGTCGCCGTAGGTCACTTTGCCGAACGGGCCGTCAGTCCAGACCAGGTCGTAGACGGAATCCACGCCTTGCAGGTACATCGCCAGTCGCTCAAGGCCGTAGGTGATTTCGCCGGTTACCGGGTAGCACTCAATGCCGCCGACTTGCTGGAAGTAGGTGAACTGGGTGACTTCCATGCCGTTGAGCCAGATTTCCCAGCCCAGACCCCAGGCGCCCAGTGTTGGCGATTCCCAGTTGTCTTCAACGAAACGGATGTCGTGCACCAGCGGGTCGAGGCCGATGTGTTTCAGCGAGCCCAGGTACAGCTCCTGGAAATTAGGCGGGTTTGGCTTCAATACCACCTGGAACTGGTAGTAGTGCTGCAAACGGTTCGGGTTTTCGCCGTAGCGGCCGTCAGTCGGTCGACGACTGGGCTGCACATAAGCGGCGTTCCACGTTTCTGGGCCCAGGGAGCGCAAAAAAGTGGCGGTATGGAATGTGCCGGCGCCCACTTCCATATCGTAGGGCTGAAGCACCACACAACCTTGCTCGGCCCAGTATTGCTGGAGGGCGAGGATCAAGTCTTGGAAGGTACGCACTGCTGGCGTAGGCTGGCTCACAAATTCACCTGTTTCTTGGGCTGCGATTTAAAGAGCGGGAGTATACCCGATTCGGTCGCGCCTCCACCTCCTGGAGCCTTTATGGCACGTTGTTTCTGGTGTTCGGATGACCCTCTGTACATGGCCTATCACGATCAGGAGTGGGGCGTACCGTTGCGCGATGCGCACGGGTTGTTCGAGTTGTTATTGCTCGAAGGGTTCCAGGCCGGCTTGTCATGGATCACGGTTCTGAAGAAACGCGAGCACTATCGCAAGGTCATGTTTGGCTTTGATGCCCAGCGTCTGGCGGTGATGAGCGACGCCGAGATAGAGACGTTACTGCAAGACCCGGGGATCATTCGCAACCGCCTGAAAGTGGCGGGCGCCCGGCGTAATGCCCAGGCCTGGCTGGCGCTGGACAACCCGGTGGCGTTCTTGTGGTCGTTTGTGCAAGGGACGCCCAAGATCAATCACTTCACCGAACGGCATGAGTTTCCGGCCGTCACCCCCGAGGCCGAAGCCATGAGCAAAGGCCTGAAAAAAGCCGGGTTCACGTTCGTCGGACCGACCATTTGCTATGCCTTCATGCAAGCCAGTGGCATGGTCATGGACCACGCCACCACCTGCTACCGCTACGCGGAGCTGGCAAACGGCGGTTAGAATGCTGGCCACTCTTGAACCCTGTGGTCGCCGCCTCGTGCTTGGTCAGCGACGACAAACGCTGTTTTTGTATTGAATGGGAACCCCCTGTGGAAAAGTTTAAAGGTGCCTTGCTGGTCGGGGCGTTGCGCGTGTTTGCCATGCTCCCGTGGGGCGCGGTGCAACGTGTGGGGTCGGCCATCGGCTGGCTGATGTGGAAACTGCCGAACCGTTCGCGGGAAGTGGTGCGCATCAACCTCGCGAAATGTTTCCCGGAAATGGACCCGGTTGCCCGCGAGCAACTGGTGGGCCAAAGCCTTAAGGACATCGGCAAAAGCCTGACGGAAAGTGCCTGCGCGTGGATCTGGCCTGCCCAGCGCTCCATCGACCTGGTGCGTGAAGTCGAGGGGCTGCAGGTGCTCAAGGACGCGCTGGCCTCCGGCAAGGGCGTGGTCGGGATCACCAGCCATTTGGGTAACTGGGAAGTGCTCAATCACTTCTATTGTAGCCAGTGCAAGCCGATCATTTTCTACCGTCCGCCCAAGCTCAAGGCGGTGGACGAACTGCTGCGCAAACAGCGCGTGCAACTGGGCAACCGCGTGGCCGCGTCGACCAAAGAAGGCATCTTGAGTGTCATCAAGGAAGTGCGCAAAGGCGGTCAGGTCGGTATCCCGGCCGACCCCGAGCCCGCGGAATCGGCAGGTATTTTCGTGCCGTTCCTCGGCACTCAGGCCCTGACCAGCAAATTTGTGCCCAACATGCTGGCGGGCGGCAAAGCCGTGGGGGTGTTCCTGCACGCCCTGCGCCTGCCTGACGGCTCGGGCTTCAAAGTGATTCTGGAAGCGGCGCCCGAAGCCATGTACAGCACCGACACCGAAACGTCGTGCAAAGCGATGAGCCAAGTGGTGGAAAAGTACGTGCGGGCTTACCCGAGCCAGTACATGTGGAGCATGAAACGCTTCAAAAAGCGTCCGCCGGGCGAGGCGCGCTGGTACTAACGCGCCCGCCGACCGACCTTGTAGTGGCTGCCGCAGGCTGCGGCGGCGACTACTTGTCGAGTTTTTTCAAAAACACGGTCATTTCTTTTTCGGCCTGTTTGTCGCCATGGGCCTGCGCTGCCGCTAGCCCTTGCTCCCACGCCGAACGCGCTGCGCCCCGATCCCCGGCCGCCAGGTGCGCCTTGCCCAACAACTTCCACGCGGCAGAGTACTTGGGATCAAAGGTCACGCAGCATTGCAGGTGCTGCACCGCCTTGAGGTGATCCCCAAGGTCGAGATAACCCTTGCCCAGCCCAAAGCGCAGCAATGCGTTATCCACACCCTTGGCCAACATCTTTTCCAGTGAATCCAACATCCGTCTGGCTCCTTAGAAAAAGCTCAGTCCTACGTGGAACAGCTTCTCGACGTCGCGAATATGCTTTTTATCCACAAGGAACAAAATCACATGGTCCCCGGCATTGATCACCGTGGCGTCGTGGGCAATCAGCACTTCTTCATCGCGAATGATTGCGCCGATGGTGGTGCCGGGTGGCAGGTGGATTTCACCGATGCGCCGCCCGATCACCTTGCTTGACTTCGAATCGCCGTGAGCGATGGCCTCGATGGCTTCGGCCGCGCCGCGGCGCAGTGAGTGCACGCTGACGATATCGCCGCGCCGCACGTGGGCCAGCAAGGTGCCGATGGTGGCCAGCTGAGGGCTGATGGCGATGTCGATTTCGCCGCCCTGAATCAGGTCCACATACGCCGGGTTGTTGATGATGGTCATGACCTTCTTCGCCCCCAGCCGCTTGGCCAGCAGCGACGACATGATGTTGGCTTCGTCGTCGTTGGTCAGCGCCAGGAACAGGTCGGCATCCGCGATGTTTTCTTCCAGCATCAGGTCGCGGTCCGAAGCGCTGCCTTGCAGCACCACGGTGCTGTCGAGCGTGTCCGACAGGTAGCGGCAACGGGCAGCGCTCATCTCGATGATCTTGACCTGATAACGGCTTTCGATGGCTTCGGCCAGCCGCTCGCCGATCTGGCCGCCGCCAGCAATCACGATGCGTTTGTAGCTTTCATCCAGGCGGCGCATTTCGCTCATCACGGCGCGAATGTTGGCGCGGGCGGCGATGAAAAAGACTTCGTCGTCGGCTTCGATCACCGTGTCGCCGCGGGGCGTAATTGGCCGATCACGTCGGAAAATCGCCGCCACCCGTGTATCCACATTCGGCATGTGCTCGCGCAGTTGGCGCAATTGCTGACCAATCAACGGGCCGCCGTAGTACGCCTTGACCGCCACCAATTGCGCCTTGCCTTCCGCGAAGTCGATCACCTGCAAGGCACCGGGGTGTTCGATCAGGCGCTTGATGTAATTGGTCACCACTTGCTCGGGGCTGATCAGCACATCGACCGGAATCGCGTCGTTGTCGAACAGCTCTTCGCCCCGGCTCAGGTAGGCCGATTCACGCACGCGGGCAATTTTGGTGGGTGTGTGGAACAGCGAGTACGCCACTTGGCAGGCGACCATGTTGGTCTCGTCGCTGTTGGTCACTGCCACCAGCATGTCGGCATCGTCGGCGCCCGCCTGACGCAGTACATTGGGCAGTGAAGCGCGGCCCTGAATGGTGCGGATGTCGAGGCGGTCACCGAGGTCGCGCAGGCGTTCGCCATCGGTATCGACCACTGTGATGTCGTTGGCTTCGCTGGCCAGATGCTCTGCCAGGGTGCCACCGACCTGGCCTGCGCCGAGGATGATGATTTTCATGCCGTCATTTCCTGTTCTCGATTAGCCGCGAGCGGCTGCGATCTTGATCAACTTGGCGTAATAGAAGCCATCGTGCCCGCCTTCCTGGGCCAGCAGTTGGCGCCCGTGCGGTTGCTTGAGACCGAACTGCCCGGCGATGTCCAGCTCTCGCGCACCCGGTGTGCGGGCAAGGAATGCTTCAATCACCTCGGTGTTCTCGGTCGGTAGCGTTGAGCACGTGGCGTAGAGCAGGATGCCACCGACGTCGAGCGTCGGCCACATGGCGTCCAGCAACTCACCTTGCAAGGTCGCGAGGGCGGCGATGTCGTCTGGCTGACGCGTCAGCTTGATGTCCGGGTGGCGTCGGATAACGCCCGTCGCTGAGCAAGGCGCATCCAGCAAAATGCGCTGGAACGGTTTGCCGTCCCACCATGTGGCCGTGTCGCGGCCGTCGGCAGCAATCAGTTCGGCACTCAGGCCCAGTCGCTCAAGGTTCTCGCGCACGCGCACCAGACGCTTGGCTTCGAGATCCACGGCCACCACGCCGGCGAGGTTGGGTTCAACTTCAAGGATGTGGCAGGTTTTGCCACCCGGCGCGCAGCAGGCATCCAGCACACGCTGGCCGGGTGCCAGATCGAGCAGGTCGGCCGCCAGTTGTGCGGCTTCGTCCTGCACGCTGATCCAGCCTTCGGCAAAGCCCGGCAGGTGACGCACGTCGCAGGCTTCGGCCAGCACGATACCGTCCCGGCTGAAGGCACAAGCCGTCGCTTGGACGCCCGCGTCCGCCAGCAATTGCAGGTAGGCGTCGCGGCTGTGATGACGACGATTGACCCGCAGAATCATGGGCGGATGCGCGTTGTTGGCGGCGCAGATGGCTTCCCATTGCTCAGGCCAGAACGCTTTCAGGGATTTTTGCAACCAGCGCGGGTGGGCAGTGCGCACCACCGGGTCGTGTTCCAGTTCGGCCAGTAGCGCCTCGCTTTCGCGCTGGGCATTGCGCAACACGGCATTGAGCAACCCTTTGGCCCACGGCTTTTTCAGCTTGTCGGCGCACCCCACGGTTTCACCGATGGCGGCGTGGGCGGGAATGCGGGTGTAGAGCAGTTGATACAGGCCGACCAGCAGCAACGCTTCAACGTCAGCGTCTGCCGCTTTAAAGGGCTTTTGCAGCAGTTTGTTGGCCAGCGCCGACAGCCGTGGCTGCCAGCGCGCCGTGCCGAATGCGAGGTCTTGGGTCAGGCCGCGATCGCGGACTTCGACTTTATCCAGCTGTAATGGCAACGAGCTGTTAAGCGACGCTTTGCCGTTCAGAACAGCTGTCAGTGCCTTGGCGGCGGCCAGACGCGGGTTCATTGGGCTTTTTCCGTTTCACCGAGGGTGGTGCCGATAGCGAATTTCTCACGGCGGCTGTTGAAAAAGTCGCTGAAGTTCAGCGCTTTGCCACCGGGCAATTGCAGGCGGGTCAGACACAACGCGCCTTCACCGCATCCCACGATCAGCCCGTCCTTGCTGGCGGCGAGGATCTGACCGGGCGTGCCCTGTGCCTGCGCAACCGTGCCAGCCAGCACTTTCAAGGCTTCGCCGTTCAGGGTGCTGTGGCAGATCGGCCACGGGTTAAAGGCGCGGATCAGACGCTCCAGCTCCACCGCCGGACGATTCCAGTCGATGCGTGCTTCGTCTTTGTTCAACTTGTGGGCGTAGGTCGCGAGGCTGTCGTCCTGCACGTCGCCCACCAACGTGCCGGCTGCCAGACCGGCAATGGCTTCGATCACCGCAGGCGGGCCCAGCTCGGCCAGACGATCATGCAGGCTGCCGCCGGTGTCTTCACGCGTGATAGGGGTAAAGGCCTTGAGCAGCATCGGGCCGGTGTCCAAACCGGCCTCCATGCGCATCACGGTCACGCCGCTTTCGCTGTCGCCCGCTTCAATTGCCCGCTGGATCGGCGCCGCACCGCGCCAGCGTGGCAGCAGCGAAGCGTGGCTGTTGATACAGCCCAGACGCGGAATATCGAGCACGGCTTGCGGCAGGATCAGGCCATAGGCCACGACCACCATCAAATCCGGCTTGAGCGCGGCCAGTTCGGCCTGGGCCTCAGGCGCACGCAGGGTCGGCGGCTGCATCACGGCAAGGTTGTGTTCCAACGCGAGTTGCTTGACCGGGCTTGGCATCAACTTTTGCCCGCGCCCGGCCGGACGATCCGGTTGGGTGTAAACCGCGACGATCTCGTAAGGGCTGTCGAACAGTGCCTTGAGGTGTTCAGCGGCGAATTCTGGGGTGCCGGCAAAGACGATGCGCAGTGGCTCAGTCATGGATTACTCACTTGGAATGGGGGAATGCGCGGGAATAATCCCGGGAACTACCGATAGCCCCCGGTGGCGGGGGCTTGAGGCCTATCGGTGTTGCCCGGATCAAAGCCGCGTCGCGCGGGATCGCCGCCTCGTGCGGGGGCGGCGGTTACTGGGCCGGTCAGGCGTTCTGGCGGTGCAGTTTTTCCAGCTTCTTCTTGATCCGGTCACGCTTGAGATTAGACAGGTAATCGACGAACAGCTTGCCGTTGAGGTGATCGCACTCGTGCTGGATGCACACGGCCAGCAGGCCTTCGGCAATCATTTCGAACGGTTTGCCATCACGGTCCAGCGCGTTGATCTTGACGCGCTGCGGGCGGTCCACGTTTTCGTAGAATCCCGGCACCGACAGGCAGCCTTCCTGGTACTGGTCCATCTCGTCGGTCAGGGTTTCGAACACCGGATTGATGAAGACCATCGGCGCGCTGCGGTCTTCGCTCAGGTCCATGACCACGATGCGCTTGTGGACGTTGACCTGGGTCGCTGCCAGACCGATGCCCGGCGCTTCGTACATGGTTTCAAACATGTCATCGATCAACTGACGCACTTCGTCGTCCACAACCTCCACGGGCTTGGCGATGGTGCGTAGTCGCGAGTCTGGGAATTCGAGGATGTTCAAGATGGCCATAGGCGTAATTGCTGCACTGTATGAAAGATTAATAACGGTTGTCAGGTGGGTCCTGAGGACTCGGGCAACCTGTGCAAAACGTCTCTTTCAGAGAGAACCCGCTCGGGCTCAAGCGTTTCACGCGAGCGCACATAATAAAGGGATTCCCCCGCGGATGAAACGACTAGCTGCCGGGCTGCACGGTACGCGCGCCTTGCGGTCTGGCGCTTGTAGCACTTTGTAACCTGCCGCCGAACGCTCGTTTGTCAGCAGGTATGACACCCGCTGTCGCGTTTTGCCGCTGCCATTTTGCGCTGAAACTCAGGCCCCGCCTGCGTTGATTGTGAGTCGGATGCGTGCAGGGCCTGAGGGGTAATGCCCACTTCTCATGCGATTCGGCCAAGTGGCCTTTTGCCTCTTCGCTGTCTGGCTGAATCGTTCTACTAAGGTGGGGAATGCCGCTTGTATTTCAAGGGTAGCGAGCCGCCCTGCCGTCCCGGCGGGCGATTTTCCCAAACAACTTGTTAACAGAGTTATCCACAGGTTGTTGACTTCGTAACGCTGGTGAAACAGATCAAGGATGATCCTATGTCGCTGTCTGAATGTTCGCGTATTTCCCCGGCAGAGCTGGAAGCGCGTCTGCGTCTTCACCGCTTGCCTGAAGTTGGCCCGCGTCGTTATTACACCCTGTTCAATGCCTTTGGCTCAGCCAGCTCGGCGCTCAGTGCGCCTGCCAGTGCGTGGCGGTCGCTGGGCTTGCCGGCGGTGTGCGCCGAAGCCCGGCGCAGTGTTGAGGTGCGCGACGGCGCAAGCGCTGCATTGCGCTGGCTTGAGGGCTGCAACCAGCATCTGCTACTCCACGACCAACCCGATTACCCGGCCTTGCTGGCTGAACTCAGCGATGCGCCGCCCCTGTTGTTTGTGGCGGGCGCGCCGTCGATTCTGGAAAAACCACAGCTGGCCATGGTCGGCAGCCGACGCGCTTCGCGGCCGGGGCTGGACACCGCCAGTGCGTTTTCCCGCGCCTTGGCGGGCGCCGGATTTGTCATCACCAGCGGGCTGGCGCTGGGGATTGATGGCGCCGCGCATCAGGCCGCGCTGGACATCGGCGGGCAGACCGTCGGGGTGCTCGGCACCGGTCTGCAAAAACTTTATCCACAGCGCCACCGGGCCTTGGCTGAGGCCATGATTGCGAGCGGCAGCGCCGTTGTTTCAGAGCTCCCGCTGGACGCCGGGCCACACGCCAGCAACTTCCCCCGTCGCAACCGCATCATCAGCGGTTTATCCCTGGGGGTACTGGTCGTGGAAGCCAGCGTGGCCAGCGGCTCGCTGATAACGGCGCGGCTGGCGGCCGAACAGGGGCGAGAGGTGTACGCCCTGCCCGGTTCCATCCACCACCCCGGCGCGCGAGGCTGTCACCAATTGATCCGCGACGGGGCTACGCTGGTGGAAACCGTTGAGCACATTCTGGAAGGGCTGCGCGGCTGGCGCTCAATGCCGGTGTCCACCGGTGGATTGTTCACGCCAAGTTGTCATCCGCTCGTGCAATTGTTGCAGGCATCGCCCTACACCAGCGAAGGCCTGGCCCGTGCCAGCGGATGGGCATTGCCCACCCTGCTCGCCGCCCTGACCGAGCTGGAGCTAGAAGGCCACGTGGTCCTGGAGGGCGGACGTTGGTTTGCTCGCGCCAGCTAAGTACACTTGCGCACAGCACATATCTGGAGACATTCAATGATCAGCACCTGGCGCGTACAGCAAGCCGCAACCGCCATTCGCGCGGGCGCGGTGATTGCCTATCCCACCGAAGCGGTCTGGGGTTTGGGTTGCGACCCATGGGATGAAGACGCGGTAGAACGGCTGCTGGCCATCAAGTCGCGGCCTGTGGATAAAGGCCTGATTTTGATTGCCGACAATATTCACCAATTCGACTTTCTGTTTGAGGACTTCCCCCAGGACTGGCTCGACCGCATGGCCAGTACCTGGCCGGGGCCGAACACCTGGCTGGTGCCGCACCAGGGCTTGTTGCCCGAGTGGATTACCGGCGTGCACGACACCGTGGCATTGCGTGTGAGCGATCACCCGCTGGTGCGCGAACTGTGTTCATTGGTGGGCCCGATCGTCTCGACGTCTGCCAACCCGGCGGGTTTGCCGGCTGCGCGGACGCGGCTGAAGGTGGAGCAATACTTCCGGGGGCAAATCGACCATGTGTTGGGCGGCAACCTGGGCGGGCGGAAAAACCCGAGCCTGATTCGCGATCTGGCGACGGGCAAGGTGGTCCGCCCGGCCTGATTCAACGCGGGGCCGCTGTCGCAGGCCGAGAGGCCTTCGCCAGCGGCTGCCGGCGGGTTGAGATCAAGGCACCAGAATGGTCGAGCCGGTCGTGCGGCGTGCTGACAGTTCGGTCTGTGCCTTGGCGGCGTCTTTCAAGGCAAAGCGCTGGCTGATGTCCACCGTAATGTTGTCGCTGCGGATCATCTCGAACAGCTCGTCTGCCATTTTTTGCAAGTTCTCGGGGGTATTGGCATACGACGCCAATGTTGGCCGTGTGACATACAACGAGCCCTTCTGCGACAAAATCCCCAGGTTTACACCCGTCACGGCGCCTGATGCGTTGCCGAAGCTGACCATCAGCCCCCGCGGCGACAGGCAGTCCAGAGACGTCAGCCACGTGTCTTTACCGACGCCGTCGTACACCACCGGGCATTTCTTGCCGTCGGTCAGTTCCAGAACCCGCTGGACCACATCTTCGTGGCTGTAGTCGATGGTTGCCCACGCGCCCAGCTTTTTGGCCAATGCTGCTTTTTTCGGGGAACTGACCGTGCCGATCAATTTCACGCCCAGCGCCTTGGCCCATTGGCAGGCAATCGAACCCACACCACCGGCCGCCGCGTGGAACAGAATGGTTTCGCCGCCTTTGAGTTCATAGGTCTGACGCAACAAGTACTGGACCGTGAAGCCCTTAAGCATCACGGCGGCGGCCTCTTCATACGAAATGTCATCGGGCAGCTTCACCACATTCGCGGCGGGCAACACGTGCAACTCGCTGTAAGCCCCCAGCGGGCCGGTGCCGTAGGCCACGCGGTCGCCGACCTTGACGTTGTGCACGTCGCTGCCGATGGCATCCACCACCCCCGCCCCTTCATTGCCCAGCCCGGACGGCAGCTCGGGCAGCGGGTACAAACCGCTGCGGTAATAGGTGTCGATGAAATTAAGACCGATGGCCTGATTGCGCACCCGCACCTGCTGCGGGCCCGGCTCGACGGGGGTGTAGTCAACAAACTCAAGCACTTCTGGGCCGCCGTGGGCCTGAAACTGAATACGTTTAGCCATCTGCACTGTCCTCGCTGGTTCACGAAGGCTACATCCAACGCTTAAGCGTGATCTTCGTCAACTGCGAGGAGGCGGGACGCGGTGGTATGCTAGCGGCCCTTTGCCGCCGGCCCCGCTCTGACGAAGTGCCGCGTAGCTTTGACCTATTCAAGGTGATGTCATGACTACCCGCACCGAGGCTGTGAAAGCCTATCTGCTTGACCTTCAAGACCGTATTTGCACCGCTCTGGAAACCGAAGACGGCGGCGCGCGCTTCGTTGAAGACGCCTGGCAGCGTCCGGCAGGCGGTGGCGGTCGTACCCGCGTGATCGAAAACGGTTCGGTGATCGAAAAAGGCGGCGTCAACTTTTCCCACGTCTTCGGCAGCGGTTTGCCGCCGTCCGCCAGCGCGCATCGCCCTGAACTGGCGGGCCGTGGTTTTGAAGCGCTGGGCGTGTCGCTGGTGATCCACCCGCACAACCCGCATGTGCCGACTTCCCACGCCAACGTGCGCTTTTTCATCGCTGAAAAAGAAGGCGAAGAGCCGGTCTGGTGGTTCGGTGGCGGTTTCGACCTCACGCCCTACTACGCCGTCGAAGAAGACTGCGTGCACTGGCACCGTATTGCCGAGCAGGCATGCGCGCCGTTTGGCGCCGAGGTGTACCCGCGTTACAAGGCCTGGTGCGACACCTATTTCCACATCAAGCATCGCAACGAGCCCCGTGGCATCGGCGGCCTGTTCTTTGATGACCTGAACGCGTGGGACTTCGACACCTGCTTCGCTTTCATTCGTGCCATTGGCGATGCGTATATCGACGCTTACCTGCCCATCGTTCAGCGCCGCAAGGCGGATGAATACACAGCACAGCAGCGCGAGTTTCAAGAATTCCGCCGTGGCCGCTACGTCGAGTTCAATCTGGTCTACGATCGTGGCACCTTGTTCGGCCTGCAGTCCGGGGGCCGTACCGAGTCGATCCTGATGTCGTTGCCGCCACAGGTGCGCTGGGGCTACGACTGGAAAGCCGAGCCTGGCAGCCCGGAAGCGCGTCTGACTGACTACTTCCTGCAAGACCGAGACTGGCTGGCCAACGCCTGACATTGCCCGAGGAATTTGCCTGATGGACCGTTACGTCGTTTTTGGTAACCCGATCGCCCACAGCAAATCGCCGGTGCTGCACCGTCTGTTTGCCGAGCAAACCGGGCAGGCCATGCAGTACGACACCCTGCTGGCGCCGCTGGATGATTTTACGGGTTGCGCCACCGCGTTTTTCACACAAGGACGCGGGGCAAATGTCACCGTGCCCTTCAAAGAGCAGGCCTACCGCTTTGCCCATCAGTTGAGCGCTCGTGCGCAACGGGCTGGCGCGGTCAACACCCTGAGCAAACTGGCCGATGGCCGTGTGCTGGGTGACAACACCGACGGCGCCGGGCTGGTGCGTGATTTGACGGTCAATGCGGGGTTCAGCCTCAAGGGCAAGCGCATCCTCATTCTGGGCGCAGGCGGCGCGGTGCGTGGCGCGCTGGAGCCGATTTTGGCGCAAGGCCCGGCCTCAGTGACCATCGCCAACCGCACGGTCGAAAAAGCCGAACAACTGGCCGAACTGTTCAGCGACCTTGGCCCCGTGGCCGCCAGTGGTTTTGACTGGCTGCGTGAACCGGTCGATCTGATCATCAACGCGACATCGGCCAGCCTGGCCGGTGAAGTCCCGCCCATTGCCAGCAGCCTGATCGAGCCGGGCAACACCCTGTGCTACGACATGATGTATGGCAAAGAGCCAACGCCGTTTTGTGCGTGGGCCACCGAACACCGCGCGGGGCAGGTCATGGACGGCTTGGGAATGCTGGCCGAACAGGCCGCAGAAGCCTTCTACCTGTGGCGCGGCGTGCGCCCGGACACGGCCCCCGCACTGGTGCAATTGCGCCGGTTGCTGGCGCTGTAAAGCAGCACACCTCAAGCCTTGGCATCGTCTTCGACAGGTACTCATGCAACGCATCAAGGGCTATCACGCCCACCTCTACTTCGACGCCACGACCCTCGACCAGGCGCGCGCCCTCGCTGAAGAAGCCACGCGCCTTTTCAAGCTGCAAATGGGCCGCGTCCACGAAAAACCGGTCGGCCCGCACCCCGATTGGAGCTGCCAGTTGGCATTTGGCCCTGAGTTGATCGGCGTGGTCTTGCCGTGGCTGGCGCTGCATCGCAACGGGCTGGTGGTGTTTCTACACCCCGAAACGGGCGACGACCTGCTGGATCACACCGAGCATGCGATCTGGATGGGGGCGATTCGGCCGCTGGATTTGTCTGTTTTTTGATCGATATGCCCCGGAGGTAAATTTTTTTCCATTTTTTTTCAGCGGCGAAAACGCGTCCCTTCCTGAGGCGCCCGCATCGCGCTGATAGGCCCTTGGGACAACGGCTGAACGTTGATCATGGCCATGTGTCATACCTTGCCACGCGCTAACGTATTAGACGTGAAGCCGTAGGCAGCGATTAGTTCTAAAAGGCCATCCATGTTTAACTTGAATACTCGTTCAACTTAAAACGGTGGTCCGCTGCCCGCTCACAACAGGAGGCTTACCTTTGCCGAACCCGCTCTTTTTGCTCACGTTTTACCTCTATAAGGTGCACATCCGATGAGTGTACCGCTGACGTCCGAGACGTCCCCCATCCGCATGAACCCGCCGGTTTTCTACTTCGCGGCGATCTTTATCCTGATCTTTGGCGTGGTGGTGATTGCCATGCCCGCCGCGGCCGGTGAATGGCTGCTGGCAGCACAAAACTGGGCGGCCAATACGGTCGGCTGGTACTACATGCTAGCGATGACCCTGTATCTGATCTTCGTGGTCGTCACCGCCTTGTCCGGCTACGGCAAGATCAAGCTCGGTGCCGACCACGACGAACCTGAGTTCAGTTACCTGTCCTGGGCGGGCATGCTCTTCGCCGCCGGGATCAGCATCACGCTATTTTTCTTCTGCGTTTCAGAACCCCTGACGCACATGCTCAACCCGCCGCAAGGCCCGGCCGGTAACGCCGAGGCTGCGCGTCAGGGCATGCAGTTGCTGTTCTTGCACTGGGGCTTGCACGGCTGGGGTGTGTTTGCGTTTGTCGGCATGGCGCTGGCGTACTTTGCGTACCGCCACAACCTGCCGCTGGCGCTGCGCTCGGCGCTTTACCCGCTGATTGGCAAGCGTATCAACGGGCCTATCGGCTACGCCGTGGATGGCTTCGGCATCATTGCCACGGTGTTCGGTCTGGGCGCCGACATGGGCTTTGGGGTGCTGCACCTCAATTCTGGCCTCGACTACCTGTTTGGCATGCCACACACCCAATGGGTGCAGGTGGGCCTGATCACGCTGATGATGGGCGCTGCCATTTTGGTGGCGATTGCTGGCGTCGATAAAGGCGTGCGGGTGATGTCCGACATCAACATGCTACTGGCCTGCGCCCTGCTGCTGTTTGTGCTGTTTGCCGGGCCGACCCAGCATTTGCTCAACACCCTGGTGCAAAACATCGGTGACTACCTCGGCTCGCTGCCGACCAAGAGTTTCGACGTGTACGCCTACGACAAGCCAAGCGACTGGCTGGGTGGCTGGACCGTGTTCTATTGGGCCTGGTGGATCGCATGGTCGCCGTTTGTGGGCCTGTTCATTGCGCGCATTTCCCGTGGCCGGACGATCCGTGAGTTCGTGTTTGGCGTGCTGCTGATCCCGTTGGGCTTCACCCTGGCGTGGATGTCGATCTTCGGCAACAGCGCCATCGACCAAGTGCTCAACCACGGCATGGTTGCCCTAGGCCAGTCGGCCATCGACGACCCGTCGCGCACCCTGTACTTGCTGCTGGAAACCTACCCGTGGAGCAAAACCGTGATCGCCGTGACGGTGTTCATCAGTTTTGTGTTCTTCGTGACCTCGGCCGACTCCGGCACCGTGGTGCTGTCCACCCTGTCGGCCCGTGGCGGTAGCGCGGACGAAGACGGCCCGAAATGGCTGCGCGTGTTCTGGGGGGCGATGACGGCGCTGGTCACCAGTGCGCTGTTGTTCTCCGGCAGCATCGATGCACTGAAGTCGGCGGTGGTGCTGACCTCCTTGCCGTTCTCGTTGATTCTGTTGCTGATGATGTGGGGCCTGCACAAGGCGTTCTATCTGGAGTCGCAGAAGAAAATCGCGCAAATGCACTCACTGGCACCGGTCTCGGCTTCGCGCCGCGGGCGTGGCGGCTGGCGTCAGCGCTTGAGTCAGGCCGTGCACTTCCCGTCCCGTGACGAGGTGTACCGTTTCATGGACACCACCGTGCGCCCGGCGATTGAAGAAGTGAGCGCGGTGTTCCTTGAGAAAGGCCTCAACGTGGTCACCCAGCCCGACCCGGCCAACGACAACGTCAGCCTTGAAATCGGCCACGGTGACGAACACCCGTTCGTGTACCAGGTGCAGATGCGCGGCTACTTCACCCCGTCGTTCGCCCGGGGTGGCATGGGGCCCAAAGAGCTGCGTAACCGCCGTTACTACCGCGCCGAAGTGCACTTGAGTGAAGGCAGCCAGGACTACGACCTGACGGGCTACACCAAAGAGCAAATCATCAACGACATCCTCGACCAGTACGAGCGCCACATGCAGTTCCTGCATTTGGTGCGTTGATGGTCATAAGCCCGCCCGCCCTGGGCGGGCTTGTCCTCGTTGCTCATCAGCCGGCAACGCGGGGTCGGCCAGCTCTACGGACCTTTCCCTGACTGTTGTGGGATCAGGCTTGCTCGCGTTTGCCCCCATTGTGATGGCCGTTACGGGCTGCCTATAGTCCGCGCCGTCGCTGAATTTTCAGCGTCCGGGCGTGCAAGCCCGATTATTGGATTTCAACTTGTCATATCGCTTGGTAGGCTCCGCGCCTGCACCTGCGTTATGGCAGTTGTGCGCGGGAGATCTTAGGGTCTGCCGGGTCCCAATAACCGGTCTTGCACACCCGCGCACAGCTGCCACCCTCTTTCTGCGTGCAAGCTGATTGAAGTGGCTCCTCACCCTATTGGAGCTTCGCCATGTCGCACTTTCTTCCGCAAACCGACAACCCTGTCGGCTCCGACGTTCTTCTGATTGATACCCGCGCCTCTGTGTCTGCTCTGCTTTGTTGTGCCGAGCAGCGCTTTCAGGCGGCCAAGAATTTGTTGCGCAGTGTGTCCTGCTTGAGCGCCACCAGCAGTGCCCAGCAGGACTTAAACGCCGTGTGTGAAGCGACTTCGCTGTTGTTGCAAGAGGGCTGCGATGTGCTGGGGGTCGTGGTGCTGCGGTCTGACTGAAAGCCCGTCCGCCATGGGCGGGCTTGTGGTTGTGGGCGTGCTTGGCCTTGTTGCTCGTCAGCAGGTAACGCGGGGTCGGCCGACTCTACGGACCTTTCCCTGACTGTTGTGGGATCAGGCTTGCTTGCGTTTGCCCCCATTGTGATGGCCGTTACGGGCTGCCTATAGTCCGCGCCGTCGCTGAATTTTCAGCGGTCAGGTGTGCAAGCCTGTCCCTACCGATTCCAACGTTCCATTTCGCTTGCTAGGCTCCGCGCCTGCAACTGGCGTTATGGCGGTTGTGCGCGGGAGACCCCAGGGTCTGCCGGGTGGGTAGGTAACCGGTCTTGCACACCCGCGCACAGCTGCCACCTTCTTTCTGCGGTAGCGGGTTGGGGCGTTGGCCCCTCCTTAGGCCTCGCGAACACGCCCCCTGCCTCGATTATTTGGCGACCGGGCTTGGCTCCTTCGACTCCTTGATTTTGTACCAGGCCACGTACAGCGCGGGCAGGAACAGCAGGGTCAGCAAGGTGGCAGAGATGATGCCGCCAATCATGGCGTAGGCCATCGGCCCCCAGAACACTTCGCGGGCAATCGGGATCATGCCCAGACTGGCGGCCGCAGCGGTGAGCAAGATCGGCCGACGACGGTGTTCAGTCGCTTGCACCACGGCGTGCCACGGGTCGTAGCCGTCGCGCTCGAACTGGTCGATCTGTGTCACCAGAATCACCGAGTTACGAATGATGATGCCCACCAGCGCCAGCACCCCGAGGATCGCCACAAAGCCCATGGGCGTGCCGGTCGGCACCAGCGCCAGCACCACGCCGATCAGCCCCAGCGGCGCGACGCTGGCCACCAGAAACATCTTCTGCACGCTCTGCAACTGGATCATCAAAAAGGTCGCCATCAAAAACAGCATCAACGGCACCACGTGCGCGATCGGGCCTTGCGCCTTGGCGCTTTGCTCCACCGTGCCGCCGGTTTGCAGCGTGTAGCCACGCGGCAGGTCGGCCGCAAACTTATCAATCGCTGGTTTGAGGTCGGCGACCAGATCAGTCGGCTGCATGCTGCCGCGTACCGAAGCCTTGAGAGTCAGGGTCGGGATGCGGTCACGGCTCCAGATCAACGGTTGCTCCAGTTCGTAACGCACTGAGGCAAAGGCCAGTAGCGGGATAGAGGTGCCGCTCGGGGTGGTGATTTGCAGGTTAAGCAGGGTTTCCGGGGAATCGCGCTCGGTGCCCACCGCCCGGCCGACAATGTTGATCAAATAAATGTCGTCTTTGACCTGACTGACCGCCGCGCCGCTGACGATGCTGTTCATCACGCGCGCCACGTCTTCGGATGACAAACCGTACTGGCGCGCTTTGTCCTGAGCAATGTCGATGCGCAGGACTTTGCCCGGTTCGTTCCAGTTGAAGTTGATTTCGCCCACGTTCGTGTTGGCATCCAGCACCGTGGCCAGATCAATCGCGTGTTTACGCACTTGATCGATGTTCGGGCCGCTGACCCGGTATTGCAGCGGCTGCCCCACGGGAGGCCCCAGTTCAAGGGTGTGGACGAAGGTGCCGACGCCCACAAAATCGTCGCGCAGGCGTTTTTCCAGTCGCGCCATCAACGCATCGCGGCTCTCAAGCCCGGTGCTGACGATCACCAGTTGCGCAAAGAACGGGTTTTGCAATTGCTGGTCCAGCGGCAGGTAGAAACGGATCGCCCCTTCGCCGATGTAACTGCTCCAGCGCACGATGTCCGGGTCGCCCTTGAGGGTTTCCTCAAAGCGCTGAGTGACCTTGAGGGTTTCAGCGATGGACGCGTTTTGCGGCAGGTTCAGGTCCACCAGAATTTCAGGTCGGTCCGACGACGGGAAGAACTGGTTCTGCACCAGCCCCAGGCCGAACACCGACAGTACGAACATCAGCACGGTGGCGCCAATGGTGAGCCACCGATGGCGCATGCACCACAGCAACCCTGTATCAAACGCGTGGGCCAGACGGCCTGGCTTCTCGGGCTTGGGTTTGACCTTGGCGCTGAGGATGTGCACGCCCAGCACCGGCGCGAACAGCACCGCCACCACCCACGAGACCAGCATGGCGACGGCAATCACCGCGAACAGGGTGAAGGTGTATTCGCCCGCCGAGCTGTTGTTGAGCCCGATGGGCACGAAACCGGCGACCGTCACCAGCGTACCGGTGAGCATCGGGAAGGCGGTGGAGTGGTAGGCAAACGTGGCCGCCTCCTCCTTGCTTTCGCCCATTTCGAGCCGCGTAATCATCACCTCCACGGTAATCATCGCGTCGTCCACCAGCAGGCCGAGGGCGATAATCAGCGCACCCAGCGACACCCGCTGCATGGCAATGCCAGCAAACTCCATGAACACAAACACCAGCGCCAGCACCAGCGGGATGGAGATGGCCACCACCAGGCCAGCGCGCAGGCCGAGGCTGATAAAGCTCACGCCCAGCACGATAATCACCGCTTCGAACAGCGCACTGGTGAAGCCGCCCACGGCCACTTCAACCACCTGGGCCTGGTCCGACACCATGTGTACGTCCACACCCAGCGGCAGCTCGGCGGTCAGGTCTTCGATGCGTTGTTGCAGTTGCTGCCCGAACTCCTGAATGTTGCCGCCATCGTTCATGGCGATGGCCAGGCCGATGGCGGGTTTGCCGTTGTAATGAAACATCGGCTCGGCGGGGTCAACGTAACCCCGGCTGATTTCAGCAATGTCCGCCAGGCGATAGAACCGGTCATTGACCCGCAGGTTGACGGCTTCGAGGTCTTCTGTGGTGTGGAATTGCCCGGAGGTGCGCACCGACATGCGCTCCGGCCCCGCCTCGATCACCCCGGCCGGGGTCACGGCGTTTTGGGCTTGCAGGCTTTGCAGCACTTGCTGCTGATCCAGCCCCAGCGCTGCCAGTTTGCGAGTCGAGAAGTTCAGGTAGAACGTTTCGTCCTGTTCGCCAATGGTCATCACCTTGCCGCGATTGGGCACGTCGCGAATCCCGGTGCGCACGTGCTCGACGTAGTCGCGCAGCTGGCGCATGGTGAAGCCGTCGCCGGTGAAGGCGTAAATCGTGCCGTACACATCCCCGAATTCGTCGTCGAACCCCGGGCCTTGAATGCCTTGGGGGAAGTCGCCGCGAATGTCGTCGATCTTCTTGCGCACCTGGTACCAGATCTGTGGGATCGCCTTGGCCTCGGTGGTGTCCTTGAGGAACACGAACACCGTGGATTCACCGGGTCGGGTGTAGCTTTGTACGTAGTCGAGGGAGTCGAGTTCTTCGAGTTTTTTCTCGATCCGGTCCGTGACCTGCAGCATGGTTTCATCGACCGTGGCGCCCGGCCAGCGGGTCTGGATCACCATGGTTTTGATGGCGAAGCTCGGATCTTCGGCGCGCCCCAGGTTCATGTACGAAAAGATCCCGGCAAGCACCGAGACGAACATCAAATACCAGACAAACGACTGATGCTTCAGGGCCCACTCGGACAGGTTGAACTTCTTCCCATTCATTGCGAGCTTTCCTTATCCAGTCTGACGTTCTGTCCGGGCGTGAGGCTGTTGACCCCGGCGATGACCACTTTGTCGCCGCCTTTAAGGCCGCCGCTCAACAGCGCCGTGTGCGCGTCGCGGCGCAGCACAGTGACCTCATGCGGGCTGACGGTGTGCGAGGGCGTGTCAATGATCCATACGCGGGTTTTGCCGTCGGTTTCTTGCAGGGCGGTGACGGGCAGCTCGAAATGCTCGGCAATCGGGCTGCTGACCGTCACGCTGACCGAACTGCCCAGGCGGAACGCGAGTGGCGTCTGGTCCAGTGTCAGGCGGGTACGCCGGGTACGGGTGGCGCTGTCGGCCTGTGGGGCGATTTCCCGCACACGGGCGGTGGTTTTCACGTTGGGATCGAGCTGCCCTGCCACTTGAAATTCGATGCCTTTGGGCAACGCCTCGGCCAATGGCCCCGGCAGGTCGATCACGGCTTCCTTGATTTCGGGGCGGGCCAGCGTGACGACCTCTTCACCGATGCTCACCACTTGGCCCGCTTCGGCCTTCCAGTCGGTGATGACGGAGTCATGGTCAGCGCGCAGGTTGCAGTAACTGAGTTGGTCTTGCGCCTGATTGACCGCCGCCACGGCCTGTTGCATCGACGCGGCGGTGGTTTTCAGGTCGGCCTGGGCGGTGTCGAGTTGCGCTTGGGCGCCGACGCCACGGTCGAACAGTTCTTGCTGGCGCCGGGCGTTGGCCTGCGCGTTGATGAGCTGTGCCTGCACCTTGGCCAGATCGCCTTGCGCCGAACGCAGTTGGTTCTGCTGATCGGTGGGGTCGAGGTTGGCCAGAATATCGCCCTGTTTGACCACCGCGCCCACGTCGTAATACCGCCGCACAATGCGCCCCGGCACACGAAAGCCCAACGTGCTTTCGTAGCGGGCTTCGATCGTGCCGGCAAAGCGGCCGAAGTGTTCCCTCAGCTCGGGCTGGACCACCACGAACAGCGCGGGGCGCACCGGCTCGGGGGCTTTTTCTTCAGAGCAACCGACCAGCAGGGCGGCCGCCAGGGGCACCATCCACAGAGGCTTCATAGTTGAGTGCCTCCGGCTGGCGTGGGGGCAATTTCGACCTGCATGCCGGGGTGCAACAGTTGTCCGCCTGCGACCACCACCTGCTCTCCGTCTTTGAGGCCTTCATTGATGATCACGCTGCCGGTCAGGTAACGCCCGACCTTGACCCGTTGCAGGCGCACGTTGTTAGTGCCGTCCACCAGCCACACGGCGGGCTCGCTGACGTCTTTGGTCAGCGCCGACCAGGGCAGTTCGATGCTGCGGCTCGGCGGCGGGGTCAGGTTGACGGTAACAATCGAGCCCAAATCCATGCCCTTGGGCAGTTCATCGAGCTGCACCTTGATTTGCAGGGTGCCGCTTTGGGCGGCCACGGTGGGGGTGATTTCGCGGATCTGGCCCTTGACCTTGATCTGCGGGTTGCTCAACAGCGTGACCTGCACGGTCGGGTCTTTGGGCGGTTCGATAAACAGCGACTCGTAGACGTTGAACACCGCATCCCGGGCGCCGTCGCGGGCCAGGGTGAAAATCGGCATGGTGGCCTGTACCACTTGCCCCACTTCGGCCTGCCGCGCCGTGATGACGCCCGGCGCTTCGGCTTCGAGGTTGCTGTAACTCAACTGTTCGCGGGCGTTGGCCAACTGCGCCTGAGCGGCGGCCAGCGCACTTTGCGCGCTCTGCTGCGCGGCGTTGGCGGCATCGTATTCACTTTGGCTGGTATAGCCTTTTGGCAGCAGTTTTTGCTGACGAATAAATGCGGCGCGGGTCTGCACCACTTGCGCCTGCTGGGCACTGACGCTGGCCTGAGCCGTGGCGACCTGGATTTTCAAGTCTTTGGGGTCCAGGCGTGCCAGCACTTGATGGGCCTGAATGTGATCGCCAACGTCCACGCTGCGCTCGATGATCTTGCCGCCCACGCGGAAGGAAAGCTGGGTTTCGACCCGCGCCTGAATGTCACCGCTGAGTTGAATCGGGGGAGCAAATTCACGTGTGTTCACTTGCTGTACATACACCCGTGGCGACAGAGGCTCTTTGGGGGCTTCTTTACCGCACGCGGTCAGCAATACCACCAGGCTGACGCCCAACATACCCATACTTCGTGGACCAGCCATGCAGGCTCCTTTGCGTGATGCTGTTTTAGCTGACGATACGACTGACAGCGTAGAACAGGGTTCAGTGTCCGTGGGATTCTATGTGTGGTGACAGGTAATCATGTCTGTTTCTTTGTGGGAAGTTGCGCATATGAAAGCCGCTGGCGTTGGCCCGTTAGCGCGTTATCCATCGATGGGAACACATGATGGGGTGGGTCGTTCGTAGGGAGGCGGGACTTTCCGGGAGGGCAGTGCGCAGATTACAGGGTGCTTCGTCTGATCTTTCCAGCGGTCGTCTGGATCTTGGCCAGCTCTTTTAACACATGATTTTGTCTTTCCAGGTTTCTGACAGAGTCCTGAAAAACCTCCTCGGGGGGCGGTGCTGAAGGCTCAGGGCGAGCCCCTGCTGACGAAGAGGATCTGGAGACGTTTGCTGATGAGGCGGGCGTAGCGCGGTTAGTCACGGGAGATTGGATTCTGGAACCCTGTGGGAGGCTGTTAAGAAAATCGTGGGTTTCCACGTAGGCTGCATTGGCTTTTGCCTGTCTGGCCTGGAGGCGCATCGCTCTCCAGCCGAACGCGTTAGCACCAATACCTGCCGCTAAACCCAGCGCCGAGAGGACCAGCATTGACCAAGCAAATGCATTATCGTTCTGCCCCTCTCCCTGGGATGCCGCCAGTTGCCGGCTCAAACCGACGGCACTGGCTGTGATGCCCACTCCTGTACCGGCGACTTTCGCCACGGCAGCGATCGAGATGGGTTTCTTTTTCAGGCTTTTGAGCGCGCCCCAAAACCCGATACCGGGCACGGCCCCATTGATACCGTTAGCCAAAGCGAGTGTTCCGAGTGCTATAGAAAGAATAGCGTCCAGGGGTAATCGCCCGCTGGGGTCCACCCGATTCACCGGGTCCCCTTTGCAATAGGCATAGGTGTTGATCCCCCCCGCGCCAAACGGGCTTAATCGGTCCGGGCTGTTGAAGCGCATTAACACGGGGTTGTATGCCCGATAGCCATTACCGAGCAGATAGTGACCGGTAACAGGGTCAGGCAATTCTCCGTTAAACCCCAACAGACTCTGCTGGGCATGTTGAGCGCACGGATAGCCATAGGGGCCATACCCTGACGCGTGACTGCCGCTAGCACTGAGCGTGTGCAAAACGCTGCGTTGCAGGTTAGTCGCCAGCAGCTGTGCGCTGGTGGTGTCTGTCGTTGCCAAGAGTTGGTTTTGATAGTGAAAGACCGACTGACCCTGATCACCGTGCAGCCGAGTGCTTAAACGCTCACGGTTATAAAAGTGCTGCACGGACGGGGTGGTGTCCACTTGGTTGGCGATCAGGCGATCCAGTGGATCGTAGCGATAGCGCACGCAGGTCATAGGGTGTGCAGGCTTGTTTTAAAGACCTGCAGCATTCACCTTAAAACGCACGTCGCCTACCTATCGATGTTGCTAGGTCATGTGACAAACCATAAAAAACGCCGACGCTGTGCAAGCCGTCGGCGTTTGCGATGACGCAGCCCGGGTTAAAACGCTGGCAGCACGGCACCGTTGTATTTCTTCTCAATGAACGCTTTGACTTCAGGGCTGGTCAGGGCTTTGGCCAGCTTCTGGATCGCTTCGCTGTTCTTGTTGTCAGGGCGTGCCACCAGGTAGTTCACGTAAGGCGAGTCTGAACCTTCAATCAGCAAGGCATCTTTAGCCGGGTTCAGGCCTGCTTCCAGTGCGTAATTGGTGTTGATCATGTCCAGGTCGACCTGATCCAGCACCCGCGGCAGCATGGCGGACTCAAGCTCTTTGAACTTGAAGTTGTGCGGGTTTTTGGCGATGTCTTTCGGCGTCGCGACGGCGTTGGTCGGGTCTTTGAGTTCGATCAAACCGGCCTTTTGCAGCAGGATCAACGCACGGCCGCTGTTGCTGCCTTCGTTAGGGATCGCGATGGTTGCGCCGTCTTTGAGTTCGGCCAGCGATTTAACCTTCTTCGAGTAACCGCCAAACGGTTCAACGTGAACGCCGATCACGGTTTCAAGGTGAGTGCCTTTCCCTTCGTTGAAGCTCTGCAAGTACGGCAGGGTCTGGAAATAGTTGGCGTCCAGACGCTTCTGATCGACCTGCACGTTGGGTTGCACGTAGTCGGTGAAGACTTTGATGTCCAGGTCCACGCCTTCTTTGGCGAGGGCCGGTTTGATCAGTTCAAGGATTTCGGCGTGGGGAACCGGGGTTGCAGCCACCACCAGTTTCTCGCCAGCCTGTGCCAAGCCTGCCGTCAAAGCAGCCGCCAATGCGGTAAACAACAGAACCTTTTTCATGCAATGCCCCTACGTACGTGGCCGTTCGAATGACGGCTTGATTTGGATGACGGAGCCGACAATACCGAGATTCTTTATTCCCTAATAATAATTTTTAATCTGGCGCTTATATCAATTGGTTATTTACAGTCTCGGTTGAGGCACACGGCGGCACTGGCCTTACCGCAGCCACTCTTTGAGCGCCGCCCGTTCCTGTTCGGTGGCGCCCTTGATGAACCGTTCGATCTGGCTCAGCGCATCTGGCAGGTTCAAATGCTCGGGCTGGATCTCCTCACCCGCACTCACCAGCAACGCAAAATGGATCACGTTCTCCAGCTCGCGGGTGTTGCCCGGCCAACTGTGGCGCTCCAGTACACGCTGTGCGCTGTCGCTGATAAAAGGCACGCTCAGGTTCAGCCGCTGGCTGTAGATGCCTAAAAAGTATTCGGCCAGCGACAAAATATCCCCCGGCCGTTCGCGCAAGGCCGGCAAGTCCAGCCGGCCTTCGCTCAAATAGTGATACAGCCGTTCATGGAACTTGCCCGCCGCGACCGCCTGCGCCAGATCGATGCTGGTGGCGGCCACCAGCCGCACATCCACCGGGTTGGGTTGATGCGCGCCCACGCGGGTGACTTCGTGGTTTTCCAGCGCGGCCAGTAGCTTGATCTGAATCGCCAGCGGCAAATCCCCGATCTCGTCCAGGTACAAGGTGCCGCCATTGGCCGACCCGAACCAGCCTGCGCGACTGCTGGCAGAACTGCTGTGGGCCCCGGCAGCGTAACCAAACAGCTCGGCGTCGGCGTAGGTCGGGCTGATCGCGCCGCAGTTCACCGACACGAACAAACCGGTGCGGTCGCTGGCGCGATGAATGTGGCGGGCCAGCAGTTCCTTGCCGGTGCCGGTCTCGCCCCGGATCAGCACGGGCAGCGAACGCGGCGCCAACAGTTCGAGGTCGTTGCGCAATTGGCGTGAGCGCGGGTCGACAAACACCAGCGCCTTGGCGCGAATGCTCAGCGGGCTTTTTTCAGCGTCGGGAAACGTCAGCAGCGGCTGACCGAAAGTTTCATGCAGGCTCATGGCAGGCTCCCGCCCGCCGCCGCAGGGAGGGCGCGGGCGTTACAGAAAAATCATGCGCGGCGCAGGGCGTCGTGCTCTATGCGGGTTTGCAGGCGATACAAAAAGGCGAAACCTTGCTCCCAGCGCTGATGCCCGGACTTGACGTTGATGTGCCCGGCGCCGCTGATGATCCCGATCTCCGCGCCCCACTGGCGGGCAAACTCCATCGCCCTGGGTGCGCTCACGGCCGGGTCGTTATCGGAACTGACGATCTGGCTCGGGAACGGCAAAGGCCGCGTTGGAATCGGTGCAAAGTTACGCAGGGCTGGCGCACAGGCCGGGCGTTCGACATCGGCCGGCGCCACCAGCAGCGCGCCACGCACCTGGCTCAACAGGCTGGCAGGTGCCCGCTCGGCCCAATGCGCCACGGTGATGCAGCCCAGACTATGGGCAATCAGAATCACCGGCGTGCTGTCGGCGGCAATCGCTTCGGCCAGGGCCGCGATCCAGTCTTCGCGACGTGGCGTCAACCAGTCAGCCTGTTCCACACGGGCACCGTTGGGCAGGCTGTTCTGCCAGTGGGTTTGCCAATGATCGTCGGACGAACCTTGCCAGCCCGGCACTATCAGATAGCGAATCGACTCGTTGCCCATGGGTGTGCGCCTCCTGCTTGGGTGTGTTACCGGGTCAGTATAGGGACGGCTTTTAGATTCGCTAAGGAATAAGAAGCTATTTATTAATAACTAAAACTGATTAGCAGGCGCGTTCTGCTGCGCTGTGCACGGATTTCAGCGCGCCGTTATCACCGACACTTTGGTAATGCCCGCCCGTTCAATGGAGGCCATGGCCCGCGCCACTTCGCCGTAGTTCACCCCTTCATCGGCCTGTAACTGCACGCGGATGTCAGGGTCTCGGGCCTTGGCGCCTTGCAGGTTGAACGCTAACCGCGCGGGCTCAACCGGGTCTTTGTTGATGAACAGTTGCCCCGCGCCATTGATGCTCACCACCACCGGGTCTTTTTGTGGCGCCGGGGCCACGGCGTCGGTCTTGGGCAGGTTGATCGGGATGGCGTTGGTCAGCATGGGCGTGGTGACGATGAACACCACCAGCAGCACCAGCATGACGTCCACCAGCGGCGTGACGTTCATCTCGCTCAGCACTTCGTCGTTGTCCTGGGTTGAAAAAGACATGTCAGGAGGCCTCCTTCACAGGGTGCGCGGCCGTTTTGCGGGCTGCCGGATGGATCAGCACCCGGAACGCACTTTTCTGCGCCAGGCTATAGAAGTCGTGCGCGAAGTCGTCGAGGTCGGCCGCCGTCAGCTTCAGGCGTCGCAAAAAGTAGTTGTAAACCAGCACCGCAGGCACGGCGACGGCAATCCCCACGCCGGTCGCCACCAACGCCGCACCAATTGGCCCGGCCACGGTTTCAAGGCTTGCCGAGCCCGCGATGCTGATGCCTTTCAAGGCTTCCATGATCCCCCACACGGTGCCGAACAACCCCACGAACGGCGATGTGCTGCCGATGCTGGCCACTATCGCCAGGCCGCTTTCCAGCGAGCGCCGTTCACGCACGATTTGTTGGCGTAAGGCGCGTTCCAGGCGGTCCTGATGGTTGATCGCGTGGCTCAGGTCGTCGACCTGAGCGCCCTCGCCCACCTGAATGGCCGCATAACCGGCCTGCGCCACGCGGGCCGCCGCGCCGGGATAACTCTCGCTCAGTTCGGCGGCCGCCTCCAGGCTTGAAGCGGCCCAGAATCGCTTATGGAACGCGCGGTCCTGGGCCTTGAGCCGCGAGAACTGCACGCCTTTAATCAACGCCAGCCCCCACGTGGCCAGCGAAAAAATCACCAACAGCCAAATGACGGCGCTTTCAATCGATGCGAGGGGGGATGCCAATAAGGTCATGGTCGATACGCTCTCTAAAAAAGGGGGACAGGCAATCAATGAATCTTGAAATCAATCGGCACGCTGACCCAGCCAACCTGAGCGACATCGCCCTGCTTGGCCGGGACAAAGCTCCAGCGTTTAACGGCGTTCAGCGCAGCGTCATCGAGCTGTTGGCGCCCGCTGCTTTTCTGAACCTGAATCTCGCCCGGTTTTCCGCTGGCCAACACCTGAACCCGTAGCAACACCGTGCCTTCCCAGCCACGGCGCAACGCCAGCGAGGGGTACTCGGGCGCCGGGTTTTTCAAATACCCGGCGTTGGCCGAGGCCGGCGTGACCGGTGCAGGCGCCGGGGGAGCGGGCGGTGATGGCGGCGCCACAGGCTGTGGTGTGGGCGGCGCGGGCGTTGCAGGCGCAACAACGGGTTTGGCCACCGGTTTGGCGACTGGTTTGGGTTTGAGTTTGGGCTGAGGGGTTGGCAGCGGTTTGGGCGGTGGCGGTTTGCTCGCCAGTGCGTCTTCCACCGGCGGCGGTTCAACCACCGGTGTCGCGGGCGCGGGCGGTGCTGGCTCTACCACCGGTGGCGCCGGTCGGGAAAATTCAATCGTCATCGGCGGCACCTCGGGCGGCACAATCGGCAGCGCAGGCGCGGGGTTCAGGCTGACCCACAGCAGCACCCCGCCGTGCAGCAACAGCACCACCACCGCCAGGGCCCATGCTTCACGACGGCGCAGCACTGCCGTGGGCGCACGCTGCAAACGCAACTGGCCCAACGGCCGCCGGTATGCCCGACCCAGGTTCAGCAGCTCGGCGCCGGGCACCGTTGGCCACGTCTGTTCGGCGGTCTGGAGATTGCCCATGGTCTGACTCCTGCGCGCTTAGCGACTGGCGTTGGTCGGTTGCAGCACGGCCGAGGGCGCAAGCACGGCGGTCTGCTCGCGCGGTGTGCCCTGTGGCACCCAGTCGTAATTCACCGGCAAGGCGCGGTACACCCAGTTACTGATCGCTTCGCTGCCCGGTGCCTTGCCCAGGTAAGGGCTCACGTACTCCCAAACGATGTCCCCGTGGCGCGTGACCTGAAAGAACCGCCCGTTCATGCCCTCATCAATCAACGTATTGCCGTTGGGCAAGCGACGCGCGCTGCTGATGAACGAGCTGTAAAACGCCCAGCCCGGCTGCGTGGAATCGGCCGCGGTGTATTGCCAGACGATTTCTCGGGTTTGAGGATCGATTTCCAGCACCCGCGAACCGCTGATAAGGCCCAGCGTGGCAGACGGGTAACCCGCCGATCCCTGGTTATCGAACACCAGCACATTGCCCGCGCCGGGCAGACCGGCCGGGATGATGTGCGCGTCATGCTGGCCGACGAACTGGTCCACCGGGCGAGGCAGTGCCTGACTGGTTTTGGGGTTGATGGCAGGCAGGTTCGGGCCGAGACTCCACACCACCTTGCCGCTGGATTTATCGAGGATGGCGATGAAGTTGGCGTTGCGTGAGTCGATCAGCAGGTTATCGGGCGCGAAGCGCTTGTCACCGGCGTCGAACCACTTGTTGGGGCCTACGACACTCAGGTTATTGATGTGCAGGTAGTCCGGGTTTGGGGTGGCGTACACCAGTTTTAACTGTTCGGGAGTGAAGCCAAACTCGTTCAAATGCTCGGACGCCAGCCATTGCCAGGTCACTGCCCCGTCGGGGCTGACTTCATAGATCGCGTCGTCAATCACCTGTGGCACCTTGAACCCGGCCACCGCATGCACCTTGTTTGCCAGCACCAGCGTGTTGCCGTTGCTCAAGCGCCGTTGATCGTGATGCTGCTGCGCCGCGCCACCGGGGGCCTTATCGCCCCACTGCCAGATCACGTTGCCGTGCCAGTCCAGCTCGCCCACGCTGCGGTTGCCCAGCCCGTTGCCGGCCGAGCCCAGCGGGCCGGGGGCCTTGTCGCTCAGTTGCAACAACACATGGCCGCGCTCGCCGCCCACCAACGTCGGGTCGATGATCGCAGAGGGAAAGCCCGCGTGTGGCCACGTTTTCACGGCGTTGCCGTTCATGTCGATCAGGTGCGTTTGCTTATCCGCACCGCTGAAAATGACGTACTGGTTGTAGGCTTTGGCCGGGTCATAACGGGTTACGCCGGTGGGGTACACGCTGGGCGCGGCGTGCGCGACAGCACTGAGCAAGCTGCCGGCAATCAACCACGACACCACAGAAGGGAGGGTTTTCATCATGAATATCCTGAGTCAGTTAGAAGTCGTAACGGCCGGTGACGCCCAAGGTGCGCGGCGAGCCCAGCAGGCCTTCATAGCCGCCGTTGCCTGCGCTCCACAGGGTGGTGTAATAGGTTTTGTCGAAGGCGTTTTTCAGCCACAGCGAAACGTCCCACTGCCCTTGGTGGAAATCGCCCCGCAGGCCTGTGGATAAGTTGACGACGGCATAGCCAGGGATTTGCGCGTAGGCCGAGTCTTCAACGGTGCCCACGGCTTTGGAGCGATAGGCATAGCTGGCGGTGACGTACTCTTCGAGTCCGTCGTTGAGGTCCCACTTGTATTCGCCGTTCACGTTGCCGATCCATTTCGACGCGCCGACCACCTGATGCCCGCTCAGGTCGCAGGACGCAGGCGCCCCCGGACGCAAGCTCACTTCTGGCGGGCACGGGGCGTCCTTGTACGAGAGGTAGCGCACGTCGTTGTAAGAACCGTTGACGTTCAATGTCAGCCCGCGCACAGGGATCAATGTGCTTTCGAACTCGACCCCGCGTGAGCGCACCGACCCGGCGTTGGTCAGGTATTGCGCCCGCGTGGCGTCGTCATAGGCCGTGGTCTGGTAGCCGTTGACCTGCGTCCAGAACAGGTTGGCGTTGAGTTGCAGGCGGCGGTCCCACAGCGTGCTCTTGAGACCCAGCTCGGCATTGTTGGCGCGTTCGGCACCGATCAACAGCGAATCGGCCCCGGCCGTGGGCGCAGAACCCACGGTCAGGTTGACCCCGCCGGATTTCTCGCCGTGGCTCAGGGTCGCGTAACCCAGCAGGTTGTCGTTGAAGTGATAACTGAGGTTGAGCAAGCCTGACGGGCTGGTGCTGTACTGGTTCAAGCCCCCGGAGTCGTAAGCCCCGACCCTCGCCCGGCGGGCCGTGGCAGCGGCCCCGGTCACGGCGACCCCGCCCACTGGCGCGTTGCGTTCCACCGAGGCGCTTTTCTCCTCATAGGTGCCGCGCAGCCCGGCGGTGAAATCCAGCTTGGGGGTCAAATGCCAGGTGCCTTGGGCAAACAGCGCAAAACTGTTGGTGTCGATATGGCCTTTGCCCAGGGTCGAGACATTGGCCAGCGCGCCCGTCGGCGTACCGTTCCAGATGTCCGCCTTGGGCCCGTAGTAGCTGAAGGATTTGTTATCCAGATCAGAGCCGAAGTAGTACGCGCCGACCACGTAATCGAAGAAGCCGCCGGTCGGCGACGCGAGGCGAAATTCCTGCGACCACTGTTTGTCCTTCACCGAAACGCCAGCGTTGTAGGCCACCGGCACATCGAGGCCGTCATCGTTGCGGGGGGTGAAATCCCACCAGCGGTAAGCGCTGACCGACGTCAGGGTGAAGTCGTTGGGCAGTGTCCAGTTGGCTTCCAGCGAGGTGCCGCCCTGAAACACGGTCACGGCTTGTTGGCTGTCGAGGTTGACCTTGCGGTGTGAACCGTTGACCAGGGTCGCGCCCACGGCGGCCGCCCGCGCTGAGTAGGGGTTCACCCCATTGATGGTCGGCCCGGTGCTGAACAGCGTACGGGTACCGGCGCTGGAGTCTTCTTCGTTGTAATCACCGATCCAGCGCAGGTTGAAATTATCGTTCGGTTTGTAGAGCAGTTGCCCGCGAAAGCCCTCACGGGAGCCGCCGTTGAGCTTGTTGCCGTCGAATTCGTTTTTGATGTCGCCGTCACTGCGGGTGCGGTACGCCGAAAAGCGCCCGGCCAGCTCATCGGTCAGCGGCCCGGAAATCGTGCCCTTGGTCTGAAAGTAACCCTGCTCTCCTACCGACGTTTCGATGCTGCGTTCCGGGGTGAAGGTCGGTGCCCCGGTGCTGATGTTGATGACCCCGGCGGTGGTGTTCTTGCCGAACAGCGTGCCTTGCGGGCCGCGCAGGACATCCAGTTGTTCAATGTCCATCAGGTCGAACACGGCCATGCCGGGACGCCCGAGGTAGACGTTGTCGATGTACAAACCGACGCTGCCCTCCAGACCATCGCTGGCCGGGTTGTTGCCCAGGCCGCGGATCGACACGCTGGACTGGCGGGCGTGCATGTAGGCTACGTTCACGCTGGGCACCAGTTGCTGCAAATCCTGAATGCGGTAGATGCGCTGCGCCTCCAGGGTCTGGCCGCTGATCACACTCATCGGCGTGGGCACGTTTTGCGCGCTTTCCTCGCGGCGCCGCGCCGTGACCGTCACCGTTTGCAGCTGGCTGCCATCGGCGTTGGCAGGGCTTGCCTTGATCGCAGGCGAGGCGTCTGGCGCAGGGGTTTCATCCGCCGCCCAGGTCATCGAGCCGCTGGCACAGCCCGCCATGAACAACGCCAGCGGCAAGCGCTTGAAAGGCCTCGAAGGTAACGGCAGGGCGAGTGGAGATGGGCGCATGGACGGCTCCTGTGGGGCGAAATACACACAACTGCATATTCCTAAAAGTTATTTGTTTATGTTTTGACAGATATTTACTGCATAAGAGATTGCCTTTATAAGGAACCGACCTAATGCATAGCCAATGCATTTCCCGGATATTTTTGATGTGAAAAATGCATATCGACCTGCGCCAACTTCGTCACTTCATTGCCCTCGCTGAGCAGCGCAGTTTTGTTGCGGGTGCGCAGGCGGTAAACCTGTCGCAATCGGCGTTCAGCCGTAGCATTCAGGCGCTGGAACACAGCGTCGGTTGCCCGTTGGTGGATCGCGGGCGTAAAGACCTGGCGCCCACCAAACAGGGTCAGGTGTTGCTGGAGCACGCCCGCAGACTGGTCAGCGGCGCACGGCAAATGGCCAATGAGATCAATCAGTTCAATGGGCTGGAGGCGGGTGAGCTGCATTTCGGCTGCGGCCCGGCGCCAGCGTCTGGCCTGGTGCCGCGCGCCATCGGACGCTTCATCGGGCGTTATCCCAAGGCGCGGGTGCATTTTCAGGTGGACGACTGGCAACGCCTGAGCAAGCGCTTGCAGGATGAAGAGTTTGAGTTTTTCGTCGCGGATACGCGCAATTTCGAGGCTGATCCGGCTTACATCACCCAGCGCTTACGGCCGCGCCGCTGGCATTTCTGCTGCCGGGCGGGTCACCCGTTGGCCGGGCGCCACAGCGTCAGTGCCGCCGAGCTGTTGAGTTATCCACTGGCGGTGACCATCCGCCCGCCAAACCTGCGCAAAGTGCTGGTGCAACTCAGTGGCCGTCTCGACTACGCACCGAATGTGGAATGCGAAAGCCCGTTCAGCCTGATGAGCGTGGTGCTGAGCAGCGACGCCATCGGTATTTGCGGTGCGTACAGCGATGTTTTTTTGTACGCCAAAGGCGATCTGGTGCGTATCGCCGTCGATGAGCTGGCAGACGATCAGGACGCGCTTTACACCCGCTACGGCATCGTCAGTCGTGCGGCGGTGCGCCTGTCGCCACTGGCCCAGGCCATGATCGAACAGATCAAGGCGCTGGATGACAGCGACGACCATGATGTGTGCGGCTTGGAGAATTTCGCCATCTGAGCCCGCCGGGGCATGCGCGCCGTGCATCAATGCCATTCACCAAATGCGCTTGTCGCTGGCGCCGTGCTCGCGCGAAATCGGTCACCTGATCTGTCAAAAGGTGAACCCCCATGCCACAGCTGCAACCTGTCAAAAACGTGCTCTACATCATGTGCGACCAACTGCGTCGCGATTATTTGTCGTGCTACGGCCACCCGCACTTGCACACGCCCAACATCGACCGGCTGGCCGCGGCGGGCGTTCGTTTCAGCCGTGCCTACACCCAGGGCACGATCTGCGGGCCGTCGCGCATGTCGGCCTACACCGGGCGCTACGTCAGCAGCCACCAAGTGGCGTGGAACGCTGTGCCATTGCCTCTGGAAGAACTGACGCTAGGGGATTACCTGCGTCCGCACGGCATTCGCACGGCTCTGGTGGGTAAAACCCACGCCACGGCCAATGTCGATGCCTTACAGCGGCTGGCTATCGACCCTGACAGCCAGCAGGCAGAAGCCTTCAATGAGGTGGGCTTTGAAGCCTACGCCCGCCATGACGGGATTTACCCTGATAGCCCCCTGTTCGATGACAAGCGTGACGCGGCGCCGTACACCCATTACCTGCGCGATCTGGGTTACGACGGTGCAAACCCGTGGCATGACTGGGCCAATGCCGGGGCCGGGCCCACGGGCGAGATCCTGAGCGGCTGGAAAATGCGCAACGCCCACCTGCCGGCCCGTGTGCTGGAGCAACATTCCGAAACCGTCTTCACCACAGACCGCGCCATCGACTTCATTCAGGAGCAAGGTGAGCAGCCGTGGTGCCTGCATTTGTCCTACATCAAACCGCACTGGCCCTACATCGCTCCGGCGCCTTATCACGCGCTGTATGGCGCTGCGCAGGTGCTGGCGCCGATCCGTGCTCAAACGCCCAGCGATCACCCGGTCTACACGGCGTTTCGACAGCACGAGGAAAGCCTGAACTTCTCCCGCGAGGACGTGCGCCTGAACGTGATTCCGACCTACATGGGCCTGATCAAACAGGTCGACGATCAACTGGGACGCCTGTTCGACCTGCTGCACAGCACGGGCCGCTGGGACGACACGCTGATTGTGTTCACCAGTGACCACGGCGACTTTTTGGGTGATCACTTGTTAGGCGAAAAGGAGTTTTTGCTGGAGCCCGCGGTGGGTGTGCCGTTGATTGTGCGCGACCCTCGGGCCGCCGCAGATGTCACGCGGGGCACGGTGGACGCGCGACTGGCTGAAACCATCGACGCGTTGCCGACCTTTTTGCAGGCGCTGGGGGTGAGTGGAGCGGAGCATCGTCTGGAGGGGCGTTCGTTGATTCCGTTGTTGCACGGCCAGAACCCCGCATGGCGCGACTATGCGATCAGCGAATATGACTACGCGTTTCAGGCACCGGCCCGCGAACGGCTGGGTCAGCCGATCGATCGTTGCCGCATGACCATGGTGCGCAGCGAACGCTGGAAGTACTTGGCGTATGACGGCTTTCGAGCGCAGTTGTTTGACCTGGAAAACGACCCGCAGGAGCTGAACGACCTGGGGGCTGACCCGGCGTATGCGGCGGTGCGTGAACAGCATGCGGGGTATTTGTTCGACTGGCTGCGCGGGCTCAAGCGCAGGACCACCATCAGCCATCAGGAAGTGGACCGTCGCGCGGAGAGCTTTCGGTATGGCGAACCTCAGGCGCAGAAGGTGGTGCAGATCGGCGTGTGGTAACGCCGGGCAAACAAAAACCCTCTCCCATCGGGAGAGGGTTGGAGGAATGGCAACGGGTCAGGCGCCTTTAGTGGTCTGGCTGCGGTGCCCTTGTACGCTCACCGGCACATCCCCTTGCAGGGTCACGCGGCGCACGATGCGCTCTTGAGTGCCGTAGTCGTCAATGGCGTAGTGCTGCGTAGAGCGGTTGTCCCAGATGGCCACGTCGCCGGTGTTCCAGCGCCAGCGCACGGTGTTTTCCAGACGGGTCACGTGGCTTTGCAGCAAGTTGAACAGGTGCGCCGAGTCGGCTTGTGAATACCCTTTGATACGTTTCACGAAATGCCCCAGCACCAGACTCTTCTCACCGCTCACCGGGTGAACGCGCACCACGGGGTGTTCGGTTTCATACACGGTCGAGGTAAAGACCTTGCGATAACGTTCGAGCTTTTCTGCCGAGACATCGGGTTTGGCGCTGGCGTAGTCGTATTCGTTGCTGTGAACCGCCCAGAGTTTGTCAGCCAGTTCTTGCAGGTCTGCGGGCAGCTTGGCGTAAGCCGTGGCGGTGTTGGCCCACACGGTGTCGCCTCCCGACGCCGGGGCCAGTACCGAGCGCAGCACCGAGGCTTTTGGGTAGGCATCCACGAAGGTGACGTCGGTGTGCCAGGAGTTGGCGCGTTGTCCTTGAGCGCCATCCAGTTCCATCAGGTATTGGGTGCCGTCACGCACCGGCACGGTGGGGTGGGCAATGGGTTCACCCAAGAGGTGGGCGAAGGCTTCCTGGCGTTGATCGTCGAGGTGGGTCTGGTTGCGGAAAAAAATCACTTTGTGGGTCAGCAGCGCCTGTTGAATGGCGTCCACGGTGGCCGGGTCGAGGTCGCCGGACAGTTTTATCCCGCGGATTTCAGCGCCGATGCGCCCCGCGACCGGATGGATGTCCAAGGCGTGTACGTCAGTTTTCACAGCTAATGCGGCAGTGCTCATCGTAAGAACCTCATCGTGTTTGACGGTGGTGGGGCGAAGGGATTAGCGGGTGGCGGCGGCCAGCGGCGGGGCAACCCAGTCGCTGACGTGAAACGCTTTGCGGATCAGCCGCTGTTGAGCGGCCAGGGTGACTGAGTCTTGCAGGGTGGCCAGGAATACCGGGTCCAGTTGCGACGGGAAAACCTCGCTGAAGGTTTGGTCCTTGAGGTCTTGCTCAAGGATCTGCGGCGGGTAGCTGGCCAGCCCCGAAACCAGTTGGATGTAGGCCGGTTTGTTGGCGTCGTTGGTCAGCCATTGCACCGCTTGCTCCTGGGTTTTGAGCAGTTTGGCCACGGCTTGCGGGTGCGCATCGACAAACGCGCCCGCGCCTACCAGTACGCTTTGGACGCTGCCTGCGTTGTTTAAATCTTTGGTGGTCAACGGGATTTCGGCCAGGCCTTTGGCCTGCAGCGAGCTGAGGTTGGAACCGCCCCACGAGGCATCGATCTGTTGGGCGGCCAGGGCTGCCACGGCGGCGTTGAAGTCCAGGTTGATGACTTTCAGGTCCTTCTCACTCAGGCCCACGCTGGCCAACGCGGCGTCGAACGACAGTTGGGTCGCGGTGCCACGGAACAGGCCGACACGTTTGCCCTTGAGGTCGTGCAGGGTTTTGATCCCCGAGCCCGGCACCACGGCCAGGTATTGCTTGTTGCCTCGTGCCGCCGCGCTCAACAGGCGGGTGTCCAGACCATTGGCTTTGCCGATGATGGCCGCCAGATCGCCCAGGTAAGCGAAGTCGACTTGGCCATTGGCGAACGCTTCGTTGATCACCGGCCCTGCGCCTTTGAAGTATTTCCAGTCGATGGTGACGCCGTCTTCGGCAAAGGCTTTTTCCAGCAGTTGCTGGCTGCGCAGGACGTCGCTGATACCGCCTCCACTGTGTTGCGCGCCAGCGCTCAGGTCGGGCACGGCGATGCGGATGTGTTTCAGGTCCTCAGCCTGCGCCAGCCAGGGCAAGTAGCCCAGCAAGCCAATGAGTGTGGGGGCGGCGAGGCGGCGCAGAGCACGTTTGAACGGGATGGGCATGGTGCAGCTCCTGAAGGCGGCGGGCAGTGAGGAGCAAAAAGTAGGCAGAAGATTTTCAGGACAATAAATACTAAGAGTTCACAACTTATTAACCAAAAGGAATAAGCGTTGCAGCCTGCGGGTGCTGGCCCGGTATGCATGAATCGCACTGAAAATATTCATGCATTGCATTGGAAGCCTGCGCAAAGACAGGCCATAAAGAGCAGTGCTTATCACCGATAGGCAGCTTTTTATCGTTTTATAGATCAGACGGAAATATCTACAGCCGGTTTGATAACGCCCGCACAGCCGACAACGGAGGTCTGCGATGACTAAGGCTTCGCTGCTCAATTCACCGATGACCGCCCCGCCGCTGAGGTTCAAGGTGTGGTCACCCCCTTTCAATCAACGGGTATTGCCCTGGATTGTGCCGTTCAGCTTGCTGGCGTTGTGGTGGCTGGCGAGCCGCAATCAATGGATGAGCGAGCAAATCCTGCCGCCGCCTTCGCTGGTGTGGCAAAGCGCGCTGGAACTGGGTTCCGGCGAGCTGTGGGCACATTTGGCCATCAGCTTGCAGCGCCTGTTGGTGGGGTTGCTGGCGGGGGTGAGCATCGGTGCCGTGTTGGGGGCGGCGATGGGATTGAGCCGCCGCGCCGAGCGCGTGGTGCTGCCGACCTTCAGCGCACTGGCGCAAATCCCGACGTTGGCGTGGATTCCCCTGTTCATGGTGTTTTTCGGCATCGGTGAAGTGCTCAAACTGGTGGTGCTGATCAAGGCCATCGTGGTGCCCGTCACGCTGCACACGTTGATCGGCGTGCGCGATGCCCAGCCTACGTTGCGCGAGGCCGCGCAGGTGTTGCGCTTGCCGCTGACGCTACGGTTGCGGCGCCTGATTATCCCGGCGGCCCTGCCCGGCTTCATGTCCGGGTTACGGCTGGCGCTGGCCACGGGCTGGACGTCGTTACTGGCGGTGGAGTTGCTGGCGTCCAGCGAAGGCATCGGCTACCTGATGGTGTATGCGCGGCAGCTGTTTATGCTCGACATCGTGTTTGTGTGCATCGCGGTGATCGGGGTGATGGGCGTGGCGATGGACCGCGGTATCGGCTGGCTGGATAAAAAATGGGTGCACTGGCCCCATGCGGCCACTGCCCAATTGGCACGTGGTCCCCGTGCTCAAGGCTGGCAGCGCCTGGAGTCCTGGTGGTTGCCGCTGGGGTTGTTCGGGGTGTGGCAACTGGCAGTGGCGTTGCAGTGGGTCGACCCGCAGATTTTGCTCAGCCCGCTGGCGGTGTTGCAGAGCACCTGGATCGGGCTGGTTGACGGCAGTTTGCCCACGGCGCTGGCCTTGAGCCTGAAACGCACGCTGGGTGGCCTGGTGATGGGGGGCGGTTTGGGGTTTGGCCTGGGCGTGCTGCTGGGGATGACGCGTGTCAGTGAGCGGTTGCTCGGGCCGAGCTTGTCGGCCTTGCGCCAGATTGCGATTTTCGCGTGGG
The DNA here is from genome assembly GCF_001806145.1 of Pseudomonas sp. BS-2016. Classification (NCBI taxonomy): domain Bacteria; kingdom Pseudomonadati; phylum Pseudomonadota; class Gammaproteobacteria; order Pseudomonadales; family Pseudomonadaceae; genus Pseudomonas; species Pseudomonas sp. BS-2016. Next base: position 150,653 of record NZ_MLCT01000013.1, read on the forward strand.
TGCCGCTGCTCACGGCATGGTTTGGCCTGGGCGAGTTGTCGAAGTGGGCGTTCGTTGCTCTGGCTGCTTTTTTTCCGCTGTTTATTGCCACTCAGCGCAGCGTGGCGACGCTTTCGCCCCTGCTGCGGGAGGCCGCGCAGGTGATGCGCCTGAGCCTGTGGCAGCGCGTGCGCGTGCTGGTCTTGCCGGGGGCCGCGCCGGGGATCTTCGCCGGACTGCGCCTGAGCCTGATCTATGCATGGCTCGGCACCATCGGCGCGGAATATTTCATGCCCTCCAACGGCGGCATCGGCAGCCTGATGATCGGTGCGCAACAACTGCTGCGCATGGACACGATCTTCAGCGGCATGCTGCTGGTCGGCCTGACCGGCGCCGCTTTGAACCTGATTGGCCAACGCCTGGAACGTCGCGCAACGCGCTGGAGACACGCATGAACGCACCGATTGTCAGTTTTAACCACGTGGGCAAAACCTTCGAAGTGGATGGCGCGGCACTGGAAGCCATCCGTGATTTCAACGTGCAAATCGCTGAAGGTGAGTTTGTCGCCATCGTCGGGTCCAGTGGCTGCGGCAAGTCGACGTTGCTGCGCCTGCTGGTGGGGCTGGACACCGACTTTCAGGGCACGATTGAAGTCGATGGCAAGCCGGTCACGGGCGTGGGCAGTGAACGCGGGATTGTGTTTCAGGAGCACCGGTTGTTCCCGTGGCTCAGCGTGGAGGACAACATCGGCCTGGGGCTGGTCAACGAAGCGCTCAGCCCCGTGGAACGCCGTCAGCGGGTGGCGGCGTTCATCGAATTGGTGGGTTTGACGGATTTCGCCCGCGCCCTTCCGCATCAGTTGTCGGGCGGCATGGCGCAACGCGTGGCGATTGCTCGCGGGTTGGTGGCCAGCCCACGGATTCTGTTGCTGGACGAGCCGTTCGGCGCGCTGGATGCCCTGACCCGTCAGCACATGCAGGATGAGCTGCTGGCGATTCGGGCACGGGCGAAAATCACCACGGTGCTGGTGACCCACGACGTGGAAGAAGCGATCTTTTTGGCTGACCGCGTGGTGGTGCTTGAGCCGCGTCCGGGCCGGATCAAACAGATAGTCAACGTTGACCTGCCGCACCCGCGTCAACGCGCCAGCTTTGCGTTTCATCAACTGCGCGAAGAGCTGCTGCATGAGCTGACCCACGCGGATCACTACACGCCGGTTGCGCCCATTCAGGTGCGTGATGTGCCCTTGGCCTTTATCGCGGTGTGAGGCAAGCGCCTACACTGGGTTGATCGTTCATCCCAAAGGCGGCGCCATGAAAACCCTCGTCGAGCATTTGAGCCAGTACGCCGCGTATCACCGCGATACGCGCAATATCCTGAGCCACTTTGTCGGCATTCCGCTGATCGTGATTGCGGTGGCGACGCTGCTGTCACGCCCGCAGTGGGCCGCCATCTCGCCAGCGTTGGTGCTGATGGTGGCCTGCGCGGTGTTTTATCTGCGACTTGAGCGACGGCTCGGGTTGCTGATGACGGTATTGATGGGGTTGGCGGTGTGGCTCGGTTATCGGCTCGCCGCCCTGAGCACGGGGCTGTGGCTGGGCTGGGGCGTCGGCTTGTTTGTGCTGGGGTGGGTGATTCAGTTCGTGGGGCATTACTACGAAGGCCGCAAACCGGCGTTCATCGATGACGTGACCGGGTTGATCGTCGGCCCTTTGTTTGTGGTGGTGGAAGTGGGCTTTTTGCTGGGCTGGCGCAAGGATTTGCAGCAGGCGATCGAGCAACGCAGTCGCTGATGCGTTGAGCGGGGCCTGACCCCCGCCCAACCTCGGCAGCGCCTTTACCTGAACGCCTGATGCAGTTGCGCCAGGGTCTGGAAGTGGTACGTGGGCGCGAACGCGCTCAGCTCCTCAAAGCTGCCAAAGCCATACCCCACGGCGGCGGCATCCAGGCCATTTTCCCGGGCGCCGATCAGGTCGTGCTTGCGGTCGCCGATCATCAAGGTCTGGGCCGGGTCGAGCCCTTGCTCGGTCAGCAAGTGGCGGATCAGCTCGACTTTATGGGTGCGCGTGCCGTCCAGCTCGCTGCCGTAAATCACCTTGAAGTGGCGGGCGAAGTCAAAATGACGCGCGATTTCGCGGGCATACACCTGCGGCTTGGAGGTGGCGATAAATAGCTGCCGACCTTGGCCGACCAGCTCTTCCAGCAACGGCGTCACACCGTCAAACACGTGGTTTTCATACAGCCCGGTCACGGCAAACCGCTCGCGGTAAAAGCCCATGGCTTCCCAGGCACGGGCCTCGTCAAAGCCATAGGTGGCCATGAACGCTTGCAGCAAAGGCGGGCCAATGAAGTGTTCCAGTTTGCTCAGGTCAGGTTCGTCGATGCCCATTTTGCTCAGGCCGTACTGAATTGAACGGGTAATGCCTTCTCGCGGATCAGTCAACGTGCCATCAAGGTCGAACAATACGTTTTGGTAATGCATGCAAGGCTCCTAAGCCGTGATCTTGAAGAGGCTCAAACGGGCTGGTGGTAGCCTTCGGCCAAGTGTTGGTCCTTGAGTTTGACGTAGTTGCCAGCGCTGTAGGTGAAGAAGGCCTTTTCCTTATCGGTCAGCGCACGCACTGGCCTGACCGGGCTGCCAACGTACAGAAAGCCGCTGTCCAGACGCTTGCCGGGAGGCACCAGGCTGCCTGCGCCCACGATGACATCGTCCTCAATGACGGCGCCGTCCATCACGATGCTGCCCATGCCGATCAGCACGCGGCTGCCCACGGTACAGCCATGCAGCATGACTTTGTGCGCGATGGTCACGTCGTCCCCGATCAGCAGCGGGAACCCGTCGGGGTTGAACGGCCCGGCGTGGGTGATGTGCAGCACGCAGCCGTCCTGCACGCTGGTGCGCGCGCCGATACGGATGCGGTGCATGTCGCCGCGAATTACGGTCAGTGGCCAGACGGAGCTGTCGGCGCCGATCTCGACATCGCCGATCACCACGGCCGAACGGTCAACGAAGGCGCGTTCGCCCAATACGGGGGTGTGCTGCTGGAACGGACGGATGGACACAAATAGCTTCCTTCTTTAGCAGTAATAGGGCGTCACAGGGCTGCGGACTGCGGCGATTGTAATTAAGATGGCCCAATGTTTCTTCCAGCCAAGGTGCTTAACGTGAGCGAGAACAACCCTCTATTGCAGCCCTACGACCTGCCGCCGTTCTCGGCGATCCGTCCTGAGCACGTGCAGCCGGCCATCGAGCAGATCCTCGCTGACAACCGCGCCGGCATCGAAAAAATTCTTCAAGACCAAGGCCAAAACCCGACATGGGAAGGTCTGGTGCTGGCCATGGATGAGCTGAACGACCGGCTGGGCGCTGCCTGGAGCCCGGTCAGCCACCTCAATGCCGTGTGTAACAGCGCCGAACTGCGGGCTGCCTACGAGGCATGTTTGCCTGCCTTGAGTGCCTATTCGACCGAGATGGGCCAGAACCGCGAGCTGTTCCAAGCGTTCGAAGCCCTCGCGCACAGCCCGCACGTCGCTGACTTCGATCAGGCGCAACTGACCATTCTGGAGCACTCGCTGCGCGACTTCCGTCTGTCGGGTATCGACCTGCCGCACGACAAGCAAAAGCGCTACGCCGAGGTGCAGAGCAAGCTGTCCGAGCTGGGCAGCAAGTTCTCCAACCAACTGCTGGACGCCACGCAAGCCTGGACCAAGCACATCACTGACGAAGCGGCCCTGGCGGGCCTGACCGAGTCGGCCAAGGCGCAAATGGCGGCAGCGGCTCAAGCCAAAGGGCTGGACGGCTGGCTGATTACCCTCGAATTCCCGAGCTACTACCCGGTCATGACCTACGCCGAAGACCGCGCGCTGCGCGAAGAAGTCTACGCAGCGTACTGCACCCGCGCATCGGATCAAGGCCCGAATGCCGGTACGTTCGATAACGGCCCGGTGATGGAAGAAATCCTCGACCTGCGCCAGGAGTTGGCGCAGTTGCTGGGCTTCGGCAGTTTTGCCGAGCTGAGCCTGGCCACCAAAATGGCCGAGACCCCGGACCAGGTGCTGACCTTCCTGCGTGATCTGGCCAAGCGCAGCAAGCCGTTTGCCGCGCGTGACCTGGAGCAGCTGCAAGCCTATGCCGCCGAACAGGGCTGCCCGGAACTCAAAAGCTGGGACAGCGGTTTCTTCGGCGAGAAGCTGCGCGAGCAGCGCTACAGCGTGTCTCAGGAAACCCTGCGCGCTTACTTCCCGATCGACAAAGTGCTCAAGGGCCTGTTCGACATCGTGCATACCCTGTACGGCATCGACATCGTTGAACTCAAAGGTTTCGACACCTGGCACCCGGACGTTCGCCTGTTTGAAATCAAGGAAAACGGCCAGCACATCGGGCGTTTCTTCTTTGACCTGTACGCCCGCGCCAACAAGCGCGGCGGTGCGTGGATGGACGGCGCCCGCGACCGTCGCCGCACGGCGGCTGGCGTGTTGCAAAGCCCGGTGGCGAACCTGGTGTGCAACTTCACCCCGGCAGTGGCGGGCAAGCCTGCACTGCTGACACACGACGAAGTGACCACCCTGTTCCACGAGTTCGGTCACGGCTTACACCACATGCTGACCGAGATCGAACACTCGGGCGTGTCCGGCATCAATGGCGTGGCGTGGGATGCGGTCGAGCTGCCGAGTCAGTTCATGGAAAACTGGTGCTGGGAGCCTGAAGGCCTGGCGCTGATTTCCGGTCACTACGAAACCGGCGAAGCCTTGCCGCAAGACTTGCTGCAAAAAATGCTCGCGGCCAAGAATTTCCAGTCCGGCCTGATGATGGTTCGCCAGCTGGAATTCTCGCTGTTCGACTTCGAACTGCACGCCACCCACGGTGACGGCCGCAGCGTGGCTCAAGTGCTCGACGGTATCCGCGATGAGGTTTCGGTCATGCGCCCTCCGGCGTATAACCGCTTCCCGAACAGCTTTGCGCACATCTTCGCGGGCGGTTACGCGGCGGGCTATTACAGCTACAAGTGGGCCGAAGTGCTGTCGGCGGACGCGTTCTCGCGCTTTGAAGAAGAAGGCGTGTTCAACCCGCATACCGGCAAGGCATTCCGTCAGGCGATTCTGGCCCGCGGGGGTTCCAAAGCGCCGATGGAGCTGTTCAAGGATTTCCGTGGCCGTGAGCCATCGATTGACGCGCTGTTGCGTCACAGCGGCCTGACCGAGGGTTCGGCAGCATGAGCGATGCACCCGTGATCAAAACCAAAAAACGCTTTATCGCCGGGGCGGTTTGCCCGGCGTGCAGCGAGCCTGACAAATTGATGATGTGGAATGAAAACGACGTGCCGCACCGCGAATGTGTGGCATGCGGTTATTCGGACACCTTGAATGAGCAAGGCCTGTCGATACCCAAGGAATTGGGGACGCGGGTCAATACCTCGGCCTTGAATAAAGCGCCTGATCCCAAGGTTCAGGCAGTGCAATTCTTCCCCAATCCGAAGTTGAAAAAGCCTTAACGCCAAAAACGCCCTGTGGTCGCTATTGCGGTGCGACCACAGGGCGGCTTTCAGGCCGAGAAGAAGTAGCGTGTCAGGTGAAAGAAGATCGGCGCTGCAAAGCAAACCGAGTCCATTCTGTCGAGCATCCCGCCGTGGCCTTTGATCAATGTGCCCCAATCTTTGGCGCTCAGGCTTCGCTTGATGGCTGACATGACCAGCCCGCCGACAAACCCCATGACCACGATCACAAAGGCCATCAACAGTGATTGCCAAAAATTGAAGGGGGTCAGCCAAAACATGCCCCCGCCAATCAGGGTCGCCGCCAGACCGCCGCCCACCAGCCCCTCAACGGTTTTTGAAGGACTGACCTGTGGCGCGACTTTGTGTTTGCCAAAGAGCTTGCCAAACACGTACTGCAGGACATCACTCATCTGCACCACAAACACCATGTAGAACAACAGCAACGCGTTTTGCCCCTCAAACCCCTCCAGATCCAGCATTAACAGCGCGGGTGCGTGGCTAATGCAGAAAATGCAGATCATCACCCCCCACTGGATTTTTGCCGTGCGCTCCAAAAACCCGTCGGTGTCCTGACTCAGTACCGCAATCGCGGGTAGCAGTAGAAAGGCATACACCGGGATCAATAGCGTAAACATCGAATACCAGTGGGTAGCGATCAGCACATATTGCAGCGGTATAAGGATGAAAAAGGCGACAAACAGCGCGTTATGGTCGCCTCTTTTGGTGGGGGCCAACGTAATGAACTCTCGGAGCGCTAACAGAGAAATGAAACCGAAAAGAATGACGGTTGCATGACTGCCGAGCAGGTAGGAGGTAAAGAAAACAATCACCATCCCCCACCACGCATTCACACGCTGATTCAGGTTTTCGACCGTTTCCACGCCATGCTCGGTGGTCGCGCGCCTGGCCAGTACATGACCGATGATCGAGGCGATGACCAGCAGACTGGCAAGCCCGGCAAAGAACCACAGAAACTTGGTTTCAAATGTCATTTGGATAACCTCACGATGGCATCGCGCGCGCGCTCAAGGAATTGCTGTTTCTCTTCGCCAGCGATGGTGGGCAGCGGATTGCCGATCCTGATGGTGCAGATAATGGGCAGGGGGAAATGTTTGCCTTTAGGCATTGAGCGATGAAGGTTTTCCAAATAAACGGGCACCAGGTCGACCTCTGGGAACGTTTCGCTCAACCGGAACAGACCCGATTTGAAATCGCCCGGCAGGGCCTGGCAGGAGCGCGTTCCTTCCGGAAAGAAAATGATTGAGTGCCCGGCGTGCAGCACGTCGAATATGGGCTCCAGCGCGGGTTTACCGGCGTCTGGCTTACGCTCAATCAATACGGCATTCAGCCCTTTTTTTGAAATGTACGAAAGAAATGCGTTCTTGCCCCAATAGTCGGCTGCGGCCACCGGCTTCACATTAAGGCGAGCCTCTTGCGGGAGGGCCGCAATAATGGCCAGTGTGTCCATATGGCTGGTGTGGTTGGCGAAATAGATACGCTGGCGGGTCAGGTCGGGAGGGCTCTCCCAGCGGGCGTTCACACCAATCAGGACACGAAGCACTGAAATCAGAGCGTTACTGATCCACATGGGCGTTTTCCTTTAGCTGTCTGACGATAGCGAGCGTTCGTGTGCCGCAGGTGATAAGCGAGCCGATAACGATGATGAACAGGGTGGCCACTAGCGCGAGGTGCGTGCCATAAACGGCCGTTTCAATCGCATTCAATAAGAGGGCGCCCGTCATCAGAGCCATCCGGTGCTGTTTGGCCATGGGCCCTTTAAAACACTGAGTAAGGCCAATCGATCCGCCAAAAACCCTGACATAGGCGGTCAGGGCTGCGGCCAGGGCGCCAAACCATCCAAGGTCTGAATAACCGATGGCATACCCAAGCCCGACGATGAGCACACTGTCGGCCACGCGATCCGGAAATTCGTTGTAGAGACTGCCGAGGCTGGATTGTTTTCCACCCTCTATCGCCACCATGCCATCGAGCAGATTGCACAGCAGGCGCAGTTGAATAAAGAGCGCACACGCGATCGACCCCATGACCCCGTTGTCCACGATCAACAGGCTGGCACCGGCTAACGCAAAGACCACACTGGCGATTGATATCTGGTTGGGGGAGATATTTCTTTTGAGCAAGGCATCTGTGATGCCCGTCGCCCATTTGGAGGCGCGTGCCTTGATGGGCCTTCGGTTTTCCTTCATGCGAATCCTTGCATCTTGCTGTGAGAGAAGAGGCGGACTTTAAGTGCGAAAGTCGGATAGCTATGTCGGGGCCGATGGGTAACTTGCGAGAGAAGTAGCCGATAGTTTTGTAGGTGTTCAGGTGCAGAAGTAGTGTTCAAACGCCTAAAAAAAGCCTGAGCGTCGAGAGACGTCAGGCTTTGGTGGGGCGTGCGAACGTTACAGGCTAGAGTGTTTCTGCCACACCTTCGGTTTGAAGAACAACGTCTCGCCACGGGTCAGATCGGTCAGGCTGTCATGGTCTTTGACCACTTCCACTTCGATCAACTCGCTTTGCCCCTCAACCTTCAAGGTCACGCGAGTGGTCGCGCCCAGCGGACGGATGTCGCGTACCTGGGCGGCGTGGTGTTCTTCAATCTCATGGCGTGACAACGACACTTCGTGCGGACGGAACAGGACGTGTTGGTCTTCACCGATGTGCAGGCGGTTGGAGTCGCCCAGGAAGTGGTACACAAAATCGCTGGCCGGGTTTTCGTAGACGTCACCCGGGGAGCCGATCTGCTCGATCACGCCTTTGTTCATGACCACGATGCGGTCCGCGACTTCCATCGCTTCTTCCTGGTCGTGGGTGACGAACACCGATGTCAGGTTGATGTCTTCGTGCAGGCGCGCCAACCAGCGGCGCAGCTCTTTGCGCACCTTGGCATCCAGGGCGCCGAAAGGTTCGTCCAGCAACAGCACTTTAGGCTCAACCGCCAGGGCGCGGGCCAGGGCAATACGTTGACGCTGGCCGCCTGACAGTTGCTCCGGGTAACGGTCGGATAACCAGTCCAGTTGCACCATGTTCAGCAGTTCGTGGACTTTTTCGGCAATCCGGCTTTCGCTCGGGCGTTCCTTTTTTGGCTTCATGCGCAGGCCGAACGCGACGTTGTCAAACACCGTCATGTGGCGGAACAGCGCGTAATGCTGGAACACAAACCCGACGTTGCGATCACGCACGTCATGGCCGGAGACGTCTTCGCCGTGGAACACGATGTTGCCTTCGTCCGGGGTTTCCAGGCCGGCAATGATGCGCAGCAACGTGGTTTTGCCGCAGCCCGACGGCCCCAGCAAAGCCACCAGCTCGCCACTCTGGATGTCCAGATTGATGCGGTCCAGCGCCTTGAAGGCGTTGAAGTTTTTGCTGACGTTACGAACTTCGATCGACATGCTTTATTCCTCTGCGGCGCTGGCGCGCAGGCGGTTAATACGGGATTCGCTCCACTGCTTGAGCAGCAGGATGAAGAGCGCCAGGATCAGCAACAGGGTGGCCACGGCGAAGGCGGCAACGTGGTTGTATTCGTTGTAGAGAATCTCGACGTGCAGCGGCAGGGTGTTGGTCACCCCGCGAATGTGCCCGGACACCACCGACACTGCACCGAATTCGCCCATCGCCCGCGCGGTACACAGCACCACGCCGTAGATCAGGCCCCATTTGATATTGGGCACCGTGACGTGCCAGAACATCTGCCAGCCGTTGGCGCCCAGCAGGCGTGCGGCTTCTTCTTCTTGCGTGCCCTGCTCCTGCATCAGCGGGATCAGTTCGCGCGCCACGAAGGGCACGGTGACAAAAATGGTCGCCAGCACGATGCCTGGCAGTGCGAACACGATCTGGATGTCATGGTCTTGCAGCCACTCACCGAAGAAGCCCTGCGCACCGAACATCAGCACGTAGACCAGACCGGCGATCACTGGCGACACCGAGAACGGCAGGTCGATCAGGGTGACGAGGATGCTTTTGCCGCGGAAGCTGTATTTGCTCACGCACCAGGCCGCACTGACGCCGAAGACCACGTTGAGCGGCACCGAAATCGCGACGGCGATCACGGTCAGTTTCAGGGCCGACAGGGCATCGGGCTCAAGGATGGCGTCGAAGAACGCGCCGAAGCCCAGTTTCAGGCCCTGAGAAACCACGATCAGCAGAGGCAACAGCAGGAAGACGACGAAGAACAACCAACCAAAGGCAATCAGTACCCGACGCGACAGCGGGCTGCCACGGCGGGCGGCGTTGGCGACGGAGGCTGCGTTCAAAGTGGCATTGGACATGGTGACGCCTCCTTCAAGGGGTTTCGATGCGGCGCTGAATCAGGTTGATCAGCAGCAGCAAAATGAAGGAAACCACCAGCATCATCACGCCAATGGCCGTGGCACCGGTGTAGTCGTATTGGTCCAGCTTGACCATGATCAGCAGCGGCAGGATCTCGGTTTTCATCGGCATGTTGCCGGCGATGAAAATCACGGAGCCGTACTCGCCAACACCGCGGGCGAAGGCCAGTGCGAAGCCGGTGAGCCAGGCGGGCAACAACGCGGGCACCAGAATGTGGCGGAACACTTGCAAGGGTTTGGCGCCCAGGCACGCGGCAGCTTCTTCGACCTCACGCGGGATATCAGCCAGCACCGGCTGGACGGTGCGCACCACGAACGGCAGCGTGACGAAGGTCAGTGCCAGGGTGATACCCATCGGGGTGTAGGCGATTTTGAAACCCAGGTCGGTGGCGAACTGGCCAATCCAGCCGTTGGGGGCGTAAAGCGCGGTCAGGGCGATACCGGCGACCGCGGTCGGCAGCGCGAAAGGCAGGTCGATCATGGCATCGATGACCTTGCGCCCCGGGAAGGTGTAGCGCACCAGCACCCAGGCCAACACGGTGCCGATGATGCCGTTGATCAGTGCTGCAACAAAGGCAGTACCGAAGCTCAACTTGAGCGCGGCCAGTACGCGAGGGGCGGTGACGATGGCCCAAAACTGGTCCCAGGTCAGCTGCGCGGCATGCACGAACATGGCGGCCAGGGGGATCAGCACAATCAGGCTGAGATACACCAAGGTGTAGCCCAGTGTCAGCCCGAAGCCGGGTATGACGGGGGAGATACGACGCGACATAAAAGTCCTTGTTTAACGCACGAAGCCCGCAAACCGATTGCGGGCTTAATGTTCTAGCTTTCAGCGATACCTAAAAGGCCCGCCCCACAGGTTATTGCGCCTGATAGATCTGGTCGAACACGCCACCGTCATTGAAGAATTTCGGTTGGGCAGTCTTCCAGCCACCGAAGTCTTTGTCGATAGTCACAAGGTCCAGCTTCGGAAACTGTTGTGCGTATTTGGCCGCGACCTTCTCATCACGCGGGCGGTAGAAGTTCTTTGCAGCAATTTCCTGACCGGCCGGGCTGTACAGGTGTTCGAGGTAGGCTTTTGCGATCTCGGCGTTGCCTTGTTTGTCCGCGTTTTTGTCGACCACGGCGACCGGAGGCTCGGCCAGAATCGACAGCGATGGCACGACGATGTCGAACTTGTCTGCCCCGCCATCTTCTTTGAGCGCCAAAAAGGCTTCGTTTTCCCACGCCAGCAGCACGTCACCCTGACCGTTGTTGACGAAGGTGATGGTCGAGCCGCGCGCGCCGGTGTCCAGCACAGGCACATGCTGGAACAGTTTTTCTACATAGGCCTTGGCTTTGGTTTCGTCGCCACCATTGGCCTTGAGGCCGTAGGCATAGGCCGCGAGGAAGTTCCAGCGTGCGCCGCCACTGGTTTTGGGGTTCGGTGTAATCACCGACACGCCGTCTTTGGTCAGGTCGTTCCAGTCCTTGATGCCTTTAGGGTTGCCCTTGCGCACCAGGAACACGATGGTCGAGGTGTACGGGGTGCTGGCGTCCGGAAGGCGGGTTTGCCAGTTATCCGGCAGGGTTTTACCCAACTTGGCGATTTCGTCGATGTCGCCTGCCAACGCCAGGGTCACCACGTCAGCGCGCAGGCCATCGATCACGCCACGGGCCTGTTTGCCCGAGCCCCCATGGGATTGCTGGATTTTGACTGTGTCGCCGGGATGGCTTTGCTGCCAGAACTGAGTGAATTCAGCGTTGTAATCCTGATACAGCTCACGGGTTGGATCGTAGGAAACGTTCAACAACTCGTAATCTTTGGCCACGGCAGAACCCGCAAAAATGGCACTGGCCAGCGCGGCCAAAGCGTAACGGCGTAGGGACATAGGTGAGGCTCCAGAGCAGCGTGTATTTTTAGTTTTTATAAGCGCCCCAGACAGGGCGCCTGCGGTATTCAGCTATTTTTTTGGCCGGGGTTCTGCAGACGAAACTTCTCTTTACGTTCGATCTGGACCACTTGCGCGTTATGCACAGTGATTTCCACGGCACCGAAGCGCAGGTCACGTAGCGCGCTCTGGATTTCCCGCAGAATGGTGGCTTCGTCCTGGCCGTCAACGCTACGCAGAGATGCGCTCATGGTGCTGCTCCTGAAAAAAGGGGGTGCCGAGGGTTCGTGTCGGCGTGGGGGCAATAGTAGTGAGGCGCGATTATTCTTAAAAATACTATTTAAGAATGTTTATATAACTGAAATACGATTTACGGCCTGCCCGGTCTCCGCTGCCCGGCCATGCAGGCTGATCGGGGCCGTGAAGTGGACGTTCACGGGGGCGGCAGACCGCCCGGCCACACCGGCCAGCACATTGTCATACGCGGTCTACACTCCAACTGCCTCGCCCGTGCACCACGCGGGGCAGGTGCGGCAAATGGCTCGGGCCCGGCGAGAACTGTTACTGGACAGTCAGGCTAATCAGGCTCACCTTAGGGCCGTTGTCGTCTTTTCCTGCATAGTCTGGAGTCCTTATGTCGTTTACCCCTGAGTTGGTTGCCGAACTGGAAGTCCTTGCACTGTTCGATCTGAACAGCACTCAAGAAGGGCTTAAAGTCCATCAAGAAGCTGACAAAAAGCTGATCGCTGCCGCCAAGCGGCTCCATGAAAAAGACCTCATCACCCAACCTGACGGGGGCTACCTCACTAGCCTGGGCCGTGATGCTGTAGAGCACGTGCAAACGATACTGTCGATTCTGACCACCAAGCCTCTGGTGGCCGTGAAGTTGGCAGAACTTGCCTGACGCCACTGATCGCCTTCGGAATCTCTTCGGTGAATGAGGGATTCCGCGGGCTTACCGTCTCCTCCCCGCAAAAAATCTGACGTCAAAAGCGCTTTCGTCCTAAGCCTTTTCATACTCTCGCTGTAGACTCCCCCCTACGTTGCCTCCCTTCTCTTTCTCGCCTAGCGAGCCGGTTTGAGTTTGATATGACGCGCACCCAGGAAATTCAGATAGATCTGAATGAAGGTATTGACCGACAGACACTCACTCATTTGCGTGAGCGGTTTCTTCACGTCAATCGCGCACGCCTGCTGCGGGCAACGGAGGGCCTGACCCCGCGTCAGCAAACGGTGCTGAGCCTGCTGCCGTTGTTTTTTCATGTGAATCACCCGCTGTTGCCCGGTTATGTGTCGGGCAGCACGCCTGCCGGGGTTGCCGGGTATGAGCCCGACGGCCCTGCCCTGACCGAAGCCCAGCGCCTGACCCGCTCGTTTTCCTACAAGGCGCGCACGCCCACGGCACAGTTGCCGATCCACGGCCTGTTCCTGATGGGCAGCCTTGGAACTTTGGCACAGACCGATCAGAGCGACATGGATGTGTGGATTTGCCATGCTCCGGACCTGAGTGAAGTGGCCCTCGAAGAGTTACGCAAGAAATGCCAGTTGCTGGAAGCCTGGGCCGCCGGTTTAGGCGCCGATGCGCATTTTTTCCTGATTGATGCGCCCCGCTTTGCCCTTGGCGAACGCGATGCCCGCCTGAGCACGGACGATTGCGGTACGACGCAGCATTATTTATTGCTGGATGAGTTTTATCGCACCGCCATTTGGCTCGCGGGGCGTACGCCGATGTGGTGGTGGGTGCCGGCGAATGAAGAGGCCAACTACGCCGAATTTACCCACACCCTGCTCTCCAAGCGTTTTATTCGGGCTGACGAAACCGTCGACCTGGGGCATCTGGCACACATCCCGCCCGGCGAATTCGTGGGGGCCGGGTTGTGGCAGTTGTTCAAAGGGATTGAGTCGCCCTACAAGTCGGTGCTCAAACTGCTGCTGATCGAGGTGTATGCCAGTGAACACCCGAAGGTGCAGTGCCTGAGCCTGCGCTTCAAGCAGGCGGTGTATGCCCATCAGCTGGACCTCGATGAACTCGACCCGTATGTGGTGGTGTACCGGCGCATTGAGCAGTACCTCAAGGCGCGGGGCGACGTCGAGCGGCTGGAGCTGGTGCGCCGCAGTTTGTATCTGAAGGTTAACCGCAAGCTGACCGGCACCCTCGCCCAACGCGGCACGCAATGGCAGCGCCAGTTGTTGGAGCGTCTGGCGCGGGAGTGGGGCTGGGATGAGCGACAGTTGGCCTGGCTCGACAGCCGCCCGGTATGGAAGGCCGAACAGGCGGTCCATGAACGCCGGGCGCTGGTGCACGAACTCAATTACAGCTACCGCTTTTTGAGCCAGTTTGCCCGCGATGAGCAAGCCGCCGGGCTGACCAACAAACGTGACTTGAATGTGCTGGGGCGACGGTTGTACGCCGCGTTTGAGCGCAAGGCCGGCAAGATCGACCACATCAACCCCGGCATTGCGCCCAATCTGGCGCAAGACCTGCTGACACTGGTGCACTCGCCAAACAAGAAAGAACCCGGCGAGTTTCATTGGGGCGTCTATCGCGGCAACCTCGCGGTGCACGAGTGGGAGCACACGCCGGTCATCAAGCGCAGCCCTGCGCTGCTTGAGTTGCTGGCCTGGTGCCATCGCAACGGGGTCATCGACAACAGCACCCGTCTGGCCCTCAACCCCGGCACGACGGATGTCAGCGAGTACGAACTGTTCAACCTGCTGGGGTGTTTGCAGCAACTGATTCCGTTGCCGCTGGGGGCGGTGGACGAAACGCAGTTGTTGCGGCCCAGTGTGCCGGCGCAGGTGCTGATTGTGGTCAACGTCGGAATTGACCCGCTCAAGCATCACCGTGAAATGAATATCCTGATGACCACCGAACGCACGGATTCGCTGAGTTACGCCGGGGTGCGCGAAAACCTGGTGCTGACCCTGGACCAAGTCACGCTCAACAGTTGGAACGAGGTCATCGTCAGCCGTTTCGATGGCGAACATGCGCTGTTTGAATGCCTGGCGGACTACCTCAATGCGCAACCGACCGGGCGTGAAGCCCCGCAGTTGCGCGTGCGCTGCTTGTGCCACAACCGGGCGCAATTTATCGCGCATCGGGTGGAAGGGATTTTCAATACGGCACAGGCGCTGCGTGCCAGCGGGCAAGCGCTGCGGTATGTGGTGCAAGTCGAGCAGCGTTTACATGTGCTGGAGCTGACCAAAGAGCACGTACACCACGTGGCCCTGGCGGACCGCAGCGCACTGGCCGGCTATCTGAGCCAGAGTCTGGCAACGTATCGGCCGGTGCATCTGGACCCGATGGCTTTAGGCGAGGATGACCTGGGGCTGATCCTGCCCAAAGGCAAGCCGGGGGCCATTCAAGTGTTTTATCGACTCAATGACGGTGAGGCCGACCTCAGCGTGCTCGACGAGTGCAATGTGCTGTGGCAGCAGACCGTTTCGTTTCATGACGAGATGAGCCTGTTGGTGCCCTTGCAGCGTTTTTTGCAGGCGTCGTTGTTTCGTCGGGAAGCGTGCCAGCCGTTGGAAGACGAGAGCCCCGCCCCGCCACTGGACCTGTTGTATTACCAGCTATTGCCGTCGGGCAAGGGCCGGGCGCGCAGCGTTGAAGCGCGGCGCATCCCCGCCAGTGCGGCGTTGACGCCTTACTACGAGGTGCAAGCGGTGGTCGGTAAAGGCGCGCATGGTGGCCAATGGGTCACGCTGTTCTGCAACCAGCGTGAGTTCAGCCAGATGGACCATGGCGATCAGTTATACGCAGCGGTGGCGCGGGAAATTGTCGGGCAGCGCCGTGAAACCGAGCGCTACCGCTGTTACATCACTGATCTGGATTTATCGGGGCTGTTGGGCGAAAGCCACAGCCCGAGCCATCTATGCCTGCGCTACAAGGCGGATCTGGAGCAGGCGCTCAACGAGGCGCTGGCGCAGGTCTGAGGCTTAAAGGTCGTAATTGCCAGCGGCTTCAGGCTGGTATTCAACTTCCAGCAGTTCCAGCTTGAGGGTTTTGCCGCCCGGTGCTGGCCAGTTGATATGTTGGCCGACCTGAAGACCCAGCAAGGCACTGCCGACGGGTGCAAGAATCGAAATCTTGCCTTCGTCTGCGTTCGCGTCTTTGGGGTAAACCAGTGTCAGGTGGTAATCCTTGCCGCTGCCCTGTTCGCGGCAGTGCACACGCGAATTCATGGTGACAACGCCTGCAGGCACTTCGGTATGGCCTACAACCGATTCGGCACGATCAAGTTCTTCTTGCAGCGCGACGACGCCTGGCAACGAATCGTCGAGGGACTCAATCAATTGCTCCAGACGCTGGACGTCCAGGCGGGTGAGGATGATGGAGGGTTGGGGTGAAGTGGTCATGACCTGGCAGACTCCTTTTTTCTGCACGAAAAAGCAAAACCCCGCCAGAAAATGGCGGGGTTTTGACCAACCTCGTTAGTGCGAGGCGAACCCGGACACTACCACAGCAAAATAAATACACAAGCCAGCGGCCGATGCCGTTGCAGCCTGTAACCGTGATTACGGGGCGCGCCTGAGACGCGCCTGTTCACAAATCACCCGGCGCCGCTGGTCGTCTGCCGAACGCCACTCGCGGATGTCTTCGACATGCCGAAAGCAGCCCAGACACACTTTGTGTTCATCCAGCCGGCACGTGCTGATGCAAGGCGACGGCACCGCCGGGCTGACGTTGCTGTACAGCGGTTTTGCAGGTTTAGCAGGGGCAGTCACAGTTAAATCTCGTCAAAATCCAGCTCGACGCCGGTGTATGCCTGCGTCAGGCGCTGGACCATTTCACTCAGTAACTCGTCAGAGCTGTCGCACTGCCAGCGTGACTCCTCCTCGTCGTAATCGAAGTGGAAACCGCCCTCCCGTGCCGCGAGCCAAAGCTGTCGCAAAGGCTCCTGGCGGCTGAAAATAAGCTGCTGGCCCCCTTCAAATGTGGCTGTCAGTACACCGGCCGAATTCTCCAGGTCCATGTCCAGACCGCTATCGTCAAAAACGTCTTCCAGGACTTGCTGGGTTGCATCGACCAGATCGTGGAAACGGGCTTCAGTCAAACTCATGGTGGAACCTCGTAATGTCTAGTCATGCTCGGAGATCGCAAGATACGGGCGCTCCAGACCGATTGCAAACCCCAACCGACCCGCAGCTGGCACAGGACTGATTATCCGCACAGGTGCTTTTGCGCGACCGCTCTGCTGCATAGGCAAGCCGGTGGGTGCTCGGTATACTCGGGCGCAATTAAAGCTTTTCAAAGGATTTCGCCATGAAGCGCCTGATCTCTTCCATTGCTGCGCTCGTCGCGGTTGCTTGCCTTGTTTCTGCCTGTGGTCAAAAAGGTCCGCTGTACCTGCCCGATGACACCAAGTCCCCTGAAGACCAAGCGAAGTCGTCGCAACCGCACAAGCACTGATAAGGGAACACCATGGACGCTTTTAACTACCGGGACGGCGAGTTATTCGCTGAAGGTGTTTCGCTGACGGCCATCGCCGAGCGTTTTGGTACGCCCACGTATGTGTATTCCCGGGCCCACATCGAGGCGCAATACAACGCGTATGCCGACGCATTGAGCGGCATGCCGCATCTGGTGTGTTTTGCGGTTAAAGCCAACTCCAACCTGGGTGTACTCAATGTCCTGGCGCGTTTGGGCGCCGGTTTTGACATCGTGTCCCGTGGCGAGCTGGAGCGTGTGCTGGCCGCAGGCGGCTCGGCTGACAAGATCGTGTTTTCCGGTGTCGGCAAGACCCGCGATGACATGCGTCGCGCACTCGAAGTGGGCGTGCATTGCTTCAACGTCGAGTCCACCGACGAGCTGGAGCGCCTGCAGGTCGTGGCCGCCGAGATGGGCGTGCGTGCGCCGATCTCGCTGCGGGTCAACCCGGATGTGGACGCGGGCACCCACCCGTACATCTCCACTGGCCTCAAAGAAAACAAATTCGGTATCGCCATCGCGGACGCAGAGGATGTGTACATCCGTGCTGCGCAGTTGCCGAACCTCGAAGTGGTCGGCGTCGATTGCCACATCGGTTCGCAACTGACCACCCTTGACCCGTTCATCGATGCGCTCGACCGCCTGCTGGCGTTGATCGACCGGTTGGGCGACTGCGGGATTTACCTGCGCCATATCGACCTGGGCGGTGGATTGGGCGTGCGTTATCGCGATGAAGAGCCTCCGCTGGCGGCCGACTACATCAAGGCGGTGCGTGAGCGCATCGAGGGCCGTGATCTGGCGCTGGTGTTCGAGCCGGGCCGTTTCATTGTGGCCAACGCGGGCGTACTGCTGACACAGGTCGAGTACCTCAAGCACACCGAACACAAAGACTTCGCCATCGTTGATGCGGCGATGAATGACCTGATCCGCCCTGCGCTGTATCAGGCCTGGATGGACGTGACGGCGGTTCGCCCGCGCGACACTGAAGCCCGTGCCTACGACATCGTGGGTCCGATCTGCGAAACCGGCGACTTCCTGGCCAAAGACCGCCCGTTGGCGCTGGCCGAAGGTGATCTGCTGGCGGTGCATTCGGCCGGTGCCTATGGTTTTGTCATGAGCTCTAACTACAACACCCGTGGCCGTGCGGCCGAGGTGCTGGTGGACGGCGATCAGGCGTTCGAAGTGCGTCGTCGCGAGACGGTTGCCGAGCTGTTTGCTGGCGAAAGCCTGCTGCCGGAGTGAACCCATGTTGCTGCGTTTTACCAAAATGCACGGCCTGGGCAATGACTTCATGGTTCTTGACCTGGTCAGCCAGCACGCGCATATCCTGCCCAAGCACGCCAAGCAATGGGGCGACCGGCACACGGGCGTCGGCTTCGATCAATTATTGATCGTTGAAGCGCCCAGCAACCCGGAGGTGGATTTCCGTTACCGGATCTTCAACGCCGACGGTTCCGAGGTTGAGCAGTGTGGCAACGGTGCCCGCTGTTTCGCCCGTTTTGTGCTCGACAAGCGCCTGACCACCAAACGTCAGATCAAGGTCGAAACCAAAAGCGGCATCATTGAACTGAACGTGCGCAGTGACGGCCAGATCAGCGTGGATATGGGCCCGCCGCGTCTGGTGCCGGCCGAGATTCCGTTTGTGGCGGATGCGCAGGCGCTGAACTATGACGTGGACGTCGATGGCCAGACGGTCCAGTTGGCCGCCGTCTCCATGGGCAACCCGCATGCGGTGTTGCGCGTCGACGACATCAATGCCGCGCCGGTTCATGAGTTAGGCCCGAAAATTGAACACCACCCGCGCTTCCCGGCCCGGGTCAATGTCGGCTTTTTGCACGTCATCGACCGTCACCGCGCGCAATTGCGTGTCTGGGAACGTGGCGCCGGGGAAACCCAGGCCTGCGGCACAGGCGCGTGCGCTGCGGCGGTGGCTGCCATCCTTCAGGGCTGGATGCACACCCCGGTGACGCTGGATCTGCCCGGCGGTCGTTTGACCATCGAGTGGGAAGGTCCGGGTCATTCAGTGATCATGACCGGCCCGGCGATGCGTGTTTACGAAGGACAAGTCCGTTTATGAGCGAGCGCACACGATGACCGACCAGCCACAGTCAGCAGACCTCGATGTCCAGGATCAAAGCCCCGAGGCTGCGGCCGTGGCGGCTTATCTCCAGGCCCACCCCGACTTCTTCAGCCAGCGTGAAGAACTGTTGTTGACCCAACGCATTCCTCACCAGCGCGGCGATACGGTGTCGTTGGTGGAGCGCCAGCTTGAGCTGTTGCGTGGCCGCAATATCGAGATGCGCCATCGCCTGTCACAACTGATGGATGTGGCCCGCGACAATGATCGCCTGTTTGAGAAAACCCGTCGCCTGAACCTGGCCTTGATGGACGCCACCAGCCTTGAAGAACTGGTGATCGCCGTCGAAGACAGCCTGCGACAGGATTTTCAGGTGCCCTTCGTCAGCTTGGTGCTGTTTGGTGACAACCCGATGCCGGTGGGGCGCTGGGTCAATAGCGCGGACGCCCAGCGTGCCCTCGGGGGGTTGCTGGCCGAAGGCAAGGCCGTGAGTGGCAGCCTGCGCCAGCATGAACTGGACTTCCTGTTCGGAGAAGCGCAGCGCAAGCAAATCGGCTCGACCGCTGTCGTTGCCCTCAACCATCTGGGCCTGCACGGCGTACTGGCCGTCGCTAGCCGCGATCCGCAGCATTACAAAAGTTCGGTGGGCACCCTGTTCCTCAGCTACATCGCTGAAGTGCTGGGTCGCGTGTTGCCGCGTTTCACCAACGCCCTGCGCTCGGTGCGCTAGGCATGCAACGGCAACTGGACGCTTACTGCATTCACCTGCGCAGTGAGCGCCAAGTGTCGCCCCACACGCTGGAAGCCTACCGCCGCGATCTCGGCAAGGTCGTGGCGTTTTGCAGCAAAGAAGCCATCCCCAGCTGGGCGGCCCTGGATATTCAACGCCTGCGTCAGTTGGTGGCGCGCCTGCATCATCAGGGACAGTCTTCGCGCAGCATTGCGCGGTTGTTGTCGGCCGTTCGCGGGTTGTATCACTACCTCAACCGCGAAGGTCTGTGCGATCACGACCCAGCCAACGGTCTGGCGCCGCCTAAAGGCGAACGTCGCCTGCCCAAAACCCTCGACACCGACCGCGCCCTGCAACTGCTGGAAGGCGCCGTGGAAGAGGATTTCCTCGCGCAGCGCGATCAGGCGATTCTGGAATTGTTTTATTCCTCCGGGCTGCGCCTGTCGGAGCTGACGGGGTTGAATCTGGATCAACTGGACCTGGCTGACGGGCTGGTGCAAGTGTTGGGTAAAGGCAGCAAGACGCGTGTGCTGCCGGTCGGGCAAAAGGCCCGCGAGGCGCTACAGGTCTGGCTGCCTTTGCGGGCGCTGGCCAACCCTGAAGACGACGCGGTGTTTGTCAGCCAGCGCGGGCGCCGTCTCGGGCCTCGCGCCATTCAACTGCGCGTCAAGGCTGCGGGCGAGCGCGAGTTGGGGCAAAACCTGCATCCGCACATGCTGCGCCATTCGTTTGCCAGCCATTTGCTAGAGTCCTCTCAGGATTTGCGCGCGGTGCAAGAGCTGCTCGGGCATTCGGACATCAAAACCACGCAAATCTATACCCATCTGGACTTCCAGCATCTGGCGACCGTCTACGACAGCGCCCACCCACGGGCCAAACGCAGTAAGGGCAGTGAATGACGATTGAACTGATTACCTTCGATCTTGACGACACGCTGTGGCACACCGCCCCCGTGATCATGCGGGCCGAAGAGACCTTGCGGCAGTGGCTGGCTGTAAACGCACCGGATGTGGGCGCTCTTGAACCTGGAACATTCCAGGCGATTCGCGAGCAGGTTTTAAGTGAAAACCCACACCTCAAGCACCGAATCAGTGCACTGCGTCGGCACGTACTGTTCCACGCCCTGCGGGAGGCGCAATACGCTGACGCACACGCGTTGGCAGACGCGGCGTTTGAGGTGTTCATCGAGGCCCGCCACGCGCTGGAGGTTTTCCCGCAGGTCGAGCCAATGCTGGCGGTACTGGCGCGCGATTACGCACTGGGGGTTGTCACTAATGGCAATGCCGACGTGCGGCGCATCGGTTTGGGGCATCACTTCAGGTTCGTGTTGTGCGCCGAAGACATCGGCATCGCCAAGCCGGATGCACGTTTGTTCCACGAAGCCTTGTCGCGAGGCGGCGTGAAGGCCAGTGCTGCCGTGCATGTGGGCGATCATCCGGGCGACGACATCGCTGGCGCCCAGCAGGCCGGCTTGCGCGCCGTCTGGTTTAACCCCGGTGGCAACATCTGGGAAGGCGACACGCGTCCTGACGCTGAAATCGGCTGCCTGAGCGAGTTGCCTCAGGTGCTCAAGCACTTTGGTTAAAGCTGTTTATCGCCGCTGAGGGGTGGTGCGGGAGCCGGGTTACGGCTTCGTGCCTCGGCAACTGGCCCGGATCCATTCCCGGCACTCGCAAAAAAGCCCGCAGCGACGGCGGGCTTTTTTTTCAAGCAAACAACAGACCTTAAATAGGACGGCTGCCGTACTTGTTGTCAGGCTTCTTGGGTGGATCTGCCACCACATTGGCCTCGACTTCCTGCACCTTGCCGCCACGGGAAAGAAACTCTTCCATGGCGCGAGCCAGAGCGTCACGCTCCTTGTTTTTGGCTTCTACGCTGGGCAGGTCATCGACCGACACCGCTGCCTTGGATTTGCCTTTGGCCACGGGGACCGGCACATCGTCGCCACCGTCGTCGTCAGCCACGTCATCGGCGGCTGCTTCAAGACCTTCTTCGGTTTCGTCTTCGTCACCTACTTCGAGGTCATCATTTTCCAGATCATCGTCGCTCATGTTCTACCCCATGACTTACGTAAAGCAGATTAGTTATAGACCAGCTACGCCCACCGTGGACCGCCGCTGGTGAAAAAGTAGCCCCGGATTACCCGCGGCTTACGCCTCTTCGCCTTGGAAGGCGGTAGGACTTTACGAGTGCCGTTGAGGGCATTCGCTCATTAAATAAACGCGTGTCAGGTACCTGGCGCGGGGCCTTGGTACGCTGACCTTGAAAGCCTGAGGAGATGATCCGTGCCTTCGTGGTTTTCGGGCGCTTAACTCCGCCCTTCGGCGCGCATTCTAGCGTGCTGAAGAAAAAAGCAAAGCAGCTAATAGTCGAGTTGTGATGTAAGTGTTCGTCTTACATTTCATCGTAGATCTGATAACTGCATAAAGGTGTAGGAAAAATCATTCTCTTGATGCGAATGGCGCCACATTCCGGGCAAAAAAATACCCGGCAGGCCGGGTATTTTTTTCGAGGGGCTGCTTACAAGTTGTAGCCGCGCTCGTTGTGTTGCGCCAGATCCAGGCCTACGGCTTCCTCTTCCTCCGTCACCCGCAGCCCCATCACGGCATCCAGTACTTTCAGGATGATGAAGGTCACAATCGCGGTGTAGATGACAGTGAACGCTACGCCCTTGCACTGAATCCAGACTTGGGCCGCGATGTCGGTCACCGTGCCGAAGCCGCCCAGTGCCGGGGCGGCAAATACGCCGGTGAGGATGGCGCCAACGATACCGCCCACCCCGTGTACACCAAAGGCGTCCAGCGAGTCGTCATAGCCCAGTTTGCGCTTGAGGCTGGTGGCGCAGAGGAAGCAGATCACGCCCGACGCCAGGCCGATCACGATCGAACCCATTGGGCCTACGGTGCCAGCCGCCGGGGTGATGGCCACCAGACCGGCCACCACGCCTGAGGCAATGCCCAGCGCGCTTGGCTTGCCGTGGGTGATCCACTCGGCAAACATCCAGCCCAGCGCCGCGGCGGCGGTCGCAATTTGGGTCACCAGCATCGCCATGCCGGCCGTGCCATTGGCGGCTGCGGCAGAACCTGCGTTGAAGCCGAACCAGCCGATCCACAGCATCGCGGCACCGACCAGCGTGTAACCAAGGTTGTGCGGCGCCATGGGGGTGGTCGGGTAGCCTTTGCGCTTGCCCAGCACAATGCACGCCACCAGGCCCGCGATACCGGCGTTGATATGCACCACGGTGCCGCCCGCGAAATCGAGCACGCCCCAGTCCCACATCAGGCCGCCGTTGCCGCTCCACACCATGTGCGCGATGGGCGCATACACCAGGGTGAACCACACGCCCATGAAGATCAGCATCGCCGAGAACTTCATGCGCTCAGCAAAGGCGCCGACGATCAGCGCGGGGGTGATGATGGCGAAGGTCATCTGGAAGGTGATGAACACGGCTTCCGGGAACAGTGCGGTGGGCGATGTCAGGCTGGCGGGCGTGACGCCTGCCAGGAACGCTTTGCCGAACCCGCCGATGAACGAGTTGAAGTTGGTGACGCCCTGCTCCATGCCGGTGGTGTCGAACGTGATGCTGTAGCCATAAATGACCCACAGAATGCTGATCAAGCCGGTGATGGCGAAGCACTGCATCATCACAGAAAGAAGGTTTTTGGAGCGCACCATGCCGCCGTAGAACAGGGCCAGGCCGGGGATGGTCATAAACAGCACCAGGGCCGTTGCGGTCAGCATCCAGGCGGTATCGCCGGAGTTGAGGACTGGAGCGGCCACTTCGTCTGCCGCCATGGCCAGGCCGGGCATTACGACAGACAACAGGGCTCCGAGCCCTGCGAATTTACGCAGAGTCATAGTGTTTTCTCCTGGGGCGTTGGGGTTTGGCGGCTTAGATGGCGTCGGTATCGGTTTCGCCGGTACGGATGCGGATAGCCTGTTCCAGATTGACCACAAAAATCTTGCCGTCACCGATCTTGCCGGTGTTGGCAGCCTTGGTTATCGCCTCGATAACCCGGTCAAGATCTTTGTCGTCGATGGCGACATCAATCTTCACCTTTGGCAGAAAATCGACCACGTATTCAGCGCCGCGGTACAGCTCGGTATGGCCTTTCTGCCGGCCGAAGCCTTTGACCTCAGTAACGGTAATGCCCTGCACGCCGATCTCGGACAGCGACTCGCGCACGTCGTCTAACTTGAACGGCTTGATAATGGCGGTGACTAGCTTCATGAAACTTCTCCCGAATTGGTGGACTTGCCCCAGGAAAACAAACCCGGGCCAAGTCTAAGCGCAGTGTCTGGCTTTGTAACGCGTCGTCAGCCTTCTTCAGGCCGTTCAACCTCAGTTAACTGCTGGTGACGAAAACATCCCTTGATCCGCCTGCCGCACTGCCTTCGTCACAGCAACTGCATCAGTGCATGAGTCATTACTGCCTTAGCAGAAACCTTGCCATGTCTGGAAAAGTCAGAAATTACAGCGACTTATCAGGTGTAGAGAAAGCACAGCCGGAAGAAGTACGGTTTTTGTGCACAAAAACAGTGCGCGGGAGGGGGATGGCATGCTCATAAAATGTGCAACGGCCCCCGGCGCCGTTAGGGTTGAAACCCCGTGATACACTCGCCGCCATCAGTGTTAAGGACCTATTCCATGCTCGCGCCCAAAGATTTTCTCGATGCCCTGAGTGGCCAGGCTGCTCGTTTGTTCAATGGCGACACCGCCTTGCCGCGCAATGAAATCGAAAGCCAGTTCAAAGCCCTGCTGCAAAGCGGCTTCAGCAAGCTGGATCTGGTCAGTCGTGAAGAGTTCGACAGCCAGATGGTGGTACTGGCGCGCACCCGTGCCCGCCTTGAAACACTGGAAGCCAAAGTGGCCGAAATGGAAGCCCGATTGCTGCCACCTGCCGAGTAATCGCGCACCCGTGCCTGTGGGCAACGGACGTGTTTGCATGACGCCCTGAAGCCCGTGGGTGTCCGGCGGCTGGGTTGCCAGCACGTGACGCAGCGCCTGTTCACATTCCGTATCCATTCAACCTCCTCCCATGAGCGTCAATTCGCGCAGGATGCGTTTTTTGCGAACTCAAGGAGTGAGTCATGTCTCTGGCGATTGTTCACAGCCGTGCCAAGGTGGGCGTTGAGGCGCCTGTAGTCACCGTCGAAGCGCACCTGGCCAATGGCCTGCCTGCGCTGACACTGGTCGGTTTGCCTGAAGCCGCCGTCAAAGAAAGCAAAGACCGGGTGCGCAGTGCGATCCTCAACGCCGGTTTTGACTTCCCGGCTCGCCGCATCACGCTCAATCTCGCGCCCGCCGACCTGCCCAAGGACGGCGGGCGTTTTGATGTGGCCATCGCGCTGGGGATCTTGGCGGCCAGTGGGCAATTGCCTGCCGTGGCGCTGGAAAACGTGGAATTTCTCGGTGAATTGGCGCTGTCGGGGGCGATTCGTCCGGTCCAGGGCGTTCTGCCCGCTGCTTTGGCTGCCCGGGCGGCGGGGCGTGCGCTGGTGGTGCCCGTGGCCAATGCCGAGGAAGCCTGTCTGGCCTCCGGGTTGACGGTGATTGCGGTCGAGCATTTGCTGCAAGTGGTCGCGCACTTTGCGGGCCGCACGGTGATGGAGCCTTACATCGCCAGCGGCCTGCTCCAAGTGAGTAAGCCGTACCCCGACCTGAGCGATGTACAAGGCCAGCAATCGGCCAAGCGCGCTCTGCTGGTCGCCGCCGCTGGCAGCCATAACCTCTTATTCACAGGCCCGCCCGGCACCGGTAAAACCCTGCTGGCCAGCCGCCTGCCCGGTTTACTGCCGCCGCTCGATGAACAGGAGGCGCTTGAGGTCGCGGCCATTCAGTCCGTGGCCAGCCATGAGCCGCTGAGCAGTTGGCCGCAACGCCCCTTTCGTCAGCCCCATCACTCCGCGTCCGGCCCGGCATTGGTGGGCGGAGGTTCCAGGCCGCAGCCGGGTGAAATCACGCTGGCCCACCACGGCGTCTTGTTCCTCGATGAGTTGCCTGAGTTTGACCGCAAGGTGCTGGAGGTTTTACGCGAGCCAATGGAGTCGGGCTTTATCGTGATAGCGCGAGCGCGAGACCGCATGCGTTTTCCGGCGCGCTTCCAGCTGGTGGCCGCCATGAACCCCTGCCCCTGCGGTTTTCTGGGAGAGCCCACCGGGCGCTGCCGCTGCACGCCGGAGCAGATCCAGCGATACCGCAACAAACTGTCCGGTCCGCTGCTGGACCGTATCGACCTGCACCTGACCGTGGCCCGTGAAACCACCTCGCTCAATCCGCTCGCGCAATCGGGCGACAACACCGCAACGGCTGCCGCCTCGGTGGCGTTGGCCCGTGGGCGGCAAGTTCAGCGCCAGGGCTGCGCCAATGCGTTTCTCGACTTGCCCGGCGTGCGCCGCCATTGTCAGTTGACGGCTGTGGATAACACCTGGCTGGAAAACGCCTGCGAGCGCATGACCTTGTCGTTGCGCGCGGCGCATCGCCTGTTGAAAGTGGCGCGCACGCTGGCGGATCTGGAAGGGGCTGGATCGATAGAACGCCGGCATCTGGCCGAGGCGTTGCAGTATCGGCCGGTCAGTGGCTGAAGCCACACCGCGCGCCATCCTTCACACCCTGCGCCGTACGCTTTAGGGCGTCACGGCCCTTTGCCTTGCGCCTGCTTGCCTGCCAAAGCGTTGAAAATGACAGGCATCAGTTAATGGCTAATTGACTCCGATATCGTTTAGCCAGTACTGTCACGCGCTTAATCAGGGAAGCGGTTCGGGCACACGTCCGGGTTTAACCGCGCGAATTTAAAAAGATGGAGCTCGGATGCGCGGCGCACTTCTACGCAGTGGTAAAAGCGGTGATTTCACAGCCCTTGGTGAAACCGGACAGCCGGTTTACCGGGCAGCACTGCAGTTACGCGAAGCCATTCGCCGCAAAAATCCAGAGATGGCTCAGCACCTGGCCATCCCGCAAAGTGATGAACTGGGCGACAACATTGACTGGTACAGCGAGCTGCCGGGCGATGTGATCCCCTGGAGCAGCGCCACCCCTGATGAGCGCGCCCATGCCGTCGGCGAGCTGGAAAAGCTCCAGGCGTTCCTCAATCAGCTCAGTGCCACCTACCTCGACCCGAACAGCGATACC
Source organism: Pseudomonas sp. BS-2016 (assembly GCF_001806145.1). Classification (NCBI taxonomy): domain Bacteria; kingdom Pseudomonadati; phylum Pseudomonadota; class Gammaproteobacteria; order Pseudomonadales; family Pseudomonadaceae; genus Pseudomonas; species Pseudomonas sp. BS-2016. Next base: position 177,705 of record NZ_MLCT01000013.1, read on the forward strand.
AAGCCATCTGTCGACCGCACCGTGTTCGGCAAACTGCTGGGGCACGTGCTGCCTTTCCCTGACGAACATTACGTGTACCTGGTCAACGGCAAACCCGTGTTGACGTTCTGGGGGTTCCGTCGCCCCGGGGCCGATCACAACATGGACCCGTTGCACTGCTTGCGCCCGCAGGCCGCGCCGCTGGTCACGCCTGCGCCCGTGGTGCCGCCGATTGCCGAACCCGTCCCGGCGCCTGCACCGTTGCCGGTGGTGGCGCGGCCATGGTGGCGTCGTTGGTGGTGGCTGTTGCCGCTGCTTTTGCTGTTGTTGCTCCTGCTGCTGTTTGGCCTGCGCGGCTGCGCGCCACAATTGGGCTTGCCCGCGCAGATATGGCCCACCGTGCCGGATGTGAACGTGCCTGACGTGAGCGTGCCCGCCCCTGACGTCAACGCTAACCTGTCGTTGCCCAATGGTGGCCCCACCGTGCCGGGCGCAGGTCTGGGGGCTTCGGTGCCCAATGCTCAGGTGCCCACCGTGCCGGATGCGCAGCCCGCTGCTGAGCCTCAGCCTCAGCCCGAGCCCGAGCCCGAGCCGCAACCGGAGCCTGACGCCGCGCCGCCTGCCCCTGCAGACGAGCCGTCAGCGCCGGATGCAGCCGAGCCAGCCGAGGCTGCCGACCAAACGCCACCTGCCCCGCCGCAGATCCCGGATGAGCCGCAAGCGTCGACGCCACCGCCAGCGCCGAATGTACCCGGCGAACCGCTGACCATCCCGGCACAAAGCCCTGATGGTCAGGCGGACTTCCTCAATGGCCATTACCGCGCAGGTGCGGGCATTCAAGACAAAAACACCGGCAAGCCACTGCGCCTTGAATACCAGTTCAAGGACGGCAAAGGCGACGTGATTGTGCGCAAGGCCAATGGCATAAACTGCACCGGCCCGGTATCGGCTGCGATGCAGGGCGGCAGTCTGGCGATCAATAGCCAGGGTCAGGCGGCGTGCAGCGACGGCAGCAGTTACGAGATGCCGCAGATCGATTGCCGCCAGGGTGCCCGCAGCATTGCCGATTGCACCGGCGTTTACGAAGACAAGAAATTCCCCATCTCCATGCGCCAGACGGGCGAATAATGACCGGAAGACTCTGACATGCTGCCTCAAGTTACCCAATTTGAAGACACCGTCATCCTCGTGGGTGACACCGGCGTCCAGTTCATGGATTTCGCCCTGCGACTGGACCCGAAAAAGCTGCCCTCCGGTGACTTCGCGCCGTTGACCAACGGTTTGCTGTGCCGCCTTGAAGAAGGCGAACGCAATGGCCTGACCAGCTACTTTTACGAAAGCGAGCCAGGCAAAACCGTCGAAGCGCGCAGCACCCTGAACATCAGCATGGACAGCAGCCTGCAGCTCTACGACGGGCTTTGGCTGCCGATTCCGGTGTTCCGTCACCGCCCGCCGTACACCTTTGATCAAGGCCCGACCAACTGGTCGCGCATGCGCCTGGTGCGCCTGGCCGAGCCGGATGTCGATGGCAATACCCATCGCCTGACGCTGGCATTCGACACCCGCACCATGGACAAGCACGACACCAGCCTCTACCTGGGCCCCAACAAGGACGACGCCAGCTCGGGCGTCACCTTCAAACTGGCGTGCAAGCCGCAGCAGGCGCGCTGGTTCCTCGACCAGATCTGGGTCAAGGAATGGCTGCTGGAGGTGTTCAAGGAAGGCAACGCGAAAACCCCGCGTGACGAGCTGGAAAAAGACATCAAGGAAGGCTGGCCCGAGGCGCACTACCTCAACCTGCTCAGCCTGTTCATGGAACCGTGCACCACGCGCGACAACACCACCCCGCCGCCGCAGGTCAAAGTGCCGGAACTCAAGGTCGTGGCCAGCCACGGCAGCGGTGTCACGCCGCCGATTCCGGTGGACCTGGTCCTCGACGTCGGCAACTCGCGCACCTGCGGGATCCTCATCGAAGACCACGGCCAGACCGGTTCGGGCCTCAAGGACAACTATGTGCTTGAGTTGCGTGACCTGATTACCCCCGAGCACACCTACAACGATGCGTTCGAAAGCCGCGTCGAGTTTGCGCAAGCCTCGTTTGGCAAGGACCATTGCTCGGTCAAGAGCGGCCGTCACGATGCCTTCCAGTGGGCCACTATCGCCCGCGTGGGCAAAGAAGCCGGGCGCCTGGCCAGCCGTCGCCGTGGCACCGAAGGGTCGACCGGGCTGTCGAGCCCCAAACGCTATCTGTGGGATGAGAACACGTACGACCACGGCTGGCGCTTCAACTGCGCCTACGTCAAGACCGACAAGGAGCCGTTCGCCACCGCCGCGCCGTTTTCGCACCTGATTAACGAGACCGGCGACGCGCTGTACAGCCTCGACCCTGACGAACAGCTGCCCGTGTTCATGCCGCGTTACTCACGCAGCTCGCTGATGACCTTCATGCTGGCCGAAGTGCTGGCGCAGGCGCTGATGCAAATCAACAGCCCTGCCCAGCGTTCGCGCCAGGGTCATACCCGCGTGCCGCGTCGCCTGAACAGCATCACGCTGACCGTGCCGCCGGGCATGCCGCAGGCCGAGCGCAGCATCCTTGAGAAACGCATGCGCCACGCCATCGGCCTGGTGTGGAAAAGCCTGAACTGGCAAACCGATGAACTGGACCCTTACGATCAGGACGCCGCGCCGTCCACCACGCCGCTGCCTAAAGTGCGCGTGGAGTGGGACGAGGCGTCGTGCGGGCAACTGGTGTACCTCTACACCGAAGTGAACGAAAACTTCGCGGGCCACCCCGAAGAGTTCTTCGACGCCATTTCCCGCCCCGGCAAGACAGACCGTGAGCGCATCACGCTGGCCACCATCGACATCGGCGGCGGCACCACTGACCTGGTCATCACCGACTACCGGCTGGACCGTGCGGGCAACGCCACCAGCGGCAGTAACGTGCACATCGTGCCGGAACAGCGTTTTCGGGACGGCTTCAAGGTGGCGGGCGACGACATCCTGCTTGACGTGATTCAGGAATTCATCCTGCCCAGCTTCGAGAAGGCTTTGCAGGACGCGGGCGTAAAAGCCCCGGCTTCGCTGATGTCGCGCCTGTGCGGCGCCGAGTCCGGCAGCGCGCAAGACATGGTGCTGCGCCAGCAACTGAACTTGCAGGTGTTCACCCCGCTGGGGCTGGAGCTGCTGCGCCAGTACGAGCTTTACAACCCGGAGTTCCCGGTCGTTGCCAGCACCCACACCTACCTTGAGTTGCTGGGCAAAGACGCCATCAGCCAGAGCGTGCTCGATTACGTGAACAGCGCGGTACGCCGCGAGCTGGGCGGCCAGACCGATTTCGACCTGTGCAAGACCCCCATCACCTTTGACCTGCAAGTGATGCATGGCGCGTTCCTCAACGGCCAGATCAACATCACCAAAATCCTCGGTGCGCTGTGTGAAGTGATCGCCCACTACCCGTGCGACATGTTGCTGCTGACCGGCCGCCCGTCCCGCTTGCCGGGCATTCAAGCGTTTATCCGCAAAATGCTGCCGCTGCCACCGGGGCGCATTCTCGCGCTGCAAAACTACCGCACCGGCGGCTGGTACCCGTTCCACAAGAACGGCCTGATCGACGACCCGAAAAGCACCGCCTCGGTGGGCGCCATGCTGTGCCTGCTGTGCGCCAATCACAGCGTGCCGAACTTCTACTTCCGTTCTTCGGCACTCAAGCCCTATTCGACCATCAAGCACCTGGGCGTGATCGACCTGAGCAACATCATCACCGACGCCGACGTGCTGTACCGCGACCTGAAGTCGGCGGACGGGCGCATTGTGCTGCCTGAAATCGGTGAGGGCCTCGACGCCCGCACGCCTGCGCTGGAAATGCGCGGTGACATGCGGTTGGGCTTCCGCCAACTGGCAGCCGAACGCTGGTCCGCCTCGCCGCTGTACACCCTGAGTTTCACGCCGTCGGGGCGTCAGCGTTTCTCCGAAGCGCGGCCGGTGGTGGCAGGCGAGATGCCGGTGGTCAAGGTCACCTTCAAAGTGCTTGAGCCAACCACGCAAATGAAGCGTCAGGAACAGCTCAGTGACCTGCTGAGTATCGACCAGGTGGAATCGAACACCGACAAGCAGTTCCGCAAAAGTGACTTGCTGCTGCAACTCAACACGTTGCTGGTGGCGGGCTTGAGCGACAACAAGTATTGGCTGGACAGCGGGAGCGTAAAACGCAAATGAGCAACCTGACCCCTGAGCAACAAACGCTGCGTGACAGCTGGGCCGCGGTGTATGAAGGTGCCGGTCAGGCGCTGGACTGGGTTGAGAAAACCCGTGTCACCGCCCCGCGCCTGGACAGCGAAGCCGACGCACTCAGCCTGGAACTGCACAAGGCGCGCAATCAGGCCAAGAGCCTGAGCCGTGTGGCGACCACGCCGATGACGGCCGGGTTTTTCGGCTTGTCGCAGGCGGGCAAGTCCTTTCTGATTTCGGCACTCGCCGCAGGCCCCAAAGGCACGCTGGAAACCGACTTCGGCCCTCAGCGCATGGACTTCATCGAGCACGTGAACCCCGGCGGCGGCGGTAAAGAAGCCACCGGGCTGGTCACGCGTTTCAGCCGTCTGGCGAAAAAGAGCGAAGACGATAACTTCCCGGTCGAGCTCAAACTGTTCAACGAAATCGAGCTGGCGAAAATTCTGGCCAACACCTGGTTCAAGGATTTTGATCAGGAAAAGGTCAATTACGTCATCGACGAAGAGTGCATCCGCAAAGCGCTCAAGCCCTTCGAAGGCCGTGAAACCGGGCCTTTGCAGCCGGGTGTAAACGCTGACGACGTAGTCTCGTTGCTCGATTACCTGAACAAGAGCTTCGAAAAATCCCTCAAGGCCCTGACCCATCACTACTGGCCCAAAGTGATCAAGCTGGCCCCGCGCCTGAATTTCCAGGAGCGTGGCGAGCTGTTTTCGATCCTGTGGGGCGAGCAAAGCGCGCTGACCCGTGTGTATCAGCAATTGGCGGGTTCACTGAACCGCCTGGGCATGCCCGCCACCGTGTTCGCGCCGCTGTCGGTGCTGGTGGAGCGTCAGGGCGAGGAATACAGCCGCCGCAACAGCATCATGAGCGTCGACATCCTGGAGCGCTTCGGCGGCCCGCAGGATCTGCCGGTCGAAGTGCGTCCGTTCACCGACGGCCGCCTGCAGAACCCCAACTCCCTGCCGATCGCCCAGCTGGCGGCGCTGACGGCGGAAATGACCTTTCGGCTGGTTGAAACCCCGAACGCGAAAATCGTTGAACAAGTCGACCTGCTCGACTTCCCCGGCTACCGCGGGCGACGTCAGATCAGCAGCATCTCCAGCGAAAACGGTCAGGAAAACTCGGTCTCGCAATTGATCCTGCGGGGCAAGGTGGCCTACCTGTTCGAACGCTACACCGACGATCAGGAAATGAACGCGCTGGTGGTGTGTACCGGTTCCACCAACCAGAGCGACGTGAATGACGTAGGCCCGGTGCTCAGCCGCTGGATTGAAGTCACTCAGGGCAAGACCGCGCAAGAGCGTGCGGGCCGTGCAACCGGCCTGATCTGGGCCCTGACCATGTTCGACAAGTGCATCGCCCAGTCCCTGCAAAAATCCGCGCTTCAGTTGGACGAAGAGTGGGAAGGCATGATGACGCGCACCATGCTGGAGCGCTTCAAGAGCTTCCCGTGGATGGCCAACTGGAAGAACGACCAGGCGTTCAACAACACCTATCTGGTGCGTAAACCGCGTATGCCGACGCCGTTTATCAACCTTGTGGGCAAGGACGAGCAGCAGTTCTCCGACAGCTGCGGCGAGCAGTTGACGCTGATGCGCAAGACCTTCGCCAAGGCGGAGCTGGTGAGCAAGCACGTCAAAGACGTCGATCAGGCGTGGGACGCGATGCTGACCCTCAACGATGGCGGCATCACCCGGTTCAGCGAAAGTTTCAGCGAACTGGCGGGACTGGAGTTCAAACTCAGCCGCATCCGCGAACAACTGCAACAGACGCTCAACGGCGACACGCTCAAGGCCTTGAGCCGCTTGTACCGTGCCGATGGCGATGACGCCAGCGCCGCCAAGCGCGAGCAGGCGCAGATGATTCTGGCCCAGCTCAAGCGCCGCGGCCCGGTGTTGGGCGAGCTGATCAACACCTTGCAATTGCCCAACGAAGACATCCGCGAGCTGTACCTCAACGGCGTGTATGACGAGGACGACAGCGAACCGGCAGACGATGCCGACCAGGTGGTGGAGAAAAAGCCGCAGCTCTACGCGCCGAGCAGCGACTTTGATTTCGGTGACAGCTTCGGGGATCTGTCGGTGGACTTCGATGCGCCGGTCGCCGCGGCGGCCGAGGCCAACCAGGCCCCGGAACTGCAAAGCAACGAGCACAAATTCGCCCGTGCGGTGTTCAAGGACTGGATTGCCTACCTGCGTGCGATCCCGGGCCGTCAGGGCCTGATGGACGTGCTGCAACTGGACAAACCGTCGATTGAGGCGCTGGTGGATGAACTCATCACCAGCGGCTATCGCCTCGATCTGCCCGGTCAACTGCGCGACGCCGTGCTCAAACGCGCGCAAAGCGGATCACGCCGCGATCAGATGGTTGAACGTCAGGTGCTGGAAGTACAGCGCGTACTGAGCGACTTCGTGGCCTGGTTCGGTTACACCCAAAAGCCTGTGGCCGAGCGCCCGAAAAGCCATGCCGGAAATCGCGAGGCGTTGTTTGCCTTTTACGGCGACGTGGCCCCGGACCAGCTGCCGATTCTGCCTGCGCAACCGGCGAATCAGGCCCAGCAATTTTTGGGCGACTGGCTGAGCGGCGTGGCCTACATCACGATGGAAAACGCCGGGCATGGCTCCGGTAATGAAATCACTCCAGAACAAAATGAACGCTTGGGCCACGTGCTCAAGATGTTCCCTGCGAGATAAGCAATGACCATTCGAGTCGACTTGTTCAAGTTGCAACCCCACATCGCCGGTCAGGGCTGCCTGTCGGTCAAAAAATGGCAAGGCGGCCATGAGTGCCTGGAGTTTTCGATCCAGCGCAATCAGGACGGCCACTTCCTTCAGGGCGACCAGCACTGGAGCAACAGCCCGTACTGGTTCAAGGTCGCGCATTTCAGCGTGGGGGCCACTGAAGAAGAATTGGAAACCGTGGTCGGCCCGCAACTGATCGACCCGGTGCTCGAAGGCGGGGCAAATGCCCAGTTCATGATCGAGCTGCGCGAACAGGGCGGTGGCGGGTACAGCGACCGTGGGGTACTGAAACCGGCGGTGGGCTTGCAACCGTCGTCAGCGAACACCGAAGAAAAGCTGCCCGAGCACAAGGACACCGGCGAGCTGCCGCCTCCGCCCGCCCCGGCGCAGCCTGAACCGGCGCCCGTGGTTGAGCCGGAGCCGGTCGTCGAACCCGTCACCCCGCAACCAGACCCTGAACCCGCCCCGGCCCCGCCTGCGCCGCCCCCTGCTGCGCCTCGCAAAAAAGCCTGGTTGCTGCCTTTGATCATCGCCCTGGTGGTGCTGGCGGCCATTGCGGTGGGCGCCTGGTTCTGGCTGAACAAAACCCCGGCGGCCCAAGCGCCTGCGCCTGAACCGGCCCCCGTCCCTGCACCGGCAATCACGGGCGCCGAAGCCTGCACGCTGGAGAGCATGAGCACCTTGCCCGAGCTGACGTTTGTGCAAACCTGCATCAAAAAAGCGCCGGGCAGCGCCGAACTGCTGGAAATCATCAACGTCGCCAAGGCCAACAACCACTGCGGCGTCGCCCAGCGGCTGTACGCCAACCGTGCACAGGCCGGTGATCTGCCCATCGCCATGGCCTATGCCCATGAGTACGACCCGAAATTCCATCAGGCCAGCACCTGCTTTGCCGAGCCGGACAAAGCCACGGCCGCTTACTGGTACGAAACCATTCTCAGCCAGGACCCGGACAATGCCGACGCCAAGGCGCGTTTTGAGGAGTTGAAGCCGTGAGCCGTTTTGCTTTGGCCGCCAGCGCCCTGCTGGCCCTGTGCATGGGCAGTTCGCTGGCCTGGGCCGACGACAAGCCGCTGATTCAGGAAGGCAAGAAAACCCTGTTCCAGCGCGTCCTCACCACGCCGGGCTGCGCACTGAGCAGCAGCGCGGGTGGCGCCGCCGGGGCGGTTCAGCCGACATTCAGCCGTTTCTACGTGTACGAGCGGGCCGACGCTGGCAATGCCCAGTGGCTCAAGGTCGGGCCTGACAGCTATGGCAAAACCATCGGCTGGCTGCCGGCCAGTTGCACCACGGACTGGAAGATGCAGCTGACACTGGCCTTCACCAACCCGGCCAACCGTGATCGCCTGATGTTCTTCAAGGACCGCGCCACGCTCGAAGGTATCCTCGACGCGCCCGACCCGGTGAGCAAGGTGGCGCCGCTGCGGGCCAAGCTCAAACAGGGCACGCTGGCGCCGGGTGTGTTGGCCCAGGAGCCGGAATACTTCGTCGACCTGCACAAGCAGTTCTACCTGCTGCCGGTGTTGAGCGGCGAAGAAGTCATGACCGAAGAAGGCTTCCGCACGCGTTTGCTCAACGTCGCGTCGGTGAGCAAGGCCGAGGACACAGCGGTGCAAGCGGCCCCCGCCAACGCCGCTGACGCGGGCGCGGTGAAAACCAGCCAATTGAAAGAATTCAGTGCGGCCGTGGTGTTTGTCATCGACTCCACCATCTCGATGGACCCGTACATCGACCGCACCCGCGAAGCGATTCGCAAGGTCTACAAACAGATCGAAAGCGAGAACCTGGGCAATCAGGTCAAGTTCGGCCTGGTGGCGTTTCGTTCCAACACCCAGGCGGTGCCGGGGCTGGAATACGTGACCAAAATGTACGCCGACCCGAACAAGGTCACCGGCAGTGAAGACTTTTTGGCCAAGGTCGCGGACCTCAAGCAAGCCAAGGTCTCCAGCAAAAGTTTCGACGAAGACTCGTATGCCGGTGTAATGCACAGCATCGAGAAGGTCGACTGGTCACAGTTCGGCGCCCGGTATGTGGTGTTGATTACCGACGCGGGCGCCCTTGAAGGCGATGACAAGCTCAGCAGCACCGGGCTCAGCGCCGATCAGGTTCGCCTTGAAGCGGCCAACCCTGGCGTGGCGATTTACACCCTGCACCTCAAAACCCCGGCCGGGATCAAGGATCACGGCAAGGCCGAGGCGCAGTACCAGAACCTGTCCACCTACCCCGGCACCAACACCTCGCTGTACTACCCGGTCAATGCCGGTGACGTGCAGGCGTTCGGTCAGAAGGTCGATGCGCTGGCCGGTGCCATCACCGCGCAGGTCAAGGCCGCCTACATGGGCGATGACGCCATCGGCAGCGCGTTGAATGCCAAGCAGGACGTGGCCGCCCAGAAAGACCCGGCCGAGCAGAAAATGCTCGATGACGCGGCCTTGATCGGTCATGCCATGCAACTGGCGTATCTGGGTGAAAAAACCAACAGCCAGGCGCCGCCCGTGTTTGAGGCGTGGATCACGGACCGCGACCTGATCAAGCAAAACATCCCCACCACCGATGTGCGTGTGCTGCTGACCAAAGCCCAGCTCAGCGATTTGAGCGACGTGATGAAACAGATTCTGGACGCGGCCAACGAAGGGTTGATCTCACCGACGGAAATGTTTGATCGCCTGCGTTCGGTCGCGGCGACCATGGGCGCCGACCCCAACCAGCTCAAGCAGAACGGCAACGCCAAGTTGGCGGACATGGGCGTGCTCGGTGAGTACCTCGAAGACCTGCCGTACCAGAGCGAAGTGCTCAACCTGGACGAAGAAACCTGGAAGAGCTGGGACGGCCTGGCGCAAGAGCGCTTTATCCGCAACCTGAGCACCAAACTGCGCCACTACCAGCGTTACAACGCGGACGTGGACCGTTGGGTGGCCCTGGCCAAAGACAGCGATGCACGGGATAACGTGTACCCGGTGCCGCTGGAAATGATGCCTTAACGGGACGCCCATGCTCGATATTCAGGACATGTGGGTGCGCCGGGGCAGCGGCGCCCAGGCGCACAATGTGCGTTTGCCGACGTTGCAGGTGAAGCCCGGAGAAATTCTGGCCATCACCGGCGAAAGCGGCTGCGGCAAAAGCACCCTGCTCGAAGCCATCGGCTTGCTGTTGCAACCCGTGGAGCTGGGGCGATTTCGCCTCGGCCCGGCGACGGCTTCGCTGGATATCGCGCAGATGCTTGCCGCGAATGACCAGCCCGGTTTGTCGGCCGTACGCTCGCGGCACTTGGGGTTCATCCTGCAAAGCGGCGGCTTGCTGCCGTTCTTGAGCGTGCGCGACAACATCAGCCTGCCCCGCCGCTTGCTCGGCATGCCCGCCGACAGCGCGCACGTGGATCGGGCCGTGCAGGCGCTGCGCCTCGACGGTTTGCTGGGCAAGCTGCCCCAAGCCTTGTCCATCGGCGAGCGCCAGCGGGTGGCCTGTGTGCGGGCCATCGCCCATGAGCCGCAGGTGTTGCTGGCCGACGAACCGACGGCCGCGCTCGACCCCCACAGCGCCCGGCGCCTGTTCGAATTGTTACTGAGCCTGGTCAATGAGCTGGGCTTGAGTGCGCTGGTGGTGTCCCACGATTGGGCGCTGGTGCGCGACTTTGGCTTACCGCGCCTGGGCGCGATCAGCCGTCAGGGAGAAACGCTGTTTGAAGCCATGGATTAGCCGTCTCGGCCTGCTCGGCAAGCTGGCGGTCGACGACCTCTGGCATGACCGCAAGGTGTCGTTTTGCATTGCTGCCTCGCTGGTGGCAGTGATTGCGCCGCTGTTGCTGCTGTTTGGCCTCAAGCACGGCGTGGTCAGCCAGTTGCAGAACGAACTGCTCAGCGACCCGCGCAACCTCGAAGTGAAAATGCTCAGCAGCGGCAATTACGACGCGGCCTGGATCGCGCGGTTGCGTGAGCAACCCGAAGTCGGCTTTGCCATTGGCCAGACCCGCTCGCTCAACACCCAGGCAGATTTGCTGGTCGGCCTGCAGCGCTTTGTCGAAAACGCGGAAATTATCCCCAGCGAGGCCGCTGACCCGTTGCTCAACCTGCCGCAGATCCACCTGAGCGGCCAACAAGTGATCCTCAGTGACCGCGCCGCGCAACGCTTGCAGGCCAAGGTCGGCGACAGCGTGCGTTTGCGCGCAACCCGGCGTCTGGACGGCATCAACGAACGCGGCGAGCTGACCTTGCAGGTGGTCGCGGTGCTCGACGCCGCCCGTTTCGGCCGGGCCGCGGGGTTTGTCGCGCCACCGTTGCTGCTGGCGCTGGAGCGGTTTCGCGACGGTTATCAGGTGCCCGCGTTCGGCCTCGACACCGGTCAGCCACTCGGCCACCTGCAACCGCTCTACGCCAGGGCGCGGGTGTACGCCCGCGACGTGGATGGCGTCGCGCCGCTGGAGCGCTGGTTGAACGGGCAGAACATTGAAACGTCCAGCCGCCTGGCCGACATCGACAACGTCAAAGCCATCAACCACGTGCTGGGCCTGATTTTTGGCGTGATCGCCGGGGCGGCGTTGATCGGCTGCATTGCGTCGATGATCGGCGCGTTTCTGGCCAACATCGACCGCAAACGCAAAAGCCTCGCCGTGCTGCGGCTGCTTGGTTTCAGCAGCCCGGCAGTGGCGGGGTTCGTGATCGCCCAGGCGATGCTGTTAAGCCTTGCCGGGTATGTCGGCGGGCTCGCGTTTTACGGGGTTGGCAGCCTGCTGTTCGACCACCTGCTCGGCAGCAGTCAGGCCACGGGCACCTTTGTTTGTCACATCACTGTCTGGCACGGGCTGGCGGCCCTGCTGATTGCACTGTTGGTCGCTGCACTGGTCGCCGTGATCGGCGCGCTGCGGGCCATCAGCATCCAACCTGCGGAGAGTTTGCGTGAGCTATAAACGTGTTGTGTTGCTCGCATCCCTGAGCTTCGGCTACTTGCTTAACGCTTCGGCGGCAGGCTGGGACGAGAAGTATTTCAACCCTGTGCCCGACGCCAGTGACGTGGTGCTGCCGATGCCGTGCGACGGCTCGATGGTGTTTCGCAAGGTGTTCATCCCGGTCACCGGCCCGCTGGACGATTACCCGATCAACATTGGTCAGGACAGCCCGGACTGGGGCTATGTCGAGCAAAAGCGCCCGGCGTTCATTGCGGGCAGCTTCACCGGCGCCAAGAACGACAAGTCCCGTTACTACCTGATGGCCAAGTACGAGATGAGCCAGTTGCAGTACCAGGCGCTGACCGCCGAGACCTGCCCGACTCCGTCGAACAAACTGCGCCTGCCGCAGGTGGCGGTGAGCTGGGTGCAGGCCATCGATGCCGGGGACAAGTACAACCTGTGGTTGCGTAAAAACGCCGCCGACAAGCTGCCGAAAGAAGATGGTGCGCTGGGCTTCCTGCGCCTGCCCACGGAAACCGAGTGGGAATTCGCGGCCCGTGGCGGGCTGGAAGTCGGCGCGGCCGAGTTCAGCGACACGCGCTACCCGATGCCCGACGGCCTGAATGCCTATGAGTGGTTTGGCGGCGCGCAGTCGTCCAACGGCAAGCTGCAACTCTCAGGGCTGCAAAAGCCTAACCCGCTGGGCCTGCACGACATGCTCGGCAACGCCGACGAAATGATGTTTGAACCCTTCCGCCTGAACAAACTGGACCGCCAGCACGGTCAGGCCGGTGGTTACGTGGTGCGCGGCGGCAACTACCTGACGCCGCAGGCCGATCTGCGCACCGCGTTGCGCAAGGAAGAGCCGTACTACAACGCTGACGGCCAGGTGAAAAACAAAACCACCGGTTTGCGCCTGGTGCTGGTGTCGCCCACCCTGACGTCCCGCGAGCGCGTGGGCAGCATCGAGAAGAGCTGGAAAAAACTCGGCACGGGCGCCCAGCAAGGGGACGCGTCGCAGGACAAAGGCACGGTTCAGGAGTTGAACAACCTCGCTTCCGCGGTGGAAGACAAAGCCCTCAAAGAGAAGCTGCAAGCGCTGGAAAACCAGCTGCGCGCCAGCAACCAGCAGCAGGAAGAGACCCGCGACCAAGCCATTCGCGCCAGCCTCAACCTGGGCGCGTTCCTGTGCACCAAGATGCTTGATGACGGCCGCTACCTGGATTTCTTGCAGAAAAACTACGCGCTCAACTGCGAATCCGAAGACAAAGACCCGAGCTGCGACATGCGCAAGGGCAAGCTCGACGAGCAAAAGGACCGCCTGCACAAACTCAGCCGCTATTACGCCAGCAGCCTGGTGGAGTCCGCGTCCTTGTACGGCCAGCCGTTGCTGGAGCCGCAAGTGCCAGTGATGGAAGAAATCATCAGCCAGAACAAACAACTGCAAGAACTCAAACCGTACCTGCGCACCCACTGGGCCAATCAGAAGACCTACCTGCAAAAGCAGAAGATCGACACTGACGCCTGGCTGAGCAGCTGCAAGTCCGTCACCCAATAAGCCCTGAAACCCGCTTCAACAAGGAGAAATACAATGATGCGCCGCCTCTGGTCCTCTTCGAAGTTACTGGTCAGTTTCATGCTCACCGCCAGCGTGCTGCTGACCGGTTGCGCCAGCACTGGCAGTGGCATGTTGGGTTCGGGCGCCCCGGCACCCGATCCGCGCCTGACCCAGGGCACCGATGCCGAGTTTTTCAGCAAGTCGGGCTATCAGGCGTGCGCCATGGGCGCGGGGGCTGCGGTGTTGACCTGTGCCCTGAGCAACTCCGGGAATAAAGCGGTGTGCATGATTGCCGCAGGCGTGGCGGCGTGTGGCGTGGCGATGGGGGCCAACTACTACGTGGATCAGCGTCGTAGCGAATACGCCAACACCACCCAGCGCTTGCAGAAGTACAACAGCGACGTGCAGCTGGACACGCAAAAGGTCGTCACGCGTACCGCTACGGCTCAGCAGGTGATTAACGATGACAAGGCGCAGATCGCCCAGATCAAACGCGACCTGGCCAGCAAAAAAATCGACAAGGCCCAGGCGCAACAACAGATTGCCGCGATCGACAGCAACATCGATCAACTGCGCAGCGAAGTGAAAAACATGCAGACCAAAGTCGCGGGCTACAACGACGTGGTGAAAGTCGAGCGCGCCCAGGGCAACGCCCCTGAGTTGAAGCAGATCGACGCCAACATTTCGAAGATGAACGAGAAAGTGGCGAGCCTGCAAAAAGAAGTCGATGGCTTGTACAGCCAGCGTTCCGCGATCACGTTGGGTTGAAACCATGAACGTACGATTGATGCTAGGGGTGGGCGCGTTGCTGGTGTTGTCCGGTTGCGCCACCCAACCGGGTGAATGCGATGCCACGAACCGTGATGCCAGCCTGTTCACCAAAGTGAACTGCGACGCGGGCGGCGGTTACAGCGAGCAAATCCGCCAGAACGAGGCGGCGCTGGCCAAATCCCAACAAGAAAACGCGATGTTCCATCAGGTGTACCAGGACATTGCCGCGCAACAGGCGGCGTCGCGCAATGACTTGCTGGCGCAGCAGAAGTCCCAGGCGGCGCTGAACCAGTCCCTGAGCCAACTGCTGGGTTCGCTCAAGACCCGCAGTGGCAACAAGGCGCAGGTGCAGCAGCAAATTGCCGCGCTTGAGCAGCAGCTCAAAGCCGCGCAAGCCAAGCCCGCCAGCACCGGCAACGCCAAGCAAATGGCGGCCAAACAACAGGAACTCAAGGCGCTGCAAAAGAAGGTCAACCAGCTGCAATTCAGCCTCGGTTACGAATAAGCCCTTCTGCTTGACCCGGTCGGCAGCCTGGCGCTGCCGACGTCTTTTTCAGGAATTCACCCCATGCAGCGCATTACCCGGGACGAGCACGCCACGCCACACGGACTGGACGCGCTAAAAGACAAAATCGCCCTGATCCTCAAGCACTTCCCGCCGTCGGTGGCCAGTGTCTACGCGATCCCGCGCATTGGCAGTGGCGACGTGGTGGAGTGGTGGACCGAGCTGGGCGGCCAGCCCACGCGCTTTCATGACTTGAATGACGACCAGCAGGCGGCGCTGCTGGAGCGCTATCGCCAGCGGCAGGAAACCCTCGGGTTACTGGCCGATGAACTGGTCACCCGCGGCCAGCCGGAGCAGGCCGCCAGTTTGCGTACCCTGATTGGTGCGCCCGATCTGAACAACCTCTACAGCATCAATGGCGACCCGGTGGTGGTGCGCTGGGGGTTGCAGGCACCACCCGCGGTGGCGACCCCGGCGCCTGCGCCCGTAGCCGCACCCGTTGTGGTGCGGCGCCCACGGCGTCTCTGGCCGTGGTGGCTGCTGGCGCTGTTTCTGCTGCTGGGCCTGTTACTGTGGGCGTTATGGCATTGGCGCTTGCCGCCGATGAACCTGTTGCCGGTGCAGAGCACTCCTGTGTGCCGTGCCAGCACGCCGCAAGGCAGCGAGTTGCCGCCTGAGTTTGTGGTGATCCTCGACACATCGGGTTCGATGAACCTCAACATCAACGCGACCAAGGACGATGAGGACTGGTACTTCAAGAGCCGTCCCCAGCCCGAAGACAATGACCCGCGCACGGTGAAAATCTTCGCCCCGCAAACCCGTCTCGACGTCGCGAAAACGGCGCTGACCGGGATCATCAACAACCTGCACCCCGACATCGACACGCGGCTGATGACCTTTGCCGGGTGTTTCCGCCAGCCCGACCACGGTGTCTTCAGCGCGGCGCAGCGCCCGCAGTTGATCGCCGGGATTCAGGGGCTGAACGCCAACGAAGGCACGCCGCTGGCGTCGAGCCTGAAAAAGGCGGCCCGGCAGGTCAATGGCCGTGATCGCGACGCGGTGATCGTGATGTTTGTGGACGGCGACGACGGCTGCAATGAAAACGTCTGCAAGGTGGCGCAGCGCATTGCTGTCGAACAACCGCGGCTGCGGGTGAATGTGGTCAATATCGGTGACAGCTCGCTGTCCAACTGCATTGCGGAAAACACCGGCGGCAGCATCTACTCCAGCCGTAACGCCAGCGACTTGGCCAACGCCCTCAAACATGCCACCCAGGCTGTTTCAGAGTGCGAATGACCCTGTCGTAGCGTGAGGCCGGGCGCGCCAGCCTCACGTCCGCCTCACGCCAGCCGCCGCACGTCGGGCAGTTCCATGGCGGCGACTTCTTGCTGCAAGAAGTCGCTCAGGCGGCGTAAGCGCTCGCCGCCGGGCCGGGTTTTTGGCCACACCAGGTAGTAGTTTTCGCCGCTGGCCACGGCGGTTGGAAACGGCAGGCTCAACCGCCCCTGTGCCACGTCCTCGGCCACCATCAGCAAGTCACCCATGGAGATGCCATACCCGCGCGCCGCCGCGATCATCCCCAGTTCGAGGGTGTCGAACACCTGCCCGCCCTTGAGCGACACCTGCCCGGTCAGGCCCTGACAGTCCAGCCAGCGGCGCCAGTCGCGACGGTCAGGCGTAGGGTGCAGCAACTCGGTGCCCGCCAGCCGTGAGACATCCCACGGTTGCTCGTCGAGCAGGTTGGCCGCGCCCACCGGGATCAGCATTTCCGGGAACAGCAAGGTGCACTCCCAGTCAGGCGGGAAGTGGCCGTTACTCAGCAACACCGCGCAGTCGAACGGCTCCTGATTGAAATCGACATGGTCGATGTCCATCCACGCGCTGGTCAGCTGGACTTCGTTGCCCACCTGCAAGTGGCGAAAGCGGCTGAGTCTGGCCAACAACCAGCGCATGGTCAGGGTCGACGGTGCCTTCATGCGCAAGATGTCATCTTCAGCGCGCAAGGTGGTGCAGGCACGCTCCAGTGCGAGGAACCCCTCGCGTACGCCCGGCACCAGCAAGCGTGCGGCTTCGGTCAGTTGCAGCGTGCGGCCATTGCGCTGGAACAGTCGACAGGCAAAGTGCGCTTCCAGGGTTTTGATGTGGCGGCTGACGGCGCTTTGGGTGATGGATAACTCATCGGCCGCACGGGTAAACGAGCTGTGACGGGCAGCGGCTTCAAACGCGCGCAAGGCATACAGCGGAGGAAGGCTACGAGACATGAGGAATATTCCATGTGTACGAGAGGTTTATGCGGGCATAAAGGCATTTGATATGAGTTTTAATCATGCCATGGATCGTTTTTATCCCTTTGCTTAAATCACTGAAGGCGCCGAGAATCCAGCCTTTCAACGTATCTTAAGAATTCATACCGATGACCAAACAGCATTCTGCACGTATCGAACTCGGCGCCATCATGCGGTTGGCTGGGCCGCTGATTGCTTCGCAGTTGGCGCACATGCTGATGGTGCTCACCGACACCCTGATGATGGCGCGCCTGAGCCCCGAAGCACTGGCGGGCGGCAGTTTGGGGGCGGCCAGTTATTCGTTCGTGTCGATTTTCTGCCTGGGGGTGATTGCCTCCGTGGGCACGCTGGTGTCGATCCGCCAGGGCGCGGGCGACATTGAGGGCGCGACCCGTCTCACTCAGGCTGGCGTTTGGCTGGCGTGGGGGCTGGCGCTGGGCGCCGCATTGATCCTGTGGAACATCAAGCCGGTGTTGCTGCTGTTCGGGCAAACCCCGAGCAACGTCGAAATGGCTGGTCAGTTCTTGTTGTTACTGCCTTTTGCACTGCCCGGCTACATGACGTTTATGGCTTTGCGCGGCTTTACCAGTGCAATGGGTCGCCCGGTGCCGGTGATGGTCATTAGCGTCATCGGCACCGTGGCCAACTTCCTGCTCAATTACGCGCTGATTACCGGCATGTTCGGCCTGCCTAAACTGGGGTTGATGGGCATCGGCCTGGTGACGGCGATTGTGGCCACGGGCATGGCGCTGGGGCTTGCCTGGCATATTCATCGGCACCCGGCCTACGACGCCTATCCGCTGCGCAAAGGCCTGTCGCGGCTTAACGTGCCTTACCTGCGCGAACTGTGGCGCCTCGGCTTGCCCATCGGTGGCACCTACGCGGTGGAAGTCGGGTTGTTTGCTTTTGCGGCCTTGTGCATGGGCACCATGGGCAGCACGCAACTGGCCGCGCACCAGATCGCGCTGCAAATTGTGTCGGCCGCGTTCATGGTGCCCGCGGGCATGTCGTATGCGATCACCATGCGCATCGGTCAGCATTACGGCGGTGGCGATTTGTTGCGCGCACGCCTGGCGGGACGGGTCGGGATCGGCTTTGGCGCGGCGACCATGCTGTGCTTTTCGGTGGTGTTCTGGTTCTGGCCCAAGGAGCTGGTCGGCCTGTTGCTGGACTACGACAATCTGGCGTTCCGCCCGGTGTTCGAGCTGGCGATGAGCTTGCTGGCGGTGGCGGCGTGGTTTGAGCTGTTCGACGGTGCGCAAACCATCGCCATGGGCGCGATTCGCGGGCTGAAAGACGCCCGCACGACCTTTCTCGTCGGCCTGTTCTGCTACTGGGCCATTGGCGCGCCGCTGGCCTGGTTGCTGGCGTTCACCTTCGATTGGGGCCCGGCGGGTGTGTGGTGGGGGCTGGCATTGGGGCTCGCGTGCGCGGCCATCAGCCTGACCCTGGCGTTCGAGTGGAAGATGCGGCGCATGCTCAGGCGTGCGCACAACGCCACGATCCGCCTGTAGGCGTAACCGAGCCTCGCGCCGTTAGCGCGAGGCCGCCTCGCGCTTGCCCATGGCCTGGCTCAAGAAGGCCACCAGTTCGGTCAGTGGCAAGGGCTTGCTGATGAAATAGCCCTGCACCTGATCGCAGCCAAAGCTACGCAGCAGGGCCAGTTGCTCGGGGGTTTCGACCCCTTCGGCGACCACTTCCAGCTTGAGGTTGTGCGCCAGGTTGATCATGGCGGGCACCAGCTTGCGGTTTTCTTCGCGACTCTCCATGCCGCCGACGAAACTTTTGTCGATTTTCAACAAGGCGATCGGCAGGCTGTTGAGGTGCACGAAAGAAGAAAACCCCGTCCCGAAGTCGTCCAGCGAAAACCTCACGCCCAGCCGCCCCAGCGCATCCATCGTCTGCTTGACCAGGTCGCTGCGCCGCATCACGGCGGTTTCAGTCAGTTCGAATTCCAGCCATTGCGCCTCGACCCCGCGCTCGCTAATCAAGCGGCTGAGGGTGGAGAGCAACTGGCTGTCCTGAAATTGCCGGAACGACAGGTTGACCGCCATGTGCAGCGGCGCAAACCCGTGTTCGCGCAGGGCTTGCATGTCGCGCAGCGCCCGGGAAATCACCCAATAGCCCAGCGGCACAATCAACCCGCTTTGTTCGGCCAGCGGCACAAACTCGCTGGGGGCCAGCAGGCCACGTTCGCCGTGACGCCAGCGCACCAAGGCTTCAAGGCCGACAATCTGCCCGGTGCCCAAATCCAGGCGCGGCTGGTAATGCAGCTCCAGCTCGTCGCGGCGCAGGGCACGACGCAGTTCGCTTTCAAGGTCTGCCAGGCTGCGGGCGTTGCGGTTGATGCGTTCATTGAACAGGTGAAACGTGCAGCCTTGCGTGCTCTTGGCCTGCTGCATGGCGATGTGCGCATGCCACATCAGCGGATCGGCCCCGGCGTTGGCGCGCGCATGGGCGATACCGAGGCTGCAACCGATCAACAGGCTCTCGCCGTCAATCCAGTAAGGTTCGGCCAGCGCTTCGGTGATGCGTTCAGCGATCTGCTCGGCGCGTTCGGGGGCGCGGCGGGTGTCGATCAACAAGGCGAATTCGTCGCTGCCCAGTCGGGCCAGTTGATCGCCCGCCTCCAGCTGGCTTTTGAGCCGGGCCACCACTTGCAGGATCAGGCGATCCCCCGCCTGGTGCCCAAGGGCATCGTTGGCGTGGCGAAAGTTGTCCAGGTCCAGATGCCCGAGGGCGATGCCGCGGCCTTCGCTTTCCGCCAGACGCACGGCCAGCAGGGTCTGAAAGCCCTGGCGGTTGGCG
Organism: Pseudomonas sp. BS-2016; assembly: GCF_001806145.1. Classification (NCBI taxonomy): domain Bacteria; kingdom Pseudomonadati; phylum Pseudomonadota; class Gammaproteobacteria; order Pseudomonadales; family Pseudomonadaceae; genus Pseudomonas; species Pseudomonas sp. BS-2016. The sequence goes on from NZ_MLCT01000013.1 coordinate 197,464, forward strand.
ATGCCGGTCAGCGGGTCTTCTTCGGCCAAGCGCTGCAAGGTGTGTTCGAGTACGCCGCGCTCGCGTACATGCCGCAGGCTTCGGCGCAATAAATCGGTCGTCAGGTTGGACGCCACGAACCAGTCGCTGACCCCTTGCGGCGAGGCATCGGGTTCAGCCTCCAGCAGCAGAATGGTCGATAACCGGCAACGGCCCGGTGCGGGTTGTAGCGCGGGGGTGGTGAGCAGCAACGCATTGCGGTCGTTTTCGAACAGATAACTGACCGACTCCCAATTCGGCGCACACACAAGAACGGCAACGGTTTTTATGGGCGCCAGACACTCGCGCAACAACGCTGCCCAAGAAGGCTCTTCGGCCAATAGCAGCAAACGCAAGGGTTCGACAGGCGTAGACAAGCTGGCTCCCTAGACTCTGCAGTAATTTCAGGCGGTGGGCATTATGACGCGCCGACGACCAATGGCAAATGACATTGGTTATCAAATACATATTTGTGGTCCACCTCTCACGGTAGCCTCAAATCCGCCCGGCATCCTGCGCGAAAGTAACAAAAGCAGCAAATTTAGACAGAGTGCTACGTCACACTGTCGCAGAGTGGCAGCAATATTTGCTCAGCCTGTTAAAATGCCCGCCCTTTTCAGATACGACCCCCTGACTCGTCATGTCCCGACTCAATCCCCGGCAGCAAGAAGCCGTGAGCTACGTCGGCGGCCCTCTTTTGGTGCTCGCCGGCGCGGGCTCGGGCAAAACCAGCGTGATTACCCGCAAAATCGCGCACTTGATCCAGAACTGTGGCATCCGCGCCCAGTACATCGTCGCCATGACCTTTACCAACAAGGCGGCGCGCGAGATGAAGGAACGGGTCGGCACATTGCTCAAAAAGGGCGAGGGCCGTGGCCTGACAGTGAGTACGTTTCACAACCTGGGGCTCAACATCATCCGCAAGGAGCATGCGCGGCTGGGCTACAAGCCGGGTTTTTCGATCTTTGACGAAGCGGACGTCAAAGCGCTGATGACCGACATCATGCAGAAGGAGTACTCGGGCGACGACGGGGTCGATGAAATCAAGAACATGATCGGCTCGTGGAAAAACGACCTGATCCTGCCCGCCAAGGCCCTCGAAGACGCCCGCAACCCCAAGGAACAGACGGCCGCCATTGTCTACACCCACTACCAGCGCACGCTCAAGGCGTACAACGCGGTGGACTTTGACGACCTGATCCTCTTGCCCGTCAAGCTGTTCGAAGAGCACGCCGACATCCTTGAAAAGTGGCAGAACAAGGTGCGTTACCTGTTGGTGGACGAATACCAGGACACCAACGCCAGCCAGTATTTGCTGGTCAAGTACCTGATTGGCACGCGCAACCAGTTCACCGTGGTGGGCGACGACGACCAGTCGATCTACGCCTGGCGCGGCGCCCGCCCGGAAAACCTGATGTTGCTCAAGGACGATTACCCGTCCCTGAAAGTGGTGATGCTGGAGCAAAACTATCGCTCCACCAGCCGCATCCTGCGCTGTGCCAACGTGCTCATTTCCAACAACCCGCACGCGTTCGAGAAGCAACTGTGGAGCGAGATGGGCCATGGCGACGAAGTGCGGGTCATTCGCTGCCGCAACGAAGACGCAGAAGCCGAGCGCGTGGCGGTTGAAATCCTCACGTTGCACTTGCGCACCGACCGGCCCTACAGCGACTTTGCGATCCTCTATCGCGGGAACTATCAGGCCAAACTGATTGAGCTGAAATTGCAGCACCATCAGATTCCGTATCGTCTGTCCGGCGGTAACAGCTTCTTCGGACGTCAGGAAGTCAAAGACCTGATGGCCTATTTCCGCTTGATCGTGAACCCGGATGACGACAACGCCTTCCTGCGGGTGATTAACGTGCCGCGCCGGGAAATCGGTTCCACGACGCTGGAAAAACTCGGCAACTACGCCACCGAACGCAAAATTTCGATGTACGCGGCCACCGACGAAATCGGCCTGGGCGAGCACCTCGACACCCGTTACACCGACCGACTGGCACGCTTCAAGCGCTTCATGGACCGCATCCGCCAGCAGTGCGCGGGCGAAGACCCGATAGCCGCGCTGCGCAGCATGATCATGGACATCGACTACGAGAACTGGCTGCGCACCAACAGTTCGAGCGAGAAAGCGGCGGACTACCGCATGGCCAACGTCTGGTTTTTGGTCGAGGCGTTGAAAAACACCCTCGAAAAAGACGAAGACGGCGGCATGACCATCGAAGAGGCCATCGGCAAGCTGGTCTTGCGCGACATGCTCGAACGTCAGCAAGAAGAGGAAGACGGCGCCGAAGGCGTGCAGATGATGACCTTGCACGCGTCCAAGGGCCTGGAATTCCCCTACGTGTTCATCATGGGCATGGAAGAAGAAATCCTGCCGCACCGTTCCAGCATTGAAGCCGACACCATTGAAGAAGAACGGCGCCTGGCCTACGTCGGGATTACCCGCGCACGTCAGACGCTGGCGTTTACCTTTGCCGCCAAGCGTAAACAGTACGGCGAGATCATCGATTGCGCGCCTAGCCGCTTTCTGGATGAGCTGCCCCCGGACGACTTGGCCTGGGAAGGTAACGACGACACCCCTACCGAAGTTAAAGCGGTTCGCGGAAATACTGCATTGGCCGATATACGCGCCATGCTTAAACGCTAAAATCGACTATTTTTCACTCTACCTTCAGCGCATAAGCGCTATTTGAGGACGTTACGTTGGAAGCACTGCACAAGAAAATTCGCGAAGAAGGCATCGTGCTTTCCGATCAGGTTTTGAAGGTCGACGCCTTTTTGAACCATCAGATCGATCCGCAATTGATGAAAGAGATCGGCGACGAGTTCGCGCGTTTGTTCAAAGATGCGGGCATCACCAAGATCGTCACCATCGAAGCGTCGGGCATTGCGCCTGCGGTGATGACGGGTTTGAACCTGGGCGTGCCGGTGATTTTTGCCCGCAAGCACCAGTCGCTGACCCTGACTGAGAACCTGCTGACGGCGACCGTTTACTCGTTCACCAAGCAGACCGAAAGCACCGTTGCGATCTCGCCGCGTCACCTGAAAAGCACCGACCGCGTGCTGGTCATCGATGACTTCCTGGCCAACGGCAAGGCTTCGCAGGCACTGATTTCGATCATCAAGCAAGCGGGCGCCACGGTTGCAGGCCTTGGCATCGTGATCGAGAAGTCGTTTCAGGGCGGCCGTGCCGAACTGGACGCTCAGGGTTATCGCGTTGAGTCGCTGGCTCGGGTCAAGTCCCTGGCCGACGGCAAAGTGACCTTTATCGAGTAAGGCGTTGCCTCTTTAACCGCTGGCCACGCCGTGCGCCGCCAACGGTTAAAGCACGTGCGTGCCTGTGTTTCAGTGCGGCTTGGCGGTTGCCTGTAAACCCGCCAGCAGCAAGCGCTGATACAACTCTTCGCGCAGGCCAGTGGGCTTTGCCAGTTGCATGCGCGCCAGGTGCTCCGGGAAGGCATGGGGCGCGGGTGCGTCCAGCGTGGCCTTGCCCAGTTCATAGATCTGCGTGAGTTTGAATTTGCTCTTGAGCCAGTTCAGGGCTCGCAGCAGGTCTTGCTCCTGCGCGCTGAAATCACAGCCCAGCGGGTACTCCGGGAACAGGTGCGGATGGCGCGCGGCGATGGCGTGCAAGCGCTCCGGGCTGTTGTTGGCAAAGCGCGGATCCAGGCAAAAGTCTTTGGGCAGCTTGCCGATGTGCTGAGCCTGCTCGATGAGCGCGGTCTGAAAGCGTGAGTCCGTGATGTTGAGCAAGGCTTCGATGACCTTGCGGTCTGTCTTGCCGCGCAAATCAGCGATGCCGTATTCGGTGATCACGATGTCGCGCAGGTGGCGCGGGATGGTGCAGTGGCCATATTCCCAGACGATGTTGGAACTCACCTCCCCGCCCGACTCACGCCAGCTGCGCAGGATGATGACCGAGCGCGCGTCATGCAGGGCGTGCGCCTGCGCGACAAAGTTGTATTGCCCGCCCACGCCGCTGAGTACGCGGCCGTCTTGCAGTTGATCGGCCACCCCGGCGCCAAGCAGGGTCATGGTGAACGCGCTGTTCACAAAGCGCGCGTTGCGGCGTTGCAGGCGTTTCAATGCTTCCTGGCCGTACAGCTCGTTGATAAAGCTGATGGCGGTCATGTTGAATTCGCTGCGTTTGCTGTGAGGCACCTCCCGCAGGCGTTGGTAAAAACTGGCCGGGCCGAGGATGAAGCCGCCATGTACGCACACCCCGTCAGTGTGCAGGCTCTCGTCAAGCATGCCCGCGTTGGCGAGCGCCTGACGTTCGGCGTCCGGGTACACCTTGCGCCGCACGATGCCCGCGTCCACCAACACCATGAGCCCGTGGACAAACATTTCACTGCAACCGTACAAGCCTTGGGCGAAGGGCACGATGCCGCCTTCTGCCTCAATCAGGGGGTGCCAGGGGCTGATGTCCAGGTCGTCGAGCAAGGCGCGATAGCCTGCGTTGTCGGCCTGACGTGCCAGTAATGCCGCCACCAGCGCATCCCCCATGGCACCGATCCCGATCTGCAAGGTGCCGCCATCGCGCACCAGGGTGCTGGCGTGCAGGCCGATAAAGTGGTCTTGCAGGCTCACCGGCATATTGGGTGTGGAGAACAGCGTGGTGCGCTCATCCTCCTCGATGAGCAGGTCAAAATCGTCGGCTGTCATTTCGGCGTCGCCGGGCATGAACGGCAGGTCGCTGTGGACGTGGCCCAGCATCAGGATGGTCTCGCCCGCGGCCCGACGCTTGGCGATCATCGGCAGCAGATCCAGGGTGATGTCGGGGTTGCAGCTCAGGCTCAGGCGATTGGCATCCTGCGGATCACGGGCGATGAGTTGCGCGACCAGATTCAAGCCATTGGCATTGATGTCGCGGGCGGCGTGGCTGTAATTGCTGCTGACGTAGTCTTGTTGGGCCGACGGGCTGTTGAGCAGGCTGCCCGGCTGCATGAAGAATTGCTCGACGTGGATGTTGTCCGGGAGGCTGTTGCGGTGCAGGTCTGCGAGGTAGTCCAGCTCAATGTAGTCGCCAAACACCCGCTCGATGAACGGTTCGAGAAACTGCCTTTGCAGCCCTTCGCCCAGGGGCGGGCGGCCAAGGCTGAGGGCGGTGTAAATCGTCAGTCGGCGTTCGGGCAGTTGCCTGATGCGTTGGTAGAGCGCGTTGACGAAGCGATTGGCCTTGCCCAGACCCAGCGGTAAACCCAGGTGAATATGCGAGGGAAGCCGCGCCAATACGTCATCGACTGCGCGCTCGATTGAACAGGACTGCACCATCTGATCCTCCAAAACCATCCATGTGTAGAGATGTGACTGAGAGTGACGGGTGTTGGTTGCACTGACCAAGACTAACCCCGACCGGCCTGCCCGGAACAGGAACAGCGTGTTTAACCCACGCTGTGGATTTCGCCGGTTTCCGGCAAGCGCACGTTGATCGAAACATACACAGGCGCTCGGTGGGCAAGGCCGGGAAACCACACAATGGCGTCTTGATAGTCAGGCGGGTAGACGGGGTTGACCAGCATCGTGTCGGCCTGATCGGAGGGCGGGAACACCCAGGCGGCCGGTTTGAGGGATGCCCCTTCGAGGGGCGCAAGGGGGGCGATGGCCGACGGGTCGGGTGCGGGTTTCCAGCTTATTTCAAGGCCGTTGCCCACGCGGGCGACCCGTTGTTCAGCGTGCGCGTGTGCGGCGATGACGGGGACTCGCTGCCATTCTCTTTTGGTGCCGGTATAAAAACCGTAGGCGCTGATGGCGCCGTCGTGCAGATGTTTGACGGTCAACCTCACACGCGTGTTGCCTTCCGTGAGTTGGCCATATTGCTCGTGACGGTAGAACGCGCTGTCGCCCGAATTGGTGCTGGGCATCAGCACGGTGACGACGACCCGACTTCGCGGTGGGGCCTTCACGGCCAGGCTGCCCTGCAGGCGGGCGGCGAACAGCCTGGCGCTGAGAGAGCCGCCAATCCAGTGCAAATCCGTATGGTCACCGGCAATGTGGGTGTCGGTGCCCAGCACGGCAAATTCGCCGTACTGGGTCAGTGCCTCCACGGGGACGAACTCGTTGTAATTGCTGAAGTCCATCAGCCCGTCTGGCAGCGCACACGACTTGGCGAACACGCTGCCACGTGCCATCCCTGGCGGGCTTGCAGGTGCATTGAACGCCGGGACGGCCTTGCGCTGCCGGGTGCAGGCGCGACAGGGGCAAGGGGAATGAGATGAGGCCACACACGTTTCGTACACAGGCATGAGTCGCTGGATGGGTGTGTGGTGATGCTAGCGACATGCCGGTACGGGACACGTAGGAGAATTCTGAATTTTCTGAACGGTTTGTAACTTTGTCTTTCGGCTGCGCGGCGTAAGGGCCGTGGGCGGGGGTGAAACGGCAGGCACAAAAAAGCCGCCCATCAGCGGCTTTTTTGCAGGAGATCGGTTTATTTCAAACCGGACATCTTCTCGATGGCGCCTTTGAGGTCTTCATCGGAGCAACTTGTGCACGTGCCTTTGGGCGGCATGGCGTTGATCCCGGTGATGGCCTTGGCCAGGATGCCGTCAAGGCCGCCCTGGTGATCTGCGCGTTCTTTCCAGGCGGCGGTGTCACCGATTTTCGGTGCGCCCAACAGGCCTGTGCCATGGCACGCGTTGCAATGCTTGGCGATGATGTCGTCTGCCGACATACCGCCGCCGCCGACCGAGGCTGCAACTTCCATTCCTTTGCATTCTTGGCCTTCAATACACACTTTACCCACAGGCTCAAGACGTTTTGCGATGTCATCGTTCGTCGTTGCTTGAGCGTTGACTGCCCAAAGGGCCACTACTGCTGCTGGTACGGCCAGCATTTTCATAATTAGGTTCACGCGTTCACCCTCAATGGTGGCTAGTCACGCCCACAACCACGGTTTCGCGGGCGGGCGAAAGTATAACGGTTAGCCCGCCACTCTGAAACAACCCTAAAGTAGAAGGGGTCTTATAAGTGGCGAAATGCAACGTGGGCCGCCTCTGCAGGGCCTGCAGGGCGCCTCTTTTATTAGAAGTTCGCCGGGGTCGCTGCGCTGATTAGTCGCGCTGCGACGTCGAACGGATTACGAAAACGATGCGGCTTCGAACTCTCGAAATAGTAGCTGTCACCCGCCTCCAGCACGAACGTCTCAAGACCTACGGTCAATTCAAGACGACCTTCGAGCAAAATGCCGGTTTCTTCACCGTCGTGGGTCAGCATTTCGTCGCCGGTGTCGGCGCCCGGTGGGTAAATTTCGTTCAGGAAGGCAATGGCCCGGCTGGGGTGCGCGCGACCGACCAGTTTCATGGTCACGGCACCGTCGGAAATGTCGATCAGCTCATTGGCTTTATAGACAATCTGAGTCGGTGTTTCTTGAAGGATTTCTTCGGAAAAGAACTCGACCATCGACATCGGGATGCCGCTCAGCACTTTTCTCAACGAACTGATCGAAGGGCTGACACTGTTCTTTTCGATCATTGAAATGGTGCTATTGGTGACGCCCGCCCGTTTGGCGAGTTCACGCTGAGATAGCCCTTTCAGTTTGCGGATGGATTGCAGTCGTTCACCGACGTCCAATGCGGGAGCCTCCTGGGGTTCAGATTTAGGTCGAATGGGCGCCATCATGGCGATAGCGTTCAGTATTTACAACACTTCGACTTCAAACCTGCGCAACCGTTTGGCTCCTTATTTGGACGGTCTGCCATCAGCTCCCGGAATAGAGGCGTGGCACGCGTTTGAGGTTGCAAAAAATCTGGTAAGGAATGGTTTCAGCATGTGCTGCCACTTCACTGGCAAGGATGTGTTTACCCCACAGTTCAACGGTAGACCCCAGACCCGCCTCTGGCACATCCGTCAGGTCGATGCACAGCATGTCCATCGACACGCGCCCCAGCAATTGGCTGCGTTGCCCGCCCACCCAAACCGGCGTGCCCGTGGGGGCGTGGCGTGGATAACCGTCGGCGTAGCCCATGGCCACAACGCCAATGCGCATGGGGCGGTCGGTGATGAAGCGGGCGCCATAGCCCACCGGTTCGCCGGCAGGCAATTCACGCACGCAAATGACCTTGGACTCCAGTGTCATCACCGGCTGCAAACGTTCAGCCAGCGCATGGGCTTCTTCAAACGGGGTGCTTCCATACAGCATCAGGCCAGGGCGTACCCAGTCGCTGGGCACACTCGGCCAGCCAAGCACCGCGGGCGAATTGCGCAGGCTCACTTCAGCGTTCAATTGAGCGCGGGCCGCTTCGAACACCGCCACCTGTTCTTCGCTGCGGCCGCATCCCAGTTCGTCTGCGCGCGAGAAGTGGCTCATCAACACCACCTTCGCAACGTTGGGGCTGGCGAGCAGGCGTTGGTAAGCCGTCTGAAAGTCCGCCGGATGCAGCCCGACGCGGTGCATACCGGTGTCAAGCTTGAGCCAGACGTGAATCGGTCTGGCGAGCGTGCTGGCGAGGATGTCATCGAGTTGCCACAGCGAGTGCACCACGCACCACAGGTCGTGCTCGACGATCAGCGGCAGTTCATCCTGGGCGGTGAAAAAACCCTCCAGCAGCAGGATCGGGGCACGGATGCCCGCCTCGCGCAGCTCCAGGGCTTCTTCAATGCAGGCGACAGCGAAGCCATCCGCCTCGCCCTCCAGCGCCTGGGCGCAGCGTACGGCGCCATGGCCGTAGGCATCGGCCTTGATCACGGCGAGGGCTTTGGCCCCCGTCACTTCGCGGGCCAATTGGTAGTTATGACGCAGGGCTTGAAGGTCGATCAGGGCACGGGCTGGGCGCATGGCGGGCTTCTAACGGCTAATGAATAAAAAAACGGCGCTACCCGCAGCGTTAACTGCGAGCTGCGCCGCAAGAGGGACTGTTACAAGGAGCAGAACAGTTAAGGCAGAGCTGCAATCACTGACAGCTCAACCAGAATTTCGGGTTCGCACAGCTTGGCTTCAACGGTGGCACGGGCCGGTTGCACACCTTTGGGCAGCCATTGGTCCCACACACGGTTCATGCCGGCAAAATCAGCATCGATGTCCTTGAGGTAGATGGTCACCGACAGGATGTGATGCTTGTCGGTGCCTGCCAAATCCAGCAGGCGCTCGATGTTAACCAGCGTTTCACGGGTTTGCTGCTCGACACCCGCATTCATGTCATCGCCGACTTGACCGGACAGGTACACCGTCCCGTTGTGGACGACGATCTGGCTCATGCGGTCATTGGTGAGCTGGCGCTGGATTGCCATGTTTAGCAGTCTCCTGGTGGTTGCCGTAACGCGAAATATCGAGGCCTTCGGTGCTGATTTGTGGCGTTTTCTTGGCCATCACATCAGCCAGGTAACGACCGGAGCCGCACGCCATGGTCCAGCCGAGTGTGCCGTGGCCGGTGTTCAGGAACAGGTTCTTGAACGGGGTCGCGCCGACAATCGGCGTGCCGTCTGGCGTGGTAGGACGCAAGCCGGTCCAGAAACTGGCCTGGCTCAAGTCACCGCCGCGAGGATAAAGGTCGTTGACGATCATCTCCAGGGTTTCGCGCCGACGCGGATTAAGCGAGAGGTCAAAACCGGCAATCTCGGCCATGCCGCCGACGCGAATACGGTTGTCGAAACGGGTGATCGCAACCTTGTAGGTCTCGTCGAGAATCGTCGAGGTCGGGGCCATGTCCGGGTGGGTGATCGGAATGGTCAACGAGTAACCCTTGAGCGGGTAAACCGGGGCCTTGATGCCCAGCGGCTTGAGCAGTTGTGGCGAGTAGCTGCCCAGCGCCAGCACGTAACGGTCGGCCGTTTCGAGCTTGCCGTCGATCATCACGCCGTTGATGCGGTCGCCCGCGTAGTCCAGACGCTGAATGTCCTGGCCGAAGCGGAATTCCACGCCCAGGTTCTTCGCCATTTCTGCCAGGCGGGTGGTGAACATCTGACAGTCGCCCGTCTGGTCATTCGGCAAGCGCAAAGCCCCGGCCAGAATGTCAGTGACGCTGGCCAGTGCAGGTTCGACGCGGGCAATGCCGTCGCGGTCGAGCAGTTCGTAAGGAACGCCTGATTCTTTGAGGACGGCGATGTCTTTGGCGGCGCCATCGAGCTGCGCCTGGGTGCGGAACAGTTGAGTCGTACCCAGGTTGCGAGCCTCGTAGGCAATGCCGGTTTCGGCGCGCAGTTCATCCAGGCAGTCGCGGCTGTACTCAGACAGACGCACCATGCGCTCTTTGTTCACGGCATAACGGCTGGCGGTGCAGTTGCGCAGCATCTGCGCCATCCACAGGTATTGATCGATATTGGCGGTGGCCTTGATGGCCAAAGGCGCGTGGCGTTCGAGCAGCCATTTCATGGCTTTGAGCGGCACGCCCGGTGCAGCCCATGGTGAGGCATAGCCGGGTGAAACCTGGCCTGCGTTGGCAAAGCTGGTTTCCATTGCAACGGCGGGCTGACGGTCGACCACGACCACTTCAAAGCCGGCTCGGGCCAGATAATAGGCGCTGGCAGTACCAATGACGCCGCCACCCAATACCATAACTCGCATATTTATATCCCTCATCGCGGCCAGCCGCAGACGTTTATTGTTCAAAGCGAAGATGGGCGCAGTATATGAACCATTGGCTAGTGGAATTCACTGTATAAATGGCTATATTTGGCGACAATTCTCGGCTTAAACGCTTTTGACAAAGGAGATTCTCCTATGCGCACAAATCACCAAACAAAGCGTGAACTGGACAAGATCGATCGCAATATTTTGCGCATTTTGCAGGCCGACGGCCGCATCTCGTTTACTGAACTGGGGGAGAAGGTCGGGCTGTCGACCACGCCCTGTACCGAGCGGGTGCGCAGGCTGGAGCGCGAAGGGATCATCATGGGTTACAACGCCCGGCTCAACCCGCAGCATTTGCAGGGCAGTTTGCTGGTGTTCGTTGAGATCAGCCTCGACTACAAGTCAGGCGACACCTTTGATGAGTTCCGACGTGCCGTGCTGAAACTTCCCCATGTGCTGGAGTGCCATCTGGTGTCAGGGGATTTTGACTATCTGGTGAAAGCGCGCATCAGCGAGATGGCGTCTTATCGCAAGTTGCTGGGGGACATTCTGTTGAAACTGCCCCACGTGCGCGAATCCAAAAGTTACATCGTGATGGAAGAAGTCAAAGAAAGCCTGAACCTGCCGATCCCGGATTGAACCTGAGGGTGCTGCCGCGAGCGTTCAGACCAGCACTTGCCGGGTGGTGGCGATGTATTCGTGCACCAGCTTTTCGGCGCTCGGATGAATCATCTCCACAGGGCGTCGGCCATTGGGGCACGGCAATGTCGGGGTGGTGCCGAACAGGCGGCAGATCAACGGACGCTCTTCATACACCGTGCAACCGTTCGGCCCCAGGTGTACGCAATTGAGCTCGTCCATGGCCGCCGCCTGTTCGGCTGCTGTTTTGCGCGGCAGACGCGCCATTTCTTCGGACGAGGTGGTCACGGGCCCGCAGCAGTCGTGGCAACCCGGTACGCATTCGAACGACGGGATTTGCTGCCTGAGAAAGCGGATTTTGTGACTGTTACAGCTCATTCAGCGCGTACCGATGTTGAAAAGGCCACAGAGTCTGCCTGAAAACCCCTGCCCTAGACAGCGCCGTCCAGCTGTTCTTGCCCCACGGGAAGGGCACGGCTTATGCTCCGTCAAATTTTCCAAACACAAATAATCAGGATCCCGCACATGAACGCCCCTGTTCAGCGCAGCCAGCACACCGCTTCTTATTACGCCGCCAGCAGCTTGCCGCAGCCCGACCATCCGGTGCTGCAAGGTGAGTATGTGGCGGATGTGTGCGTGGTGGGCGGGGGCTTTTCGGGGCTGAACACGGCGCTGGAGCTGGCTGAGCGCGGCATGAGCGTGATCGTGCTCGAAGCGCACAAGATCGGCTGGGGCGCCAGTGGTCGCAACGGCGGGCAGTTGATTCGCGGCGTAGGCCATGGCCTTGAGCAGTTTGAAGGCATCATCGGCAAAGACGGCGTGCGCCAGATGAAGCTGATGGGGCTTGAGGCGGTGGAAATCGTTCGCCAGCGCGTGGAGCGGTTCAATATCGCTTGCGACCTGACCTGGGGGTACTGCGACCTCGCCAATAAGCCGCGCGACCTTGAAGGTTTTGCCGAAGAGGCTGAAGCGTTGCGCGCGCTGGGTTATCGCCATGAAACCCGTCTGCTGCAAGCCCATGAAGTGCGCAGCGTGGTCGGGTCTGACCGTTATGTGGGTGGGTTGATTGACATGGGGTCTGGCCACCTGCACCCGCTCAATCTGGCTTTGGGTGAAGCGGCCGCCGCCGTGCAATCAGGTGTACAGCTGTTTGAGCATTCAGCGGTGACGCGCATTGATTACGGCCCTGAAGTGCGGGTCCACACAGCCCGGGGGACCGTGCGTGCCAAGAGCCTGGTGTTGGGCTGCAACGCTTACCTGAAAGACCTCAACCCACAATTGAGCGGCAAGGTGCTGCCCGCAGGCAGTTACATCATTGCCACCGAGCCGCTGAGCGAAGCGCAGGCCCACGCGTTGTTGCCGCAGAACATGGCGGTCTGCGATCAGCGCGTGGCCCTGGACTACTACCGTCTGTCCGCCGACCGACGCCTGCTGTTTGGCGGTGCCTGCCACTATTCAGGACGCGACCCACAGGACATCGCGGCTTACATGCGCCCGAAAATGCTGGAGGTGTTCCCGCATCTAAAAGACGTCCGCATCGATTACCAGTGGGGCGGCATGATTGGGATTGGCGCGAACCGTTTGCCGCAGATCGGCCGCTTGCCAGATCAGCCGAACGTGTACTTTGCTCAGGCGTATTCCGGGCATGGCGTGAACGCCACGCATTTGGCGGGCAAGCTGCTGGCCGAAGCCATCAGCGGACAACACAGCGATGGCTTCGACCTGTTCGCCAAGGTGCCGCACATCACCTTCCCGGGTGGCAAATACTTGCGTTCTCCCCTGCTCGCACTCGGGATGCTGTGGCACCGTCTCAAAGAGCTGCGTTAAACCTCGGCGTTACGAGCGCCAGAACGGCTTGCAACCTTCGTGTTGCGCCATGGTGCGGCTCAGCCCTATGTCGCGCAATTGCTGATCGTCCATCGACAGCAATACGCGACGGGTGCGTGAGCGGTGCCAGAACAGGCCCCAGCGACTGAGACCGGCCGGGGAGCTGGGCCGTTGATAAACCTCCCGCTCCTCTAGCAGTTGCGGGCCGTGCAGTGTCAGACGTACATCGCTCAAACCATTCATCTTCAGGTTCCTTTTGCCTCGGTGGCTACGAGTCAAAAGGATGGCCCTGATCGCGAAACCATGACAGATTCACCGAACTGTTTTTGCGTGCATACAGATGCGGCTTTGTGCCGCTGAATTCCTTAAATGGGCAGCATCTGTACTGGTTTTTAACGTTCGAACCCTTGCCGGGAGTACTGTCATGACCCTTTACGTCAACCTCGCTGACCTGATCGGTACGCGGATTGAGCAGGGCTTTTATCGACCGGGCGACCGCCTGCCGTCAGTGCGCGCACTGAGCGCCGAGCATGGGGTCAGCTTGAGTACCGTCCAGCAGGCCTACAGGTTGCTGGAAGACAACGGACTGGCCTCGCCGCGGCCAAAATCCGGGTATTTCGTGCCGATGGAGCGTGAGCTGCCTGCGTTGCCGGGGATGGGCAAGCCCGCCCAAAGGCCGGTGGAAATTTCCCAGTGGGAGCAAGTCCTGGAGCTGGTCCGCTCGGTGCCGCGCAAGGACGTGATTCAGTTGGGCCGCGGCATGCCTGACGTCACCACGCCGACCATCAAGCCGTTGCTGCGTAGCCTGGCGCAACTGAGTCGCCATCAGGACTTGCCCGGCCTGTATTACGACACGGTGTATGGCGTGCTGAGCTTGCGTGAGCAATTGGCGCGTTTGCTGCTCGACTCTGGCTGCCAGTTAGGGCCTGACGAACTGGTGATCACCACGGGCTGTCATGAGGCGCTGTCGTGCAGTATTCGCGCCGTGTGCGAGCCGGGGGATATTGTGGCCGTGGATTCGCCGAGCTTTCATGGCGCCATGCAGACCCTCAAGGGGTTGGGCATGAAAGCGCTGGAGATTCCCACCGACCCCTTGACTGGTATCAGCCTGGAGGCGCTTGAGCTGGCGCTGGAACAGTGGCCCATCAAGGCCATTCAGGTTACCCCCAGTTGCAATAACCCCTTGGGGTACATCATGCCCGAGCCCCGCAAGCGGGCTTTGGTGGCATTGGCACAGCGCTTCGATGTGGCGATCATTGAGGACGATGTTTACGGCGAACTGGCCTACACCTACCCTCGCCCGCGCACGATTAAATCCTTCGATGACGAAGGACGCGTCCTGCTTTGCAGCTCTTTTTCAAAGACGTTGGCACCGGGCTTGCGCATTGGTTGGGTCGCGCCCGGCCGCTATCTGGAACGGGTGCTGCACATGAAATACATCAGCACCGGGTCCACGGCGCCGCAGCCGCAACTGGCGATTGCCGATTTCTTGAAAAATGGACATTTTGAGCCACATTTGCGCAAGATGCGCGCGCAATACCAGCGTAATCGCGACCTGATGCTGGGTTGGGTGAGCCGTTATTTTCCGCCGGGCACTCGTGCCAGTCGGCCGCAAGGCAGCTTTATGTTGTGGCTCGAACTGCCAGAGGCATTCGACACCTTGCGGCTTAATCGCGTGTTGTTGGAGCAAGGCGTTCAGATCGCAGTGGGCAGCATCTTTTCGGCTTCGGGCAAGTACCGGAACTGTTTACGAATGAACTACGCAGCCAAGCCTACGTCCCAGATCGAAGACGCTGTACGCAAGGTCGGCATGGCAGTCAGCCAGTTGTTGTCAGAACACCCCTTTTAACCTTGCGATGATTGGATTGAGGTCTTGCCGTTGAAATCACTGTGCGCAGTTTTGCTGAGCGTCTTGCTGGGAGGCTGCGCCACGTTGGACGTGCCCCGCGGGCCGAGTCAGGCCATCCCGGCGGCGAAATCCTCCTTCGGGCGTTCCATTGAACAACAGGCAGCGCCCTATCAGGGGCGTTCGGGG
The DNA here is from genome assembly GCF_001806145.1 of Pseudomonas sp. BS-2016. NCBI lineage: Bacteria > Pseudomonadati > Pseudomonadota > Gammaproteobacteria > Pseudomonadales > Pseudomonadaceae > Pseudomonas > Pseudomonas sp. BS-2016. Next base: position 212,493 of record NZ_MLCT01000013.1, read on the forward strand.
TTTCGCCTGCTTCCCAACAGCGGCGAAGCCTTTCGCGCGCGGGCCGAGTTGATTCGCAACGCGCACACCAGCCTCGACTTGCAGTACTACATCGTGCATGACGGTTTGAGTACGCGGATGCTGGTCGATGAGTTGTTGAAGGCCGCCGATCGCGGCGTGCGGGTGCGGATTCTGCTAGATGACACGGCCAGCGACGGGCTCGACGAACTGCTGGCGACGCTCGCGGCGCACCCTAATGTGCAAATCCGGCTGTTCAATCCCTTGCAGCTTGGGCGCAGCACCGGCGTGACGCGAGCCATGGGGCGGCTGTTCAACCTGTCGCGTCAGCACCGGCGCATGCACAACAAGCTGTGGTTGGCCGATAACAGCGTGGCCATTGTGGGCGGGCGCAATCTGGGCGATGAGTACTTCGACGCCCAGCCCGACCTGAACTTCACCGACATTGATTTGTTGAGCGTCGGGCCGGTCGCTGAACAGCTCGGGCACAGTTTCGATCAGTACTGGAACAGCGCGTTAAGCCAGCCCATCGGGGATTTTGTCTCGTCGCGCCTGTCCCGGCGCGAGCTGTCCAAGGCCCGAAAAGAGCTGGAGGCGTCACTCAGCCAGGCGCAACGGCGCAACCCGGCGCTCTATGAGCAGTTGGCGTCGTATGAAACCAACCCGCAGCTGGCGGTCTGGCGCAAAGAGTTGATCTGGGCCTGGAACCAGGCCTTGTGGGATGCCCCGAGCAAGGTGTTGGCCAAGGGTGAGCCCGACCCGCATTTGTTGCTGACAACACAGTTGGCGCCGGATCTGGCGGGCGTGGGGCAAGAGCTGATTTTGATTTCTGCCTACTTTGTGCCGGGCGAGACCGGGCTGGTGTACCTGACCGGCCGCTCCGACGCCGGGGTCGATGTACGTTTATTGACCAACTCGCTGGAAGCCACTGACGTCCCTGCGGTGCATGGCGGCTATGCGCCGTATCGCAAAGCGCTGCTGGAGCATGGGGTCAAACTGTACGAGTTGCGTCGCCAGCCGGGCAGTACAGGCGGCAGCGGCCCGCATCTGTTCAAGACCAGCCTGAGTTCCGATTCGAGCCTGCACAGCAAGGCGATGATTTTCGATCAGCAAAAATCCTTTATTGGCTCATTCAACTTCGACCCCCGTTCCGGGCTGTGGAATACCGAAGTGGGTGTGTTGGTCGACAGCCCTGAATTGGCGGCACAGGCCCGTAAGTTGGCGTTGCAGGGGATGTCGCCCGCCTTGAGTTATCAGCCGGTGCTGGAGGACGGAAACATCGTCTGGCAGACCGAAGACAACGGGCAATTGCACACCCTGAAGCGTGAGCCGGGCAATTGGTGGCGCCAGCTTAATGCGTGGTTCAGCAAGCGTGTCGGCCTGGAGAAGATGCTCTAGGCGGCCGACTGTTCGGCGCCAAACGCGCCCTGGCGCAACACCAGAATCACCAGCCCGAACGCCCCGGCCGCCATGAACAAAGGCAGCGCATGGCCACTGACCCATTGGCTGCCCGCCCCTGCCGCCAGCGGGCCGATCAGGCAGCCGATGCCCCACAGCTGGGCCACGTGGGCATTGGCGCGCACCAGCGCATCGTCGCGGTAACGCTCGCCGATCAGGATCAGCGACAACGTGAACAACCCCCCGGCACTGGCGCCGAACATCACCCACACCGGCCAGATCAACAGCGTATCGATCAGGAGCGGCACGGCGAGGCTGGACAGCATCAGCACGGCGGCGCATGCCGTGAACAAGGAGCGGCGCGACAGTTTGTCGGCCAGCGCACCAATGGGCAGTTGCAGCAAGGCATCTCCGACCACCACGGTACTGACCATCGCCAGCGCGATGTCGGTGGTGAAGCCTTGGCGCAGGCAATACACCGGCAACAGCGTCAGAATCATCGCCTCAAAGGCTGCAAACAGCGCGACAGCCCACGCGATGGCCGGCAAGCCGCGACAAAAACCGAGTAGATCGTTGAAGGTCACGCTGCAGGATTGCGTCACGGGGGCGCCATCGCGGCCCATCAGCAGCAGCGGCGAGAGTGTCAGCAACGCGACGCCGATCCAGAAGCCGTAATCGTTTTCAGACCCCACCACCCCCAGAAGCAAAGGCCCGGACAGTTGACTCAAGGCATACGCGCAGCCGTACAAGGCCACGAGGCGGCCTCGCCATTGCTCGGTCACCAACTGGTTGATCCAGCTCTCGCCGAGGATAAAGATCACGGTGAGCACCACCCCGATCAACAGCCTCAACACCAGCCATACGGGATAACTGGGCAACAAGGCCAACAACCCGATGGACAGCGCGCCGCACCACAGGCACAAACGCATCAACCCTGGCGTGCCGAAGCGTGCCGCGAGCTTGCTGGCAATGCTGGCGCCGACCAGTACCCCAATGGCGGGCATGGCTGCCATCACACCGATGGCAAATCCGCCGTAGCCCCAGCTTTCGAGGCGCAGCGACACCAGCGGCATGCTGACGCCGAGCGCGAGCCCGACGCTCAGGACCGAAGCCAGCACCGCAAAATAAGTCGCCCAACGCATGGGGGTGCTCCTGTGGATCACGGGGTTTCTGTGTGTTCAAGCAACTGTGGGAGCGGGCAGGTCTGCGATGGGTCTGCCGTTGGGCAGGGTCATCGCGAGACTCGCTCGCTCCCACAGGGGGGCGACGGTAAGGTCGGGTGTGTTACAGCTTGATCCAGGTGGATTTCAGTTCGGTGTATTTGTCGAACGCGTGCAGCGATTTATCGCGACCGTTGCCCGACTGTTTGAAGCCACCAAACGGTGCGGTCATGTCGCCGCCATCGTATTGGTTAACCCAGACGCTGCCGGCGCGCAGTGCCTTGGCGGTCAGGTGAGCCTTGGAAATATCGGCGGTCCACACCGCTGCTGCCAGACCGTAAGGCGTGTCGTTGGCGATCTGCACCGCCTCTTGCGCCGTGTCGAAGGTAATAACCGACAGCACCGGGCCGAAGATTTCTTCCTGGGCGATTTTCATCGCGTTGCTGACACCGTCGAAGATGGTCGGCTCGACGTAGGTCCCGCCGGTCTCTTGCAGGATCTGGTTACCCCCGGCGACCAGTTTGGCGCCTTCGGTATGGCCCGATTTGATGTACGACAGCACGGTGTTCATTTGCTGTGTATCAACCAGTGCGCCGACGGTGGTGGCCGGGTCCAGCGGGTTGCCCGGCTTCCAGCCTTTGAGGGCTTCGATCACCAGCGGCAGGAATGTGTCTTTGATCGAGCGCTCGACCAGCAGGCGCGAGCCCGCCGTGCAGACTTCGCCCTGGTTGAAGGCAATGGCGCTGGCAGCCGATTCGGCGGCCGCTTGCAGGTCAGGTGCGTCGGCGAACACGATGTTGGGGCTTTTACCGCCCGCTTCGAGCCAGACACGCTTCATGTTGGATTCGCCGGAATACACCATCAGTTGCTTGGCGATTTTGGTGGAGCCCGTAAACACCAGGGTGTCGACGTCCATGTGCAACGCCAGCGCCTTGCCGACGGTGTGGCCGTAACCCGGTAAAACGTTGAGCACGCCAGCCGGAATTCCCGCTTCGACGGCTAGTGCGGCAATGCGGATGGCTGTCAGTGGCGATTTTTCGGACGGCTTCAGGATGACGGAGTTGCCGGTGGACAGCGCAGGGCCGAGCTTCCAGCAGGCCATCATCAGGGGGAAGTTCCACGGCACAATGGCGGCAACCACGCCGACGGGTTCGCGTGTCACCAGGCCCAGTTGATTGTGCGGAGTCGCGGCCACTTCGTCGTAAATCTTGTCGATGGCTTCGCCGCTCCAGCTCAGCGCGTTAGCGGCGCCGGGGACGTCGATGCCCAGGGAATCACTGATCGGCTTGCCCATATCGAGGGTTTCAAGCAGGGCCAGTTCTTCAGCGTTTTGCTTGAGCAGGCCCGCGAAACGGATCATGGTGGCTTTGCGCTTGGCCGGTGCCATGCGTGACCACACGCCCGAGTCGAAGGTTTTGCGCGCGTTTTCAACGGCGCGTTCTGCATCTGCGGCATCGCAGCTGGCAACCTTGCCCAGCAAACGGCCATCGACCGGGCTGAGGCACTCGAACGTTTCATTGGAGACCGCGGCGGTGTATTCACCGTTGATGTAGGCGCGACCTTCGATTTTCAGCTGTTGGGCCCGTTGTTCCCAATCAGCACGCGTCAGGGTGGTCATTCGAGTGTCCTCCTCTTATTGATATACATGCACCACGGTTTTCACGCGGCACCTCAGGCATGCTGTCCAATTCACTCATGTGATCGGCACAAGACATGCGCCACCCTAAACCAGTGGCTGTGAGACTTTCAATATATTTGACACGCGTGTCGTAAAGGGCGTGGCTTGTTCGTTTTAATAAACATAGACTTTGGCCTTTCTGGCCACACACACCGCAATTTCGGGGGGACAAGCACCATGAGCATCGAAACGATCGTCGATTTCAACACCGCCAATACCGAGGCTGAACGCTTTCGCCCGGCACCGGAGAAGGTGCTCAAAGGTGACCCGGAGCAAGTTATCCACAACCATTACGACAGCCCCTGCGGGCAAATGAACGCGGGTGTGTGGGAAGGGGCGGTGGGTCAGTGGACGGTTAAATACACCGAACACGAATATTGTGAAATCTTGCAGGGCGTTTCAGTTTTACGTGACGGGGAAGGTAATGCCAAAACCCTGAGAGCAGGCGACCGGTTTGTCATACCGGCGGGGTTTGAGGGCACGTGGGAAGTGCTTGAGGCGTGTCGGAAAATTTACGTCGTGTTTGAGCAAAAACGCTGAGAGTGACGAGTTAGAGCGTTGCCCAAAGCCTTGCCATCGATAATGGCAGGGCTTTTTTGTGTTCGATTGAATGGGGAGGCAGGACGAATTCAGTTACAGCTCGACGCCCGCCCTATTGGAAAATACATCCAGACTTTTAAGTGTGCAGCGGTTGATTATATAAACCGGCACGTGGGCTGAATTCGCCCCCTAACTTATCTCAATAAGGAACTACTATGAACGCGTTAACGGTAACGAAAAACACGGCTTTAGCGGCCATTATTACCGCGGTCTTTATGTCTGCGCCGGCCATGGCTGCGGAGGGTGGCAAGTGCAGGACTGATATTGCCTACAATTCTGTCGTGCCCCTTGATGCCACGCCGGAAAACTTCGAAATGTTGCGCAAGGTCTATGAAGCGAAAGACATTCGCGTCGAGCGCAAGGGCGTCGCCTATACAACGGAGTTCAATGAGAATCGTCTGAGAATCGGCGTGGGTGCGGATAATAAAGTGAGTTATTACCGCTGCGGGTAATGGGTGTGAGTCAACGTTTATCAGGATTAATATTTTTGTTGAATTTTACAAGGAAGTGAAATGAACACGTTATTCAATATGAAAAAAGCAGCCATTGCGTGCTTGGTCGTTTTGGGTGCAGGAAGCGTCCAGGTATCGGCTTCAGAAAGGGAGCCGGGAAAATGCAGCCTGGACTTCGCCCTGACCTATATCCTGCACGCTGCAACTCCGGAGTTTGTAGAAAGCATGCGTCAGCGCTCCGGCGCGACGGTCGTTCGGGTTGAGAGGCCCGGCGAGGGCTACACGAAGGAGTACAACGCAGATCGGCTACGCGTCATCGTCAACAAAAACAACATTATTCAAGGTTATCGGTGCGGTTAAGGGTGACGTATGAAAAGCACACTGAAGGCGGAAAATTGCTTTTGTGCAGATGTTTACTGGAAGGGTAAAGACCAGGTACTGCATAAAGTTGCTGCCACCATGAATAATCAGACCGTGTTTAAAAATAACGACGGTTGGTTGTTTGCTGGCAAAGATAACTATACAAAGCGCTTAAGTAATGGAATGGTCTGGGATCGTTACTTGGTGCAGTTAAGTTTTTGGTTTGGTTGTTATGTATTTGAGGATGGTCGGCACTTGTATCGTATCGCCGCCTTTACTCGCCACCTTGAACAGCCTGATGCCAGAAATCACCGTTTTAATGGGCATCATGTTGATATCAGTAAAAACGGGTTTTTAGGTTTGTATGACGTTCATCCCGACTATATTGACGGCGGGGAGTATTTAAACAAATTGTTGTTCCAACTTGATAACCTCGGTACTGAGGCTTTAAACATGGGGCAAGTTGTTGAGCATGTGCAGTTGACCAGCCCTTACGGGCGTCAGGTTAAAGTAGTGGACGATGAGGGTTACCCTTTGCTGAGTGAAAGCGGGGCGGGAGAAGCGGGTTCGTTTACCCTCAAAGTGCTTGAGGTGGGGCAGGGGTTACCGTTTTCAGGTTGAGGTTTTCAACCTCAAGGGCTGACGCTACCTGTCACCACTCATGCTGAGGTTTGCTTTGGCATGAGCCACAAAAAAGGCCCGTATCGTGAGATACGGGCCTTCTTTGTAAAGAAGAAAAATCAATTACTTGATTTTGGCTTCTTTGTAGATCACGTGCTTGCGAACCCGCGGATCGAATTTTTTGATTTCGATTTTGTCCGGAGTGGTGCGCTTGTTCTTATCAGTGGTGTAGAAATGGCCTGTACCAGCGCTCGACACCAAACGGATCAATTCACGCATGATTAGCTCCCTTAGATCTTGCCATCGCGGCGGATTTCAGCAAGTACGACATCAATGCCGCGCTTGTCGATGATACGCATGCCTTTGGCAGATACGCGCAGACGCACAAAACGCTTCTCGGACTCGACCCAAAAGCGGTGATGCTGCAGGTTCGGCAGGAAACGACGACGGGTTTTGTTATTTGCGTGGGAAATGTTATTCCCAGTCACCGGACCCTTACCGGTAACTTGACAGACTCTCGACATGCCTCAGCCCTCTAAAACCACATGCCCAACCCGGCATGGGTTGGCCGCTTAATCTCTCAGTCATTTGGCGCTAGGCGCCGCGTTTCTTTAAGGGTCTTACCGGTTACGCCTACAAACGAAGGAACCGGGCCCCTAGAAAAGAGCGCTGCTTTATACCAGAAAGACTATTGAGCAACAACATGCAGTGTGATTTGCATTGATTGATAAAGGCGGCATTCTAGCGACAATCCGCGCTAAAGCCTATGCCCTGTGGGCCCTTACCGCTCGTCGCTGGGTTAAAGGTTTCAGGTGCAACGGGGGGCGTGTTTACGTTCAAGGCGCAGGTCGAGCCGTGACGCGACTGCGATCGTGAATACAAAAAACCGGTGTCCGGCCAATTTTCCCAGCCTTCTGAGGCTTCACTCGGGAACGAGTTGCGCTTTACAGGAGTCACTTGCGCTATAGATCAGGAGGGTCTGTTTCCGTTTCATGGCCGCTTGCAATGAAACGCGAACAGACCCTAGGGTAGGCCTTTTCCAGACTGCGCCTGCAGATGGGCCAACGACTTGCCAAGGAAACCAACCATGCGCCTCGCTGCCGCCCCTTTATTGTTCTCTTTTTGTTTGGCACCGTTGGCGCACGCCGCCACGTTGAGCGTCTGCACCGAAGCCAGCCCTGAAGGGTTCGATGTCGTGCAATACAACTCGCTCAGCACCACCAATGCTTCTGCTGACGTGCTGATGAACCGTCTGGTGGATTTTGATGCACAGGCCGGCAAGTTAGTGCCAAGCCTTGCGCAAAGCTGGTCAGTGTCCGCTGACGGCCTCGTGTACGACTTTAAATTGCGTCCGGACGTCAAGTTTCACACCACGCCCTACTTCACCCCTACGCGCGCGCTGAATGCCGACGATGTGCGCTTCAGTTTTGAGCGCATGCTGGATCCTGCCAACCCTTGGCACAAAGTGGCGCAAAGCGGTTTTCCTCACGCACAGTCTTTGCAACTGCCTGCACTGATTAAAAGCATCGAGACCCCGGACCCTCAGACTGTCCGCTTCACCCTCACCCATCCGGATTCAACCTTCCTGCCAGCGTTGAGCATGGGCTTTGCTTCGATCTATTCGGCCGAATACGCCGACAAATTACTGAAGGCGGGTACGCCTGAAAAAATGAACAGCCAGCCGATCGGCACCGGGCCGTTCGTGTTTTCGCGCTTTCAGAAGGATGCCGTGGTGCGCTACAAGGCCAATCCTGACTACTTCGCCGGCAAGCCTAAGGTGGACGGGCTGATCTTCGCAATAACTCCGGATGCCAACGTCAGGCTGCAAAAGCTGCGACGCAATGAATGTCAGATTGCGCTCTCGCCCAAACCGCTGGATGTTGAAGCCGCAGCCAAAGAGGCCACGTTGAAGGTGGCGCAAACGCCTGCATTCATGACGGCTTTCGTGGCGATCAACAGTCAGCATCCACCGCTGGACAAACCCGAAGTGCGGCAGGCGATCAATCTGGCTTTTGACAGAAACTCCTACTTGAAAGCGGTGTTTGAAAGCAGCGGGCAAGCGGCCAAGGGTGTTTATCCCGCAACCACCTGGAGCTACGCCAAGGATTTGCCGGAGTATCCCCATGACCCGCAAAAAGCCAAGGCATTATTGGCCAAGGCCGGGCTCAAGGACGGCTTCAGTACAACGATCTGGACGCGTCCGACAGGCAGCGTGTTGAACCCCAATCCGAGCCTGGGAGCGCAACTGTTGCAAGCGGATTTGGCGAAGGTCGGGATCAAGGCCGATATTCGGGTGATCGAATGGGGCGAGTTGATACGCCGCGCCAAGGCGGGTGAGCACGATTTGCTGTTTATGGGCTGGGCGGGGGACAACGGCGATCCGGATAACTTCCTGACGCCGCAGTTTTCCTGTGCGGCCGTGCAGTCCGGGACCAACTTTGCGCGTTATTGCGACAAGACGCTGGACAGCTTGATCAGTGAAGGCAAACGCCTGAGCGATCAGGACAAGCGCAGTGCGCTGTATCAGAAGGCTCAGGCACAGATTCAACAGCAAGCGTTGTGGCTGCCACTGGCACACCCAACGGCTTACGCGCTGACGCGTAAAGACGTACAGGGTTATCAGGTGAGTCCATTTGGCCGTCAGGATTTTTCGTCGGTCAGCCTCAAGCCTTAACCCTCACATCCACCCATGTTCGACCATGGACAGCGGCTCACCGTCGCCGACAATGAAATGGTCGAGCACCCTCACTTCGATCAGGTCCAGCGCCTCTGTCAGGCGCTGGGTCAGCGTTTTGTCGGCTTCGCTGGGTTCCGGAACGCCGGAGGGATGGTTGTGACAAAAAATCACCGCGGCCGCGTTATGCGCCAGTGCGCGCTTTACGACTTGGCGCGGGTACACGCTGGCGCTGTCGATCGAGCCTCTGAACAATACTTCAAACGCCAGCATGCGATGTTTGGAATCCATAAACAGGCAGCCGAACACCTCGTGGTGCTCATGACGCAGCAACGATTTCAGGTAATCGCGCACCGCTTGCGGGCTCTCCAGCGCGGAATCGCGACGCAAGCGTTCGGCCAAGTGACGACGTCCCATCTCCAGCACCGCCTGCAACTGGCTGAACTTGGCAGGGCCTAGCCCAAGTTGTCGGCTGAACGAGCCCAAGTCGGCTTCCAGCAGTGCTCGCAAGCTGCCGAATTCAGCCAATAAGTGACGTGCCAGATCCACTGCGCTTTTGCCGGTGACTCCCGTGCGCAGAAAGATAGCGAGTAACTCGGCGTCTGAAAGGCTGGCTGATCCTTGCTCTAAAAGTTTCTCCCGCGGACGCTCGGCTGCGGGCCAATCCCTAATGCTCATAACACCTCCATGTCAGTGGGCGCCGCTGTTCCATAGCAGGCGCTGTGTTATCTTAGCCCATCATTTTTGCGTGGCATTTGGCCATTTTCCGCGCAGTCATCATTGAACTAAAAAGGCAGGCCTATGCAGCGGCTGTATCGAAAACGCATTGTTTTGGGCGTCGGCGGCGGCATTGCTGCTTACAAAAGTGCAGAGCTGGTTCGCCGTCTGCTGGATCAGGGCGCTGAAGTGCGGGTAGTGATGACCCGGGGTGGCAGTGAGTTCATCACCCCGCTGACCATGCAAGCCTTGTCCGGCCACCCGGTTCATCTCGATCTGCTCGATCCGGCCGCCGAGGCTGCCATGGGTCACATCGAGCTGGCCAAATGGGCCGATCTGGTGCTGATCGCGCCTGCGACGGCTGACCTGATTGCCCGTCTGGCGCAAGGCATCGCCAACGACTTGCTGACCACCCTTGTGCTCGCGACAGACGCTACGGTTGCCATTGCGCCCGCGATGAACCAGGCCATGTGGCGTGACCCGGCGACCCAGGCCAACACTCAACTGCTGCAAACCCGTGGGGTAAAAGTGTTTGGGCCAGCTTCCGGCAGCCAGGCCTGTGGAGACGTGGGTTTTGGTCGCATGCTTGAGGCTGATGATTTGGTGAGCTGCGCCGCCGAATGCTTCCAGCGTCAGGTGCTGACAGGCAAGCACGTGTTGATTACGGCCGGCCCGACCCAGGAAAACATCGACCCTGTGCGTTACATCACGAACCACAGCTCCGGCAAAATGGGCTTTGCCCTGGCCGAAGCGGCTGTGGAGGCCGGTGCCCGCGTCACCTTGATTACCGGCCCGGTGCATTTGCCGACGCCTGATCGGGTCAACCGAATCGATGTGGTCAGTGCGCGAGACATGCTGGCAGCTTGCGAGGCCGCGATGCCTTGCGACATCTTTATTGCCTCGGCTGCGGTTGCGGATTACCGGCCGGAGGTGATCGCGCCGCAAAAACTCAAGAAAGACCCTACAAGTGGTGACGGTCTCTTGCTGCAAATGGTCCGTAACCCGGACATTCTCGCCACCATCGCCTCGCGCCCGGATCGTCCTTTCAGTGTCGGTTTTGCTGCCGAAACCGAGCACTTGCTTGACTACGCCGCGCGCAAGCTCAAAGACAAAAACCTCGACCTGATTGTGGCCAACGATGTGGCTAACCCCAGCATTGGCTTCAACAGCGAGGAAAATGCGTGCAGCGTGATTGATCGCCAACTGCATGCCACCGTGTTTGCTCAGACCAGCAAGGGCAAGATTGCCCGTCAGCTGGTCACATTTATCGCCGAACGTCTGAACCAGGTTTAACTCGTATGCACGCTTTACAAGCCAAAATTCTCGATCCACGCATTGGCAACGAATTCCCGTTGCCGCAGTACGCCACTCCAGGCTCCGCCGGTCTCGACCTGCGCGCCATGCTCAAAGAAGACACCGTGCTGGAGCCGGGGCAGACCCTGCTGATCCCGACCGGTCTGTCCGTGTACATCGGCGATCCGGGCCTGGCCGCGCTGATTTTGCCGCGTTCGGGCCTGGGCCATAAGCACGGTATTGTGCTGGGCAACCTGGTGGGGTTGATCGACTCGGACTATCAGGGTGAGTTGATGGTGTCGTGCTGGAACCGTGGTCAAACCGCGTTCAACATCGCAGTCGGTGAGCGCATCGCTCAACTAGTGCTGGTGCCTGTGGTGCAAGCGCATTTCGAGCTGGTTGAGACCTTTGACGAAAGTCAGCGTGGCGCAGGCGGTTTTGGCCATTCCGGCAGCCTCTGACTATGCTGCATCGGGCCGGGCGCCCTGCCCGGCCTTAATTGATCGCGTGGTAATTCAGGATGAAGTTCGCGCCCGTAGTGTTCCCGTATTCATTACCTGAGCGGATGGCGGCCCTTTGCCACAAGGGCAATGATGCCAATTGGCCTCACGAACTCTCCCGTAAAAACGCCGTCCAACCCTGCAGTTTGCGTTCGATCGCTGACGGTGCGCTGACGTCGACACGTCCGGCCACCGGGTCGGCATTTGTGTGCCTGAGCATTTCAGCGCATGCCCCAAATTCCCTGAAAGTGGAGTACCCCTTGTAATGAGCAGCCCAACTTCGGTCGCCCCTGCATTCCCTGACAGCATTTTTCGTGCTTACGACATACGTGGCGTAGTTCCGGAGACGTTGACCGCTGAAACGGCCTACTGGATAGGTCGCGCAATTGGCGCTGAAAGCCTTGCCAAAGGTGAGCCCAATGTGTCGGTCGGCCGTGATGGCCGTCTTTCTGGCCCAGAGTTGGTCGAGCGTTTGATTCAAGGTGTGGCTGACAGTGGCTGTCATGTCAGCGATGTGGGGCTGGTGCCGACACCCGCGTTGTATTACGCCGCCAACGTGTTGGCTGGCAAGTCCGGTGTGATGCTCACGGGTAGCCATAACCCATCGAACTACAACGGGTTCAAAATCGTGATTGCGGGCGATACGTTGGCCAATGAGCAAATCCAGGCATTGCATACGCGCCTCAAGACCAACGATCTGACGTGGGGCGAAGGCAGCATCGCGAAAGTCGAGATTCTGGAGCAGTACGCGACGCAAATTACCCGTGACATCAAGCTTCAAAAGCGTCTGAAAGTGGTCGTTGATTGCGGTAACGGCGCGGCAGGCGTGATTGCCCCCCAATTGATCGAAGCCCTCAATTGCGAAGTCATCCCGTTGTTCTGCGAGGTGGACGGGCATTTCCCGAACCATCACCCGGACCCGGGCAAGCCGGAAAACCTTGTGGATCTGATCGCGAAGGTCAAGGAAGTCGGCGCTGATCTGGGCCTGGCCTTTGATGGTGATGGCGACCGTGTCGGCGTCGTAACCAATACCGGAACCATGGTCTTTCCAGATCGCCTGTTGATGCTGTTTGCTCAGGATGTGCTGGTACGTAACCCGGCCGCAGAGATCATTTTTGACGTCAAATGCACGCGCCGCCTGATTCCTCTGATCAAGGAATATGGCGGTCGCCCCTTGATGTGGAAGACCGGTCATTCGTTGATCAAAAAGAAAATGAAAGAGACGGGTGCATTGCTCGCGGGCGAAATGAGCGGCCACATCTTTTTCAAAGAGCGCTGGTACGGTTTTGATGACGGCATTTACAGTGCTGCGCGCCTGTTGGAAATCCTCAGTCACCGCCAAGAAAGCGCTGAAGAGGTATTTGCGGCATTCCCGAACGATATTTCTACGCCTGAGATCAATATCGATGTGACGGATGAGAGCAAATTCAGCATCATTAGCGCCCTGCACGATGCCCAATGGGGTGAGGCCGCCGAGCTGACCACCATTGATGGTGTGCGGGTCGATTACCCGCATGGCTGGGGCCTGGTTCGCGCATCCAACACCACGCCGGTGCTGGTGCTGCGATTTGAGGCGGATACCGAGGCCGAACTGCAACGTATCAAGGATGTTTTCCACGCCCAACTCAAGCGTGTGGCACCTGATCTCCAACTACCGTTTTGATCGACTTGTCCTACCGGAGCCCTGAATGACCCTCGAACGTGATGCCGCCTCCAACGTCGCCAAGGTTTTGTCCGAAGCGCTGCCCTACATTCGCCGCTATGTCGGCAAGACGCTGGTGATCAAATACGGCGGCAACGCAATGGAGAACGATGACCTGAAAACCGGTTTCGCCCGTGACATCGTGTTGATGAAGGCGGTCGGGATCAACCCGGTCGTCGTTCACGGTGGCGGCCCGCAAATCGGGGATCTGCTCAAGCGGCTCTCCATCGAGAGCCACTTCATCGATGGCATGCGTGTCACTGATGCGCAAACCATGGATGTGGTTGAAATGGTGCTGGGTGGGCAGGTCAACAAGGACATCGTGAACCTGATCAACCGCCACGGCGGCAGCGCCATTGGTTTGACCGGTAAGGACGCGGAGCTGATTCGCGCGAAAAAGCTGACAGTTACCCGTCAGACACCGGAAATGACGTCGCCGGAAATCATTGACATTGGTCACGTGGGTGAAGTGGTCGGGATCAATACCGACTTGCTGCACATGCTGACCAATGGTGATTTCATCCCGGTTATCGCGCCGATTGGCGTGGGTGCCAATGGCGAGTCTTACAACATCAATGCGGATTTGGTTGCCGGCAAAGTGGCCGAAGCGTTGAAGGCTGAAAAGCTGATGTTGCTGACCAATATCGCGGGGTTGATGGACAAGCAGGGCAACGTCCTGACCGGGTTGACCACCTCTCAGGTGGATGACCTGATCGCTGACGGTACGATCTACGGCGGCATGCTGCCGAAGATTCGCTGCGCACTGGAAGCGGTGCAAGGCGGGGTGACCACGGCGCACATCGTGGATGGTCGTGTGCCGAATGCGGTCTTGCTGGAAATCTTCACCGACACGGGTGTCGGCACGCTGATTACCAACAGCAAAACGGTGTAAGCCGCACCAAATGAAAAGGCCTCGCCCGACGATCTCGGGCGAGGCCTTTTTTATGGGCGGCGGGTTAGATCCCGTACTGCGCCCGATAGGCTTCAACGGCCGGTAAATGCTGTTTGAGCGCTTCATCATCCGCCAGGAACTGCAAAACCTGGGTGAGAGAAACAATGCTGACGACAGGAATGCCGAAGTCGCGCTCGACCTCTTGAATGGCTGACAACTCGCCATTGCCGCGTTCCTGCCGGTTAAGCGCGATCAATACACCGGCAGCCCGGGCGTCTTGAGCACCAATGATTTGCATCACTTCACGGATGGCAGTGCCAGCGGTGATCACGTCGTCGATGATCAGTACATTGCCTTCCAGTGGGGAGCCGACCAGACTGCCGCCTTCGCCATGGGCCTTGGCTTCTTTGCGGTTGAAGCACCATGGCACATCACGGTCATGATGCTCGGCCAGCGCCACGGCGGTGGTCGCTGCCAAAGGAATACCCTTGTAGGCCGGGCCAAACAGCACGTCGAAAGGGATGCCGCTGTCTACGATGGCGGCGGCATAGAAGCGTCCCAGCTGTGCCAGCGCAGAGCCCGTATTGAACAGGCCGGCATTGAAGAAGTATGGGCTGGTGCGCCCGGACTTCAGGGTGAACTCGCCGAAGCGCAAAACGCCGCGATCGATGGCAAAACGGATGAAATCGCGCTGATACGCTTGCATGAAAAAAGCCCCTGAATACCGCGGATTTAGCTAAATAGTAAGACGGCGTGTATCATACACGCACGTGATTTTTGGGGCCATTTATGCGGATCATCAGTGTGAACGTTAATGGTATTCAGACGGCAGTCGAGCGCGGTTTGCTCAGTTGGCTGCAAGCTCAGAATGCCGACGTTATTTGCCTGCAGGACACCCGCGCCTCCGCCTTTGAATTGGACGATCCGGCCTATCAGCTGGATGGCTACTTTCTTTATGCCTGCGAAGCTGAAGTCCCTGCCCAAGGTGGTGTGGCTTTGTACTCGCGGTTGCAGCCGAAAGCGGTCATTACTGGGCTCGGCTTCGAAACCGCCGATCGCTACGGGCGCTACCTGCAAGCCGATTTCGACAAGGTCAGCATCGCGACCTTGCTGCTTCCTTCGGGGCAGAACGGCGATGAAGACTTGAATCAAAAATTCAAGCTAATGGACGATTTCGCACGCTATCTGGATAAACAGCGTCGCAAGCGTCGCGAGTACATCTACTGCGGCTCGCTGTATGTGGCGCAGCAGAAACTTGACATTAAAAACTGGCGTGACAGCCAGCAGTCTCCCGGCTTTCTGGCGCCCGAACGTGCCTGGATGGACGAGATTGTCGGCAACATGGGCTATGTCGATGCCCTGCGTGAAGTCAGCCGTGAAGGCGATCAGTACAGCTGGTGGCCGGATAACGAACAGGCCGAGATGCTTAACCTCGGCTGGCGTTTCGACTATCAGTTGCTGACACCCGGCCTGCGCCGTTTTGTCCGTAGCGCTCGGATGCCGCGTCAGCCACGGTTCTCGCAGCACGCGCCCTTGATCGTGGACTACGACTGGACGCTGACTATCTAAGTATTCAGTCGCCGTCAGAAGAATGCCCGTTTCGAGAGAAACGGGTTTTTTTTGTCAAAAATACGAGAGCGGGTCGACTGATGGCCTGACCTGTCAGGGATTACATGGAGATACGTTTCGAGGGCGCCTTGCGGAAAAAACGATAAATATATACCGCGGAGTGAGCTGGCAAACCCTAGAAAATGGCGTGGTCCAGTAGGACATTTCATACATTTAAGGGATTAAAAAAATGAACAATGAACAAGTTTCCCAGCTCATCAGCCATTTGATTGGCACCCGTTACGTACCTAGCGTCAAAGCCTATATCAGCGAACTGACGGGCCGCACCCGTGTCGTCGGCGTCAACGAAGTGTCTACCAAAGAGTTCGACACTGACCGAATCAACATTAAAGCTGATGACAACAATTGCATTGTGTCCTTTCAGTTCGGTTGATAGCTGATACACGGCCAAACAAGCATTAAAAAACCCGCACCTTTCGGTGCGGGTTTTTTAATGGGAGCGAGGTCAATTCTGCTGAATGTGCTGGCACATTTACTTGATCGGCCGCCACGTGAAGGGATAACGGTAAGCCACGCCATCATTGGCTTTGACTCCGGCGATCACCACCAGCACCACCGCCCCAATCAACACCAGTCCAAGCAACGCGAAACCGATCAGGATAAACATCAGGACGTAACAAATGGCCGAAGCAATCGCTACCGTGATCTGAAAATTCAGCGCCTCTTTGCCTTGATCGTCGATGAACGGATCGCTTTCGCGCTTCATCTGCCACAGGATCAGTGGGCCGATCAGGCTGCCAAACGGAAACCACATTCCGAGGAACGCCGAGAAGTGACAAAACATGGCCCACTGCCGAGCTTCGCGGCTCGGGCCCGGCTCGGTTTTTGACAGGTCCAGCTCACTCATGGCGTTCTCCGAAGGGTTAACGAAAGGGTTATCAGTCTGCCAGTGCGGCGTGTTGCAGTGCAAAAATGTCAGTCATGCCTTTTTGAGCCAGTGCCAGCATGGCGTTCAGCTCGTCTGGCTGGAACGGCGCGCCTTCGGCGGTGCCCTGCACTTCGATGAAGCCACCGGTGCTGGTCATCACGACATTGAGGTCGGTTTCGGCAGCCGAGTCTTCAGGGTAGTCGAGGTCAAGCACGGGCTCGCCCTGATACATGCCAACCGATACCGCGGCGATCATTTGCTTGATCGGGTCGCCGCTCTTCAGGCCGCCACGTTTTTTGATCACTTTCAGCGCGTCGACCAGGGCAACCATGGCGCCAGTAATCGAAGCGGTACGGGTGCCGCCGTCTGCCTGAATCACATCGCAGTCGACATAAAGAGTGATATCGCCCAGTTTGGACATGTCCAGTGCTGCGCGCAGGGAGCGACCGATCAAGCGCTGGATTTCCAGGGTGCGGCCACCTTGTTTGCCACGGCTGGCTTCACGCTGGTTACGGTCGCCCGTGGCGCGTGGCAGCATGCCGTACTCTGCGGTCAACCAGCCCTGACCCTGACCTTTGAGAAAGCGTGGAACGCCGTTCTCGACGCTGACGGTGCAAATGACTTTAGTGTCACCGAACTCGACCAGTACAGAACCCTCTGCGTGTTTGGTGTAGTTGCGGGTGATGCGGATCGGACGGAGCTGATCGGCAACGCGACCACTTGGACGTTTCATGTGGGATACCTGTACGGGACGGAAAACTGGCGAGCATTATAAAGGCCATAGACCGGCAGGGTCACATCTAAAACCTCCCCGCGGTGTGTAGGAGGCAACCGTTTAGGCTTTCAGTTACAGCAATTGAAGACGAATCAGCACAACGTGCAGCGTTTCAATGACCGGCGGGTGATGACGACGTGAGTTTTGCGACAGACGTCATTTGGGGGCATCCCCCGCACTGCGCTACAATCCGCCGCCTTAATGGCCACTTGGCTTCATTCATCAGACCGCGAGGTACCTCCATGGTGCATAGCATGACCGCCTTTGCCCGCGTCGAAAGCGCTGGCACTCAAGGCACCCTTAGTTGGGAGCTGCGTTCGGTCAACAGCCGCTACCTGGAGCCGCATCTGCGTCTGCCCGAGTCTTTTCGGGATCTGGAAGGCGCGGTGCGCGAAGCGCTGCGTCAGGGCATTTCGCGGGGCAAACTGGAATGCACGTTGCGTTTCACTGAAGAAACCACGGGCAAGCCGTTGCAGGTTGATCGTGAGCGCGCCGCGCAACTGGTTGCGGCGGCAGAGACCATCGCCAGCCTGATTAAACAACCCGCTGCGCTGAACCCTTTGGAGGTCCTGGCCTGGCCTGGCGTCCTGGTGGCCGATGCGACCGATCCGCAAGCACTGAATTTGCAGGCACTGGCTTTGTTCAAGCAAGGTCTGCAAGAGCTCAAGCTGGGTCGTGAGCGCGAAGGCGCCGAGCTGGCACGGCTGATCAGCGATCGTCTGACCGCCATCGAAAGCGATGTTGAAACCCTGCGTGAGCTCGTGCCGCAGATGCTGGCAACCCAGCGTCAAAAAGTGCTCGACCGTTTTGCTGACATGAAGGCTGAGATGGACCCTCAGCGCCTTGAGCAGGAAATGGTCATGCTGGCGCAAAAAAGTGACGTGGCCGAAGAGCTTGACCGTTTGAGTACCCACCTCCTTGAGGTGCGGCGTGTGCTCAAGTCCGGTGGTGCCGCGGGCCGGCGCCTGGATTTTCTGATGCAAGAGCTTAACCGTGAAGCCAATACACTGGGCTCCAAGGCTTTTGATCCCCGCAGCACGCAAGCAGCGGTCAACCTCAAAGTGTTGATCGAGCAGATGCGTGAACAAGTACAGAATATTGAGTAAGGCTTCCCCTGACATGACCCACAGCACTGGCACCCTTTACATCGTTTCTGCACCTTCGGGCGCAGGAAAAACCAGCTTGGTGAAGGCGTTGATCGACCTTGAGCCGCAAATCCGCGTCTCGGTTTCGCACACCACGCGGGCGATGCGTCCGGGTGAAGTCGACGGCGTGAACTACCACTTCGTCGAGCGCGAAGAATTCGTGAAAATGATCGAGCACGGCGACTTTCTTGAGCGCGCAGAAGTGTTCGGCAACCTCTATGGCACGTCCCAAAGCCATTTGCAGCAGACGCTGGATGAAGGTCACGACCTGATTCTGGAAATCGACTGGCAGGGTGCCGAACAAGTGCGCAAGTTGATGCCTCAGGCGCGTTCGATCTTTATCCTGCCGCCCAGCCAGCAAGCATTGCGTGAGCGTCTGGACAATCGCGGGCAGGACAGCGATGAAATCATTGACGGTCGCATGCGCGAAGCGGTGAGTGAAATGAGTCACTACGTCGACTATGACTACCTCATCATCAATGATGACTTTGCGCTGGCGCTGGAGGATTTGAAGGCTATTTTCCGTGCCAATCGCCTCCAGCAGAAGCGTCAGCAGCAGCGTTATGGCAAATTACTGGCCGAACTGCTCGGCTAAAGGGCTCTTCCCAAAACACCTGTAAGGCCTTTACATTGGCGCTTACAGACGGTTTTGGGAGAGCGCTCGAAAAATCAGCGCTTCCCTAATGGCTGGTGATTTTTTAAACTGTTCAGTCCGCTCGCCCATCCGGGCAGCGCGCATATTGCATTTGCTACGAGGAAGACCATGGCCCGCGTAACCGTTGAAGACTGTCTAGAACACGTGGATAACCGCTTTGAGCTGGTCATGCTGTCTACCAAGCGTGCCCGCCAACTGGCCACCGGTGGTAAAGAGCCGCTGGTTCAGTGGGAAAACGACAAGCCTACTGTTGTAGCCCTGCGTGAAATCGCTGAAGGCCTGATGAGCTACGAGTTTATCGCCAACGCTGAAATCGTCGAAGACGAACCGCTGTTTGCAGCGTTCGAGGACGAGTCCAACGAGGCGAACTAAGCCTATGCCCGGTCGACGTAGCACGGCGAAGGGTACACAGTTTTGGCAGGAGGCTTACTCTTGCCGAGCATAGACGCCCTCGCCGATCGCTTGTCGGCGTACCTCGGCCCGGACCAGGTCAATCTGGTCCGCCGAGCGTACTACTACGCAGAACAAGCCCACGACGGCCAACGCCGCCGTAGCGGCGAACCTTATGTCACGCATCCGCTGGCAGTCGCGAATATCCTTGCCGACATGCACATGGATCATCAAAGCCTGATGGCGGCGATGCTGCATGACGTCATCGAAGACACCGGTATTGCCAAAGAGGCGCTCGTCGCGCAGTTCGGTGAAACCGTGGCAGAACTGGTTGATGGTGTCAGCAAGCTGACCCAGATGAACTTCGAAACCAAAGCCGAAGCCCAAGCCGAAAACTTCCAGAAAATGGCCATGGCCATGGCGCGGGACATCCGCGTGATTCTGGTCAAACTGGCTGACCGTCTGCACAACATGCGTACCCTCGAAGTGTTGTCCGGCGAGAAACGCCGGCGGATTGCCAAGGAAACCCTGGAAATCTACGCACCCATTGCCAACCGGCTGGGCATGCACAACATTCGTATCGAATTCGAAGACCTCGGTTTCAAGGCGATGTACCCGATGCGTTCGGCGCGCATCTATCAGGCCGTCAAACGTGCCCGGGGCAATCGCAAGGAAATCGTCAACAAGATCGAAGAGTCGCTGAGCCACTGTCTGGCCGTTGATGGCATTCAGGGCGAAGTCAGTGGTCGCCAGAAACACATCTACGGCATCTACAAGAAGATGCGCGGCAAGCGTCGGGCGTTCAACGAGATCATGGACGTTTACGCGTTCCGCATCATCGTTGATAAGGTCGATACCTGTTATCGCGTGCTGGGTGCTGTACATAATTTGTACAAACCCCTGCCGGGGCGCTTCAAAGATTACATTGCCATACCCAAAGCCAACGGCTATCAGTCGCTGCATACCACGCTGTTCGGCATGCATGGTGTACCGATCGAGATTCAGATCCGTACCCGTGAAATGGAAGAAATGGCCAACAACGGTATTGCCGCCCACTGGTTGTACAAATCCAGTGGCGACGAGCAACACACCGGCACCCATGCCCGCGCACGGCAATGGGTCAAAGGCGTGCTTGAAATGCAACAGCGCGCAGGCAACTCCCTCGAATTCATTGAAAGCGTGAAAATCGACCTGTTCCCGGACGAGGTTTACGTATTCACGCCCAAAGGCCGGATCATGGAGCTGCCAAAAGGCTCCACGGCGGTCGACTTTGCGTACGCGGTACACACTGACGTGGGCAACAGTTGCATTGCCTGTCGGATCAACCGTCGTCTTGCGCCGCTGTCCGAACCGCTGCAAAGCGGCTCCACGGTCGAGATTGTCAGTGCCCCCGGCGCCCGCCCGAATCCGGCGTGGCTTAATTTTGTGGTGACAGGCAAAGCCCGTACCCACATCCGTCACGCCCTCAAGTTGCAGCGTCGTTCCGAGTCGGTGAACCTCGGCGAGCGGCTGCTCAATAAGGTGCTCAACGGTTTTAACAGCTCGCTGGACAAGATCCCGGCCGAGCGTGTGCAGGCGATGCTCAACGAATATCGCCTGGAACAGATCGAAGACTTGCTCGAAGACATCGGTCTGGGCAATCGCATGGCTTACGTCGTCGCCCGCCGCCTGATGGGCGAAGGTGAGCAGTTGCCAAGCCCGGAAGGGCCGCTGGCCATCCGTGGCACCGAGGGGTTGGTGCTCAGCTACGCCAAGTGCTGTACGCCTATTCCGGGCGACCCGATCGTGGGTCATTTGTCCGCGGGCAAAGGCATGGTTGTGCACTTGGACAACTGCCGCAATATCAGCGAAATCCGCCACAACCCCGAGAAGTGCATCCAGTTGGCATGGGCCAAGGATGTAACGGGCGAATTCAACGTCGAATTGCGCGTCGAGCTGGAGCACCAGCGCGGTTTGATCGCGCTGCTGGCCAGTAGCGTGAACGCCGCCGACGGCAACATTGAAAAGATCAGCATGGACGAACGCGATGGTCGAATCAGCGTGGTCCAACTGGTGGTCAGCGTGCACGATCGCGTGCACCTGGCTCGCGTGATCAAAAAACTGCGTGCCCTTACCGGGGTTATCCGCATCACTCGGATGCGTGCATAGGCCGTCTACCTGCGGCCATTACAAGGAGTCAATCATGACCAAGACTGTTATCACCAGCGACAAGGCACCTGCGGCCATCGGTACTTATTCCCAGGCGATCAAAGCTGGCAATACCGTCTACATGTCCGGTCAAATCCCGCTGGACCCAAAAACCATGGAACTGGTTGAAGGCTTCGAAGCCCAGACCATCCAGGTGTTTGAAAACCTGAAGTCGGTGGCCGAAGCAGCAGGCGGTTCGTTCAAGGATATCGTCAAGCTGAACATCTTCCTGACTGACTTGAGCCACTTCGCCAAGGTCAACGAGATCATGGGCACTTACTTCGAACAACCTTACCCGGCTCGTGCAGCCATTGGTGTTGCAGCCCTGCCAAAGGGTTCGCAGGTTGAGATGGATGCCATTCTGGTTATCGAGTAATGCCCCTCGGCGCAGCGTCCTCATGCTGCGCCAACTCCCCCGCTTTTCCCCGTTTTAAAAGGATTCCACCATGCGCAAAGCGTTAGCCTTGTCACTGCTCACCGTTTTTCTGGGTGGCTGTGCCAACGAACCCGCCCACCGCGATGTCAGTGGTATCTGGATCAACCAGGCTGCGATTGATGCAGCTGCCCAAGGTGGCAACCTGCGTGAAGCGTTGCTGACTTACGGTCCCAACCTTGAGTGGGACATTGATACCCAGCGTGCTCAAGCCCGCTACACCAATGGTTTCGAACGTGTCGAAGGCAAATTGCAGCCCGAAGACAAGGGTGTGTGGCAGGTTAATTTTTATGGCAGCACGGCAACGGCCTTGAGTGTGGAGGGCGATGAGCTCATCCAGGCTGCGGCTGACGCCGACCCTCAGCAATCTTTCGTACGATCACGCGTCAATGTGATGGCCGATGACCCGCTTGGAACCAGCTTCGAAAAAGCGCTCAAAGCAGCTTACCTGGGTGGCCCGTGGCGCATTCAGAGCGGCGCTGGGCAAGGTGGTACGGTGACGTTTACACCGGGTGGCCAGCTCACGGGGTTGCCGGGCATGAATGCCTACGCGCTGTGTCTGGCGGGCGATTGTGCGTCGATGAGCGGTGAGTACGACAGCCTGTGGCTGCAGCAGGGTGATGCGGGCGCCGCTCACATTTTCGTGCGTAAAGGTAAGCAGCTCGAAATCTTTGAAGCGCTGGATGCATCGCAACCTGACGAAATGCCTCAGTTGTATCCGGGCAAGCGTGAATGGGTGCTTGAAAAACAGAGTTAAGCGTACGCGGGAGCCAGATTAACAGCTCCCGCCCTTGCCTATGATTAAGCCTGCCCTGCCAGAATTGCCGCATAACCTTCACGGTAGCTCGGGTAGCGCGGTTCCCAGCCCAATGCCCTGGCCCGCGCGTTGCTGCATCGCTTGCTACCTGCGCGTCGCACGCTAGCTTCGTCGCTCCATTGTGTGACGCCCAATTGCCCACGCAGCCAGTCGACCACATCTGCCAGCGGTGCAGGCTCGTTGTCGACACCGATGTAACAATCGTCCAGCTTTTTGCCCTGCCGGTGCGCTTCCAACAAAAAGGCCAGTAACCCGCCTGCATCGTCCGCATGGATGCGATTGCCATACAGCGGCGGATCACGCTCTACGCGATAGCCTTTGCGCACTTGCCCCAGCAGCCACTCCCGGCCCGGTCCATAAATGCCGGTCAGGCGTACAACGCTGGCGGGGATGCCGCTGTTCAACGCGAGCTGTTCGGCATCGAGCATGATGCGGCCTGAATACCGGGTGGCTTCGGCCGGGGAGGTCTCATCGACCCAGGCCCCGTTTTGCTGCACATACACACCGCTGCTGGAGACAAACAACAAGTGCTTGGGGTGCTGGTTGTGCTGTTTCAGCCAGCTCAAAGTGTGGGTGAGGGCTTGCACATACGCCGCTTGATAGCCCGCTTCGTCATGCTCGGTCGCGGCAACGCTATAGACGACGTAATCAATCTGTTCAGTGGGCCATTGGGCCGGGCACTGCGCGTTGAACAGATCAGCAGGAACGCCGATCACCCCCTTGGGCAGTCGATCAACGGAGCGTCGCAATCCGTACACCTTCCAGTCGGCATCCATCAGCTGGGCAGCAAGTCGGCTTCCGACATCGCCACAGCCGACGATCAAAACAGCGCCTTTGGTCATCTCAAACTCCTAAAGAAAAGCTACAAAGCGGCACGAAAAGGTCAGACGTTGGTCGTGACACTGGAAAAAAACAGGTGCTATTGCTTTTGTTAACAAGAATTACTTGCAATAATAACGCATCATTTGTCCTTGGTCTTACACGCGTTGTAGGGCAAAACCCTAATACTTTCTCAGGTCCGGCTAGCATGACACGCAATCATTCCACCGCTTCGCCAACCCAGCCGTTGAGCCCGACACGCCTTTGGCGTGGAGTGGCGGCGCTGATGTTCAGCCTGTTACTTGCTCCTGCTGCGGCGTTTGCCGATGAGCCAACGACGCCTGCCACCCAGCCTGCTGCCGTCGCGCCTGCTCCAGCGGATGCGGCAGCTCCTGCCACGCTTCCTGTTGTCACTCCTGACGCTACTACGCCGGCCAATGCTGCTGACGGTGTTGCGGTGCCCGCTGAAGACGCACAACAAATCGTCGCTGAAGAAGGCAACAGCCTGGGCATGGCCCACGACCTGTCGCCTTGGGGCATGTATAAAAATGCCGACATCATCGTCAAAATTGTGATGATCGGTCTGGCTATTGCTTCGATCATTACCTGGACCATCTGGATTGCCAAAGGGTTTGAAGTGCTGGGCGCCAAGCGTCGCCTGCGGACCGAAATCGCCAACCTGAAAAAGGCCCGCACCCTTAAGGAAGCCAGCGAGTCGGCCGCCAAAGAAGGCACCCTTGCTCACCTGCTGGTGCAAGACGCTCTCGAAGAGATGCGTTTGTCGGCAAACAGCCGTGAAAAAGAAGGCATCAAGGAACGTGTGAGCTTCCGCCTGGAGCGCCTGGTTGCGGCATGCGGCCGTAACATGAGCAGCGGCACAGGTGTATTGGCCACCATCGGTTCGACTGCCCCGTTTGTTGGTTTGTTCGGGACCGTGTGGGGCATCATGAACAGCTTCATCGGCATCGCTAAAACGCAAACCACCAACCTGGCTGTTGTTGCGCCTGGTATTGCCGAAGCCCTTCTGGCGACGGCTTTGGGCCTGGTTGCAGCGATCCCGGCGGTCGTGATTTACAACGTCTTCGCCCGCTCGATCACCGGCTACAAGGCCCAAGTGGCAGACGCGTCGGCCGAGGTGTTGTTGCTGGTCAGCCGTGACCTCGATCACCTGCCGCCTGAGCGCAGCTCGCAACCGCACATGGTGAAAGTGGGGTAATCGGCCATGGGCCTGCATTTAAAAGAAGGCGCAGACGATCTCGCCGAGAACCATGAAATCAACGTCACGCCCTTCATTGACGTGATGCTGGTGCTGCTGATCATCTTTATGGTGGCCGCTCCGCTGGCCACTGTGGACATCAAAGTGGACCTGCCCGCCTCGACAGCCAAGCCTGCGCCTCGTCCCGAGAAGCCAGTGTTTCTGAGCGTCAAGGCTGACCAGCGTCTGTTCCTGGGCGAAGAGCCGGTATCGGTTGAAGCGCTGGGCCCGACCCTGGATGCCCGCACGCACAACAACAAGGACACGACGATCTTCTTCCAGGCCGATAAAGGCGTGGATTACGGTGACTTGATGAGCGTAATGGATGCATTGCGCGCAGCCGGTTACTTGAAGGTGGGTCTGGTCGGACTTGAGACGGCAGCCAAGAAATGAGCATGACGCGCCAAAAGATGACGCGTTACGGAATCAGCCTGGCCGTGGTATTGGGCGTCCATGCAGTGGCGGTTATCCTCGCCCTGCAATGGTCTAACCCGCGCGCGATCGAATTGCCGCCTCAGGCGATGATGATCGATCTCGCGCCACTGCCGGCACCGCCTCCTCCTGCGCCGCCGAAAGTGGTGACCCCACCACAGCCGCCGGCACCGGTAGAAGAGTTGCCGATCCCCAAGCTGGCCGAAGCGCCCAAGCCGAAGATTTCTGTTCCTAAACCGGTCAA
Organism: Pseudomonas sp. BS-2016; assembly: GCF_001806145.1. NCBI lineage: Bacteria > Pseudomonadati > Pseudomonadota > Gammaproteobacteria > Pseudomonadales > Pseudomonadaceae > Pseudomonas > Pseudomonas sp. BS-2016. Next base: position 238,186 of record NZ_MLCT01000013.1, read on the forward strand.
GCCCAAGCAGAAGCCGCAGCCTCCCAAGCCTGTGGAAAAGAAGCAGGAGCCGGTCAAAGAGAAGCCTTCTGAAGAAAAACCGAGCGATGCGACGCCCACCAAGGCGCCAAGCGAGAAGTCAGCCGCCCCGGTCCAAGGGCCGTCGGCACAACAGTTGGCGGCGAAGGCCAGTTGGGAAGGCGCCTTGCTGGCTCACCTGGGCAAGTACAAAAAGTACCCGGCGGCTGCGCAGTCGCGTGGCAAGGAAGGCCTGAACCGGCTGCGCTTCGTGGTCGATGCCGAGGGCAAGGTGTTGTCCTATGAGTTGGTAGGACGCTCGGGCAACGCCGATCTGGACCGTGCCACCCTGGAAATGATCCGCCGGGCACAGCCGCTGCCCAAGCCTCCGGCAGACATGCTGACCAACGGCAGCATCGAAATTGTGGCGCCTTTCGTTTATTCGATCGATAAACGTCGGCGTTAACATCAGAAAGGGCACCGCGAGGTGCCCTTTTTGCGTCTGCTAGCGCAAGAAAACAGCTCAGGCACTGATTAGCGACTGTAGCTGCGTGGGTAATGTCTGATAACGTGCGTCTATCGATTGCAGCCGTTATGCTTTGGCCCGCAACCACATGGACGCCCGCTATGACTCTTACAGAATTGCGTTACATCGTTACTCTTGCCCAAGAGCAACATTTCGGCCATGCGGCTGAGCGTTGCCACGTCAGCCAGCCGACCCTCTCGGTAGGCGTGAAAAAACTGGAAGACGAACTCGGTGTGCTGATTTTTGAGCGCAGCAAAAGCGCCGTGCGACTCACGCCCGTGGGTGAAGGCATTGTGGCCCAGGCCCAAAAAGTACTGGAGCAGGCGCAAGGCATTCGCGAGCTGGCCCAAGCGGGTAAAAACCAGCTGACTGCCCCGCTCAAGGTCGGCGCGATCTACACCGTTGGCCCCTATCTGTTTCCGCACCTGATCCCGCAACTGCACCGGGTCGCTCCGCAGATGCCGTTGTACATCGAAGAAAACTTCACGCATGTGCTGCGCGACAAACTGCGCAACGGCGAACTGGACGCGATCATCATCGCCCTGCCGTTCCAGGAAGCGGACGTGCTGACCTTGCCGCTCTATGACGAGCCGTTCTACGTGCTGATGCCGAGCGAGCACCCGTGGACCAAAAAAGAAACCATCGACGCCAGCCTGCTGAACGACAAGAGCTTGTTGTTGCTGGGTGAAGGCCATTGCTTCCGCGATCAGGTGCTTGAAGCATGCCCGACCCTGACCAAAGGCAATGACGGCGCCAAGCACACCACGGTGGAATCCAGTTCGCTCGAAACCATTCGCCACATGGTGGCCTCCGGTTTGGGGATTTCGATCCTGCCGCTGTCGGCGGTAGACAGCCATCACTATTCCCCCGGCGTGCTGGCGGTGCGTCCACTGACGCCGCCCGTGCCATTTCGGACGGTTGCGATTGCATGGCGCGCCAGTTTCCCGCGGCCCAAAGCCATTGAGATCCTCGCTGATTCGATTCGCCTGTGCTCGGTGGCCAAGCCGCCCGCGGCGACATAAGTGCTGCCATGACCGAGTTGTCGAAGGTGTCGGTCACTGCGCTCAAGGGTGTGGGCGAGGCCATGGCCGAGAAATTGGCCAAGGTCGGGCTGGAAACCGTACAAGACGTATTGTTCCATTTGCCGCTGCGTTATCAGGACCGCACCCGCGTCGTGCCCATCGGCGCGTTGCGGCCGGGTCAGGATGCGGTGGTCGAAGGGCGGGTGATCGGCGCCGATGTGGTCATGGGCAAGCGTCGCAGTCTGCTGGTGCGCATCAATGACGGCACCGGCGGCCTGAGCCTGCGCTTCTACCACTTCAGCAATGCGCAAAAGGAAAGCCTCAAGCGCGGCACTGAAGTACGGTGTTACGGCGAAGCTCGTCCCGGCGCATCGGGGCTGGAAATCTACCACCCGGAGTACCGCGCCATCACGGGCGATGAGCCCCCTCCGGTGGACACCACCCTGACCCCGATTTACCCCACGACGGAAGGCTTGACCCAGCAACGGCTGCGCCAGTTGAGCCAGCAAAGCCTGGCCATGCTGGGACCGCGCAGCCTGCCGGACTGGCTGCCGCCGGAGCTGGCCAAAGACTACCAACTGGCCCCGCTGGACGAAGCGATTCGCTATTTGCACCAGCCGCCGGCCGATGCGGATGTAGAAGAGCTTGCCCTCGGCCATCATTGGGCTCAACACCGGCTGGCTTTCGAAGAACTGCTCACCCATCAGCTCTCCCAGCAGCGGCTGCGTGAAAGCCTGCGTTCGCTGCGTGCTCCGGTTTTGCCCAAGGCCAAACAGTTGCCTGTTCAATTTTTGAACAATCTTGGGTTCTCACCCACGGGTGCCCAAGTACGTGTGGGCAACGAAATTGCCTACGATCTCAGTCAGCACGAGCCCATGCTACGTCTGATCCAGGGCGATGTTGGCGCCGGTAAAACGGTGGTCGCGGCCATGGCGGCGTTGCAAGCGCTGGAGGCTGGCTATCAAGTGGCATTGATGGCACCGACGGAGATCCTCGCCGAGCAACACTTCATCAGCTTCAAACGCTGGCTGGAACCGCTGGGGCTTGAAGTGGCGTGGCTGGCGGGCAAGCTCAAGGGCAAGGCACGCGCCTCTGCGCTGGAGCAGATCGCCAATGGCGCGCCGATGGTGGTGGGCACGCACGCGTTGTTTCAGGATCAAGTGCAGTTCAAGAACCTGGCCCTGGTCATCATCGACGAGCAGCACCGTTTCGGTGTTCAGCAGCGGCTGGCCCTGCGCAATAAGGGGGCGGGCGGTGTGATATGTCCGCACCAATTGATCATGACCGCCACCCCGATCCCGCGCACGCTGGCCATGAGTGCTTACGCTGACCTCGACACGTCGATCCTCGACGAATTGCCCCCCGGCCGCACGCCCGTCAACACCGTGCTGGTGGTCGACACCCGGCGTGTCGAAGTGATCGAGCGGGTGCGTGCTGCGTGTGCCGAAGGCCGTCAGGCGTACTGGGTGTGCACCTTGATCGAAGAGTCTGAAGAGCTGACCTGTCAGGCGGCAGAAACCACCTATGAAGACCTGTCCAGCGCCTTGGGCGAGCTGCGCGTCGGCTTGATTCACGGCCGCATGAAAGCCGCAGAAAAGGCCGAAGTCATGGCGTGTTTCAAGGCCGGTGAGCTGCAATTGCTAATTGCTACCACCGTGATTGAAGTCGGGGTCGACGTGCCCAACGCCAGCCTGATGATTATCGAAAACCCCGAGCGTCTGGGCCTGTCGCAATTGCACCAGTTACGCGGCCGCGTCGGGCGTGGCAGTGCCGTCAGCCATTGCGTGCTGTTGTACCACCCGCCGCTGTCGCAAATCGGCCGTCAGCGTTTGGGCATCATGCGCGAGACCAACGATGGTTTCGTTATCGCGGAAAAAGACCTGGAGCTGCGTGGCCCCGGCGAAATGCTCGGCACCCGGCAAACAGGCCTGCTGCAATTCAAGGTCGCGGACCTGATGCGCGATGCTGACCTGCTGCCTGCGGTGCGTGATGCCGCGCAAGCCCTCCTGGAGCGTTGGCCAACCCATGTCAGTCCGTTGCTGGACCGATGGTTGCGGCATGGTCAGCAATACGGACAAGTCTAAAGCGCGTTCAGTAAATAGATCAGCGGCCGATTAACTGCCTGATAACCACATTCGAGTTGTAAGAACCGGACACACATCATGACTGAAGTCGCCAGCGCACCAACCTCCCCGAGCACACCCTCCGTTATCCGGGAATTGCTCGGCGAGTTGGCCATCCCATACCGGGAAGTCATTGACCACCCCGGCCTGAATCCCGCCCGCAAGGTCCAAGCCGCACTGCTCGATGATTCGGTCGGTGCGCTCATGGTGCTGTTCCCGCAGAGCCATTTGCTTGACCTCAACCGTTTGGCGGAACTGACCGGTCGGCGCATGACGGCCGTGGCTCCGGCCGCGCTGGAACGCATGCTCGGCAAACACGAACTGACGTTGTTGCCGGGGTTGCCGGCGCTCACCAGTTCGCCTTGTCTGTATGAAGAGCAACTGCTGCAACAGCCGCTGCTGCTGATTAATGCCGGGGAGTCGGGCCTGTTGCTGGAGATCTCGCAAGAGGACTTCAAAAGCATGCTGACCAAAGCCAGCGCGGGCCGTTTTGCCGAACCGCTGGCGGGGATCAAGCTCAACCTTGATCGGCCCGATGACGACAGCGAAACCATCACTGAGGCGGTGCATGCGTTTACGGCGCGCCGCATCCAGCAGCGGCTGGAAGCCACCATCGAGATTCCACCGCTGGCCGAAACCGCCCGCAAAATCATCCGCTTGCGCGTCGATCCCAACGCCACCATCGACGACATCACCGGGGTTGTCGAAACCGACCCGGCGCTGGCGGCTCAAGTAATGAGCTGGGCGGCGTCGCCGTACTACGCGTCGCCGGGCAAGATTCGCTCCGTAGAAGATGCCATCGTGCGGGTGCTGGGTTTTGACCTAGTGATTAATCTGGCGTTAGGTCTGGCCTTGGGCAAAACCCTGAGCTTGCCCAAGGACCACCCGCAATCGAGCACGCCTTACTGGCAGCAGTCGATTTACACGGCGGCCGTCATTGAAGGGTTGACCCGCGCCATGCCCCGGGCCGGCCGCCCTGAAACCGGTCTGACCTATCTGGCAGGTTTGCTGCACAACTTCGGTTATCTGCTGTTGGCGCACGTGTTTCCGCCACACTTTTCGCTGATTTGCCGGCATCTGGAAGTGAACCCTCACGTCAGCCACAGCCTTGTCGAACACCATTTGCTGGGCATTACGCGCGAGCAAATCGGCGCATGGCTGATGCGTTACTGGGACATGCCTGACGAGCTGGCGACCGCGCTGCGCTTCCAGCACGACCCGCATTACGCCGGGGAACATGCCCAGTATCCGAATCTGGTGTGTGTGGCCGTTGGCCTGTTGCGTAGCCGAAGCATCGGTCACGGGCCTTATGAGCCGCTGCCGGACGCGTTGTTTGAAAGCCTTGGCGTGACGCGCGAGAAAGCCGAAGACGTCGTCAGCAAAGTGCTGGAGGCTGAGGTGCTGCTGCGTGAGCTGGCAGCGCAGTTCAGTCAGGCGTAAAGCCGCCACGCCACTCAATACCCTCTCCCGGCGGGAGAGGGTCAGGATTCACTGGGCTTTTGGTTTTTTGCGCGGTTTGAGGTATTTGGTCAGGCCCTGAAACCAGATCACCTGTGCCGGATTACCCTTGATCTGAATCGACTTGTCCTGAATCCCGGTCATGAAAGCCAATTGCTTGTTCTTGGCCTGCAGGGTCGCAAACCCGTAGGCCGCATCCTTGAACGCAATCGCAAAAGCCGGTTCCGGGTACAGCCCGGCGTGGCTGGTGATGCGTTGGTTTTTGACCTTGAAGTGACGGGCAACCTTGCCATCGAGGGTTTGCAGCTGGAACACCAGATCCTTGTCCACCAGTTGCTGCTGGAACGCGGGGTTTTTACGGCTGGCCTTGCTCATCAGGAAGCCCAGCATCCAGAGCAAAAAACGAAATTTCATCTACGCGGCCTCAGGGAAAAATAAATGGCCGGCGCAGTGTAGCGATTTGCTCAGGGAACGCCATATATCTGTAGGGATAGGCGTAGATAGGCGGGGTTTTGCCACTTATGGCCGCACGATTGTCTCATTGTCTATCAAGAATGGGCGACTGGCCGGGCCAGCGTGCCCATTCTTCATGGCCAGGTGCAGCTAATGGCCGGGCGAAGACTAAGGGTTGACGCTGTCTTTCAGGAATTTGCCAGGCTTGAATGCAACCGTGTTGCTGGCTTTGATCGTGACCGGCTGGCCCGTTTGCGGGTTTTGACCGGTACGGGCGCCGCGATGGCGCTGCAGGAACGTACCGAAACCGACCAGCGTGACGGTGTCTTTGCGATGCAGGGCGCCGGTGATTTCTTCCAGTACCGCATTCAGGACACGGTTGGCTTGTTCTTTGGTGAGGTCAGCCTTTTCAGCGATGGCGGCGGCGAGATCTGGTTTACGCATGATGAAGCCTCTTTGACGGTTTTTTGTTGTTATGTCCGTGCTGCTCTCTGTGGAGCAACGCCTAAGGCGCCGCAGGCTCTACGCTGCGGCAGACCGGTGTGAGAATGGCATGCGGCCAAAGCCGACGCCAGCATCGATCCGGCCTTTGTTGCCCCAAGGCAAAGGCATATGCGACAGAATTCGCAGCATTTACGCCAAAAGCGCAGGCAGCTCTTTGTTGAGCGCCAATTTCTCGCGAACGGCTTCGCCTGTCAGTGCATAGCCCAGCAATTTGCCATCAGCATCGCGGCACAGCGCCTTGATATCAGCGCCAGCGCCTTCAACCGACCACACGCCTTCGCAGCCACGGGGTACAGGCGAGACCACCAGGGGGCACACCGGCGTTTTGACGGTGATCGGCATGGCGCCGTAGCTGACGGCCGTCGGGTTACCCGCCAGGGTTTGTGCGAGCGCGCGGGCGCAGCTCATCAACGGCATCACGTACAGCAAGCTCAGGCCTTCCACCTCGGCGCAGTCCCCGAGCGCGAAAATGTTGGCGTGGGAGGTTTTGAGCAGGCGATCCACTTCGATCCCGCGATTGACCCGAATCCCGGCAGCCGCCGCCAAGTCGATGCGCGGGCGCAAACCGATGGCGGACACCACCACGTCGCACGGGATGACGCTGCCGTCGGACAGCTGTGCGTGCAGCCCGTCCTCAGTCCGTTGCAGGCGGGTCAGCACCGGCCCGAGGTGAAAGCGGGCGCCGAGTCCTTCGAGGGCTGTTTTCACCGCCGTGGCGGCGGCCGGGTGCAGCAGGGTGGGCATGATTTGTTCGCACGGGGCGACCAGGTCCACTTCATAGCCGCCAGCGATCAGGTCATTTGCAAATTCGCAGCCAATCAGACCGGCGCCCAATATCAGCACACGGCGCTTGCCCGCAGCCGCGGCGCGAAAGCGTGCGTAGTCTTCCAGGTCGTTGATCGGGAAAATCGCGTCCTGAGCGTCACCTTCTACCGGCACCTGCACCGTTTGCGCGCCCCACGCCAAAATCAGGTCGCGATACGGGACGGCTTCTTCACCGATCCACAATTGTTTATGGCCGGGGTCGATGCCGCTGATGCGCGTATGGGTGCGCACTTGGGCCTTGAGTTGCTCGGCCATCGCGCCCGGCATGGCCATGCTCAGGCCGTCGGCTTCTTTGTTTTTGCCAAAACCGGTGGAGAGCATGGGCTTGGAGTAGGAACGCCCGTCATCGGCCGTGATTAACAACAGTGGGGTTTCGCTGTCCAGTTTGCGAAACTCCCGAGCCAGGTTGTAGCCGGCCAGCCCGGTGCCCACGATCACGACAGGTGCGTTCATTCCATTCTCCATAGGGGTCAAACTCAAAAAAGGATCAGTTGATTTCGATCATCTCGAAATCCAGTTTGCCGACGCCGCAGTCCGGGCACAGCCAGTCTTCGGGTACGTCTTGCCACAGGGTGCCGGGCGCAATGCCGTCATCCGGCCAGCCATCGGCTTCGTTATAAATCAGTCCACAGACGATGCATTGCCACTTTTTCATGGGGATTTCCTTGGGTTCAGGCTTAGACAAGCCCACGGTTTCTTAACAACGGCACGTGGTGCTAGGTGAAATCAGGGCGTTTTGTACTGATCGCACGCCGCAGATGCAAGCCTGATGACGACCAATCGGTACTCAAGCGCTCAGGGCAAGGGCAGCGTGATAAGCTCGGCGCCCTCAATGGCTGCCAATTATGACCGACTGTGCCGCACATGACTTCCCCGTTGATCTCCCCCGTCTGGCTTGAGCAAAGTCAGCTTGGCGCCCTGCCCGACGCCCTCACCCTCGACTGGTTGTTCGATGAAGGCTCCCTGACCCGCCGCCTCACTGCTGTGTCGAGTGACCACTTCAGCGTGTCGCCACTGTTTGAAGGCTGGCAAACCCTGCGCGAGGACGAATGCCGCGCTCTGGAGTTGCCCGCTGGCAGTCTGGGCTGGGTGCGTGAAGTGTATTTGCGCGGGCATCAGGTGCCGTGGGTATTTGCCCGCAGTGTGGCGTCCAAGTCCGCCCTTGAAGCGGGCGGGTTGAATATGGACGCGCTGGGCACGCGTTCGCTGGGCGAGTTGTTGTTCAGCGATCAGGCGTTCGAGCGTGGCCCGTTGCAGGTGTGCCGCTACCCTCGGGACTGGTTGCCGGACGCCGACCGCACCGACAACCTGTGGGCGCGACGCTCACGTTTTATGCGCGGGTCGTTGAGCGTGCTGGTGGCTGAAGTGTTTTTACCCAACCTGTGGGCCGCAGTGAGTGCCCGGCCGGAGACCTACTGATGTACGTGCGTTTGCTCAAATCTCTCAATCGCCTGAACCCCCGCGCATGGGACTTCATCCAGCTGACGCGCATGGACAAACCCATCGGCATTTACCTGCTGTTGTGGCCCACCCTGTGGGCGCTGTGGATTGCCGCTAAAGGGGTGCCCTCCCTGAGCAACCTGCTGATTTTCGTCTTCGGCGTCATCCTGACCCGGGCCGGTGGCTGCGTGATTAACGACTTTGCAGACCGCAAGGTCGACGGCCACGTCAAACGTACTGAACAACGCCCTTTGGTGAGCGGAAAAATCAGCAGTAAAGAAGCATTGGTGTTTTTTGCCCTGCTCATGGGGGTCAGCTTCCTGCTGGTGCTGTGCACCAATGCGACCACCATCTGGCTGTCCTTCGGGGGTCTAGCCTTGGCGGCCAGCTACCCGTTCATGAAGCGCTACACCTATTACCCGCAAGTGGTGCTCGGTGCTGCGTTCTCGTGGGGCATGCCGATGGCGTTCACGGCCGAAACCGGCAGCCTGCCTGCGGCGGCCTGGTTGCTGTACATCGCCAACCTGCTCTGGACCGTGGCCTACGACACCTACTACGCCATGACTGACCGTGAAGACGACCTGAAAATCGGTGTCAAATCCACCGCCATCCTGTTCGGTGATGCGGATCGCGTGATCAACCTCAGCCTGCAAGGCCTGGCGCTGGGTTGCTTGTGGCTGGCCGGGACGCATTTTGAGTTGGGCGGCTGGTTCCACCTGGGTCTGCTGGTGGCTGCGGGCTGCTTCGTGTGGGAGTTCTGGTACACCCGCGACCGCGATCCGCAGCGTTGCTTCAAGGCCTTCTTGCACAACCATTGGGCCGGGTTGGCAATCTTCGTCGGCATCGTCCTCAACTACGCCCTGGCCTGACCCCGGTCAGATCAGCGCTTACGGCTGGGGCATCAAGCGCAAGGTGCTACGGGTGTTGAGCTGCACATCGGCTTCTTCCAGGTACGGTTTGTCGTACTGGCCTTCAATGTAGCTTTGCGCCTGATCCTTATAGTGCTTGTCGAACGGCACCCCGCTCTGGCCCACCGGGTTGATGGTCAGGGTGTGGGTCGGGTCTGCGAAATCGATCAAACGCCGCGTGGACGGGCCGTAACTCACCGGCCACGGCGCCGGCCCGAGTTTGGCCGACAGGTTATTGGGCACTTCATGGCTCCCCGGCGCGTCGAACGGGCCGACGTTGAGCAGCCAGTCCAGCGGCTTCTGTTTGCCCAGCGGGTGTTCTTGGGTCAGCGTGTGCGCCCTTCCCCACTGCCAATGCGCGGGATCGTCCCCCAAGGTGGCTTTGAGCTGAGTGATGCTGTTTTGCCAGGCGACCAGCACCGTGTCGGCCCGCGATTCTTTGGCCAGGGTGTGGCGATTGTCCCACCACGGCGATGTTGGATTGGCAATCAGGCGAGGTAGCGCTTCATCCACCAACCGGGTGGTCAGCAGAATGTCGAAGAAGGCATCGCCCAACTCATCCTGCATCGCGGCATCGGCCAAGCTGAACAGCAATTGATTGAACAGCGTGGCACTGGTTGATTCCAGCGGGTAGTCGCCTTGCCACTGCGCCAGTTGCTCCACCAGTTTGAGTTCGGCCGGGTCGCTCACCACCTTGCGCAGTACCGGCAGCAGGGCGGTGAGCACGCGCGGCCCATAACCCGTGGTGGTGCCCAGTTGCAGCGCCTGACTGTTTTTCAGGTTCCACTTCACACCGGGGGCGCTTAGCTGTCGATCGAGCTGCTGGCCGCGGTCCGCCAGGTTGTAATAGCCCGCAATCTCAATGCCGGCGGGTGAGACCGGCTGGAAGTTGGCCGACACGATATAGCCACGCGGCGGGTTCACTTCCTGCGGGTTGGCGCTGAACGGGTAAAACCCGGGCTTGTCGGCCTGCGCGGTGCTGCCATCCAGAATGAACGCCGGGTTCACCCCGGCCGCACGTTTGGGCAATTGCGCGGCGGCCCACCAGCCGATGTTGCCTGAGGCATTGGCCCAGACCACATTGAGCCCCGGCGAGTGGATGTACGTCGCGGCCTGACGCGCTTTGCTGACCGTGTCCGCGCGGTTGAGCCGGTAAAAACCTTCCAGAATCGGGTTTTTGGTTTCCAGAAAGCCCCACCACATGGCGATGGGCGTATTGCCAGCGATGCCACCCAGCACGTCGTTGATGATCGGCCCGTGCGGCGACTGACGCAGTACCAGCGTCACGGGGGCCTGGCCCTTGACGGCAATTTCCTGTTCGGTGCGGGTCATGTCGACCCATTGGCCCTGATACCAGACCTGATTCGGGTTGGCGGGGTTGGTCTTCTCGGCGATCAAGTCCAGGTCATCGTTCTGGAACATCGTCAGGCTCCAGCCGAACGCGCGGTTGTTGCCCAGAAACGCGAACGGCACCAGCGCCTGGTGATAGCCGTACAGGTCAAAATCAGGGGCCGACAGCTGCGCTTCGTACCACACCGACGGCACTGAAAAGCGGATGTGCGGATCGCCCGCCAGCAGCGGCTTACCGCTTTGCGTGCGTCTGCCTGACACGACCCAGGCATTGCTGCCTTCAAATTGCGGCAACCCGGCCTGACTCAAGGCGCTGTCGCTGAGCTGCGCCAGTGCGCCGAGGGATTTCCAGTCATTGGCCGCCAGCGTCGGGGGCAAGACCCCTTTGGGTTGCCAGTCGAGGTCAAAGACCTTCAAGTAATCGCTGCCCAGTTGATCGCGCACATAGGTTAGAAGCGGCTCGGTACGAAAAGCGGCCGCAAAGCTGTAGGCCATGTAGCCGGAGACGCTGATGGTGTCTTCGGCAGTAAACGCGCGGGGCGTGATGCCCAGCAGATCGAACTCCACGGGTGTGGCGTGGGTGGACTGGTATTGATTAATACCGTCCAGATACGCTTGCAGCGCCTGCCAGGCGGGGGATTGTTGATCCAGTTCACTGACATAACTGGCCGCTCGCTCGCGAATGCGCAGGCTGCGAAACAGCTTGTCGGTGTCCACCAGTTTAGGGCCTAGCACTTCGGCCAGTTCACCCCGGGCCAGGCGGCGCATGATTTCCATCTGGAACAGCCGATCCTGTGCCTGCACATACCCCAGCGCCCGGTACATATCCAACTGATTGCCCGCGCGGATGTGCGGCACACCGCGCTCGTCGTAACGCACGGTGACGGGCTCTTGCAGTGTGGGCAGCTCAACCTGCCCCTGACGCGTGGGCAATTTGCTCTGCACGTACCAGACACCCCCCCCGGCCACGGAGGCGACGATAAGAGCGATGACGGTCAGGCTGCGTTTCATGGGGTGAACTCCTGTTCGTTAACACGCCATCACGGGGCGACGTGATCGGCCTGCCACGGGCAATAACAGCCCACAGCCATGGTGTGCGTGGCTTTTACCGGGCGCCCGGCGCTCAACGCGTGCAGGATCGGCTCGATAAAGCTGTTGCTGGCGTTGCAGGTGGCCCCTTCGCTGTAAGGTCCGAAGTACGCCAGTTGACCACTGTGGTCCCAGATGGCGACGGCAGGACTGGCGCTCACGTGTTCGGCGCCGGGCAGTCGGGCGAGGGGTTTGATCGCGCTGAGGCTCTCGGGCAGTTGGCCTTGAGTGCCTGATTTTTGCACCGCATAAAACTCAATGCCCAGTGGCACGTAATGCGCCAACAGTTCGCTCAAGTGCTGCTGGTTGCCGACATTGCACGGGCAGGCCGGGTCCCAGAAATGCACCACGCGGATGGGGCCCGGCCCGGACAGCTCAGCGGGCAGGCTCAGCACATCCCCGGCGAACAGCGCGGTCTGCTCACTGAAGGGACGAATGTACTGGCCTTGAAACCAGTCATAAGCGGCCCATAATCCGGCCGCACAGACACCGATCAGCACGCAGGCAAGCAGGGTTTTGAAAGTGGGCACAGGCATCAAATTAGGTCCTCGAAGGCCGCGTAGCTTGCCATGCTTGACCTGACAGAAGAATATCGACGTTCTATAAAGCCTGTTTTGCGCACACGCGCCCTGCCTGGAACCCCTTATGCCTGCCCCGTTTTCCCCCGATACCTTGCGCGCCAGTTTGCAGCCCTTGGCCGCAGAGGGCCCGATATCGAGCGAGGGGTTGGCGTACCAACGGTTTTACGGGCTGGACTTCCCCCATCGCGCCACGCCCGTGAAGCGGCAACTGGGGCGCTACAGTGCGGCGGGCTACGACCTGGTCAGCCAAGTGTGGTGGCCGGAGGCTGCGCCAGTGGGCACGCTGTTCGTGATACACGGTTTTTACGACCACATGGGGTTGTACCGCCACATCATTGAATGGGGGCTCAACCGGGGTTTTGCGGTCATTGCCTGCGACTTGCCGGGGCACGGCCTGTCCAGTGGCGAGCGGGCCAGCATCGGGGACTTTTATCAGTATCAGGAAGCCTTGCAGGGCCTGTTCATTGAGGCGCAATCACTGTCGCTGCCTCAGCCGTGGCACCTGTGCGGGCAAAGCACCGGCGCCGCTATCGTGCTGGATCATGTGTTGCGTCAGGGCGACAGCAGCCCGGCACAAGGGCAGGCGATATTGATGGCCCCGTTGGTACGGCCCAAGGACTGGCATTGGTCCAAATTCAGCTATTACCTGCTGCGGCCGTTCGTCAAAGGCATTGCCCGGCGTTTCAGTGAAAACACCAATAACCCCGATTTCATGCCGTTTTTGCAGGCCGATCCGTTGCAGCCGCTGCGTTTACCGACCGCCTGGGTCGGTGCGCTGGCCCGCTGGATCCCGCGCATTGAAGGCGCAACACCCAGCGCGCGTCAGCCGCTGATCATTCAGGGCGACGCAGACAAAACAGTGGATTGGCGACACAACCTGCAGGTGCTCAAAAGCAAATTCCATGAGCCGCACGTGTTGTTGCTACCCGGCGCCCGCCATCATTTGGCCAATGAAACGGATGACATACGCGATCGCTATTTCGCGTTTCTGGACCAGCACTTCAACGCGTAACCCGTCAGGTTACGGCGCTAGATTTGAGGTGCTCTGCCCGACCGCCAGCCCGGCGCGCACGGCGCTCAAGGCGGCCTGGTAATACGCTTTGCCTTCCGGCGACTCTGCAAAAGTGACGAATTCTTCCAGTTCGGGATCGGACAAGTCGCGGTACACATAGAGCAACGTGTTATCCAGCTCGCCGCCGATCTGCTCCATCAGCCGCTGGCGCTGACCGTTGAGCATGCCTTGGGCCTGACCGCCGCCGAGCAGTCCCGGGATCATCGAGCTCAGGCTGTCTGCCGCCACGCCTGCAATCGCGAGGCTGACTTCCGCCCCTGCTTCGCGCGCGGGCAAGGCGTTGGACAAATGATTAATCAACAATTGGCGGGTGGCGCTGGCTTCGATGCGCGGCAAACCTTGGGCGTGCTGGGCCAACTGGTCGCGACGCGTGGCCAGCAGCTCGGCCGCGACAATCTTGCGCCCCAGCTCGGACTGGAAAAAAGCCAGTGCCGGGGCCGGGTCAGCCAGGTGCTTGCGCATCTGATCCTTGGCGCGGGTGTCCATGGCTTGCGGGTCGAAACGCTGACTGCTGTTGTTGACCAGGGCTTGATACACAGCGGGCGGCAAATTGCTGCGATAGCGTTCTTGGGCTGCCGTCAGCGCGTCATTGAAATGCGCCCGTTGATCCGACCAGCCAGCGACCTTGTACAAATCATCCAGGCTGTCTGACCATGCGGGTAATGAACAAAAAATAAGCAACGATAAAACCAAGCGGCGCATGAAGGACTCCTGTCAACAAGTCGCTATTGTCCGGGTGTGGCGTAGGACTTGTCGAGAATTCGTCTGGTCCAAAGGGCTTTTAAAGTGCGAGCGGTATTTTTTCGTGGAACACCGCTATATGGCTCTGTCAGATTTTGAGGCGTATGGATACTATGCGCGCCATGCACATATCCTCTGATCACCCGCTGTTACTGCGCATTGTCGACGACCTGTACGCACAGGGATGGTCACAGCAAAACATCTTCCTGCCCGAGGCTTTGACCCTTGAGTTGGCGGCTGAGTGCCGCAAACGTTCGGCCGAGGGGGAACTGACCCCGGCGGCGGTCGGGCGCGGGCTGAATCAGGAGGTTCGCGAGGGTATCCGCGGGGACCACATTCAATGGCTGGAGCCCGGAGAAGCGCTGGCCTGTGACAGTTATCTCGGCTTGATGGAAAGCCTGCGAGTCGCCATGAACCGCAGGCTTTTTTTGGGCCTGGAGGACTTCGAAAGCCACTTCGCGATGTACCCGCCCGGCGCGTTTTACCTCAAACATCTGGACCGTTTTCGCGACGACGACCGGCGCATGGTGTCGGCCGTGGTGTACCTCAATCAGGCGTGGTTGCCCGAGCATGGCGGACACCTGCGCATGTACCTCAATGACCGCGGCGAATACGATGTGCTGCCGACGGGCGGTTGTCTGGTGGTATTCCTGTCGGGGGAAATTCCCCATGAAGTGATGCCCGCGACCCGTGACCGCTTGTCATTGACGGGCTGGTTCCGGCGTCGTCCTACAGAGATCGTGCTGTGAAGTCCAAAGTGCTGGTCAGCCGCTGCTTGCTGGGGCATCGCGTGCGGTATGACGCAGGCGCCAGCGGCCCATATCCGCAACTGATGGAGTGGCAAGCGCAAGGCCGGGTGATTGCACTTTGCCCTGAGGTCGCAGGCGGTTTGCCCACGCCGCGCGCGGCGGCCGAAATTCCCGGAGGCCAGGGCATTGAAGTCCTCAGCGGCAAGGTTCCGGTGATAACGACAGACGGCGACGATGTCACCGAGGCCTTTGTATCGGGCGCCCGGCAAGCGCTGGCACTGGTGCAAAAACACGGCATCCGCGTGGCGATCCTCAAGGCCAACAGCCCTTCATGCGGCAACCGGCTAACCTACGATGGCAGTTTCAGCGCAACCAAAGTGGCCGGTCAGGGCGTGACGGCCGCGCTGCTGAGTGAGGCTGGCGTGCAAGTGTTCAGTGAACTTGAACTCGAAGACGCGGCCAAAGCGCTGGAACAATGACCCGCAATCGTCAGGGCCATGCGCCGGTTTGGCGTAGAGCCCCGATTTGAGTTCAGGTAACATCCGGTGCCACTTTGCCTTGGGGAATACGCGATGAGTGATAAACAAAAACCGCAGCCTGCTGCTTCGGCCACTGGCCCTTCACCCGCTGAAAGCGCCGACGCAGCCTTGCACCATATCGTTGATGGCTTTTTGCATTTCCATCACGAAATCTTTCCTGAACAAGAAGCCTTCTTTAAAAAGCTCGCCACCGCGCAACGCCCGCGGGCAATGTTCATTGCCTGTGCGGATTCGCGGATCGTGCCTGAATTGATTACCCAAAGCGCGCCGGGCGATCTGTTTGTGACCCGTAACGTGGGCAACGTTGTTCCGCCGTACGGTCAGATGAACGGTGGTGTTTCAACCGCCATCGAATACGCCGTGCTGGCCTTGGGTGTGCAGCACATCATTATTTGCGGCCACTCGGACTGCGGCGCGATGCGCGCGGTGCTGAACCCGGCCAGTTTGAAAAAAATGCCGACGGTACGCGCCTGGTTGCATCACGTGGAAGTCGCTAAAACCATGGTGCAGGACAACTGCAATTGCGCCAATGAAGCCGAAAGCATGCACGTACTGACCGAAGAAAACGTCATCGCTCAGTTGCAGCATTTGCGCACGCACCCGTCAGTGGCTTCGCGCATGGCCAGCGGGCATTTGTTCATTCATGGCTGGGTGTATGACATCGAAACCAGCCAGATCAAAGCGTATGACGCCGATAAAGGCGCTTTCCTGCCGCTCGACGGGACCAACCCGATCCCGAGTGCAACGCCCAAGGCGCGGTTCTAACCGTTGCCCAGCGTCGCCGCCGAACACCAGAGGCTGATTCGGCGGCGGCGCCGTCGCACGTCATTGAGCCCGTGCGACAGGTGTCAGCTTACAAATTCAAACCGACACCCAACTGTTTGGACAGGCACGGCCAGCGCTTCCAGGCAGCGCCGGTGTCCGGGCTGGTGAGTTTGTCGCGGTAGGCTTCCACCGATTCCAGCGTGAAACATTCGTCGTCCAGCATGCAATCAACCGCGTGGTGAACCACTTCATCCAACTGGTTGGCAAAGGTTTCACCAATCAAGTGGTGGGCGATTACATTGGCCACCGTGGTGTCCAGCGGGATCAGCGGCTGATTGAAATGCTTGATATAGAGGTCGTTGACCTCTTCCACCAGGCGGTGGGCCAGATACGCTTCATCCAGCAAACCTTCCAGACCGACGTGTCCGTTCATCACGGCTGGCGGCTGAACGAAAAACTGTTCGGCAATTTTCAGCACCGGCGTGATCTGCGACTCGATACCCGCTTCGCGCGCGACTTCATTGGCCGCCTCCAGCAAAGCAGGTACTTGATCGATGTAGGCGCTGACAAAACGGGTCATTACCAGATTTTTAGAGTGGTCTTCTTCAGGCACACGGATGGCGGTGTGAAGGTGCGGCAGTTTGGTTTCCAGTTGGCGAGCGAGCAGGCCCGTATCGGCCTCATGTTCTTGGGCACACAAGATCTGCTCGCGGATGGCGGCGGTGTTCATGGGAACTCCAGGGAGACACTAGACAGGGAATATCGTTGAAAAATGGCCCCGTGAATCAGAGGGCCTTTTTCAGAGGGCGCGTATTGTTATTCATTTTGTGATCGGGCAGTGAGTGCCATTTGTCGTTGGGGTCAGTTTTTTACAGTTTTCCGCCAGCGCGTTGCGGGGTTGAAGGCGCTGGCTATACTCGATTTTGTAAACGTTTTCTGATGATGCCCGACTGCCTGAGCAGGCGAGGCTCGGCGGTCAAGGTTCACTGGTTTGAAAACCGCCCCCTTGTAACGCAGGTATAGACCGGCGCAATAACAAGAAAAATAAAGGGGAACCCGCAATGAAGCGACATCCAAACCTATGGATGGGCCTGCTGTTGTGGTCCGTTTTCAGCCAGGCGCAGGCCGCCTGGACCGTGAACATGACGCCCGGCGCGACTGAGGTCAGCCAGGCGGTCTTCAACCTGCACATGACCATTTTCTGGATCTGTGTTGTGATCGGCCTCATCGTGTTCGGCGCCATGTTCTGGTCAATGATCGTTCACCGGCGCTCCACGGGCCAGCAAGCGGCCAAGTTCCACGAGAGCACCACGGTCGAAATCCTCTGGACGGTCGTGCCCTTTCTTATCCTCGTGGCGATGGCGGTGCCCGCCACCAAAACCCTGATTAACATCTACGACAGCAGTGATTCGGATGTCGATATCCAGGTCACGGGCTATCAGTGGAAATGGCATTACAAGTACCTGGGTCAGGACGTCGAGTTCTTCAGCAACCTGGCCACCCCCGCCGATCAAATCCATAACAAAGCCCCCAAGGACGAACATTACCTGCTCGAAGTCGATGAGCCGCTGGTGCTGCCGATTGGCGCCAAAGTGCGCTTTCTGGTGACCTCGGCCGACGTCATCCACTCGTGGTGGGTGCCCGCGTTCGCGGTCAAGCGCGACGCCATTCCGGGGTTTATCAACGAGGCCTGGACCCGCGTTGAAAAGCCCGGCGTTTATCGGGGGCAATGCGCCGAGTTGTGCGGCAAGGACCATGGCTTCATGCCGATTGTGGTGGATGTCAAAACCCGGCCTGACTACGACGCCTGGCTGGCCGAACGCAAAGCACAGGCTGCGCAGCTTAAAGAACTGACCAGCAAGGAGTGGACCCTCGACGAGTTGGTCGCTCGGGGTGACAAGGTCTACCACACCGCTTGCGTCGCCTGTCACCAGGCCGAAGGCCAGGGGTTGCCGCCGATGTTCCCGGCGCTCAAGGGCTCTCCGATTGCCACCGGCCCCGCCGCCGATCACCTGCATCGCGTGTATTTCGGCAAGCCGGGCACGGCCATGGCCGCCTTCGGCAAGCAACTGTCGGAAGTCGACATCGCGGCGGTGGTGACCTACGAACGCAACGCGTGGGGCAACAACAAGGGCGACATGGTCACCCCCAAAGACGTGCTCGCGCTGAAACAGGCGCAAGGCAAATGAGCCGCTCATTGATGTGCGCGCAAGGAGTCAGGACATGAGTGCTGTTATCGACGACCACGGGCACGCGGACGACCACGCTCACGGCCCGGCCAAAGGCTTGATGCGCTGGGTGCTGACCACCAACCACAAAGACATCGGCACGCTGTACCTGTGGTTCAGCTTCTGCATGTTTTTGCTCGGGGGCTCATTCGCGATGGTCATCCGTGCCGAACTGTTCCAGCCGGGCTTACAGATCGTCGAGCCGGCGTTCTTTAACCAGATGACCACCCTGCACGGCCTGATAATGGTATTTGGCGCGGTGATGCCCGCATTCGTCGGGTTGGCCAACTGGATGATTCCGCTGATGATCGGCGCGCCGGACATGGCCTTGCCGCGCATGAACAACTTCAGTTTCTGGCTGCTGCCGGCGGCGTTTCTGATGCTGGTGTCGACCCTGTTCATGGCCGGGGGCGGGCCGAATTTTGGCTGGACCTTCTACGCCCCCTTGTCCACCACTTATGCACCCGAGAGCGTGACGTACTTCATCTTTGCCATCCATCTGATGGGCATCAGTTCGATCATGGGCGCGATCAACGTGATCGCCACCATCCTTAACCTGCGTGCGCCCGGCATGACGCTGATGAAAATGCCGCTGTTTGTCTGGACCTGGCTGATTACTGCGTTCCTGCTGATCGCCGTGATGCCGGTGCTGGCAGGCGTGGTCACCATGATGTTGATGGACATCCATTTCGGCACCAGCTTTTTCAGCGCGGCCGGCGGCGGGGACCCGGTGTTGTTCCAGCATGTGTTCTGGTTCTTCGGTCATCCTGAGGTGTACATCATGATCCTGCCGGCCTTCGGCGCGATCAGTGCCATCATCCCGACCTTCTCGCGCAAACCGCTGTTCGGTTACACCTCAATGGTCTACGCCACGGCCAGCATCGCCTTCCTGTCCTTCATCGTCTGGGCGCACCACATGTTTGTGGTGGGCATTCCGCTGGTGGGCGAGTTGTTCTTCATGTATGCCACGTTGCTGATCGCCGTGCCCACCGGGGTCAAAGTCTTCAACTGGGCCAGCACCATGTGGCAAGGTTCGCTGACGTTCGAGACGCCGATGCTGTTTGCCGTGGCGTTTGTGATTCTGTTCACCATCGGCGGGTTTTCCGGGCTGATGCTGGCCATTGCCCCGGCGGACTTCCAGTACCACGACACCTATTTCGTGGTGGCGCACTTCCACTACGTGCTGGTGCCGGGCGCCATCTTCGGCATTTTCGCCTCGACCTATTACTGGTTGCCGAAGTGGACCGGGCATATGTACGACGAAACCCTCGGCAGGCTGCATTTTTGGCTGTCCTTCGTGGGCATGAACCTGACGTTCTTCCCGATGCACTTCGTGGGACTGGCCGGTATGCCGCGTCGGATTCCTGACTACAACCTGCAATTTGCCGACTTCAACATGGTGTCGTCGATCGGTGGGTTCATGTTTGGCGCTACGCAGTTGCTGTTCCTGTTCATTGTCATCAAGTGCATTCGCGGCGGGCCCAAAGCGCCCGCCAAACCGTGGGACGGTGCCGAAGGTCTGGAATGGAGCGTGCCTTCGCCCGCGCCGTATCACACCTTTACGACGCCCCCTGAAATCAAGTGAGCCGGTGCCCTCACCCCAACCCTCTTCGGGAGGGCCGGCTGAGGGTCAGGAGGATTCATGGCTGACTCAACATCGATCAAGCGCCTGGTCATGCGCCTGTTGCTGATGGTGGTGGTGATGTTTGCCTTCGGCTTTGCCCTGGTGCCGCTCTACGACGTGATGTGCAAAGCCTTCGGCATTAACGGCAAGACCGCCGGGCAGTATGAGGGCGCGCAGGTAGTGGACACCGGGCGGCAGGTGCGGGTGCAGTTTCTGGCTACCAACAACCTGGGCATGGTGTGGGAGTTTTACCCCAAGGGCGACCAGTTAGTGGTCAACCCCGGCGGCGTGTACGAGATGGTGTTTGTGGCGTCCAACCCGTCTGACCACCCGATGTCAGCCCAGGCGGTGCCGAGTATTTCCCCGGCCGAGGCGGCGCAGTACTTCCACAAGACCGAATGTTTCTGTTTCACCCAGCAAGTGCTGCAAGCGGGACAGCGCATCGAAATGCCCATGCGTTTTATCGTCGACCGCGACATGCCCAAGGACGTGAAACACCTGACGCTGGCCTACACGCTGTTCGATATCACTGCGCGCCATCCGCCCGTTGCCGCTGCTGGCAATGACGCTCAACGGCCAGCCCGATAAGGAGAACGCTCCATGGCAACTCACGATCACTACTATGTCCCGGCGCAGAGCAAGTGGCCGATCATTGCCACGGTCGGCCTGCTGGTCACGGTGTGGGGGCTGGCCACATGGTTCAACGACCTCAAGGCCACGCGCCCTGAATCCCATGGACCGCTGATCTTTTTTGTCGGCAGCCTGCTGGTGGCCTACATGATGGTCGGCTGGTTCGGCGCGGTGATTAAAGAGAGCCGCGCCGGGCTGTACAGCCCGCAACTGGACCGTTCGTTTCGCTGGGGCATGACGTGGTTCATCTTTTCGGAAGTGATGTTTTTTGCAGCGTTTTTTGGCGCGCTGTTTTACGTGCGCCATTTCTCGGGCCCGTGGCTGGGCGGTGAGGGCAGCAAGGGGCTGGCACACATGCTGTGGCCCAATTTTCAGTTCGCCTGGCCATTGCTCAACACCCCTGATCCGGTGCTTTACCCGGCGCCCAAAGACATCATCAACCCGTGGGGCTTGCCGCTACTGAACACGGTGTTGCTGGTCAGTTCCAGCGTCACCCTCACCCTCGCCCACCATGCGTTGAACAAGGGCCAGCGTGGTGCATTGAAAGCCTGGCTGGGCCTGACCGTGGTGCTGGGCATCGCTTTTTTGGGCTTTCAGGCCGAGGAATACATTCACGCTTATAAAGAGCTGGGGCTGACGCTCGGCTCAGGGGTGTATGGCGCGACCTTCTTTATGCTCACCGGATTCCATGGCGCCCACGTCACCATCGGCACCCTGATTCTGTTGGTGATGCTGGTGCGTATCGTGCGCGGGCATTTCAACGCCGAACATCAATTCGGCTTTCAGGCGGCCAGTTGGTACTGGCACTTTGTGGACGCGGTGTGGGTGGCGCTGTTTCTGTTTGTCTACGTGCTGTAGACGCCGCGACCATGGCCGCCTTCGCGCCCGGACGTGTGCCCACCGTGGTGGTACTGGCGCTTTTGCCGGTGCTGGTGTTTCTGGGGGTTTGGCAACTGGGGCGTGCCGAGCAAAAACGCACCCTGCTCGACAGCTATGCCGTACACCGGGCCGCCGCGCCCCTCAATGTGGATCAATTAATGAGCACCTCAACGCCTGCTTTCCGCCGTGTGCAGTTGCGTGGCCATCTGGATGCGCAGCACAGCCTGCTGCTGGACAACCGGGTGCGGGACGGCAAGGTCGGGGTGGAGCTGTTGCAGCCTTTTCAGGATCAGGCCAGTGGCCAGTGGCTGTTGCTCAATAGGGGCTGGATCGAATGGCCCAGTCGGCGCACGCCGCCAGTGTTCAGTACCCCGGATCAATTAGTGGAGCTGGAAGGCTGGGTGTATGAGTCGCCCGGCACGCCCTTCCAGCTGCAGGCCGACCCGGCCACGGGTAACTGGCCGCGGCTGGTGACGGCAGTCTTCCCCGCCAAGGTGTGGGCTGAGCTGGGGCGAAGCGGTTTTAACGATGAAGTGCGTATTGCGCCCGGCCCTGCGGCGTATCAGGCCGACTGGCCAGTGATCGCCACGGGCATGGGCCCGGAAAAACACACCGCGTATGCCGTGCAATGGTTCGCCATGGCGCTGGCGTTGTGCGGGCTTTATGGGTACCTCGGTTGGCATAACGCTCGGGAGAAGCGCCATGGGAACGGCCATCAATCCGTCTGAAACGGCTCACCACGCGGCACCGGCTTCGCGGCGCCGTGGACGGCTGCAGTTGATCCTTATTCTGTTGCTGACCATCGGCCCGATGGTGTTGGCCACCGGGATGTACACGCTCAAGTTCTGGGTGCCCGACAGCCGCAGCTATCACGGTGAACTGATAGGTAACGGCCCGACCCGCGCTGAGCTGGGCGTGCAAACGGACGAGCAGCGCTGGCAGTTGCTGGTGACTGCGCCACAAACCTGCACTGTGGCGTGTCAGCAATTGGTGTACTTGGCACGGCAGATACAGATCGGCCTGGGCCGCGATGCCTCCCGTGCCACCCATGCGCTGGCGAGCGCGCAGCCGCTGGACGCTGACTATGTGGCCAGGCTGCAACGTGAATACCCGCAGTTGCAGCGTTACGCGATGGACGTGCCAGCGTATACCCGGGGGGCGCAGGGCAATGGCGGCGCCCAGCTGTGGATCATCGACCCGCACGGCAATCTGGTGCTGCGCTACGACCCCAGTGTTAAAGGCAAGGACGTGCTCAACGACCTGCGCCACCTGTTGAAACTGTCCAACATCGGGTAGGAAAACCGTCATGGCCAAAGCCGGATTTCGTCTCGCATTACTTGCCACCGTGCTGGCACTGGTGGTGGTGTTACTCGGTGCCTACACGCGTTTGACCCACGCCGGGCTGGGTTGCCCGGACTGGCCCGGCTGCTATGGCTTCATCAGCGTGCCCAAAACCGATGCACAGCTGGCGCATGCGCAACGGCACTTTCCCGACACCCCGGTACACGTCGAAAAAGGCCGGAGCGAGATGGTGCATCGCTATTTCGCAGGCACCCTGGCGCTGGTGATTGTGCTGTTGGCGGCGCGGGCCTGGCGCCAGCGCACACTGCCCGGCCAGCCACTCAAATTGCCGTTGTTCATTCTGTTGGTGGTGCTGGCGCAGGCGGCCTTTGGCATGTGGACCGTCACGCTCAAACTCTGGCCGCAGGTGGTGACTGGGCATTTGCTGGGTGGTTTCGCGACCTTGAGTTTGCTGTTTTTGCTGACCCTGCGTTTATCGGGCGTGCTGCCAGCGCTTGCCGTGCCCCGCCGTTTACAGCGTTGGGCGACTGCCGGGCTGGTGCTGGCGATTGGACAAATCGCGCTGGGCGGCTGGGTCAGTTCCAACTACGCCGCCGTGGCGTGTGTCGACCTGCCGACGTGCCACGGTCAATGGTGGCCGTCGGCCGATTTCGCCAACGGTTTTCATCTGACCCAACACATAGGGCCGAACTATCTGGGCGGCCAACTGGACAGCGACGCGCGCACCGCGATTCATCTCACCCACCGTTTGGGCGCGCTGGTGCTCACGGTGGTGCTGTTGGGGCTGGCCTGGCAGCTGCGGCGAGTGGGCATGACGCGGCTGGCGGGGTTACTGATGCTGGCGCTGGGCCTGCAAGTGAGTCTGGGGATCAGCAACGTGCTGTTTGGTCTGCCCCTGGCGGTTGCCGTGGCGCATAACGCTGGCGGCGCGGCCCTGTTGTTGACGCTGGTGCTGGTCAACTACCACGCACGTACGGCCCTGGTCAGGGTCAAGGCACTGCGTCTTGCCCGCTGGCGTTTCAGCCCTCGGCCACCGGTGCCCGGCCCGATCATGCTTAAAGGAGAACTGCCATGGCGACCTTGACCGTTGAGCGTTCACGTCCGGCGTCCTGGCGCGACTACCTGGAGCTGACTAAACCCAAGGTGGTGATGTTGATGCTCATCACCTCGTTGGTGGGCATGTTCCTCGCCACGCGCGCAGGTGTGCCGTGGACGGTGCTGGTCTTTGGCAATCTGGGCATTGGTTTGTGTGCCGCAGGCGCTGCGGCGGTCAATCATGTGGTGGACCGGCGCATTGATGCGCTGATGGCGCGTACCCAAAAGCGTCCGTTGGCCGAGGGCCGGATTTCAGCGGGTTCTGCGCTGGCGTTCGCCCTGTTGTTGTCCGCGTCGGGGTTGGGGGTGTTATGGGTGTTCACCCATGCACTGGCGGCCTGGCTGACCCTGGCGTCGTTGTTGGGGTATGCAGTGATTTACACGGGTTTTCTCAAGCGCGCCACGCCGCAGAACATCGTGATCGGCGGGCTGGCCGGGGCTGCGCCGCCGCTGTTGGGCTGGGTCTGCGTGACCGGGCATGTGACTGCCGAACCGCTGCTGTTGGTGCTGATTATCTTCGCCTGGACCCCGCCGCACTTTTGGGCGCTGGCGATCCATCGCAAAACTGAGTACGCGAAAGCCAACATTCCCATGCTGCCCGTGACCCATGGTGAGCAGTACACCAAGTTGCACATCCTGCTTTACACCTGTGTGCTGCTGGCCGTGAGCTTGCTGCCGTTTGTGATTCGCATGAGCGGCTTGCTCTATCTGGTGTGTGCGCTAGGGTTGGGCGCACGCTTTCTGTATTGGGCGTGGGTGCTGTACCGTGGCACCCTGCCGCACGCCGCGATCAACACCTTCAAGTACTCTATTTACTACCTGTTCGCGTTGTTCATCGCGCTGCTTGTCGACCATTACTCAGTGTTGAACCTATGACTAAAACTCAAAAAACCGTCTACATCCTCGTTGCGCTGGTGGCATTGGTCATGGGCCTGACGTTTAACAAAATCATGTCCGGCAAAAGCCAGAGCGACAATACGGCGCTGATCGATGCGGGCATCATTCTGCTGCCGCAGAGCCGTCCGTTACCGGCCATCAAGATGACCAATCAGGACGGTCAGCCGGTGCAGATGAATGAACTGACCGACACGTGGAGCTTGTTGTTCTTCGGTTACACCTTCTGCCCCGATATTTGCCCGACCACCCTGGCCCAGCTGCGTCAGATCAAAAGTGAGCTGCCGAAAGCCGCGCAAGACAAACTGAAAATCGTGCTGGTCAGCGTCGATCCGAACCGTGATACGCCGCAGCAGCTCAAGCAGTACCTGGGTTACTTCGATCCGCAGTTCGTGGGCCTGACGCCCGGCTCGATTGAAGAGCTGCAAACCCTGGCCAATGCGGTGAGTATTCCGTTCATTCCGGCGGATACCAGCAAACCCAACTACACGGTCGACCACAGTGGCAATCTGGCGCTGATTGGCCCGGACGGCACTCAGCGGGGTTTCATCCGCGCACCGTTCAACAACCAGAAAATGGTTGCCCAGTTGCCGGGTTTGATCGAAAGGAAATAAGGCAAAGCGGTTGCTGCGGGCACAGGCTGCGAGCTTGCGGATCAAAGCTCACAGCCTGCGGCAGCGATCAGGCGAGGGTCTGAGGCATTAGAACGCCGGAACGATGGCGCCTTTGTACTTCTCATTGATGAACGCTTTCACTTGCGGCGTGTGCAGCGCATCAACCAGTTTCTTCATATCAGCCGAATCTTTGTCGTCCGGGCGAGCCACCAGAATGTTCACGTAAGGCGAGTCGCTGCCTTCGATCACCAGTGCGTCTTTTTCCGGGTTCAACTTGGCTTCCAGCGCGTAGTTGGTGTTGATCAGCGCCAGGTCTACCTGGGTGAGCACACGCGGGATGGTGGCCGCTTCCAGTTCACGGAATTTCAGGCCCTTGTTGTTCTCAGTAACGTCTTTAATCGTCGAGAGAATGTTGGTCGAGTCTTTGAGCTTGATCACGCCCGCCTTGTCCAGCAGCAACAGGGCACGGCCGCCGTTGGTGGCGTCGTTGGGGATCACCACGGTTGCGCCATTGGGCAGTTCTTCAAGCTTTTTGTACTTGGACGAGTAAGCGCCCAGCGGCTCAAGGTGAACGTTGGCCACGCTGACCAGGTGGGTGCCCTTGGCCTTGTTGAACTCATCCAGGTAGGGCTGGTGCTGGAAGAAGTTGGCATCCAGGCGCTTTTCGGCAACTTGCACGTTGGGCTGGATGTAGTCGGTGAAGACCTTGACCTTGAGGTTGACGCCTTCTTTGGCCAAGGCTGGCTTCACGAATTCAAGGATTTCGGCGTGCGGCACCGGGGTGGCCGCCACCGTCAGATCGCCCGCGTGGGCTGAAAATGCCGCAACAGCGGCGACCGCAGCAAATAACTTCTTCATCCAGCAACTCCTTGTGAACACCTGACTTCAGGCGCCTGCCAGCCCGTAGGCTGGCGGTTACGTTTATTAACGAGGGTCGCGCTCACTTGCGCGAAAAGTGCACCACCAGCCGATCGCCAACGGTTTGCAGAATTTGCACCAGAATCAGCAACAGCACCACTGTCACGATCATCACGTCAGGCTGGAAGCGCTGATAACCAAAGCGGATGGCCAGGTCGCCCAGACCGCCCGCGCCAACCACACCCGCCATGGCGGTGTAGCCGACCAGCGTAATGGCTGTCACCGTAATTGCCGCAAAGATGCCGGGACGTGCTTCAGGCAACAACGCACTGGTAATGATCTGACGCGTGTTGGCGCCCATTGCCTGAGTGGCTTCGATGATGCCGCGGTCCACTTCCCGAAACGCCGTTTCGACCAGGCGCGCAAAGAACGGCGTGGCCCCCACGACCAACGGCGGAATCGCACCGGCGACGCCCAGCGAGGTGCCGGTAATCAGGACGGTGAACGGGATCATCACGACCAGCAGGATGATGAACGGCAGCGAACGCAGAATGTTCACCACGAACGACAGGGCCGAATACAGGGCTTTCTGTTCCAGCAGTTGGCGCGGGCTGCACAGGAACAACAGAATGCCCAGCGGCAAACCGAGCAACACCGTAAACAGCAGCGAACCGCCGAGCATGATCAGGGTGTCGATGGAGGCCAACCAGATTTCGTACCAGTCGATGTTGGAAAAGAAGCTCAAGAGGGTTTCCATTAGCGCAGCACCTCCATATGTACGTCTGCGGCGGTGAAGCGCGCGAAAGCAGCTTCCATGTCGCCACCGGTGATGGCGAGGGTCAGTTGCCCATAAGGGGTGTCTTTGATGCGGTCGATACGACCGGCCAGGATGCTGTAGTCCACTCCGGTTTCACGGGCGATGGTGCCCAGCAATGGCGCGTAGGTGGATTCGCCCTGGAACGTCAGGCGCACGATACGGCCTGGCACGTGAGCGAAGTCGTCACGCTGTTCGCTTTCGTCGATCTGCTCGTCTTCCTGCACGAAGCGTTTGGTCGTCGGGTGCTTGGGGTGCAAGAACACGTCGGCCACAGGGCCTTGCTCGACGATCTTGCCCGCATCCATGACCGCCACCACGTCACACACGCGACGGATAACGTCCATTTCGTGGGTAATCAGCACGATGGTCAGCTTCAGCTCACGGTTGATTTCGGCCAGTAGCTGCAACACCGAAGCCGTGGTTTGCGGGTCGAGGGCACTGGTGGCCTCGTCGCAGAGCAACACTTTTGGCTGGGTGGACAAGGCGCGGGCGATACCCACGCGCTGTTTCTGGCCGCCTGACAGTTGCGCCGGGTACTTTTTGGCGTGGTCGGACAAGCCCACCCGTGCCAGCAGTTCAGCGACGCGTTTGTCGATTTCGTTGCGGGACAATTCACCGGCCAGCGTCAGAGGCAGCGCGACGTTGTCCGCCACGGTCTTGGAGGCCAGCAGGTTGAAGTGCTGAAAGATCATGCCGACTTGTTGACGGAAACGGCGCAGGCCGTTGCCGTCCATCGCCGTGACGTCTTCGTTGTCGACGATGATCTGCCCGCCGCTCGGTGTTTCGAGGCGGTTAATCAGGCGCAGCAATGTACTTTTACCCGCGCCGGAATGGCCAATCAGACCAAATACCTGGCCGCTCTCGACACGCAAACTGGTGGAGTGCAGCGCGGGAATGTCCTTACCGGCGACCCGGTAAGTTTTATGAACGTTATGGAACTCAATCACGTAGCGAACCTTGTGGGGCGCGAAAAAATAAGATCAGCGGTTAGCCGGGCGCGCATTTTAGCCTGTCCGTATAGAGGTTCTTAGCATTTATTTGCGCTCCAACCATCGATTTGGCAATAAGACGATCAAAGGTCAGAAAAAAGGAACGCCGCTAAGGGTGACAAGTCAGTACTAGGGTCTGTTCACGTTTCAATGAAAGCGGCGGCGATCAAACGGGAACAGACCCTGAAGCAACTCACATCCCGTTTCGGGAGATTTGTCTACAAAGCCCGGCCCATGGGGCTTTTGCCTACAAGGAGTGAAGTCTGATGAGTACCAAAAAACCGTCTTCGAACAAGAGCCAGATGGCCGGAACCGACACCTTGGATCGTGGCAACACGAACGTCAAACTGGAGAGCCTGGAACGCTTCCGGGATGACGCCACCGATCAGGCGTTGCGCACCAATCAAGGGGTGAAGATTTCAGACAATCAAAACACCTTGAAGGCCGGCGCCCGAGGCCCTTCGTTGCTTGAAGACTTCATCATGCGCGAGAAGATCACGCATTTTGACCACGAACGCATTCCAGAACGTATCGTCCACGCCCGGGGCACCGGCGCCCATGGTTACTTTCAGACGTACGAAGCCCACACCGCCCTGACCAAGGCGGGTTTCCTGCAAGACCCGAGCAAGAAAACCCCCGTATTTGTGCGTTTTTCCACGGTACAAGGACCTCGCGGGTCGGGTGATACGGTGCGCGACGTTCGCGGCTTTGCCGTGAAATTTTTTACCGATGAAGGCAACTTCGATCTGGTCGGCAACAACATGCCGGTTTTTTTCATTCAGGACGCCATCAAATTTCCTGACTTCGTACACGCGGTAAAACCTGAGCCGCATAACGAAATTCCTACCGGCGGTTCAGCCCACGACACGTTCTGGGATTTTGTTTCACTGGTGCCCGAGTCCGCGCACATGGTTATCTGGGCGATGTCTGACCGTGCCATTCCGAAAAGCCTGCGCAGCATGCAAGGTTTTGGCGTGCATACTTTCCGGCTGGTCAACGCCGAAGGTAAATCCAACTTCGTCAAATTCCATTGGCGCCCAAGTGCTGGCACCTGCTCACTGGTGTGGGACGAAGCGCAAAAACTGGCCGGTAAAGACACCGACTTCCATCGCCGTGATCTGTGGGAGTCGATTGAAGTCGGCGATTACCCGGAGTGGGAGCTGGGCGTTCAAATCATTGCCGAAGAAGACGAACACAAATTCGAGTTCGACATCCTTGATCCGACCAAATTGATCCCGGAAGAGCTGGTGCCGATCACGCCTCTGGGCAAAATGGTGCTCAACCGTAACCCGGATAACTTCTTTGCCGAGACCGAGCAGGTTGCGTTCTGCCCCGGTCATATCGTGCCCGGTATCGATTTCTCGAATGACCCGTTGCTGCAAGGTCGTCTGTTCTCGTACACCGATACGCAGATCAGCCGTCTGGGCGGGCCGAACTTCCATGAGATCCCGATCAACCGCCCGGTCGCGCCGTTCTATAACAACCAGCGCGATGCACAGCACCGCAGCACCATTCATAAAGGTCGGGCGTCTTACGAGCCTAACTCGATTGATGGTGGCTGGCCGAAAGAAACCCCTCCAGCGGCACAGGATGGCGGTTTTGAAAGCTACCCTGAGCGCATTGATGCGAACAAGATTCGCCAGCGCAGTGAGTCGTTCAGCGACCACTTCTCCCAGGCACGGCTGTTTTTCCACAGCATGAGCAAGCACGAGCAAGAGCACATCATTGCGGCGTATAGCTTTGAGCTGGGCAAGGTGGAGCGCGAACACATCCGCGCGCGTCAGGTAAACGAGATTTTGGCCAACATTGATCTTGAACTGGCCAAGCGTGTGGCTGAAAACCTCGGTCTGCCAGCGCCTAAAGCCGGCACGGTGGAGGCTCGCAAAACCACGGTTAGCCAGTCCCCTGCGCTAAGCCAGGCCAACCTGCTGCCAGGCAATATCAAAACCCGCAAAGTGGCGATTCTGGCCGCCAACGGGGTCGATGGTGCCGCGATTGATGCACTTAAGCAGGCGCTGGCGGCTGAAGGCGCGCATGCCAAGCTGCTGGGGCCGACTTCAGCGCCTGTGAAAACAGCGGATGGCAAGGCGTTGCCAGTGGATGCGTCGATGGAAGGCATGCCCTCGGTGGTGTTCGACGCGGTGTACGTGCCGGGCGGCGCAGCATCGATCAAAGCGCTCAGCGGCGATGGCGTAGCTTTGCATTACGTACTGGAAGCCTACAAACACTTGAAAGCGATTGCGCTGCACGGCGAAGCCAAGCAGTTGCTGGATGTGCTGCATTTGCAGGCGGATGAGGGGCTGTTGGTGCTCAAGGATGCCAAGGACTTCAAGGCGTTCTTTGCTGCCATTGGCCAGCATCGTGTCTGGGCGCGCGAGCCGAAGGCCAAAGCAATCCCGGCATAAGGTGAGCCTGAAAAAAACGCGCTTGCAGAGCCTGCAAGCCCGTTTTTTTACGTCTGGAGCCTGTCGGTCAAGGCTTGCTTGGAATCAGCACCATTTGCGCCGGGACGTGGCGCACGATGTGGCGATCAAGTTTGAAGTCGAAGCCGGGGTTGAGCTTTTTAACGCGTTTGGTGATCAGGGTCGCCAGCCATGGGTAATCGGCGGTGCGCGGCACTTGTAACGTCACGGCGCACTGATAATTGACGATGTCCTGCGCGATCAGGTCCAGTTGATGGCGAAGTTTCTTGATGTCGGTGATGTTCAGCGCAACGGTGGTGCTCTCTGCTGCCGGGTCGATGACCTTGGCCGGTGGCCGTTTTTCAGCCGCTTTGAGGGCGGCTTCTGCCTTGTCCAGTTCGGCTTTGCGTGCATGGGCAATGGCGCTGTTGACGCCGCTGGTCAGCGCAGGCGCTTTGGGCATGAGGGTGCGGGCGCGGCTCAGGGCCGTGGCAGCCGCATTCACATCACCCTTTTGCAGGTAGATTTGACTGCGTTGCAGGTAGGCTTCGGCCAGTTGGCGCTGGTACTGCACCCACTGGGGGTCGTCCGGGGTTTGCGCTTGCAGGGCCGCCAGTTCGTCTTCGGCGGTCGCCAGTTCGCTGCTGGCCAGGTTTTGCTCCAGCTGAGCGATGGCTGCAGCACGTTGTTGCTGCGCGAGCTGGTCGGCAGACGGTGTGCTTTGGCAGGCGCCCAGCAGCACGGAAAATGCGACCAGAAGCACATAACGGTAATTGAACAGCTTCATTCCTGCGGCTCTCTAAGTGCGCAAAAAACGAGCAAGTCTACACCCCTCGACGGGGCAGAACAAAACTCAGCAGAAACAGTGCAGCGGCACAGACCACAATCGAAGGGCCAGCCGGTGTGTCCTTGAACCATGACAGCGCAAGGCCACCACCCACGGCCATCATCCCCAGAACGCTGGCCCCGAGGGCCATTTGCTCAGGGGAACGGGCATGGCGTTGAGCCGCCGCTGCCGGGATGATCAGCAGCGATGTAATCAACAGCACCCCGACAATTTTCATTGCCACGGCAATCACGACAGCAATCAACAGCATCAAGGTCATGCGCAATGCGGCGACGGGCAAGCCTTCGACCATGGCCAGCTCTTCGTGCACTGTAATCGCCAGCAACGGCCGCCACAATGCGACCAATAGCGCCAGTACCACAGCGCTACCGCCCACGATCCACATCAGGTCGGTCGGGCTGATCGCCAGCAGGTCACCGAACAGGTAGGCCATCAGGTCGATTCGCACTTCATGCATGAAGCTTAGTACGACCAGGCCGAGGGACAAGGTGCTGGGTGCGAGAATTCCCAGAAGCGTGTCTGAAGCCAGTGGTTGTCGTTGTTGCAAGGTTACCAAGAGGATGGCCAGCAACAGGCAACCGACCGTCACGGCAATGGCCGGGCTGATGTCCAGCAAGAAACCCAGCGCTACGCCCAACAAGGCCGCGTGGGACAGCGTATCGCCAAAATAGGCCATGCGCCGCCACACCACAAAAGAGCCTAAAGGCCCTGCTACCACCGCCAAAGCCAAGCCTGCCAGCAGGGCGTAAAACAGAAAATCAGCCATGCTTGCAGCCTTCTCCATGAACGTGGGGGTGTGTGCTTTGGGCGTCTGCGTTGACCACCGAACCATGCAAGTCATGGGCATGGTCGTGATGGTGGTGATAAATCGCCAGGCTTTGTGCGTTTTTGCCGAACAGCTCGACGAAAGCGGGGTCGCCGCTGACCTGTTCCGGGTGACCTGAGCAGCAGACATGACGGTTCAGGCACACCACCTGGTCAGTGGTGCTCATCACCAGGTGCAGGTCGTGGGACACCATCAACACACCGCAACCATGACGGTCGCGCAGGCGGGTAATCAGGGCGTACAGCTCGGACTGACCGGCGACGTCCACGCCTTGCACCGGTTCGTCGAGCACCAGCAGTTGAGGCTTGCGCAGCAAGGCGCGGGCCAGCAGCACGCGTTGCATTTCGCCCCCGGACACGCTCTGCACCGGGCTGTCGATGACCTTTTCTGCGCCCACTTCTTTCAGGGCTTCGAGCGCCTGAGCCCGGTCAACCCCCGGTACCAGGCGCAAAAAACGCAGCACTGACAACGGCAGCGTCGGATCGACGTGCAGTTTTTGGGGCATGTAGCCCACGCGCAGTTTGGGTTTGCGCCACACACTGCCGCTCGTCGGCTTTATCAGGCCCAGTACGGCTTTGACCAGTGTGGTTTTACCCGCGCCATTGGGCCCGATCAGGGTCACGATCTGGCCCGGCTCGACGCTCAGCTCGATGTTGTCGAGCACGTTTTGCCCCGAGTAGGTCACGGTGACGTGTTCAAGGCGAATCAATGCAGCGCTCATCAAGCCTCCCGGCAGCCTGCGCACAAGCCGACGACTTCGACCGTCTGGCCTTCGACAGTAAAGCCGACATCGTGTGCGCTGCTGATAATCGCGTCGCTGATGGATTTTTGCTCCAGCTCAATGGCGGCGTGGCAGGTGCGGCAAATCAGGAACTGCCCCTGATGCGGGTGCTCGGGGTGGCTGCACCCCACAAAGGCATTCAGAGATGAGATGCGGTGCACCAGGCCGTTTTCCAGCAGAAAGTCGAGTGCTCGGTACACGGTCGGGGGCGCGGCGCGGCGGCCGTCCTGTTCGCTGAGCACGGCCAGAATGTCGTAGGCGCCCAGCGGTTTATGGCTCTGCCAGACCAGCTCCAGCACCCGCTTGCGCAATGCGGTCAGGCGCAGGCCCTTTTGCGCGCACAAGGTATCGGCCTCGCTTAGGGCGCTGTGAACGCAATGGGAGTGGTCGTGAGGGCGGCTGGCAAGCGGTGTAATAGGCATGGGCGGCGACGATTTCTGAGAGAGACGTTATTATGTTACCCGTTTCAACCACCCTGAGTGCTCATCGTGCCCCGTCTTTTTTCGATTTTTATTGCTTTCAGCGCCAGTTTGTTGGTGATTGGCCCTGCTCAAGCGGACGTTAACGTGCTGACCAGCATCAAGCCTTTGCAGCTGATCGCTGCGGCGGTGCAGGACGGCGTCGGTAAGCCAGACGTGTTGCTGCCACCCAACGCATCGCCGCACAGCTTCGCGCTTCGGCCATCCGACGTACGGCGTGTGCAATCGGCCGACCTGCTGTACTGGATCGGCCCGGACATGGAAGGGTTCCTGCCGCGCGTGCTGACGGGGCGCACCGCTCCGTCGGTCTCGGTACAGACCTTGCCTGGCCTGACGCTGCGTCACTTTACCGAGGACAGCCATTCCCACTCTGAGGATGCTGCCGAACACGATCACGATCATCGCCCTGGCACGCTGGATGCCCACCTGTGGCTGGCGCCTGCGAATGCACGGGTTATCGCAGCCAAAATGGCGGCTGACCTGAGTGAGAAAGACCCGGCCAATGCGGCGACATATCAGCGCAACCTGAAGGCCTTCAACGAACGCCTGGACGCACTTGATGCGCGGCTCAAGGCGCGTCTGGCAGGCGTGGCCGACAAACCGTTCTTTGTGTTTCACGAGGCTTACGACTACTTCGAGAGCGCTTACGGCCTCAAGCATGCGGGCGTGTTCAGCGTGGCATCGGAAGTCCAGCCGGGCGCTCAGCATGTGGCCGCCATGCGCAAGCAATTGCAGGCAGTGGGCAAAACCTGCGTGTTCAGCGAGCCGCCGCTGCGTCCGCGTCTGGCGCAAACGCTGACGGCCGGGATGCCCGTGACCTTGGCGGAGCTGGATGCGTTGGGGGGCTACACCCCGGCGACGGCTCAAGGCTATGAGCAGTTGCTGGAGAAACTGGGCAACGACCTGGCGGGGTGTCTGGAGAATTTGTAACTTGGCGCCGCTGAGGGGCGGGCTGCGCTATCACGGTGATCGCAGCCCTGCCCCTCAATCGCACTGTGTGGCCGTGTGCGTTACAGCGCGAACGGCAATTGAATACTGACGTTTTGATGAACGGCCAACAGTCGTTCGAACTCGGCCGGGTCGTGAATCAGTACGTCCTGGCCTGCGAACGTTTGTGCTGCAATCAGGCGCGATAGCCAGAAACGCACACAGGCGACGCGCAGCAGGGTGGGCCATAACTCGGCTTCGCTGGCGGTAAACGGGCGCAATGCTGCGTAGGCACCCAGCAAGGCGCGGGCACGGGGAGCGTCTAGGTGGCCTGCTTCGTCTGCGCACCAGTCGTTCAGTGCAATGGCCACGTCGTACAGCATCGGCCCGGAACAGGCGTTGTAGAAGTCGATCAGGCCGGTCAGGTGCGTGCCTTCGAACATCGCGTTGTCGCGGAACAGGTCGCCGTGCAGGTTGGCCCGTGGCAGCGCCAGAATCTGCGCTTTGCGTTCGCTGATCTCATCGAGTGCGAGTTGCAGCAGCCGGGCCGCTTCAGCGGTCAGGTCCTTTTTCAGCGCGGGGCCTTCGGCCAGCATCCAGTCCAGACCGCGGTCCGTCTTGCGCTCAAGCAGCTTGTCGCGGGTCGCCACATGCAAATGGCCCAGCAGCTCACCGACTTGTGTGCAGTGCTGAGCATTGGCTTCGCGAATGTGCTTGCCCGCCAGGCGCGGTTGCAGGAGCGCCGGTTTGCCTTTGAGTTCACGTAAGGCCTGGCCGTCCAGCGTGCGCAAAGCGTAGGGCACCGGCAAGTCGGCGTCGTGCAGCACGTCCAGCAATTGAATGAAGAACGGCATTTCGTCAACAGGACCGCGTTCAACCAGGGTCAGAACGTATTCGCCCTTCTCCAGGCTGATGAAGTAATTGGTGTTTTCGCTACCAGCGGCGATCCCCTGGAAGTCGAGCAAACGGCCGAGCCCATAAGGTGCAAGAAAGGTTTCCAGCTCGGGACGAGCCAGTTGCGTGAAAACAGACATGGTTAAAACTGCCAGTACGGGCGCCGCGAGGGTGCGGCGCCGATTAAAGTTAAGACGCTATTTCCATTCGAAAATTTTCCACGATGGAATCAGCATATCCGGCTGGTCGGAACGGATGTAATTGCCTTCTGAACCATCAGCGCGTACCAGAAAGTACGGTTTGCCCCCTTTTGGGGTGACCTTGATGGCGTACAGGAAGCCGTTTTGACGGTATTCCTGGATAGTTTTGTCGCCTTCCGTGCGAATGGTGACTTCCGGATCGGCGGAAGGTGCCTCATCTGCCGCGAAGGTTACCAGCGGAATGGCTGCAATCAAGCCGGTGAGCAACAGGCGATTAAGTGTACGCATGATAACCTTGTCCCTTTGTCGTCATTGGTCCGGACATTCTAGCGCCGGACTCGCGGAAAAGGTTGATCCTGCTCATGAGCCAAGCACCCCTCGTCCTGGTGGACGGTTCTTCATATCTGTACCGCGCTTTCCACGCGCTGCCGCCGCTGACCACGTCCAAGGGCCTGCCGACAGGTGCCGTGAAGGGCGTGTTGAACATGCTGAAAAGTCTGCGCAAGCAGTATCCGGACAGCCCGTTCGCGGTTGTTTTCGATGCCAAGGGCGGGACATTTCGCGATGACATGTACGCCGAATACAAGGCCAACCGACCGAGCATGCCCGATGACATGCGCGTGCAAATCGAGCCCTTGCATGCAAGCGTGATTGCGCTGGGCTTCCCCCTGCTGTGTGTCGAAGGCGTTGAAGCGGACGACGTGATCGGCACCCTGGCGCGCAGCAGCGCCGCCGCAGACCGCCCGGTGGTGATCTCCACCGGCGACAAGGATATGGCGCAACTGGTTGACGGTCACATCACCTTGGTCAACACCATGACCGGCAGCGTGCTGGACGTTGAAGGTGTGAAAGAGAAGTTTGGCGTCTCGCCCGAGCAGATCATTGACTACCTGGCGCTGATGGGCGATTCCTCCGACAACATTCCGGGTGTTCCGGGCATTGGCCCGAAGACGGCGTCTGGCTTGCTGGTTGGCGTAGGCGGCGGTCTGGTCGACTTGTACGAAAAACTCGACATCGTCCCGACGCTGCCCATTCGCGGGGCCAAAAACCTGCCCGCGAAGCTTGAAGAACACCGGGAAATGGCATTTTTGTCGTATCAATTGGCCACGATCAAAATCGATGTGCCGCTGGATATCGGCCTTGAAGACCTGCACCTCAAAGCGCCCGATTGCGAAAAGCTGATCGCGTTGTACACCGAGCTGGAGTTCAAGAGCTGGATCGCAGAAGTCGAGCGCGAAGCCAAGCGGGCGGGTCAGGTGATTGCCCAGGAAGCGCCTGTCGAGAGTGCCGATACCGAGGTGCAGTACGAAACCATCCTCGATCAGGCCCGTTTTGAGGTGTGGCTGAAGAAGTTACAGGACGCCCAACTGATCGCGTTTGATACCGAAACCACCGGTTTGGATGCTCAGCAAGCGCAGTTGGTGGGCCTGTCGTTTGCAGTCAAGCCGGGTGAAGCGGCTTACATTCCGTTGACGCATTCCTACATGGGCGTGCCTGAGCAACTGGACCGTGACACCGTGCTGCGCGCCCTTAAGCCGCTGCTCGAAGACCCGAACAAGGCCAAGGTCGGGCAACATGCCAAATTTGACATGAACATCCTCGCCAACTGCGCAATCGGCGGCGATCCGGCGTGTGGGATCAGTGTGCAAGGCATTGCTTTCGACACCATGCTGGAGTCCTACGTGCTCGACTCCACGGCCACTCGCCACGACATGGACAGCCTGGCGCTCAAGTATCTGGGTCACAGCACCACCAGTTTTCAGGATATTGCCGGCAAAGGGGCCAAGCAGCTGACCTTTGACCAGATCTCGCTGGAACAGGCTGGCCCTTACGCTGCCGAAGACGCCGATGTGACATTGCGTTTGCACAATGTCCTGCATGAAAAACTGCTGGCGATACCGAGCCTCAACAGCGTGCTGACCGACATTGAGATGCCGCTTGTGCCGGTATTGGCGCGCATCGAGCGCCAAGGTGCCTTGGTGGACGCCAAGCTGTTGGGTGTGCAGAGCGTTGAACTGGGCGACAAAATGGTCGCGCTGGAGCGTGAGGCGTTTGAAATTGCGGGCGAAGAATTCAATCTCAGCTCCCCTAAGCAATTGGGCGTGATCCTGTACGAAAAGTTGGGCTTGCCCATTATCAGCAAGACGGCCAAAGGTCAGCCTTCAACCGCTGAAGCCGTTCTGGCCGAGTTGGCCGAGCAAGACTTCCCGCTGCCCAAAGTGCTGATGCAGTACCGTTCGATGAGCAAGCTGAAAAGCACTTACACCGATCGCCTGCCTGAACAGATCAACCCGCGAACGGGACGGATTCACACGTCCTACCACCAGGCGGTCACGGCGACAGGCCGTTTGTCGTCCAGTGATCCGAACCTGCAGAACATCCCGATTCGGACGGCGGAAGGCCGCCGGATTCGTCAGGCATTCGTCGCGCCACCAGGTTACAAATTGCTGGCGGCGGACTACTCACAAATCGAGCTGCGGATCATGGCGCATCTCGCCAAGGACGAAGGCTTGTTGCATGCCTTCCGCAATAATCTGGACGTACACAGTGCGACCGCGGCGGAAGTGTTCGGGGTTGAGCTGAGCGATGTCACCACGGACCAGCGACGCAGTGCCAAGGCGATCAACTTTGGTTTGATCTACGGGATGAGCGCTTTCGGTCTGGCCAAGCAAATCGGGGTCGACCGCAAGCAGTCGCAGGCGTACATCGACCGTTATTTCGCACGCTACCCCGGCGTACTCAACTACATGGAGCGCACGCGCACGCAGGCGGCTGAGCAAGGGTATGTCGAGACCATTTTCGGCCGTCGCCTGTACTTGCCCGAGATCAATGCGAAGAACCCGGCCTTGCGCAAAGGCGCCGAGCGCACCGCGATCAACGCACCGATGCAAGGCACGGCGGCTGACATCATCAAGAAAGCCATGGTGGCGGTGGATAACTGGTTGAGCGCTTCGGGGCTTGAGGCGCGCGTCATCCTGCAAGTGCACGACGAATTGGTGCTGGAAGTGCGCGAAGACCTGGTGGAACAGGTGAGCGAAGCGCTGCGCGTACACATGAGTGACGCCGCCACGCTGGATGTGCCACTGGTGGTGGAGGTGGGCGTCGGCAATAACTGGGATGAGGCGCACTAAAACCCTGAATTGCCTGCGACTGATCGTCACAGGCAATTTGCCATTAGTTCTGAAGGGAATTTGCTTAGATCAAAGAGTTTTTAGGCGTCTGGAACTAAATCCTCCTTCACCACTCAGATCTGTTGAATGGGTGGTGAAGCCCTTCAATGCTCCTAATGTTGTGTTAAGTGTTGGCAGAATTCTGAACCCCGCCCTAGCGGTTCAGTACTTGAACCCCGAACTTCCCCCTCCCCATACGAAGTCCGGGGTTTTTTTTGCCTGCGATTTGTTACTCGCCCGCGTCTTCTTCGCCTTTGTTCGGCAGTTCCATCCAGTTTGCGAGCACGGTGTACGCCTCTTCCAGGCCCATGCGCTTGGGGGCCGAGAACATTTGGATGGTCACCGCGTCGCCCCAGCCTTTACGGATTTGTGACTGCACTTTCAACAACTCGCCCTTGGCGGCGCCGAAGGTCAGTTTGTCGGCTTTGGTCAGCAAGATGTGCATCGGCATGCCGCTTTGCACTGCCCAGTCGAGCATCAACTTGTCGAAGTCAGTCATGGGATGACGGATATCCATCATCAAAATCAGCCCTTTGAGGCTCTCACGACTGCCCAGGTAGGCTTCCAGGTGGCGCTGCCAGTGAAGTTTCAGCGGGATGGGCACTTTGGCGTAGCCGTAACCCGGCAAGTCGACCAGGCGCCGTTCTTCGTCGAGCTGGAAGAAGTTCAGCAGTTGGGTACGGCCCGGAGTTTTGGAGGTGCGTGCCAGGCTGGCGTGTGTCAGGGTGTTCAGGGCGCTGGATTTACCGGCGTTGGAACGCCCGGCAAAAGCGACTTCAAAGCCTTCATCGTCAGGGCATTGATCGACTTTGGCGGCGCTGAGCATGAATTTAGCCTGTTGGCACAGACCGAGAATGGGGTTCTTGAGTTGCATGGGATTTCCGATGTGAGCGGCGTCAGGAATGGACGCGGCGAGCAGTGTCGTTTCCGTTTCAGTGACGCCAGTATATAATGCCGCAGATTTTGTGTGCGCTTTGTCCCAGCGTAGGATGAAGTACACGGGAGCGATTGACCTAGGTTGCGCATTAGAACGCAGCAAGCTCCCAACCCTGAAAGGTCGTTTTATGACTGCTGGCTGTCGGTGTCTTGATGCCGCGAATAGCGCTCAGGCTACACAGGATCCGGAAGCCGTGTACAACCGCGTTTGTATGACCTGACGTTCTGGCCCGCGCCAACCGACCCGAAACCGGTCGTCGGAAAGCCTGAGACTAGAAGCAAACAGGGTATGAAAACGCTGGTGCAGCACGTGACCCAGGGTTTCAAGGCGATGCCGCCGCGTGGTTTGTGCATGGACTGCAGTGTCGAGGTTTACCGTAATGATCATCGTGTGATGAATGAGTGAGCCCGGCCCATAACTCTTTAACCCTTAGCCGTAGTTGGATTAGCTGATGAACAAATTACTCGTGAGTCTGCTGTTGACCTTGGGCGTCACCGGTGTTGCCCAGGCCGCAGGCACTGCTCTTGTGGGCGATGCTACTGCCGGTCAGGCAAAAACCGCTGTATGTGGCGCTTGTCACGGTCCCGACGGCAATAGCATGGCGCCAAACTTCCCGAAGCTGGCTGGGCAAGGTAATAAATACCTGCTCAAACAGCTGCACGAAATCAAGGACGGCAAGCGTGAGGTGCTGGAAATGACCGGCATGCTGACCAACCTGAGTGATCAGGACCTTGCCGACATTGCCGCTTATTTCTCCAGCCAGAAGGGCTCTGTTGGCGCGGCTGACGCAAAACTGGTCGAGCGTGGCCAGGCATTGTTCCGTGGTGGGGATGTTGAGAAAGGCCTGCCAGCCTGCACCGGTTGCCACTCGCCAGACGGTCAGGGCAACGCACCCGCCGGGTTCCCGCACCTGGGTGGCCAACATGCCGGCTACATCGAGAAACAACTGACAGCTTTCCGTGAAGGCGACCGTACAAACGACGGCGACACCATGGTCATGCGCAGTATCGCGGCCAAGCTGAGCAACAAGGACATCAAAGCCCTGGCCAGCTACATTCAAGGTCTGCACTAAGGTTTCTGCGGTCGATGAGCCAAGGCGTGAGTCGTTGGCCATGTTAACGATCGTTTAATCCTTGAGTGTGAGTTTAAAAGGGCAGCGTTGGCTGCCCTTTTTTATGGCATCTGCCGTTACACTACCGAACTCAAGACTGCGCGGGCCTGTCTGAATACAGGTCACGTGACAGCGACCTTATTTGTCCAGGAGTAAAGCATGCGTAATCTGATCCTCAGCGCCGCTCTCGTCAGTGCCAGCCTGTTTGGCATGTCGGCCCACGCTGCCGATGTACCGCTCGAAGCGGGTAAAACATACGTTCAGTTGTCTAATGCTGTTCCGGTCGCTGAGCCTGGCAAGATCGAGGTTGTTGAGTTGTTCTGGTACGGCTGCCCGCATTGCTATTCGTTCGAGCCAGTGATTAACCCATGGGTCGAGAAGCTGCCTGCGGATGTGAATTTTGTGCGTATTCCTGCCATGTTCGGCGGCCCATGGGATGCTCACGGGCAAATGTTCCTGACCCTTGAAGCCATGGGTGTTGAGCATAAAGTGCACAATGCGGTGTTCAACGCCATCCAAAATGAAGGCAAGCGCCTGGTCAAACCTGATGAAATGGCTGAATTTTTGGCCACTCAAGGCGTAGACAAAGACAAGTTCCTGTCGACCTTCAATTCGTTCGCCATCGCGGGCCAAATCACTAAAGCCAAAGAACTTGCCAAAAAATATGAAATCTCCGGTGTGCCTACCATGATCGTCAACGGCAAGTACCGTTTTGACCTGGGTTCTTCAGGTGGCGCTGAGCAAACCTTGAACGTGGCCGATCAGTTGATCGCCAAAGAGCGTGCAGAGGCTGCGAAGTAAGGGGGGCCTTTCCTGTGCGGCGCTGGAAGAATGAACGCATCGTTGGCCTGCATGAGCCGCAGGTCAATGAAGACCCTCTGGTAACCCGCGGGTTATCGGATGATCGTCGTTTGCGGCTGCTCAGTTTCAATATTCAGGTCGGCAACAGCACTCAGGGTTATCGTCATTACCTGACCCGCAGTTGGCAGCACGTGTTGCCGCACAAGGGGCGCACCGGCAACCTGGATCGAATCGGCGACCTGCTGAGCGACTTCGATCTGGTTGCGCTGCAAGAGGCGGACGGCGGCAGCCACCGTTCCGGCTACATCAATCAGGTCAAGTACCTGGCCCAGCAGGGCGAATTCCCTTACTGGTACCAACAACTCAATCGCAATCTCGGGCGCCTGGCCCAGCACAGCAACGGGGTGCTCAGCCGTTTGCGCCCTACCGCGATTGAAGACCACCCCCTGCCCGGCCCTGCGGGTCGTGGCGCGATTCTGGTGCGGTTTGGTGAAGGAGCGGACGCTCTGGTCGTCGTCATGATGCACCTGGCGTTGGGCACCAAGACCCGAACCTTGCAACTGGCGTATGTACGCGAGCTGATTGGCGGCTATCAGCACCAAGTGTTGATGGGGGACATGAACACCCATGCCAGTGATCTGTTACATACTTCGCCACTGCGCGATCTAGGCTTACTGGCCCCGCAAATGGAAGCCACCTTCCCCAGTTGGCGTCCGCAGCGTTGCCTTGATCATATTTTGCTCAGTCCAACCCTGACCCTGGAGCGGGTTCAGGTACTGGATCAACCCATTTCAGACCATTTACCGGTCGCGGTTGAAATACGTTTGCCCGGTTCGGTGGGTGTCGACTCACTGCCCGTGTTGAGTCCCCCCGCCAGTGAGCCCCCTGCATGACCGCCGACGACGCCAAGCGCTGGAAAGAGAAGTACCTTAAAAGCATCGAGCACCAAGAAAAACTCGAACGTCGCTGGAACGCACGGCTCGACTTGCTGCGCCGTGGGCTGGTGCGCAGCACGCTGGCCGCCGAAGGTTCTGACCGTACGGTCGATCAGTGCATGAAAGAGATGCGCGAGGCGGTGCGCACGGACGAGATGGACGCGGCGCTGGCCGCCCTTATGCCACGCCTTGAAAAGGCCGTGCTCGACTCCGAGCAGCGCCGTGAAACCCGTGTCGAACAGATCAGTACTGCGCTCAATACGCTGGTCAATCAGTTGCAGGCGCTGCCCTTGCCCAGGGACGTCCGAAAGCCCCTGAAGACCTTTGCCAAGCAGCTCGACAGCCGCGTGACACAGGCGCGTGAGATTCCGCTGCTTTTGGGCGAATTAAGTGCCTTGCAGGGGCAGGCGCTTGCGCCTCAACTCAACGATGCAGAGCCGCAGAAGCCGGGCTTGCTGCAACGTTTGTTTGGCAGCGCAGACGCGGAAAAGGCTGCGCCGGAGTTCGAAACCTCGAGCCCGCAGCCCATCAACCCAGACCCGGTGGCCATCAGTGCTGAACCGGTTGCAGTGCGGCCCGCGCTGGCTGTCGAGCCTGTGCCTGCGACTCAACCCGACGAGGAAGTCGCGGAGGTACCGCAACACGCGCCCGAGGCGCTTCAACCCTCGCCCATTGAAGTCGAAATCCTGTCGCTGCCACCCCTTGAGCCTGTTGCGCAGGCCGCAGCGGTGGAGGTGCCTGACGCTACCGAACCCGATGCAGATGAGGCCTCGAGTGGCGCGCTGGAATCGGTGCTCGCCCAGGCCGATGCCGAGCGGGTCGAGGCCGGGGTGTCGCCCGTTTCTGAATCGCTGGCCCCCGAACCCGAACCCGAACCCGAGCCTGACGCGCTTGAACCGCTCAGTGCCGAAGAAGACCCGGTTTACGCACTGCCCGACACGCCCGAGCCGTCCTATAGCTCGGTCGCTTCGCACATTGAATCGACCCTGCTGGGCTTGTTGAGCGATCTTTCGTTGCCGGAGCATCATCGCCCGCAAGCCGAAGCGATGCGCAGCCGTCTCGAAAAAGGACTGAACTGGTACGAATTACTGCCGATCCTCGACGATCTTGCCGTGTTGATGTTGGCCATTACGGACAGCGGTCAACATGAGTTCGAGGCTTACCTCAAGCAGCTCAACGAGCGCTTGGAGTCCTTTCAAGGCAATCTCCAGGCGGCGAGTGCGGGCCATGCTGAAGGCCGTACCGCAGCCGATGACATGCACACCCAACTGCGCGAACACGTCGACGATCTGCAGAGCAGCGTGCAAGACGCCGCGGACCTCAACAGCCTTAAACACATCCTCGAAAGCCGCTTGGAGGCGTTGCTGGGCACCATGGACCAGCATCAGCAACAGCGCGATGCCCGCGAACAGGAAGTTGCCACGCACCTGCAAGGCTTGGCCGAGCGGGTGGCGCATATGGAGCAGGAAGCCCAAGGCTACCGCGAGCACCTTGAAGAGCAGCGGCAAAAGGCCCTGATTGATCCGTTAACCGGCTTGCCTAACCGGGCGGCGTGGGGCGAGCGATTGGCCCACGAGGTCGAACAATGGCAACAACACGGCAACATGCTGCTGGTGGCCATGCTCGATCTGGATCATTTCAAACGCATCAACGATGGCTATGGTCATCTGGCGGGCGACAAAGTCTTGAAGATCATCGCCACGCAGTTGCGCAAGCGCCTGCGCCCTAACGACTTTATTGCGCGTTTTGGGGGGGAAGAGTTCGTCATGCTGATGCCCGCGACGAGCATGGCGGTGGGGATGCAACTGGCCAACACGCTGCGGGCTGCCATCGAGGCGTGCCCGTTTCACTTTAAGGGCGAGCCTGTGACCGTCACGGTTTCGATCGGCCTGGCCGCGTTCAAGCCCGGCGAGCGCAGCGATCAGGTCCTCAAACGCGCGGATCAAGCGCTGTATCGCGCCAAAGCGGCAGGCCGCAACACCATTGAGCAGGGTTAAACGCCTGCCTTACGTTATGCTGTTGCCTGTCTGCCCCAACGCTAAAACTTAAACCATGAAAGTAATCACCCTGATTTTGTCTGCCCTGCTGCTGGCCGGTTGTGCCAGCGGGCCGCGCATGGACACCAGCCATCCTTCGGTCAATTACGACAGCCGTGTGCAATTCATCGTGCTGCATTACACATCGACCTCGCTGGAGCGCTCGCTTGAGTTGCTCACCCACGGTCCTGTGAGCAGTCACTACCTGATTGGCGATACCCCGCCGACCCTCTACAAACTGGTGGATGAAAACCAGCGCGCCTGGCACGCCGGCGAAAGCCAATGGAAAGGCCGCACCTGGCTGAATTCCAGCTCCATCGGTATCGAAATCGTCAACAAGGGCTTTCGCGACACGCCTCAAGGTCGGGTCTGGTACCCGTATACCGAAGGTCAGATCCAGACCCTGATCGCCCT
Organism: Pseudomonas sp. BS-2016; assembly: GCF_001806145.1. Classification (NCBI taxonomy): domain Bacteria; kingdom Pseudomonadati; phylum Pseudomonadota; class Gammaproteobacteria; order Pseudomonadales; family Pseudomonadaceae; genus Pseudomonas; species Pseudomonas sp. BS-2016. The sequence goes on from NZ_MLCT01000013.1 coordinate 283,018, forward strand.
GCTCAAGGACATTTCCACGCGCTACAAAATCAACCCGCAGAACATCATCGGTCACAGCGATATTGCGCCGACGCGCAAGCTCGACCCCGGTCCGCTGTTCCCCTGGAAACGTCTGGCAGACGCAGGTTTCGGCGTGTGGCCCAATGCCCAGGCGGTTGCTCGCGCTCAGGCTGTGTATGACCGACAGCTGCCGAGCATCACCTGGTTTCAGCAACAATTGGCCCTGTTCGGTTATGAAACACCGCAAACAGGTGAACTGGACGTCGCGACGCGACACGTTTTGGCCGCGTTCCAGATGCGTTTCCGCCCTTCTCGCTTTGACGGCTTCCCGGACGCGGAAACGGCAGCTATGTTGAATGTGCTGAACACCACTCAATAAGATCAGGAGCAGGGATTGGCCTCAGGACGTGTGACGCTGCGGACTTTTACCAAAAGCCTGCGCAATGCTCTTTACCGTCCATGGTCGCTGGCCATACTGGCGACCTTGCTCAGTGCCAGCCTGTTGCTGGCACTGAGCGTTCCGATTGCCATGCATCAAGTTCAGATGCGCGAGCGCGAGCAAATGAGCGTGCATGGCGAACGGTTGCTTGAACGACTCGAACAACTGTTCAACCAGTTGCGCAAAGGGTTGGATGATTTGAACAATCAGCCGCTGCGCGATTGCGGCCCGTTGATGATTGACCAGTTGCAGCAGGTCAGTTTTCAGTACCGCTTCATTTATGAAGCCATTTTCTATGATGGCTCCCAGATCTGCTCCAACTGGCCTGCGCGTCTGAGTCTGACCCCTTCACCCGGCCGCGAGCCCGACATAAAAGGCCCGGTCTATCGTTACTGGCTCACCAGCCCCAATGAACCGGACGACAATCTTGCCGGGTTGATGCTGGGCCGCGGCGATTTTGAAGTCACCACCTCGCGCGGGCATTTGAGCGATGCGGTGGATTTGCCCCCCGACGGCAGTCTGCTGGTGGTGGTCGATGAGGGCAAACGGGCGCTTCCTGTGTTGGGGCAGGCTCAGGATTGGCCGCCCAGTGCAGGCTGGCCACCGGACGACGGCGAAGTGGTGGTCACCGATTACCGCATGTTGTACCGCTTGCCCACGGACAGTTCCGACTATCAATTGGTGTTGAGCCTGCCGCGTGCCGAGGCCAAGGCGTATCTGGCAGAGCTGTGGTGGATGCTCCCCGGCAGCCTGCTGATTGCGCTGTGCATGGGGGCGCTGGTGTTGCACCTGGCCCGTCAGCGTCAGTCACTGGGCGGTGAGTTGCAGGGTGCCCTGCGGCGGGGCGAATTCAAGGTGCGCTATCAACCGATTGTCGACCTCAACACCCGCCAGTTTGTAGGGGCTGAAGCGTTGATTCGCTGGCGACATGCAGATGGCACCATGACCAGTCCCGAGTTGTTCATTCCCTTGGCAGAAAGCACAGGGCAGATTCGTCAACTGACCGATTTCGTCTTGGAGCGCACCCTCGAGCAATTGGGGCCGGTGTTGCGCGCCAATCCGCAGCTATATGTCTCTATTAACCTGTCTGCGTGTGACGTGATGGAGCCGCGCATTGGCAAGGTGGTGGCGCGTCTGTTGGCCATTCACGAGGTGGCGGCCAGCCAGATCGCGTTTGAAGTCACCGAGCGCGGCATGATCGATGTCGAAGTCGCGCGCCTCAAGCTTCAAGCCTTGCGCGACAAGGGGCATTCAATCCTGATTGATGACTTTGGCACCGGCTACAGCAGCCTGGCGTACCTGCAAACCTTGCCCGTGGACTGCCTGAAAATCGACAAGGCATTCATTGATGCGCTGGGCTATGACGCGGCCAGCAGCGGCGTGGCGCCACACATCATCCGCATGGCTCACGCCTTGAACCTCAAGGTGATCGCTGAAGGCATCGAGCATGACTATCAGGTTGAATTGTTGCGCAGCGAGGGCGTGGTCTATGGGCAAGGCTGGCTGTTTGAGAAACCGCTGAATGCGCACCAGTTCCGGGAGCGCATCACCGGTGGCCGACGGCTCGGCCCACGTCGTGCTGACGACGACGTGTAAGCCGCGCCTATAACGGCAGCGCCATATAGAACTGGGTGCCTTGGCCAGGACGCGAGTAGACGCCGATGCGCCCGCCGTGCAACTGCACAATCTCCTTGCACAACGCCAGCCCCAACCCTGCGCCGCCTTTTTTACGGCCGACTTGCACGAAGGGCTCGAAAATACGGCCTTGCTGGCTGTAGGCGATGCCTTCGCCATTGTCTTCGACGCTGATAATCACCCGCTCTCCATGGCGCCGCGCTTGCAGGCGGATTTGCCCGCCAATAGGGGTATGGCGCAAGGCGTTGTCTATCAGGTTGTCCAGCACGCGTTCCAATTGCGCCTGATCGGCATTGAGGCGCGGTAGTGGCGACTGCAGGTCGATCACAAACTCGACATCCTTGGCGTTGGCCCGGTCAGCAAATCGGGCTTGCGCCTGCTCCAGCATTTCCTGAAGGTCGCACGGTGCCAAGGTGAGTTTTTGCATGCCGTTCTGATAGCGGGAGAAGTTCAGCAGATCGTTTATAAGCTGCATCAGCCGCTGCATTTCTTCGTTGACCGTGTTCAGCAAGTCCGCTTCACGTGATTGCGGATCGAAATGCGCACGCTCCAGAAACAAACCGAACGCCATGTGCATGCCGCTCACCGGGGTCCGTAGCTCGTGAGAGGCCCGCAATACAAACTCGCTGCGAACCCGCTCGAACGCCCGCTGCTCGGTCACATCATGCAGCACCATTACCGCGCCCAGAATCGGGCCCTTGGGTTGGCTGACCGGGGTCAGGCTGTACGTCAGCAGGCGTGTTTCACCCTCAATGTCGACGCTCAGGTCTTCCGGCAAGCGTTCCAGACTGCCGCCGCGTAATACAGTCAACAGTTGCTGATCCAGCTCCGGCCGCTGCAAGGCTTCGCCCAGCGTCTGGCCCAGACGGCCTTCGTCCCAGCCCAACTGACGCTGAGCGACAGGGTTCAGGTGTTCCAGACGGCCCTCTTGATCGATCATCAACAACCCGTCGTCAATGCTGTCGAGCACTGCCTGTAGCCGTTGTTGCCCGGCCAACAGTTCATCGACGTTGGTTGCCTGATGCTGGCGCAAGGCTTCGGCCATGATGCCGAAACGCCGCGTCAGCAGGTTCATCTCGGTGGCGGAAGACAGCGGCAAAACCACCTCGAAATTCCCTTTACCGATGTTGTCGGCCGCTTTGGCCAGCGCCTCGATGGGCGCGCCAAAACGTCGGGCGATCCCGTGGGCGGTAATAAAGCCGATGATCAGCACCGCAACGCCCACCAGCCCCAGTACCGTGGCGATCACCATGGCCCGTTCACGCGCCTGCGCCTGTGCGGTGTTGATGGTTTCGAGCGCCTTGCGGTGTTCGTCAATCAGGCCGTTGCGCAGCGCATTGAAGCGGTTGGTGAGGTCATTGTTGTTGCTCAGGTTAAGACCCTGGCGATGCGTCTGATTGAACGCCTCCAGAAAGCTCACATAATCGACCCGCGCCTTGGCAAACCCACTGGTCAAATTATGCTTGCGCTCGTGTTCGATGCCTTCGTCGAGCAGTTTCAGGTACTGCTCGGAGGTGGCTTTAAGCTCAGCCGTATCAGGTTCGTTGTGCAGCATCAGGATCAGTTGATCCCCCAAGGTCTGGCGCAGCTTGAGCCCCAGATCGAGGGTGATGAAGTTATTGCGGATCAACGCTTCCTGGGTTTTGGCCATTTGCATCACGCCGAACACGCCGAGCACCAACCCCATCAGCGCCACGGTAATCAGCGCTGAAATGCTCAAAAAAAGGCGTGTTCGAAGCTTGATAGCGAGTTTCATCGAAGATTACTCACAGGTTGTACTGCTTGCGTTTGCGATACAGCGTTGAGGCGTCAATACCGAGGGTTTTGGCAGCTTGATCGAGGGTGTCGCTGGTGGCCAGTACCGCGCCGATGTGCGCTTTCTCTAACTGGTCGAGGCTTAATGCAGCCCCGATACGCGGGGCGTTGGGCGTGGTTTGCTCGGCCATGCCCAAGTGGCTGACTTCAACGACTTCCTGCGGGCAAATGATGCTGGCGCGTTCTACAACGTTACGCAGTTCGCGGATATTGCCAGGCCATCGGTAATTGGCCAGTGCCTGACGCGCTTCTTCGCTGAAGCCGCGGGCGGGGCGTGCGTACTCTTTGACGAAACGCGCCAGAAAGCGGTCGGCCAGCGTCAGGATGTCTTCGCTGCGCTCGCGCAAGGGCGGCAAGTGCAACGTGATGACGTTCAGACGATAGAGCAAGTCCTCGCGGAAGCGGCCATCGCGCACCATGTCCTCAAGGTTAAGGTTGGTGGCGGCCAGAATACGCACGTCAGCCCGGCGTGTGACCGGGTCACCGACGCGCTCATATTCTTTGTCTTGAATGAAGCGCAGCAGTTTTGGCTGTAACGCCAGTGGGAAGTCGCCGATTTCATCGAGGAACAATGTCCCGCCGTCGGCCTGGTTGACGCGGCCCAGAGTGCTTTCGCTGGCGCCGGTGAACGCGCCTTTGGTGTGGCCGAACAACTCGCTTTCCATCAACTCGGCCGTTAATGACGGGCAGTTAATGGTGACGCAGGACTTCTTCGCCCGTTTGCTCCAGCCATGGATGGCACGCGCCAGTTCCCCTTTACCGGTGCCCGACTCGCCCAGAATCAGGATGTTGGCGTCGGTGCTGGCCACCTGGCGCGCGGTCTCCAGGACCACCATCATCGCCGGGCTGTGAGAGTCCAGGCCGTCTTTAGGCTTGCGCACTTCCCCTTCCAGCGCCTCAAGGCGCGCCGACAACTGACGCACTTCCAACTGTTTGGCCGTGGCCAGTCGCAGTTGATCCGGGCTGCATGGCTTGACCAGATAATCTGCCGCGCCTGCTTGAATGGCGTCGACCGCGGTGTCTACAGCGGAATGAGCGGTGACGATAACCACGCGCATCCAGGGGGCTTGAACGCGCATTTGGGCCAGCACATCCAGGCCGTTGTCTTCGCCCAGGCGCAGGTCCAGAAAGCACAAATCGAACACTTGGCGTTGCAGCAGGGCTTCGGCCTGGGCGGCACTGTTGGCCGTGGCCACGGTGTACCCCTCGTCTTCGAGGCAGTAGCGGAATGTACGCAGGATGGCGGACTCATCGTCGACCAGCAGAATGCGGCCTTGGTGCTCTTTGGCTGACTCCATTTCCTACGTTCCTTAGTGAGTGATGTTGGTTAGTGTCGGAATCATCGGGCAAGTTGCATGATTTTTCACGAATGATTCAGAGGCTAGCAGGGTAGCCACTTGCCTGCATGCTGTAACTCACTGATTTAACGTGATTTTAAGCTCCGACGCCGGTCATCCCCTCTCACTAAAACAATTGCATTGTGCCATCCCTTCCCGGCCTGAGTGGAACTCGGCCTCAGTCCGTCGTGCAGAACGCCCGACCCAACCTCCGTGCATCGTGCAGGATGCTCGCTAGCGCATTTTGTTATCGCTTATAAATCATTGATTTATAAGGGTTTTGTGGTTGTTAAAAAGTTGGCATGCCGCCTGCAATAACCCCTGTAACGCAGTCTTGCAGCGGTTAACGCTGGCGGACTCAACCCAACAATGACCACCGAGTGGCAGGAGTCTGAGCATGAATCGTCTAGGTCTATCCCGCATTCGCGTTTCTTCGCTTCAGCTTCAGCAAGGCCTGTTCGCCAGCTTGGCGCTTCTGGTCACGTTGATCGGTGGTCAGCAACTCGTGCGTTTTGAGCAGGTTTCACCACCTGCCCAAACAGTTTTGCACCAACCCGCCCAGCAGACGCACTTCAGTGCGATCGGCTCGAGCGCCGAGGTGATCGCCGGCTACGCCCTGACGGCAGCCGATGAGACGCAAATCGCAAATACTGAAGTGCCGCAGGAACGTTGGGTGTTTTAAGTGTTCACAACCTTGAGACCCTTGCGGGCTTGAGGGGGCTGCATTGATACAGACACGCTTTCCCACAGTAATAAGGAGAATCACCATGTTGAGTTGGGCAATTACCTTTCTGATTATCGCCATCATCGCAGCCGTTCTGGGCTTTGGTGGTATCGCTGGCACCGCCACGGGTATCGCCAAGATTCTCTTTGTCGTGTTCCTGGTGATGTTCGTCGTGTCCTTCATCTTCGGTCGCCGCGGTCGAGGGTAACCATGTTTAGCCGATCCTTTAAGGCAATGGCCGCTGCCCTGCTCATGGGCAGCAGCGCCATGGTCATGGCCGCCAACGATGGCCAGACCCGTGCCAACGAACTGTTAAATGACCCTGCTTACCGCGATGCATGGCAAAAGGTCGTTAAAAAGGAAGAGCGCCTGCCGGAATGGGTGATGAACCTGTCGGGCAGTGCCGAGCAGATGAATGCGGTGACTGAAGACGGCGATGCTTACTTGGTCGGCCCGCTTTGCGAAACCGCCCAAACCTGCTTGAACAAGCGTCTTATCGTGGCGGTCAGCCTCGACAAGAAGGACGCTTACGCCATGTTGGTTGAAGTCCCGGCGGGTTTGCCGGCAGACAAGTCACCGACGCGTCATGCCGATTATCGATTCTTGGGTCAGCCTGATGTCGGTATGCAAGCACTGCTTAAAGAACAATTGAAGAAAGACCCTAACTGGTACTAACCCGTTGGGCAGTTTCTTCAGCTGTTGATCAGTGAAAAAACCAAGGTCATGCCTTGGTTTTTTTTCGTCTGAAAAATCTCTTTCTTATGCGTAAAACCTTCTCACGGCTCATTTTTTTCAAAACACATGTGGCTTGAGGCGCCTTTGCGAACGTCGACCTTTTATCGACTAATAGCAAAATGATCACTTCTCTATAACCGATTTATGTTGTCGGATATTTCTGAGGTCAGAACGTATTTTTGCTCGCCTCGCGGTGACAAAAAGACCTTGAAACAGCCGGTATGCGGCGGTTATGTCGTCTATTCTCTGTCTTTACGGCTCCATGCTTTTAAGGTCTTGTCGGACAATATCCATGCCGATTCGGCATAGGGTAGGCGTTTACGGCATTAGACGGCTTCCCCTTGCATGGGAATAGTTGCGCCTTTTTTCGCCTGCCGAAGAGCCTGATTGGCTCGATTTGGGCGACCTTCTACGGGGGGAGAGGTTTTGGATTTATGCGCTTCGCGGCGCTCTAGTCTGAGCCTCTTCCCGAGTCCACTTGAAGTAAGGGTAATGACATGAAGAAGGCAAAACTGAGCCTCGCCTGGCAGATCCTCATCGGTCTGGTCCTGGGTATTGCAATCGGCGCGCTGCTTAACCATTTCAGTGCTGAAAAGGCCTGGTGGATCAGCAACGTCTTGCAACCCGCTGGCGATATCTTTATCCGTCTGATCAAGATGATCGTAATCCCAATCGTGATTTCTTCACTGGTTGTCGGGATTGCAGGCGTGGGGGATGCGAAGAAACTCGGTCGCATCGGGCTTAAAACCATCATCTACTTCGAGGTGGTGACCACCATCGCGATCGTGGTCGGCCTGCTACTGGCCAACCTGTTCCACCCGGGCGCCGGCATCGACATGAGCACCCTGGGCACGGTCGATATCTCCAAATATCAAGCGACGGCCGCAGAAGTTCAGCACGAACATGCGTTCATCGAAACCATCCTCAACCTGATCCCATCGAACATTTTCGCGGCCATGGCTCGCGGTGAAATGCTGCCGATCATCTTCTTCTCGGTGCTGTTCGGTCTTGGTTTGTCGAGCCTGAACGCCGAGCTGCGCGACCCGCTGGTGAAAACCTTCCAGGGCGTGTCCGAGTCGATGTTCAAAGTGACTCACATGATCATGAACTACGCGCCAATCGGTGTGTTTGCGCTGATCGCCGTGACCGTCGCCAACTTCGGTTTTGCCTCGCTGCTGCCACTGGCCAAGCTGGTGGTGCTGGTGTACGCCGCCATCCTGTTCTTCGGCTTCGTGGTACTGGGCCTGATCGCCAAGATGTTTGGTTTCTCCGTCATCAAGCTGATGCGCATCTTCAAGGATGAGCTGGTACTGGCTTACTCCACCGCCAGCTCGGAAACCGTGTTGCCGCGTGTGATCGAGAAAATGGAAGCCTACGGTTGCCCGAAAGCGATCTGCAGCTTCGTGGTGCCAACCGGTTACTCGTTCAACCTCGACGGTTCGACCCTGTACCAGAGCATCGCGGCGATCTTCATTGCCCAGCTGTACGGCATTGACCTGTCGATCAGCCAGCAACTGCTGCTGGTTCTGACCCTGATGGTGACCTCCAAAGGCATCGCCGGTGTGCCGGGCGTGTCCTTCGTGGTGCTGCTGGCGACACTGGGCAGCGTCGGTATCCCGCTCGAAGGTCTGGCCTTCATCGCTGGTGTTGACCGCATCATGGACATGGCCCGTACGGCCCTGAACGTGATCGGTAACGCCCTGGCGGTATTGGTGATCTCGCGTTGGGAAGGCATGTACGACGATGCCAAGGGCCAGCGCTACTGGAACTCGCTGCCGCACTGGCGCAGCAAGCAAGCCCTGCCAAAAGGCGAATAATCGCCCCGCGCATGCTTGAACCGCCAAACCCCGGACTTGTCCGGGGTTTGTTGTTTTCGGGGGTTGGCCGCTATCATTCGCCGCATCTTTGAGGAGTGCTTTTGATGCTTAACGGCCTATGGCTCAGCTTTTTCGTCGTCGCGACCGTGTCCGCACTCGCCCAATGGCTGGTGGGGGGCAATGCCGGGATCTTCGCCGCGATAGTCGAAAGCATTTTCGCCATGGCCAAGCTCTCGGTTGAGGTGATGATTCTGCTGTTCGGCACCCTGACCCTGTGGCTGGGGTTTCTGCGCATCGCCGAGAAGGCCGGGATCGTGGACTGGCTGGGCAGGGCGCTGGGGCCGTTGTTCAAGCGCCTGATGCCCGAAGTGCCGCCCGGCCACCCGGCGCTGGGGTTTATTACCCTGAACTTCGCCGCCAACGGATTGGGCCTGGACAACGCTGCCACGCCGATCGGTTTGAAAGCGATGCGCGCCCTGCAAGAGCTCAACCCCAACCCGACCAGTGCCAGTAATGCGCAAATCCTGTTTCTGGTGCTCAATGCCTCGTCCTTGACGCTTCTGCCCGTCACCATCTTCATGTACCGCGCCCAGCAGGGCGCTGCTGACCCGACGCTGGTGTTTCTGCCTATCTTGCTGGCAACCAGCGCTTCAACCCTCGTAGGGCTGCTCTCAGTGGCCTTCATGCAGCGTTTGCGCCTGTGGGACCCGGTCGTGTTGGCGTACTTGCTACCGGGCGCGCTGATTCTGGGCGGGTTCATGGCCTTGCTGGCAGGCTTGTCTGCCACGGCGCTGGCCAGTTTGTCGTCCCTCCTTGGCAACCTGACTCTCTTCGGGCTGATCATGATCTTTTTGATTATCGGCGCGCTGCGTAAGGTCAAGGTGTATGAGGCGTTTGTCGAAGGAGCCAAAGAAGGCTTCGACGTGGCCAAGAATCTGCTTCCCTACTTGGTGGCCATGCTCTGTGCCGTCGGCGTGCTGCGGGCTTCGGGGGCGTTGGACTTCGGCCTGGACGGCATTCGCCATGCGGTGCAATGGCTGGGTTGGGACACGCGTTTTGTCGACGCCCTGCCCACCGCGATGGTCAAGCCCTTCTCGGGCAGTGCGGCGCGGGCGTTGTTGATCGAAACCATGCAGAGCCAGGGGGTCGACAGCTTCCCCGCGCTGGTGGCGGCGACGGTGCAGGGCAGTACCGAAACGACGTTCTATGTACTGGCGGTGTACTTCGGTGCGGTCGGTATCCAGCGCGCCCGCCACGCCGTGGGTTGCGCGTTGCTGGCGGAGTTCTCGGGCGTAGTGGCGGCCATTGGTGTGTGTTACTGGTTCTTCGGTTAAGGCCAACGGGCTGTCGTCGCCGCGTCCCCCGGTAACGTCCAGCCAGGGGCGCGGCTGCGTTGTCGACTAAGGGGCGATGACGCGTTGCGCCTGGCCCTGTTGCATCACCCACTGCACCACTTGAGGCATCAGTGCATCGGTTGCTTGGCCAAACCCTGCCACCACGCCTGGCACCATCGGATTACTCAGGGGCTGGCGCGTTTCAAAGCGGCGAGACGCGATGACCCGTTGGTCGCTGGTGCGCACTAGTCGCGCGTTGTACTGAACCAGCACTTCAGGGTTTTTGCCGTTGTAATGGGTCTGAAAGGCCAACAACTCGCCGCCCAATTCGTAGTCCGCCTGCAGGTTGCTGTCGTCCGTGCTCAACCCCTGAATCCGCCCGTCCTGCAAGAACGCGTCCAGCAAGCGATTACGCAACAGGACCGGCGCCGGGTCGCTCCAACGTGCGCCTTTGTAGTTGCTGATCAGGTTGCCTTGCGGCACGACGGCGATGTTCTGGCTGTTCAGTGCATTGCTGGCCATCGGCTTGTCGAGCCGCAGCGACCATGTCACCGGCGCGTTGCGGCTGGCAGCTATCGGCGTTTGCGCATAGGGCAACCAGTACACGTCCACTTGCTCGGGCTTGGGCAAGATCGAGCAAGCGCTGAGCAGGCTCAGGCTTGCGGCCAATACGATTGAACCTGCCAGGCGATACGTGCGACTCATGGCGTGAATTCCTTGTTCTGTTCGCGGCCCAGCAAATAACCGCTTGGATTGGCCTCAAGCCGCCGCGAAATGCCGCGCAGCGTGCTCAGGGTTTCGCGCAGCTCATTGACGGCCGGGCCCAGTTGATTGAGGCCTTGCATGCCGTTGTTCAACGACTCTTCGTTATTGCTGAGCAAGGTGTTGATGGTGGCCGCGCTTTGCTCCAGCGACTGCATCGCCTGCTCGGCGCTGCCGAACATCTGCTTGCCCTGGGTGTTGAGCAGGCCATTGGCATTGCGCATCAGCGCCGTGGTTTGCTCCAGCGTGATACTCGCCTGTTTGCCGACCTGCGCCAGTTGCTTAAGCGTCTGGGAGATATCCCCGCGCTGGCCGGCAATGGCGTTGGTGGTTTGCTCAAGGTTGTTCAGGGTTTTACCCACGCGGTCGACGTTTTCATGGGAGAACAGTCGATTGGCGTTGTGCAGCAGCATGTTGACGTTGGCCATCACGTCCGAGCCGTCGGTCAGCAGGCGCGCGATAGGCGAGGGCGAGGCCACGATTTCCGGCAGTTTGCCGTCTTTGCCTTTGAGTGGCGGGCTGTTCGGGTCGCCGCCGCTGAGCTGGATGATGGACGTGCCCGTCACACCGGTCAGCGCCAACTTGGCCTTGGTGTCGACTTTGACCGGGGTATTGGCCGCGAGGCGGATGCGCGCCAGCACCCGGCGCGGGTCCTTGTCGTCGAGCCGCAACTCAATCACATCACCGACCTTGATCCCGTTGTATTGCACCGAGCTGCCCTTGGACAAACCGCTGACAGCCTCGTTGAACACCACTTCGTAGTCTTTGAAGGTGCTGTCCATGCTGGCCTTGGCCAACCACAGCCCAAACAGCATGGCACCGACGATGACCAGCACGGTGAACAAGCCAATCAATACATGATGGGCGCGGGTTTCCATGTCATTGCTCCTTACGCTGGGTTGCCGCTTCGTACGCGGCGCGGCCACGAGGGCCATGGAAATACTCATGAATCCACGGGTCGTCGTAGTCTTCGACCTGCTTGATCGGTTCGGCCACCAACACGCGTTTCTGTGACAGCACCGCCACCCGGTCGGTGATGGTGTAAAGCGTGTCGAGGTCGTGGGTGACCAGGAACACGCTCAAACCCAGCGCATCGCGCAGGGTCAGAATCAATTGGTCGAACGCGGCCGCCCCAATCGGGTCGAGCCCGGCAGTCGGCTCGTCGAGAAACAGGATGTCCGGGTCCAGCGCCAGGGCACGGGCCAGCGCGGCCCGCTTGACCATGCCGCCGGACAGCGACGACGGGTACTTATCGGCCGACGACAGCGGCAGCCCGGCCAGGGCCAGTTTCACCAGCGCCAGATGCTCGGCGTCCGGGCGGCTCAGGCCTGCGTGTTCGATCAGTGGCAAGGCAATGTTTTCGGTCACTGTCAGCGATGAAAACAGCGCGCCTTGTTGAAACAGCACGCCAAAGCGTCGTTCGACCCGTGAGCGCTGTTCTTCCGGCAAACTCATCAAGTCTTCACCGAACACGCGGACTTCGCCTTCATTGGGCCGCCGCAGGCCGACAATGCTGCGTAACAGCACGGATTTACCCGTGCCCGAGCCGCCCACCACCCCCAATATCTCGCCCTTGTACACATCCAGATCGAGGTGCTCGTGCACGGTCTGGCTGCCGAAGCGATTGCACAGGCCGCGCACTTCAATCACCGCCTCGCGGTCGTTTGGCACAGAAGCACTCACCAGCCCATCTCCATGAAAAACAGCGCCGCCACGGCATCGAGCACGATCACGATAAAGATCGACTGCACCACGCTGGAGGTCGTGTGTTCGCCCACCGATTCAGCACTGCCCGCTACCTTGAAGCCTTCAAGGCAGCCGACGGCGGCGATCAGGAAGGCGAAAAAGGGCGCTTTGACCATGCCCACCAAAAAGTGCTGCACGCCGATGTCCGAGTGCAGCAGCGAGATGAACATGTCGGGCGAGATGCCCAGCGACACGATGCACACCACGGCACCGCCCAGAATCCCGGCCATCATGGCCAGGAACGTGAGCAGCGGCAGCGCGATCAGCAGCGCCAGGACACGCGGCAACACCAGCAAATCCATGGGGTCGAGACCCAGGGTGCGGATGGCGTCGATCTCTTCGTTGGCTTTCATCGAACCGATTTGTGCCGTGAACGCACTCGCGGTGCGGCCGGCGAGCAGGATGGCGGTCAACAACACGCCAAATTCCCGCAAGAAGGAAAACGCCACCAGATCGACGGTGAAAATACCCGCGCCGAAGTTGGCCAGCACTGTCGCGCCAAGGAACGCCACCACCGCGCCCACCATGAAGGTCAGCAACACCACAATCGGGGCCGCGTTCAAACCGATCTGTTCGATATGCGCCACCACCGGGGTGATGCGCCATTGCTTGGGGCGAAACAGGTTACGGGCCAGGGTTTGCAGGATCAGGCCGATGAACCCCAGCAGTTTCAGCGAGTCTTGCCACAGCTTGTCGACGGCGCAGCCAATGCGGCTAAGCACCTGAATGCCGGTGTTCTCCTCGGGGGCCTTGGTCGGCACGCAGAAGTCGCGCATCGAGGAATAGACCGTTTGCAACAAGGCACGGTCGGCAGCAGGGAGTCTGGAGGTGGTGTCGGCCAGTTGGCTGACACGTTCGGCGCCCAGCAGCTCGACCAGCAGCGAAGCGCCTGCCGTATCGAGGCGGGTCACGTCATCGAGGTCAACGTGGGTGCTGTCGTCGTACTTGCCAGCCAACTGCGCGTTGAGTTGCTTGAGGCGTGCGTAATTGGCCAGCGTCCAGTCGCCACTGATGTGGAGCCGGGCCGGTTTACTCGAAGTGTCTAATTGGGCGTCGCCAGCCTTAGCAGTAATAATCGTCGGCTCCAAGCTCGGTTCGCGAATACGTAGACCATAGGTAATAGCACAATCCGGTCAGTTTGCCTGACGGGACGCTGAAGACGATTGATCTGCGTCGGTAACCCGGAAGCGCAGCACGCCAATCATTTGCCCGTCTTCCGTCAACACCCGCACTTGCCAGCGGCCGACAGGATTGGGCGGGAAGTTCTGCTTGTGGGTCCAGGCGCGGTAGCCTTCCTGGCGTCCGCCTTTGATGTCCAGCGCGATGCGGTCCACTTCCTGGCCGTTGAGCTTCCACACGTGATAAATCCGTTCATTCAAGCCCCGTGGCGCATTGATCGCGGTGTAGGCGTACAGACCCCGCGCACGCAGCTCATTGACGTCGATGCGCTTGAGGCTCTCGCCCGGCGTGCGGTCTTGTAATTGCGTGGTCACGGCCACTTCCGTCATCCACAAGGTGGCGGGCGGCACCCATGAACGCAGCAGCCACCCCGTGCCGCCGAGGGCAATGACCATCAACGGCAGCAACAGCCAGCCGCGCATGGTCTTGAGCGGCAAACTCACGGCCAGGCTGGGGATGGACAGCACCACAGCGGCGCCCAGCGCCAGCATGTAGCTTTGCGAAGTGGTGAGGTTGAGGATGATCGGCAGTGCGGTCAGCAGCGCCGCGAACAGCGCCAGCGTGTGAACGGCCAAAAACAGCCAGCGTTTGGGCGCCAACCATTTGTAATAGAGCGGGTCGGTGATGGTCACCAGCGCAGTTGCACCGAGCAGCCCGGTGAACACCAGCTGGCCACTGTTCCAGGTGGTGGTGACAAAGAAAAACGGCAAGACGAAAAACAGGCTTTCCTGATGGATCATCTGCGTGGCGTAACGCAGCAGCGGCGGGGGGATTTCGCGTTTGAACACCCGCATAAACAGCTGCGTGAAGGTGTTTTCCAGCATCAGCCAGACCCAGCTCACCAGCAAAATCACCGCGATCCAGCGGGCCATGCCTTGCTGGCGATCAACCAGAATGAAACTGCCCACACCCGAGCAGAAGCCGAACAGCGCAATCAGCCCCGGATAGCGCTTCATCAATTCAATGACGCGCTGTAAGTAGTGGTTCCAGTTTGGCATGCGGCGGGTTCACATTCTGTATAGGAAAAATCCTCGACAGAATAACGTTTAAGTACTGCTGGCGCCTGAGAGATTGTGCGCCCCTGAGCAGGGGCGCTGATGGGCCAGGAGGCTTATGACCCTGACTCAGTTCACGCGGCTTTCGAAGCGGCTGGCGCCTGGCAGTTCCAGCACGATCTCATCCCCGACATTCAACGGACCTACCCCAACCGGCGTGCCGGTCATGATGACGTCGCCCGCTTGCAGCGAGAAGCACGAGGCCATGTGCTGAATCATCGGCACAATCGGGTTGAGCATCAGGGCGCTGTTGCCGTCCTGGCGGACTTCGCCGTTGATGGTCAGGCGAATGCCAATGTCAGCCAGATCCTTGAACGCGCTGCTTTGTACGAACGGGGCCAGCACGCAGGCGCCGTCGAATGATTTGGCGATCTCCCAGGGCAGGCCTTTGCTTTTCAGCTCGGCCTGTTTGTCGCGCAGGGTCAGGTCCAGGCCCGGAGCAAAACCGGAGAGGGCGTCCAGCACCTCTTCAGGGCTCGGGTGGTTGGACAGCGGCTTGCCGATCAGCACAGCGATCTCGGCCTCGTAATGCACGGAGCCGCGCTCGGTCGGGATAGTGAAGCCACCTTGCAGCGGCACCACGCAACTGCCGGGCTTGATGAACAACAAGGGTTCAGTCGGGATCGGGTTATCCAGCTCTTTGGCGTGCTCGGCGTAATTACGCCCGATGCACACCACTTTGCCGATTGGAAAGTGAATCCTCGTACCGTCGACATATTGGTGCTGATAGCTCATTGACCGACTCCGCTGGTGGGTTCGCTGAAAGCGTCGATGCCGATGTTGCCCCTGAAGGCCCCATGCACGCGGTCTTCAGTGAAACAGGTGGGTGAACCACCGTCCGGCAGCGACGACCGCTGTGGTGTCGCTGATTAAATCGCGAAAATCTTGCCCGGGTTCATGATGCCGTTGGGGTCGAAGGCAGCCTTGATGGCCTTCATGTACTCGATTTCGACCGGCGAGCGGCTGTACGTCAGGTAATCACGCTTGGTCATGCCCACGCCGTGCTCGGCCGAGATCGAACCGTTGTACTTCTCGACGGTTTCAAACACCCACTTGTTGACGGTCGCGCACTTGGCGAAGAACTCGTCCTTGCTCAGGTTTTCAGGCTTGAGGATGTTCAAGTGCAGGTTGCCGTCGCCAATGTGGCCGAACCAGACAATTTCGAAGTCCGGGTAGTGTTCGCCGACGATCGCGTCAATTTCTTTCAAGAACGCCGGGACTTTTGAAACCGTGACCGAGATGTCGTTTTTGTACGGTGTCCAGTGGGAAATGGTCTCGGAGATGTACTCGCGCAGTTTCCACAGGTTTTGCAACTGGGTTTCGCTCTGGCTCATCACGCCGTCCAGCACCCAGCCTTGTTCCATGCAGTGCTCGAAGGTTTCCAGCGCGGCATTGGCCACTTCTTCGGTGGTCGCTTCGAATTCCAGCAGCGCGTAGAACGGGCACTCGGTGTCAAACGCAGCAGGCACATCGCCACGCGCCATGACCTTGGCCAGAGCCTTGTCAGAGAAGAACTCGAATGCTGTCAGGTCCAGCTTGCTCTGGAAGGCATGCAGCACGGGCATGATCGAATCGAAGTCGGCCGTACCCAGCACCATCGCGGTCAGGTTCTTGGGCGCACGGTCCAGGCGCATGGTGGCTTCGACCACAAAGCCCAGCGTGCCTTCGGCACCGATGAACAACTGGCGCATGTCATAACCGGTGGCGTTTTTGATCAGGTCTTTGTTCAGTTCGAGTATGTCGCCCTTGCCGGTGACCACTTTCATGCCCGCGACCCAATTGCGGGTCATGCCGTAGCGAATAACCTTGATCCCGCCGGCATTGGTGCCGATATTGCCACCAATTTGGCTGGAACCGGCCGAGGCGAAGTCCACCGGGTAATACAGACCGTGTTCTTCAGCGAGGTTCTGCAAGTGTTCAGTGACCACGCCCGGCTGGCACACCACGGTGCGGTCGGTCAGGTTGATGTCCAGCACCTGATTCATATAGTCGAAGGACACCACCACTTCGCCATTGGCCGCCACGGCTGCGGCCGACAAACCGGTACGGCCGCCCGACGGCACCAGCGCGACGTGATGGGCGTTGGCCCACAGCACGATGGCCTGCACCTGTTCAGTGGTTTTCGGGAACACGATGGCCAGCGGCGCGGGGGCGAAATGCTTGGTCCAGTCCTTGCCATAAGCATTGAGGGAATCGGCGTCGGTGAGAACCTTGCCAGGCTCTACCAGGGTCTTTAGCTCATCAATCAAGGCAGGATGGGTCATCAACAGAACTCTCGAACAATTCATGGTCATCCTGAGAACGCTTCACGTCGCAGGAATGGGTGTTTAGCGGGGCGCTTATGCTAGCATACGGCCCCCCCGTAGAATCGAGCCGTAGGACGATTCTCGGTGCCGGTCTTCACGCCGGCCAGGTCAGCTCAGGCTGTCCACTTCCCTGCCATTTTTCTCTGGGACACAGGTTTACGCAGATGAGCAAGACTTCTCTCGATAAGAGCAAGATCAAGTTCCTTCTTCTGGAAGGCGTCCACCAATCCGCTGTTGATGTTCTCAAGTCCGCCGGGTACACCAGCATTGAGTACATCACCAGTTCCTTGCCTGAAGATCAGCTGAAGGAAAAGATCGCTGATGCCCATTTCATCGGCATCCGTTCTCGCACTCAACTGACCGAAGAAGTGTTCGATTGCGCCAAGAAGTTGGTGGCTGTTGGCTGTTTCTGCATCGGTACCAACCAGGTCGACCTCAACGCTGCTCGCGAACGCGGTATCGCTGTTTTCAACGCCCCTTACTCCAACACCCGTTCGGTGGCCGAGTTGGTGTTGGCTGAAGCGATCCTGTTGCTGCGTGGCATCCCTGAGAAAAACGCTTCCTGCCATCGTGGTGGTTGGATCAAAAGCGCTGCCAACTCCTTCGAAATTCGCGGCAAAAAGCTGGGTATCGTCGGTTATGGTTCGATCGGCACACAGCTGTCGGTACTGGCTGAAGGCCTGGGCATGCAGGTGTTCTTCTACGACACCGTGACCAAGCTGCCGTTGGGTAACGCCACGCAAGTGGGCAACCTGCACGAACTGCTGGGCATGTCCGACATCGTGACCCTGCACGTGCCTGAAACCGCCGCCACTCAGTGGATGATCGGTGAGAAAGAAATCCGCGCCATCAAAAAGGGCGGCATTCTGATCAACGCGGCACGTGGCACCGTGGTCGAGCTGGACGCCCTGGCTGACGCGATCAAGGACAAACACCTGATCGGCGCCGCCATCGACGTGTTCCCGGTCGAGCCGCGTTCCAACGACGAAGAGTTCGAAAGCCCGCTGCGCGGCCTGGACAACGTGATCCTGACCCCGCACATCGGCGGTTCTACCGCTGAAGCGCAAGCCAACATTGGTCTGGAAGTGGCAGAGAAGCTGGTCAAGTACAGCGACAACGGTACGTCGGTGTCTTCCGTCAACTTCCCTGAAGTGGCATTGCCAGCTCACCCTGGCAAGCACCGTTTGCTGCACATCCACCAGAACATTCCGGGTGTGATGAGCGAGATCAACAAGGTCTTTGCAGAAAACGGCATCAACATTTCCGGCCAGTTCCTGCAAACCAACGAGAAAGTAGGCTACGTGGTGATCGACGTCGACGCCGAGTCCTCGGACCTGGCGCAAGAGAAGCTGCAAAGCATCACCGGCACCATCCGTTGCCGCGTACTGTTCTAAGTCGCGCTACTAAAAAAGGAGACCTTCGGGTCTCCTTTTTTGTGCCGCCCGTAAAGTTACTTCACGTTAACCGTGATCTTCTTCGACACGATCACCGGTTCGAAGGTCATGTGGTTCTTGTCTGCCAACTCCAGCTGCAAGGTGTGCTTGCCGGGCGCGAGGGTGACTTCAGCTTCAGTCTGCGCCTTGCCGAAATGCACGTGGTTGGCGTCTGCCGGGATCACTTGGCCCGCAGCAATGGGCTGGTCAACGTCGATCAGCAGGTGATGATGGCCGGTGTTCGGCGTCTGGTCGCCAGCAGGTGCCAGCTGGATGCCTTCAACGCCGAATTTGACCGTGAAGGTTTTATCCACTGTGGCGCCGTCAGCCGGGGAAATGATCGAAACTTTTGCGCCTTCGGGTGCCGGGGTGGCCGCCATGGCCATGACCGAAGCGCCCATCAGAACTGAAGCCAGTGCAGCGCGAGACAGTAAACTTTTCATTTTTCTCTCCGTTTTTCACAAAATTCATGGGGTGAAGACAGCGTCCAGTCGCAGTGCTGTCCAACCCGCAGCGGACCAACATAAAGCAAAGCGAACCTTTATTGCGAATCGCTTGCATCCTGCTCAACCCAGTGACCCTGCGCTTTCTGCCAGGCCTGTTGCTGTTATTGCCACGGATAAGCCCTTTGGCTCACGCCGCGTTGATCGATGACGTTAGCCACCGATGCGAATCGCACACCGCCCTCGACGCAGACACGCCGCCCTGAATCTTCAGGCAGGCCGGGCACCTGACCAGGTTTGAGGTTGAGCCGGGCCAACGCTTGGCGCAAGCGCAGCAGGTGCAGGCCTCAACCCTGATCACGGACGGCAACGAGTTGCTGTCAGGGATTGAAAGCGGGACATACAATGTTGCAATCATCACATCGGTTCGACTCCCCAACTGCATAGTCGGTTCGATTTCAGCGAGCCCTGTGAAAACGCTCGTTCCAGAAAGGCATGCCTGTTTGCCAGAAGTGCCTGAATAATGCTTTGCAGCGCATCCGGGGCGAAGGGCGGTGGGCCGCTCTGGCACAGAGAGGGCAGGTGGCCGAGAGACAGGCGCCCTGCGGCCGCTGCTCGGCAGCGGCCGTGGCGCCCGATACATCATGGGTGTGTGGATGGGTCGCGCATGCTTTTCACATCAGACGCGTTGACGTCCGCCCCTCTGTTGCCCCAACTGGTGCGGATGAAATTGACCACATCGGCCACTTCCTGATCCGACAAGCGCCAGTCGAAGGCGGGCATGGTGAAGGTCGACGGCGCGGTGTGTGTCGCCGGGAGTGTCCCGCCCTTGAGCACGATATGGATCAACGAGGTCGGGTCTTCGGACTGCAACACCGGGTTGCCCGCCAGCGCCGGGAACACGCGGGCATAGCCATGACCATCGGTGCGATGGCACGCGGCGCAGTTGTCGATGTAGACCGCCGCACCGCGTTTGCTGTCGTCGCCGTTCCACAGTGCGTCGGCCACGGCCGGGTCGTACTGATGGGGTTTGTCGGTTGAATCCACCGCAGGCAAAGACTTCAAGTAACGTGCGATTGCCGTCAGGTCGGCATCAGACATGTACTGCATGCTGTGAACGATCACGTCACTCATGCCGCCAAACACCGCACTGCGATCACTGCGCCCGGTTTTCAGGAACTGCACCAACTGCGTTTCGTCCCAGCTGCCAAGGCCGTCCTTGTGGTCGCCGCGCAGGTTTTTGGCGATCCAGCCTTCCAGCGGCGCACTGCCCGAGAGGAAGGTGCTGCCGTCTGTGGCGCTCAATGCTTTTTCCTGCATGGTCAGGGCGCGCGGGGTGTGGCATGCGCCGCAGTGGCCCAGGCCTTCCACCAGGTACGCGCCACGGCTGAGCACCGGATCTTGGCCCGCGACGGGGGTGAAATCGTGCACGGCGGGCGCAAAGGTCCAGCGCCACATGGCCAGCGGCCAGCGCATGCTCATGGGCCACGGGATATCCACCGGTTTGTTCGCGTGCTTGACGGGCGCCACGCCTTTCATGAAGTAGGCATACAACGCGTGCATGTCTGCCTCATTCACACGGGCGTAGGACGGGTAGGGCATCGCCGGGTACAGGGTACTGCCGTTTTGCGCAATGCCATGGCGCACGGCGTTGTCGAAGTCCTCAAAGCTGTAATCGCCGATGCCGCTTTTGTCTGGCGTGATGTTGGTCGAGTAGATCGTGCCAATCGGGGTTTCCATCGGCAGACCGCCCGCGAACGGCTTGCCGTCCTTGGCGGTATGGCAGGCCACGCAGTCCCCGGCGCGCGCCAGATACTCGCCCTGCCGGATCAAGGCCTGCGGATCTGCCCCGGCGGCCATGGCCGAGACGCTGCCCAGCAGCCCGAAGGTCGCGATAACAAGTGCTTTCATGGTCATCGCTCCTTATGCCTGAACCAGCGGGCCGGGGTTTTTCAGGTACTGCTCGCGAATGGCCCGCGCCGACCAGTAGGTCAGTGCCGCTACCAGCCCGGTCGGGTTGTAGCCCAAGCCCTGCGGGAAGGCTGACGCGCCCGGTACGAACACGTTATGCACATCCCAGCTCTGCAAATAGCGGTTCAGCGCACTGGTTTTCGGATCGGTGCCCATGATCGCGCCACCGTTAAGGTGGGTGGTCTGATAAGACGCCGTGTTGAAGTGGTCACCGACTTTTTTGCCCAGCAGGGCGATGGCCTTCGGGTTCATTGCCTGGGCGATCTTGCCCATTTTTTCCATCATGAAACGGTTCATCTTGATGTCGTTTTCTTGCCAGTCGAATGTCATACGCAGCAAGGGCTGGCCGTAGGCATCGCGATAAACCGGGTCGAGATCCAGGTAGTTGCCACGGTAAGACTGATGCGCACCGTGAGCATCCATGGATACTTGGTGGGTGTAGTAATCGGCGGTGGCTTTCTTCCACGCGCTGCCCCACGCCGGGGTGCCCGGCGGGTTGGACGTGCCGGCAATCGGACGGCTCCCGGCCTGGTTGACCCACATAGGGGAGCCACCCACGAAACCGTGCGGCCCGTGATCGAAGTTGTCGGCGTTGAAGTCATCAATCGCCACGCCATTGCCGCCCGCACCGATGAAGTTGTTGGTGTGCACGTCTTTGTCGAAGTACGCCTTGATGGTGCCCATGTTCTGGTAGGCAAAGTTACGGCCCACCACACCTTCATTGGTGATCGGGTCGTAAGGTTTGCCGATGCCCGAGAGCAGCATCAAACGCACGTTGTGGAACTGGAACGCGCCCAGAATCACCAGGTCGGCGGGCTGTTCGATTTCGCGGCCCAGGGCGTCGATGTAGGTAACGCCCGTGGCTTTGGTTTTGTCGCTGTCGAGGTTGACGCGAATCACGTGCGCGTTGGGGCGCAGTTCAAAGTTGGGCACCTGCTTGAGCGCGGGCAGGATGTTCACGTTGGGCGAGGCTTTGGAATACATGTAGCAGACATAGCCGCTGCAAAAGCCGCAGAAGTTGCACGGCCCCATCTGCGCGCCATAGGGGTTGGTGTACGGCCCCGAGGTGTTGGCTGAAGGCAGGTTGTAGGGTTTGTAGCCCACTTCATTGGCGGCTTTCTGAAACAGTTGTGCAGAAACGGTGTTTTTCTGCGATTCCAGCGGGAAGTGATTTGAGCGATCCGGCGCATACGGGTTGCCGCCTTTGCCTTCACCTACTAACTGCCCGTTGACGGTCCATGCCTGTCCCGAGGTGCCGAAGACTTTTTCGGCGTAATCGAAAAACGGCTCCAGTTCTTCATAGCTCACGCCGAAGTCCTGGATGGTCATGTCCTTGGGGATGAAGTGTTTGCCGTAACGCTCTTCGTAATGGCTGCGCAGGCGCAGTTCGATCGGGTCGACACGGAAATGCACGCCTGACCAGTGCAAACCGGCACCGCCCACCCCGTTGCCAGGCAGGAAGGCACCCAACTGGCGGTTCGGCAGTGCGACGTCGTTCACGCTGTGGCGGATGGTGACGGTTTCTTTCGACACATCCTGGAAGAGCTTTTTGCGCACGCTGTAGGTGAGTTCGTCGATGACCTGCGGGTAATTGCCATCCGGGTACGTGTCCTGCATCGGGCCGCGCTCAAGGGCTACCACGTTCAGTCCCGCTTCGGTCAGCTCCTTGGCCATGATCGCGCCTGTCCAGCCGAAACCTACAATCACGGCGTCCACTTTTTTCATAACGGTCATGCTCAGGCCCTCTCGCCGCGGATCGATACTGCCGGGAAGGGGTACTGCTCATTGCGTTCTACCCAGTCCATGAAGTCGGCGCGGGCGCCGGGGAAGCCGATCAGGGTCCAGCCGACCATGCCTTTGTTGCCACCGTGAATCGGGTCGCAGAAGAACCCTTCCTTGGTGTTTTGCAGCAGCAAACTGAAGAACATCTTCGCCGGGACACTCTCCAATTGCGGGGTGCCTGCTTCCAGCTGCGAGAGCACGATGTCTCGGGTAGCGCTGTCTAGCCCAGCAAATACAGAGCCGTAGACCTTTTTGCAGTGCTCATCCGTGGCGGCAATGCCCAGGCGATAAATCTGATTGGGGACCAGTTTGCTCTGCCAGCCCATCTCGGCCGGGGCATCAGCATTGAACGGGCCTTGCATGAACCACAGCGCGCCGCTGGCGTAAGGCGTGTTCATCTGGCGGTCGATGTATTCCGGCACACCGGCTTCCAGTGCGCCGGGGCCTTGTTCGTCAGCGGGAATCAAGCGCGCCACGGCGGCCTGCACAAATGCCCACTCTTGGGCGGTGAAGTAGGTGGGTTCGTACGCATTGCCGGCAGCCGGCGCGGGCGATCGCCCTTCGCGAGCCGCGGCGTTGGCATCGACGCTGGCCGAGGCCATCAGCACTGAGCCGCCAAGGCTGGTGCTGGCGACAGTCACCACGGGAATCAGGGTCAGGGTTTTGCGCAGAAACTCACGCCGCGGGTTGTCTTGTTCAGACATTAGGCACCTCATCAGGCATTCACGGAGGACAGCTGCTCAGCGGCAGCTTTTCGTTTTGGCAGGCGGCACGGGTCGGCTTCGACCGGGAAAAACAACGCGCAGGCAAACATTGGTTACAAATTCTAACAGGCCAATGACCTAGGTGAATCGTTTCATGCGTAATTTTGCCGCACCCCGCGGCAATTAAATCCGGGCAATTGCGGGCTTCACGTTTTTTTGACAAGCGGCTCACAGCGTTTTGATTGCGGCTGATCCACCCTCGCCCCACATTTTCTGATCTTTATAAAAACGGTCGAACTGATATGGCGAAACATCGGATTCTCCCTGCGCTGTGCCTGATATTCCTGACGTTGGCGGCGCTGCCACAGGCGCAGGCGGATGAACATCCTGCGTCTCGCCCTGCGCAATGGGCCCAGCCTGTTGCCACGCAATACAACCTGTATCAAATGTCGCCCACGCTCTGCCGCAGCGCCTTGCCAGACAGCCATGCGCAGCCGCTGCTGGCAACGTTGCAGATTGCGACGGTGATCAATTTTCTGCCCGAGGCCGACAGCACGTGGCTGAAAACCCCCGGCGTGACTCAGGTGCAGCTACCGTATCGCACCAATCACGTGGACGACCAGGACGTACTGGCTGCGCTGCGCGCCATTCAGACGGCACAAGCGCGCGGGCCGGTCTTGATGCATTGCAAGCATGGCGCCGACCGCACCGGGCTGATGTCAGCCATGTACCGCGTGGTGGTTCAGGGCTGGAGCAAAGAAGAGGCTCTTACAGAAATGACCCAAGGCGGCTTCGGTGAAAATGCGCATTACAAGGATGGCGCGAAATACCTGATGAACGCAGACATACCGGCCTTGCGTGCAGCCTTGAGCAGTGGCGCGTGCAGCACGAGTGCATTTGCATCGTGTGTGGTGATGAACTGGCTGAAGCCGGGCAAGGCTTAAGCCGCAGCGTGTGCGGCCAGTTGGCGTAAGGCGGTTTTGCGCGCCGGCAGCGGCAATTTCGCGAGGTGTTCCACGGCGGCATAAAACGTCTGCCAGTCGTTGCCGCTTTGCTGGAACAACGCCGCGAACGCGGGCACCCATTGATCGTAGAGCCCGAACGGTAGCAGTTTGGCGTTGTTCATCGGGCTGTTGATCCAAGGGTCAAAACGCGTATTGGCGGCCCAGTGTTGATCGCGCAATAGGCGGTATTGATCGCGCATGCGCTCAAACGTTTGGGCTTTGCGCTGGCGCAGAGTGTCGGCCGGTAACTCTTGCGCGTAGAGGGTTTGCAACGCTTGGCGCGTTTGCAGCACCAAGCCGATAAATTGCTCGCGTTGTTGAGTGGCGCGTGGATCGGGGGGCGGTAAGCCTTGGTGGGCACGCCACTGACGCGTGCCTTCCTGTTCGACGAAGTTCGCGAAGGATTCGTTGAATTCTGTGTCGTCTTTGACGTAAACACGCTGGTGAGCCAGTTCGTGAAAAATTACGCTGGCGAGTCGCTCGTCACCCCAGTTCAGCATGGTGTTGAGGATCGGATCGTCGAACCAGCCCAAGGTTGAATAGGCTTCCACGCCACTGACAAAGACATCCCGGTGTTGCTCGCGTTGTAAGGCCGCCTCGCCCCGCGCGCCTGCCAATGAGTAGTAGCCACGGTAGGCAACGCACCCGGCAATCGGGAAGCAGTGGGTGATGGGGTCGAGTGAAAATTCCGGGGTCGCAAACACGTTCCACACCACGTAAGGGCGTTTGAGGTCGGCGTACAGGCGATAGCTGGCGTTATCAGGCAGTAGCAGATGCTGGCTGGCGAAGGTACGCGCCGCCTGTGCATGGGCAAGCTGTTTGCGCAGGGTTGCGGGGCGTTGGGGGTCGTTGATGACGCGATCGATCGGCTCGCGGGCTTTTAGTAGGTGCAACTGCCCGCTGGCCAGTTGTGAGTAATAGTTCACGCTGGAACAGCCACTGAGCAGGGTCAGTGCAGCCAGCACCCATAAACAACAAGCCCTGGGCGTCATCGGGTAATCCAGTCAAAGAGTGCGGCAAGCCTAGCTGTTAAGAGGGTGGGTGCGCCACAGTCGTGGTGAAGGCGCTATGCTGGCACTTCACACTGCCAAGGAAACGAGCATGCGAACTTTTACCGGGTTGGCGCTAGCGTGTCTGCTGCTGAGTGCGTGTGCCAGCACGCCCTTGCCTGTGCACAACCCCGCCATGGCGTGGGTCGATCTTGAGACGCAAACCGGCAAGCTGGTGATGGCGGAACGGCTGGATAACCAGCGCACGGCCGATGGCCGCTATTTTCAGGTGACGCCGGGCAGCCATGAACTCATGGTGCGGTTCGACTATGAAGTGTTTATCGGGGGCATGAGCCAGTTCAGCAACCCGCAGGAACGGCTGTGCTACCTGACGCTCAATTACGCCGATTTTCAGCCCGGTCAGCGTTATCGGTTGCAGGCACGCTCCCTGGGCTTCAACGCCTATGCCCGGCTGTTTAACGCCGAGGGCAAGGTGGTGGCCGAGGAGCGGCTGGTCAACTGTATTCCGTAGCGATCAGTTGTCGTTCTTCTGGTAGATGATCTTTTTCGTGCCGTTTTCGCACGTGCCTACCACCATGTTCTGGTCTTGGACTTCATCGTTAGTCACGATTTCCAAGGTGTAGGACGACACGTTATTAGCCTGAATCTTGGCCTCGATTTCAGCCTTGAGTTCTTCACACGGCTTGGGCGCGGCCAACACAGTGGTCGCCATGGCGCAGCAGATAACAGCTAAAGCGAAACGTTTCATGGTGAGACTCCCTTGATTGCGATGCGCAAAGTCATGCATTGACGCACGCGGGGATGATTCGATCACATTCGGCGTCAATCCAGACTGATCCAGGGCAAACACACGGGGATCGCCAAGACCGCCCTGGCCTGCTCAAGGGTGAGCGGGCCAGGGCGCGGTGCCGTGCTTGATCAGCTCAGCAACGTGGCGTCGAGCGTGATTTCGGCCTTGAGAACCTTCGACACCGGGCAGCCTTCTTTGGCCTTGGTGGTCAATTCGTCGAATTGCTGCTGGGTGGCGCCCGGCACTTTGGCCTTGAGCACCAAGTGCACGGCGGTGATCGCGAAACCGTCGTCTTGTTTATCCAGCGTCACTTCTGCGGTGGTGTCGATGCTCTCGGCGGTGAGCCCTGCTTCACCGAGGATCATCGACAGGGCCATCGAGAAGCAGCCAGCGTGTGCGGCACCGATCAGTTCTTCGGGGTTGGTGCCTTTGCCGCCTTCGAATCGTGCCTTGAAGCCGTAAGGCGCTTCGCGCAGTACGCCGGTTTCAGTGGAGATGGAGCCGATGCCGGTTTTAAGATCGCCTGCCCAATGAGCCGATGCTGTCTTTTTAATACTCATGCGTGCCTCCTGAAGAACGGCGTGAAGGTTTCACGCCTTGTGTGGAGTTGTGAGGGTAGTCGGCCGAGTAAAGTTCATCCTGTCGGACCAATCGTCTTTTTTAGTAGCTCATTTCGTAGCCTGCTATTGAAACTCGGGTATATGCCCATATTGCAAAGAGCATTGGCAGGTTTTGGCGAGCGTCTGAGCCTGCGTCCCATTAGGAGTAGCCGGCTGATGACACACCTGTCCGATATCAAGTTCTCAACCCTCGATCTGGTGCCCGTGCGTGAAGGCGGCAGCGCTGCCCAATCGCTGCACAACTCGCTGGATTTGGCGCAGCACGTGGAGAAGTTTGGCTATCACCGCTTTTGGGTTGCTGAACACCACAACATGGACGGCATCGCCAGTTCCGCGACCGCGGTGCTGATCGGTTATCTGGCGGGCGGTACATCGACCATTCGCGTGGGCTCTGGCGGTGTGATGCTGCCCAACCATGCGCCGCTGGTGATTGCCGAGCAGTTCGGCACCCTTGAAAGCCTCTACCCCGGGCGCATTGATCTGGGGCTCGGCCGTGCGCCGGGTTCGGATCAGATGACCGCGCGTGCGTTGCGACGCGAACGTTCCGGCAGTGCCGATGATTTCCCAGAGGATGTGGCCGAGCTGATGCGCTACTTGGGCCCGCGTACGCCGGATCAGCGCGTGATTGCCATGCCCGGGACCGGCACCCAAGTGCCTGTGTGGCTGCTCGGTTCGAGCTTGTTCAGTGCCCAATTGGCGGGTGAACGCGGCTTGCCTTACGCCTTCGCCTCCCATTTCGCACCCCGTTTGATGCATGAAGCCATTCGCGTCTACCGCAATCACTTCAAACCCTCGGCCGTACTCGACAAACCCTACGTGATGCTGGGCGTGCCGCTGGTGGCCGCCGATACCGACGAGCACGCCGAGTACCTGGCGACGTCCGTCTATCAGCGCATTCTGGCGTTGATGCGTGGGCAAAGTCTGGTGCAGCGAGCGCCGGTCAAGACCATGGACGGTGTGTGGTTGCCGCATGAGAAAGACGCGGTGATGAGCTTCCTCGGCCTGGCCATGGTCGGTAGCCCCGAGAAGATCCGCGCCAAACTCGAGGTATTGGTCGAGCAAACGGGCGCTGATGAGCTGATGTTCACCTGCGACCTGTACGAACATGCTGACCGGATTCATTCCTATGAATTGCTGGCGCAGGTGATGACGCAACGCTGAGAGGCCCGTACGCCACAATAACTATCCACTACCTGACGGCCTGATCGGGCCGTCAGGCTGGCATGACCTTGTTTACCTGCGGTCATGCCCATGCCTTCCTCCCTGCACCACCACACGCCAAGCCTCGCCGCTTTTGACCCACGTGGCTTGAGTGTGCGCCGCGTGGCTTATCACCGAACCTCCTCCAGCGCACCGGCTCGGGCGCGCATCACCCGCCAGGTGTTTAGCGCGACGGGCGTGCTGCTGGAGCAGTGGGACCCGCGCTTGCATCGCCTGCGGGACCATTCGCCCGCGCCTCCCTCCAATCAAAGCACCCTGTACAGCCTCGGCGGCCAACGCCTCTTTAGCCGCAGCGTCGATGCGGGCAGCCGCTGGTGGTTGCGCGGAGCAGCGGGGCAGGTGCTCAGGCGCTGGGACTCAAGGGGTGGGCAACAGCGGCAGGTGTTCGACCCATGGCTGCGACTGATCGCACGGCATGAGCGCGGCGCTGATGAACTGGCCGAACGTTGCGTCGAGGTGCTGACCTATGGAAGCTTCACGCCACAGGACCAGCTCGCCAACCGCTGTGGGCGGTTGGTGCGGCATGAAGATGCCTCGGGGTCTTTGCGTTATGAGCACTATTCGTTGACCGGGCAGGTGTTGAGCGAGCAGCGCAGGCTCTGTCAGTCACTGGACGCGGTGGACTGGCCGCAGGCGGTGGCTGAGCGGGATGCACGGTTGAAGCCTGAGGGGTTCACTACGGCCTGGCACTACGACGTGTTCGCCGCCGTCATCGGGCAAACCGATGCCAAAGGGCATTGCCAGCACAGTGTCTATGGCATCGACGGGCTGTTGCTCGAAAACGCCCTCACCCTCAACGGTGAGCGCCGCCAGGTGCTGATCGATCAACGCACCTACAACGCCAGTGGCCAGTTGGAGTCCGAACGCGCTTCAAACACTGTCATGACAGTGGCGCAGTATGCGCAGCCTGATGGACGTCTGGAGCGGTTGCAGGCTTATCGGGCTGGCGAGGCGAAGTCGCCGCTGCAAGACCTGAACTATGAATATGACCGGGTGGGCAATGTGACCCGGATCCGTGACAACGCGCAGCCGGTGCAGTGGTCGTTTAATGCCCAGGTCGATCCGGTCAGTACTTTTACTTACGACACGCTCTATCAGTTGGCCTCTGCAAGTGGTCGCGAAAACGCGAATAACAGCCCCTCCCCGGCTTTATCTGAGCTCAAGCTGTTTGGCGTGAAAGATGACACGGTCTGGCGCAACTACCGGCAAGTGTACGCCTACGACGAGGCGGGCAACCTGACCCAGTTACGCCATCACGTGAAGACCGGCAGCGGCTATCGACGGACCCTGGCGGTGGCCAGCACCAGCAATCACGGAGTACTGCATGACGACGAGGCCGTTACGCCTCAAACCCCTGGACTGGGCAGTGCGTTTGACCGCAACGGCAACCAACTGTCGCTGGGTCGAGGGCAGGCCCTTCAATGGAGCGTGAACAACCACCTGTTGAGCGTCACGCTGGTTCACCGCACCGATGCTCGCAACGACGAGGAGGCTTATACCTATGACGCGGCCGGGCAACGGGTGCAGAAAGTGCGCACGACCCTGGCCGCAAGCAGAGTCCATACCCGTTCGGTTTTGTATTTGCCAGGGCTTGAGATCCGCGAAGACACGGCCACCGGCGAGCAACTCAATGTCATTACCGTTCAAACCGGCTTGAGCGGGGTCAGGGTGTTGCAATGGGACCGCAGCCGGATTAACACCGAGGCTGACACGCAGTTGCGTTTCAGCCTCGCAGACCTGTCGGGCAGCACGACGCTGGAGCTTGACGGGCACGGGCAGTTAATCACGCAGGAAAGCTACTACCCCTTTGGCGCCACGGCCTGGTGGGCGGCCCGGACAGCGTTGCAGGCCACCTACAAAACGGTGCGTTACGCGGGCAAGGAACAGGACGCCAGCGGGTTGTATTACTACGGATTTCGCTATTACGCGCCATGGTTGCAACGCTGGATCAACCCCGACCCCGCGGGCGCCGTGGACGGTTTGAACCGCTACGTCATGGTCGGTAACAACCCGGTTTCAAAACGTGATCGCATGGGCTTGAATGGCGCTTATTCGGATCTCAGGCCAAATCGTGTTCAGGCCTTGGAACGTTACGTTCAGGAGCATTTTCCGACGGTTTACCTTCAGCCCCTGGAGACATTCATCTTCCGGCATAGCCTTTCAGGCGGTGAGCATGCGGATGTCATCAACGCATTAAGCGCTGAAGGGTTCAGTTTCGAAGAAATGGCCCTGTACAACGCGTCCGTGAGCATCAGCGCCAACAGGCCAGCCAATATCATGCAGGGCTTGGGTCAGGTCTATATCGCGTCATCCAGTTACTTCAACGAAGCGGCCAGGTGGATGACCAATCCTCTTTTCAATCCGGCCCCTGGCGACTGGCGCGCAGCGGACATCGAGACGACCTACTCCGGCATGCAACCCGAAGGCGCTGTCACGTTTGATCCTGCCGAATCAGGCATGAGTGACGCGTTGAGTGTGACCCGCCAACGCGCGGTCGAGCTGTTCAATCTGCATATTCGCAGCAACCCCGGCGCCTCCGTGACGACGACCTACAGAGGCCAAAGGGTGAGCGATGTGGGGTTGAAAGCCCTGTCCGCACAAGCCAAAAAAGGGGACATTGTGCGCACCGAGCAATTCCTGTCGGTGAGCGACATGATGAGCGTAGCCAAGCGGTTTGCGCTGGGGTCCTACGACACACGTCGGGGGGCTCTGAACCCCGTGATGTTCACGGTCATAGGCAAACTTGCTATGTCCTTGCCATCACCGGTCAATGAGGCCGAAAGCGTTTACCCGCTGGAGTCGACTTTCACCATCAAGCCTGCGGGCTTCTCTCAGGCGCTTGTCAGAGCCTATGCCCCGTCTGCGACCCACTTTGTGCTGCAAGAGGTGCATGTGCCGCCATCAAAGCGTCAATCACTGCCCTTTATGACCGATCCCCACGGGCTCAGGTGGTAGCCTGCGCCCTCACTGCCTGAACCCTGGGAATCAAAACGGTGCATCGCCCAGAATAGTGGCGCGGTGCATCACGCGGCGGTTGGGGCGGTAGTCATCCACGGCGTAATGCTGAGTGACACGGTTGTCCCAAAACGCCACGTCGTTTTCCTGCCAGCGCCAGCGAATGGTGTATTCAGGGCGCGTGGCGTGGGCGAACAACAGCTTCAGGAGCGCCTCGCTTTCAGCCTCTGACAGCTCATTGATGCGAGTGGTGAAACCCTCGTTGACGAACAACGCCTTGCGACCGCTCACCGGGTGCGTGCGTATCACCGGGTGTGACAGCGGCGGGTTGTTCTTGCGCGTCTGGTCCCAGCGCGCGAAGTCTTCCGGGGTGGAGCCGAAGCGCTCCAGCGGGAATGACTTAGTAAAGTCGTGGGTCGCCGTCAACCCGTCCAGCAGCCGCTGCAAGGGTCCTGACAGTCCCTCAAATGCCGCAATTCCGCTGGCCCACAACGTGTCGCCCCCAAAGGCTGGCAACTGCTTGGCACTCAACACCGCGCCCAGGGCAGGCGTTGGCAGGAAGGTGACATCGGTGTGCCAGACCGCATTGTCGCGCACGTCGGTGACGGCGGTGTCCAGCACCAGCACTTCGGGTTGCTCGGGGATGTTCGGGTAAATCGGATGGATGTGCAGATCGCCGAAATTGGCCGCAAATCGCGCTTGTTGCTGCGGGTTGATCGACTGGTTCCTGAAGAAGATCACGTGATGCGTCAGCAGCGCCTGTTCAATGGCTTCGCGCTGTTCGATGCTCAGCGGCTGAGTCAGGTCAACGCCTTCAATCTGCGCGCCGAGGGCAGCGCTAAGCGGGGTAAGGGTCAGGCTCATGGTCATTCTCTTCATCAGCGCGCCGATGGATCAGCGTCGTGTTAGTTCGAAACAGTTAGTGAGCCTGGCCGTGCCACGGCACCAGCTTGCGTTGCAGGGCGCGCAGGCCCATTTCCATGGCGAAAGCGATGATGGCAATCACCAGAATGCCCAGCACCACTACATCGGTGACCAGAAATTGCGCGGCCGACTGCACCATGAACCCCAGGCCGCTGGTGGCGGCGATCAGCTCGGCGGCCACCAACGTGGACCAACCCACGCCCAGGCCAATGCGCACGCCGGTCAAAATGTCGGGCAGGGCACTGGGCAGGATTACATGCCGAATCAACTGCCAGCGGGTCGCGCCCAGTGACTGCGCAGCGCGCACCTTGGCCGGGTCGACGGTGCGCACGCCGGTGGCGGTGGCAATGGCAATCGGCGCGAAGATCGCGAGGTAAATCAGCAGCACTTTCGACAGCTCGCCGATGCCGCACCAGATGACGATCAGCGGCAAGTAAGCCAGTGGCGGGATCGGGCGATAGAACTCGATCAGCGGGTCGAAAATCCCCCGCGCAATGCGGTTATGGCCAATCGCAATGCCCACTGGAATCGCCGTGAGAATCGCACACCCCAGGCCCAGCCCGATGCGGCTCAAGCTGGCGCCCAAGTGCTGCCACAAGGTGGAATCCATGTAGCCCCGGGTTGCCAGCAGCCAGCCTTTTTCCAGCACGGCGGACGGTGGTGGCAAAAACAGCGGCTCGATCAGGCCCGCAGCGGTCACGGCCCACCAGGCAGCGATCAGCGTAATAAGGGTCAACAGGCTGATCCAGCGTGTGCTCAGTGGCCGTTTGGCCGGGCGCGGTGCATGGGCCGCTGCGGGTGGGGTGGCGTCGTTCGCCAGTTCGTAACTGCTCATGCGCGCTCCTGCCGCCGGGTGGCGTCGCGTTGCGAAAACACGCGTTCGAGCACGTGTTCGCGGGTTTCAATAAAACGGGGGTCCGACTTGATCGAGCGCGCGGACTCTCCGGCGTTGTAGCGCTGCCCGAAGTCCAGCGTCAGGCGTTCCACGATGCGTCCCGGATTCGGTGCCAGCAGAATCAGGTCCGTGGCCAGAAATACGGCTTCCTCGATGTCGTGGGTAATCAGGAACACCGGCTTGGCAGTGCGGCGGCACACTTGCAGCAACAGCTCCTGCATCTGTTCACGGGTGAAGGCATCGAGGGCGCCAAACGGTTCGTCCATCAGCAGCACGCGAGGATCGGCCGCCAACGCACGGGCCAGCCCCACGCGCTGTTTCTGCCCGCCCGACAGCTCCCAGATCCGGCGTTTTTCAAAACCCGACAAATCCACCATCGCGAGCATTTCGCGGGCCCGGCTTTCGCGTTTGTCCTTGGCGATACCCGCCAGTTCAAGGCCGAAGCCGACGTTGGCCAGTACGTCTTGCCAAGGCAGGAGCACGTCATCTTGAAACACCACGCCGCGTTCGGCGCTGGGGCCATGGACCGGCGCGCCATCGAGGGTGATACGCCCGCCGCTGGGTTCGACAAAGCCTGCAATCAGGTTCAGCAACGACGTTTTACCGCTGCCCGACGGGCCGAGTGCGACCAGCAACTGCTGAGGGCCGAGGTTGACGGAAATGTCCGACAGCACCGGTTCGGCAGCCCCCGGGTACTGTGCGCTGATGCGCTCCAGTGATAACAAGGCCATGTCGGGCGGCTCCTGAAAAAGCGTGAGTTATTGAGCGACGAAGCGGGCGTTCACAGACGGCGCGTAGTCAGGCAGCACGGCGTCCACTTTGCCTTGCTCTTTAAGGAAGGCCGCTGTGTCAGCGAGGGCTTTGGTGGTGGGCGCGCCCAGCAATACCGCCTGATCGGTGGCCAGCGGGTAGACGTTGCCTTGCAGCAACAACGGGATATCAGCCGCTTTGGCGCCCGACAGCTTCACCAGCTTGTCGATGTTGCTTTGATTGGCCAGCCAGGCTTTCGGGTCATTGTGGTAGTCGGCGTAAGCATCCAGGGTCACCTTGGCGAAGGCTTTGACGACGTCCGGGTGTTTGGCGGCAAAGTCTTTGCGCACGATCCACGCATCAAACGTCGGGGCGCCGAACGTGCTCAACTCGCCGGAGGTAATCAGCACCTTGCCGTTTTCTTTGGCGGCACCCAGCGCCGGGTCCCACACGTACGTAGCGTCAATGTCACCGCGCTTCCAGGCGGCAATGATGGCGGGCGGCGCAAGGTTCAGAATCGTGACCTTCGACGGGTCGATGTTCCAGTGCTTCAACGCGGCCAGCAGGCTGTAGTGGCCCGTTGATACAAACGGCACGGCGACTTTTTTACCGATCAGATCCTGCGGGTTGTTGATGCCTGAACCGTTGCGCGCTACCAGCGCTTCAGCGCCGCCGATCTGAGTGGCTATCAAAAAGGTTTCGACCGGGACGTTACGGGTGATCGCCGCGGTCAACGGGCTGGAACCCAGGTAGCCGATTTGCACATCGCCCGACGCGATAGCGGCAATGATGTCTGCGCCGTTATCAAACTTGCGCCACTTGATGGGGGCGTCGATGGCTTTCTCGTAAGCGCCGTCTGCCTGAGCAACTTTTGCCGGGTCAACGGTGGTTTGGTAGGCAACGGTGAGATCCGTGGCGGCCTGTGCGAAGAAGCTGGCTGTTGCCAGGGACAAAGCAGCCAAAAGGCGTAGGGGAGAATACTGTTTCACGTTGAAGCTCCTCGACAGGCGGCCGGATATCGGCAGGAAGCGAGGTTAAATGATCTAAGAATCGCTAAATAAATAACTTTTAAGCATTAGCTTATGAAGTTCTTCGTTCGGCTTGAGCGTGCGCTCACGAAAACTGATCCGGCGATTTTCCGCGTCCCTGATCCGTTGATCGCCTTATAAGAAAACAGACTTAAAAAATTCATAAATATCCATTTAGAAATTAGACCAAAGGCCGATAGCATTCCCTCACCTGCGCGTTGGAAAAGGCGCTGTATATAGCTGTTTGATCTGATAATTTTAGAAATAATTCTTTTTGGGTTTAACAGAAAGCCATTAACCTACGCACAAAGGACAGCGGACTAGACAAAGGTCGTAGACACGAAAAGTTACGATTGACTTGTCAGTCACTGTCTGGCGCTAATCGCGCATCTGTAGCACCGAGACGTCAGATTTCGGGCTAAAGAACTACAAAAATTAGAAATGCAAAGGAGCAAGACAATGAACAAGTCCACCTTGGCCGTGGCTGTGGCCGTAGGTTTGTTGGCACAACAAGCGGGCGCTGCCGGTTTTATCGAAGACAGCAAAGCCACGCTGAAACTGCGTAACTTCTACATCAATAACGACAACCGCGATTCGGGCACACCCAAGAACGCCAGCTACCAAGAAGAATGGGGCCAAGGCTTCCAGTTGGACTTCACCTCTGGTTTTACCCAAGGGACAGTCGGTTTTGGCGTTGACGCTATCGGTCTATTGGGCGTCCGTCTTGATTCCGGTAAAGGCCGTCACGGTAACCCGACCAGCTCAAACTATGGTGGCACGGTATTTCCTACCGACAGCGACGGTCGTGCAGTCAATGATTTCTCCAGCCTGGGCCTGACCGCCAAAGCCAAGATTTCCCAGACCGAACTGCGTTACGGCACCCTGATGCCGAAACTGCCGGTCATCTCCTACAACGATGGTCGTCTGCTGCCTCAGACCTTTGAAGGTGGCCAGATAACCTCCAACGAGTTCAAGGACCTGACCCTGATCGGTGGTCAGATCGAGCACGTTAAAGGCCGTAACTCCAGCAACAACGAGCAGATGTCGATTGGTGGCGCGAGCGCTCGCACTGCCAACAGCAACAAGTTCATCTACGCTGGCGGCGATTACAAAGTCACCAAAGACCTGTTGCTGCAGTACTACTACGGCAACCTGGACAAGTTCTACAAACAGAACTTCCTCGGTCTGGTACACAACTGGTCGATCGGCCCGGGCGTGTTGAAAACCGACCTGCGTTATTTCAACAGCCGTGATGACGGTAAAAATGCGTACGACCCGGCTTACTTCAGCAACGGCGACTACAGCAGCAGTGTTAACGGTAAAGGTAAGGTTTCCAACAACCTGTACAGCGGCCTTTTCCTGTACACCGTTGAAGGTCACACGTTCGGTGGTGGCTATCAGGTGAGCAACGGCAGCAGCGACTTCCCGTGGCTGAACCAGGGCGACGGTTCGTCGAACTACACCATCACCGACATGCAGATCCAGAAGTTCGGCCGTGCCGGCGAGCGCACTTGGCAAGCACGCTACTCGTATGACTTCGCCAAGGTGGGTGTACCCGGCCTGACCGCCGGCGCTGTTTACCTGCGCGGTGACAACATCGACACCTACAGCGGCGGTAAGCAAACCAGCAATGGCGCTTCCGAGTGGGAACGTGACATCACGGTTGCCTACGTCGTGCAGGAAGGCCCGCTGAAAAACCTGGGCCTGATGTGGAAAAACGCCATGTGGCGCAACGACATTGCCAACCAGCGCGATCAGGACGAAAACCGTCTGATCGTCAGCTACTCGATCCCGTTGCTGTAATTCGGGCGTAGCGCAAAGGTAAGAAAAATCCTGCCCGGCGCAATGCCGGGCAGGGTGTTTACCGAAGACCAGAACGATCAATTCGCAACACAATCATCGTCGCAGCTCCCTGCCGCTCCCCTTGCCTAAACCAGAGTCCAGAGTGGACCCGGTGCTTTTGGGCGTCCAATGAAACACTTTTTAATATTCGATTCTGATCTAAATAAATCGATATTCATTCTTTTTAATTCATTCATGAGGCAGGCAGAGTGAGGCTTCTACGCCCCGCCAACCCTTATAAAAAGGAGCTGCACCATGAGCCTCAGACTCGGCGACATCGCCCCCGATTTTGATCAGGATTCCAGCGCTGGCCCGATCCGCTTCCATGAATGGCTGGGGGACAGTTGGGGGGTGTTGTTTTCGCATCCCGCGGACTTCACCCCGGTGTGCACCACGGAGCTGGGCTTTACCGCCAAACTCAAAGATGAATTCGCCAAACGCGGCGTCAAGGCCATCGCGCTGTCGGTGGACCCGGTGGATTCACACCACGCGTGGATCGATGACATCAACGAAACCCAGAACACCGTCGTGAACTTCCCGATCCTGGCCGACGCCGATCGCAAGGTCAGTGACCTGTACGACCTGATTCATCCCAATGCCAGTGACACGCTGACCGTGCGCTCGTTGTTCGTGATCGATCCGAACAAGAAAATTCGCCTGACCATCACCTATCCCGCCAGTACCGGGCGCAATTTCCACGAAATCCTGCGGGTCATTGATTCGCTGCAACTGACCGATCACTACAAAGTCGCCACCCCTGCCAACTGGCAAGACGGCGACGAAGTGGTGATCGTGCCGTCCATCAAGGACGAGGAGGAAATCCGGCAGCGCTTCCCCAAAGGCTACCGTGCCGTGAAGCCCTATCTGCGCCTGACGCCACAGCCGAACAAGTAACACAGCCTGAGCGCCCTGGCCCGGTGTCGGAGTGCAGCGGGCCGTTGGCCGGGGCGGCGGCGAGACGGAATACATGCCTTGTCGCATATGCAAATAAAGAATAAACAAATGAATAAATATGATTTATGGATATAAAAATCGCCTGTTATGGTCTGTCCACTCAAGCGAAAACGCTGACAGCGGTTTGCACACATTCATGCAAGGAAATCTCTAGATGCTGGTCGTGACACTCGGAGGAAGCCCAAGCCAACGATCCCGTTCCGGGGTGTTGCTGGACCGCGCCAAACACTGGCTCAACCAGCAAGGCGTCGAAGTGGTGAGCTATCAGGTGCGTGATTTCCCGGCTGAAGACTTGCTGCATGCGCGTTTCGACAGCCCGAAGATCATCGACTTGTTGCAACAGATCGAAAACGCCGACGGGCTGGTCATCGCGACACCGGTGTACAAAGCGTCGTTCAGCGGCGCATTGAAAACCGTGCTCGACCTGCTGCCTGAGCGCGCACTGAGCCACAAAGTGGTGTTGCCGATTGCCACCGGAGGCAGCATCGCTCACATGCTGGCGGTGGATTACGCCCTCAAGCCTGTGCTGTCGGCGCTCAAGGCACAGGAAATGCTGCACGGCATTTTTGCTGACGACAGCCAGATTGCGTATGGCGAAGGCAGCGCTCAGCCCCAATTGGCCCCGGTGCTGGAGCAACGGCTGAACGAGTCGCTGGAACAGTTCTACAGCGCTCTGGCCCGTCGCCCAAAACCGTTGGACCCGAACATCCTCAACGACCGTCTGGTGACGGCTCGCTGGAGTATTTGAAACACCCGTTTATGTCGTCCCACCTTACTGATCCGCTAACGGCTCGGCAGGTGCTATCTGAATCTCGAATAACAAAAGGAGAGCGCCATGCGCCCTGTCATTTTGCGTCGAGGTCTGGTCGCACTGTTTGCTGCGGCTGTGTCCTTCGGCGTTGTGTTGGAAGCCCAAGCGGATGCCCTGCGCATCGGTTATCAAAAGTACGGCACGCTGATGCTGCTCAAGGCCAAAGGCACGCTGGAAAAGCGTCTGGCCGAGCAGGGTGTTGACGTTCAATGGACTGAATTCCCCGGTGGCCCGCAACTGCTGGAAGGCTTGAACGTCGGCTCGATCGACTTTGGCGTGACAGGCGAAACGCCGCCGGTGTTCGCCCAGGCCGCAGGCGCCGATTTGCTGTACGTCGCCTACGAGCCCCCGGCCCCCACCAGTGAAGCAATCCTGGTGCCCAAGGACTCACCGATCACCTCGGTCAGCGATCTCAAAGGCAAGAAAGTTGTGCTCAACAAGGGCTCCAACGTCCACTACTTGTTGGTGCGGGCTTTGGAAGACGCGGGCCTTAAGTACACCGATGTCCAGACCGTCTTCCTGCCCCCGGCCGATGCGCGAGCCGCCTTCGAGCGCGGCAGTGTCGATGCCTGGGTGATCTGGGACCCGTACCAAGCCGCCGCCGAGCAACAACTGCACGCCCGCACGTTGCGCGATGCCAGCGG
Source organism: Pseudomonas sp. BS-2016 (assembly GCF_001806145.1). Classification (NCBI taxonomy): domain Bacteria; kingdom Pseudomonadati; phylum Pseudomonadota; class Gammaproteobacteria; order Pseudomonadales; family Pseudomonadaceae; genus Pseudomonas; species Pseudomonas sp. BS-2016. The sequence continues at coordinate 321,683 of NZ_MLCT01000013.1, forward strand.
TATCGCGGACAACCATCAGTTCTATCTGGCCACCAAGCCTTACGCCGAACAGCATCCCAAGGTGATCGAAACCCTGGTCGATGAAGTGCGCAACATTGGCGACTGGGCCAAAGCCAACCCTGACGAGGTGACTCAGCAAGTGGCCCCGCTGCTGGGATTGTCACCCGACATCACGCTGACAGCGGTCAAGCGTCAGGGCTACGGCGCGCAGTTCCTGACCCCGGATGTGGTCAACGCGCAGCAAAAAATCGCTGACAGCTTTCACCAGCTCAAGCTGATCCCCAAGCCGCTGGTGGTGAAAGACGTGATCTGGACGCCACCGGCCGCTGTGGCCAAAGCCCTTTAACGCTTGCCGTACCCATTTAGGAGACCACTCCATGAGCCTCAACATTTTCTGGTTCCTGCCTACCCACGGTGATGGCCATTACCTTGGCACCTCCGAAGGCGCCCGCGCTGTCGATTACGGTTACCTGCAACAAGTGGCACAAGCCGCAGATCGGCTGGGTTTTGGCGGCGTATTGATCCCCACCGGCCGTTCCTGCGAAGACTCGTGGCTGGTGGCCGCGTCCTTGATTCCAGTGACCCAGCGCTTGAAATTTCTCGTGGCCTTGCGCCCCGGCATCGTCTCGCCCACGGTGGCGGCGCGTCAGGCTGCGACCCTGGATCGACTCTCCGGCGGGCGCGCGCTGTTCAATCTGGTGACCGGCGGCGACCCGGAAGAACTGGCCGGTGATGGCTTGTTCCTCAGCCACGAAGAACGCTACCAGGCGTCTGTGGAATTCACCCGCATCTGGCGTCGTGTGCTGGAAGGCGAAACCGTTGATTACGACGGCCAGCACATCAGCGTCAAAGGCGCCAAGTTGCTCTACCCGCCGATCCAGCAACCGCGCCCGCCGCTGTACTTCGGGGGCTCTTCGGAAGCGGCGCAGGACCTGGCCGCCGAGCAAGTCGAGATGGTGCTGACCTGGGGCGAACCGCCCGCGGCGGTCGCTGAAAAGATCGAACAGGTGCGTGCCAAGGCCGCCAAGCTCGGTCGCACCGTGCGCTTCGGAATACGCCTGCACGTGATCGTGCGCGAAACCAATGAAGAGGCCTGGAAAGCCGCTGACAAACTGATTTCCCATTTGGACGACGACACCATCGCCCGGGCGCAGGCATCGCTGTCGCGTTTCGACTCGGTGGGCCAGCAGCGCATGGCCGCCTTGCATGGCGGCAGCCGTGACAACCTCGAAGTCAGCCCTAACCTGTGGGCCGGTGTGGGGCTGGTACGCGGCGGTGCAGGCACGGCGCTGGTCGGTGATGGCCCGACGGTGGCCGCGCGGGTCAAGGAATACGCCGACCTGGGCATCGACACGTTCATCTTCTCGGGCTACCCGCATCTGGAGGAGTCGTATCGCGTGGCGGAATTGCTGTTCCCGCACCTTGATGTCGAGCGTCCCGAGTTGCCGAAAAGCGCCGGTTACGTGAGCCCCTTTGGCGAGATGGTGGCCAACGACATTCTTCCCAAAGCTGCGTCGCAGAGCTGAGGCGGGCATGAGTACGGGGAAGGCGTCGCGCCTCAATACGATCGGTCACAGCCTGGCACCCTGGGTTTTGCCCGTGTTGCTGCTGGCGATGTGGCAGTTATCCGTGTCGGCGGGCTGGTTGTCGACGCGGATCTTGCCTGCGCCCAGCGCCGTGATTGCCGCCGGGGTCGAGTTGGTGCGCAGTGGCGAAATTTGGAAGCACCTCGCCATCAGCGGCTGGCGCGCCGGGCTGGGTTTTGTGATCGGCGGCAGCATCGGCCTGGCATTGGGCTTTATCACCGGCCTGTCGAAGTGGGGCGAGCGCCTGCTCGACAGTTCGGTGCAGATGATCCGCAACGTGCCGCATCTGGCGCTGATTCCGCTGGTGATTCTGTGGTTCGGGATCGACGAGTCGGCCAAGATCTTTTTGGTCGCGCTGGGCACGTTGTTCCCGATTTACCTCAACACCTATCACGGCATCCGCAACGTGGACCCGGCGCTGGTGGAAATGGCGCGCAGTTACGGGCTGTCGGGTTTGAGCCTGTTCTGGCAAGTGATTTTGCCGGGCGCCTTGCCCTCGATTCTGGTGGGCGTGCGCTTTGCGCTGGGCTTTATGTGGCTGACGCTGATCGTGGCTGAAACCATCTCTGCCAGCTCCGGCATTGGCTATCTGGCGATGAATGCCCGCGAGTTTTTGCAAACCGACGTGGTGGTGCTGGCAATTGTTTTGTACGCGGTGCTCGGCAAATTGGCCGACAGCGCGGCCCGTGGGCTGGAGCGCGTGTGGTTGCGCTGGCACCCGGCGTATCAAGTGGTTAAAGGCGGTGCAGCATGACAGCTCAACAACCTCCGCGTTTGCGTCAGGGCATTCCGCTGGCGATCAACGGCCTGCACAAAGCGTTTGGCGAACGTCAGGTACTGCGCGACATCGATTTACACATTCCGGCCGGGCAGTTTGTGGCCGTGGTGGGGCGCAGCGGCTGCGGTAAAAGCACGCTGATGCGCTTGATCGCCGGTCTCGACCAACCCACGGGTGGCGAACTGCTGGCGGGCAGCGCGCCCCTGCGCGAGGCCCACGGCGACACGCGCCTGATGTTCCAGGAAGCGCGCTTGCTGCCGTGGAAAAAGGTCATCGACAACGTCGGTCTGGGGCTTAACGGTGACTGGCGCCCCAAGGCCCTCAAGGCCCTGGAAGAAGTCGGTCTGGCCGAACGGGCCGATGAATGGCCAGCGGCGTTGTCGGGCGGGCAGAAACAGCGTGTGGCGTTGGCCCGCGCGCTGATCCACCAGCCGCGTTTGCTGCTGCTGGACGAACCGTTGGGCGCGCTGGATGCCCTGACCCGCATCGAGATGCAGCAGTTGATTGAGCGTTTGTGGCGCCAGCATGGTTTCACCGTGTTACTGGTGACCCACGACGTCAGCGAGGCCGTGGCCATTGCCGACCGCGTGATTTTGATCGAAGACGGCGCCGTGGGGCTCGACCTCACCCTCGAATTGCCGCGCCCTCGGGTGCGCGGTTCACATCGGCTGGCGGCGCTGGAAACCGAAGTGCTCAACCGAGTGCTCGCTTTACCCGGTTCGCCACCCGAACCGGAACCCGTTGCACCGCTGCCCACGCAATTGCGTTGGGCGCAATAACCTTTTTTTTCAATCCCGAGACAGGAATCGACACCATGACCATAAAAGCCATCAACGTGCGCAACCAGTTCAAAGGCCACATCAAGGAAATCGTGCTGGGGGACGTGCTGTCTGAAATCGACGTGCAGACCGCTTCCGGCATCGTCACCTCGGTCATCACTACCCGCTCGGTCAAAGAGCTGGAGCTGGTGGTGGGCAGCGAAGTGATCGCCTTCGTGAAATCCACGGAAGTCTCGATCGCCAAGTTGTAAGGCGTGAGTTATCCACAACCCCGGAGGGCGTGAGCCCTTCGGGTTTTTTTGTGGACGCTGTTATTTCTGGGTGCCGTCGTCGTGTTGCAGGTTGGCCTGGGTCAGGTTGCAACCGGCGGGGACGCTGCGGGTCAGCCACACGTTGCCACCGATGGTCGAACCCTGACCGATGGTGATGCGCCCCAAAATCGTGGCCCCGGCGTAAATCACCACGTCGTCTTCGACAATCGGGTGACGCGGGTGGCCTTTCTGCAACTGGCCGGATTCGTCGGCCGGGAAGCGCTTGGCGCCCAGGGTGACGGCTTGATAAATCCTGACCCGCTCACCGATGATCGCGGTTTCGCCAATCACCACGCCGGTCCCGTGGTCGATGAAGAAGCTGCGGCCAATTTGTGCGCCGGGGTGGATATCGATGCCAGTGGCGGAGTGGGCGATCTCCGCGCTGATGCGGGCCAGCAGCGGCAAACCGGCGCGATACAAATGGTGCGCCAGCCGGTGGTGAATCACGGCCAGAATCCCCGGATAGCACAACAGCACTTCATCCACGCTGCGGGCCGCCGGGTCGCCGTGGTAGGCGGCCAGCACGTCGGTGTCGAGCAGGGTGCGCAGGCCCGGCAGCGCCAGGGCGAAATCCTGAATCAGCAAGGTGGCGGTGGCATCGACGCCATCGTCCGGCTGGCCGCTTTGACGTGCGGCGTAGCGCAGTTCCAGCCGGGCCTGCGCGAGCAAGGCATTGAGGGCGACGTCGAGGGTGTGGCCGACGTAGAAATCTTCACTTTCTTCGCGCAAGTCCACCGGCCCCAAACGCATCGGGAACAACGCACCGCACAGCGCTTCCAGGATGTCGGCCATCGCGGCGCGGGACGGCAGCTCTCGCCCGCCCAGTTCGCCACTGACACGCCCGTTTTGCGTGCGCCACTGGTTACGCGCGGTGCGTAACTGCCCGACGATGGTTTGCAATTGCCAAGGATTGGAACGCTCGCTCACGATGAATACTCCGCACGCTGGCGACCGGGTGTGCCGGCCGCGAAAGGGCAATGATTTTACGGTATCAAGGCGTGTCAGTTTTGGACAATTACACTTAATGATGACGATGGCGCCAGATGCGCCAGCCCAGCGCGATCAACACCAGCAGCACCAGCGCTGCCAAAATCGCCACGCTCAAGCCGTTGTAGCTGAACAGCGGCTTCTCGATGCGCACATAACCCGGTTCAGCGAACAATTGGCGCAACGCATGATTGGCCTCGTTTAGCGTCACCGTCTGCAAGCGCTTGGCCGGGTCGGCAAAGCGGCTTTCGTCGTAATCGCCCAGTGCGCTCCAGTAATAGTCGGCCAGCGCGCTGTTGCCCTGCACAGCCCACGCCTGACGCGCGATGGCGGCTTGCTTGAGGCGGGCGAAACGCTGCGGGTCGAGGCCATTCTTGAGCAGTTGGGTTTTCAGTTGCGTCATCACCTGTTGCGCTTGCTCGACATCATCACGCTCAAGGTCGGCGTTCAGGCTCAGAAAGCCCACCCCGCCAAACACTTCGCGCTCTGACCACGGCCCGTAAGACAAGCCATGCTTGAGCCGCAGCTCGCTGTACAGCGCCCATTCCAGATAGTCGCGCAGCAGGTTCCAGGTTTCGTCGCTTTGCCCGGCGATGACCGGTTCCGGCAACAACCAGTGCAGCTTGGCGGTATCGCCCACCACACCGCGCAGCAACACGCGTTCGGCGTCGGCCTTTGCATCAATGTCGGCCAACGGCTTGTGATCGCTCGGCTCGACCGCTTCCAGCGCGCCATAGGTGCGTTCCAGATAGGCCGGCAGCACGCGATCCAGTTCGCCGACGACAATCAGCGTCATGTTATTGGGCGCATACCAATCGTTGCGCACGCGTTCGAGTTGCGCGCGGGTGAGGCTGCGGACGGGCGCGCGTTCGGCGCATTTAAGGCCGAGTTCGACCGCCAGCTGATTGCTCGCGCTGTGGCCCAAATCCTGACGGTCCAGCCAGCGCTGCAAGTGCGAGTAGTGGCCGCCGTCTTCGCGTTCGACCACTTGCTTGGCGTCTGCGATGCGTTGTTCGGTGAGTTGGGTTTGGGTCAACAGGCTCAGTAAAAGATCCAGTACCTTGCGCTGGTTCTTGGCCGGCGCCTCGATCACAAAGGTGGTGTCGGCATGGCTGGTAAAGGCGTTCCACTCGCCACCCAGCGCCTGCATGCGTTCTTCGAGGCCGCCTTCGCCCGAGTCATCGGTGCCGCTGAACAGCAAGTGTTCGAGCAAGTGCGGCAGTTGTTGGTCGGCACAGCTGAAATCATCCAGCCCCACCCCGACCACCAGCCGGATCGACACGTGTCCGCGGTCACTGGTGGGTTTGAGGATCAGTTGCAGGCCGTTGGCCAGTTGGTAGCCTTCAACGCTGGAACGGTCGAGGGCAAAGCTCTGGACGGCGCCGAGCAGCAGGCAGATGAACAGCAGGCAACGCATAAAAAATCCCTGAATCCCTGTTGGGTGTGTGATGCCGTCGATGCGGGTTCTAAAGACTGACAACAGTGGATCGCGCAACGTTCAAGGCGAATGGTGGGTATCGGTCATCTCGTCCAGCAACAGAGCGCCCGTTTCAGAGGTTTCGAGCACCACGTAAGCACTGGCGCAAAACAGGGAGTTGAGGCGCTGCATGTCAGCGATCAGTTCAAGGTGCAGGGAGCTGGTTTCGATGCTTTGGGTGATTTTGCGCTGCAAGCGGCTGACGTGGGCGTGCGCCAGTCGACGTTCCTGCGCACGAAAACGGCGTTTTTCACGCAGCAATTGCCGTGCGCTTTGCGGGTCGCCGGTGAGGAAGACCGTCAGACCCAGCCGCAGGTTGTCGATCAACTGGCTTTGCAAACCGGTCAGTTCCTCCAGCCCGTCTTCGGAAAACGCCCGGCGCCTGGAGGTTTTTTGCTGCTGCACTTTGCGCAACATGCGCTCGATCAGGTCACTGGCCAGCTTGAGGTTGATCGCCAGTTCGATGATTTCCGCCCAGCGTCGGCTGTCTTGCTCGCCCAAGTCTTCGCGGGGCATCTGCGCCAGATAGAGTTTGACCGCGCTGTAGAGCACTTCGACATCATCGGCCAAGGTGCGCATCTCTTGGGTGATGGCTGTTTGCTTGCCGCGTAGCACGTCGAGCATGTTGACCAGCATGTTGTCGATCAGGTCACCGATGCGCAGGGTTTCGCGGACTGCGTTGGCCAGGGCAAGGCTCGGCGTTTCCAGGGCGGTCGAGTCGAGATGACGGGGTTTGACGGCGCCGTTGGCATTTTCGCGCTCGGGCAACAGCCATGCGCACACCCGCGCCATCGGCCCGACCGTGGGCAGCATCAGGAAGCAACGCGCCGTGTTGTAGAGCAGGTGGAAGCCGATCACGAGTTCCTGGGCGCTGTAGCTCAGGCTGTCCATCCACGCGACCAGCGGGTCAAGGACCGGGATAATCAGCAGCAACCCGATCAGCTTGTACAGCAGGCTACCGAGCGCAACCTGCCGCCCGGCGGCGTTTTGCATGCTGGTGCTGAGAAACGCCAGTACGCCGCTGCCGATATTGGCGCCAATCACCAGCCCCACCGCGACCGGCAAGCTGATGACCCCCGCACCGGCCAGCGTCGCCGTCAGCAGCACGGCGGCCAGGCTGGAGTAAGAAATCATCGCGAACAGGGCGCCGATCAAGGCATCGAGCAAGATGTCGCCGGTCAGCGAGGCGAAGATCACCTTCACCCCTTGCGCCTGGGTGATGGGGGCTGCGGCTTCGACGATCAATTGCAGGGCGAGGATGATCAGGCCCAGGCCGATGCCCACGCGCCCCAGTTGCCCGGCGCGCGTTTGCTTGCGCGAGAGGAAGAAGATCACGCCCAGGAAAATCAGCAGCGGCGACAGCCAGGACAGGTCGAATGTCAGCACCCGGGCCATCAGCGCCGTACCGACATCGGCCCCGAGCATCGTGGCCAGCGCTGGCGTGAGCGCCATCAAGCCCTGGCCGACAAATGACGTGACGAGCATGGCGGTGGCGTTGCTGCTCTGCACCATGGCGGTCACCACGATACCGGCGACAAATGCCAGCATGCGCTTGGACACGTTTTGCCCGATGACGTGGCGCAGGTTTGTACCGTAGACCCGCAAAATACCGGTCCGGACAATGTGCGTGCCCCAGATCAGCAGGGTCACGGCGGAAAGCAGATTAAGCAGGGTCAGCATGCAGGCTCCCTGTGCGATGGATGCCCTGGTGGGCCGGATCAAAGGGCTGCGGCCAGCTCCTACAGTCGTTTCTTAAGCTGTAGTCGGCAAATAAGCAGAGCGCCAGCATCGCATAGCTGGCGGAGGGTTGAAACATTTCTGAAACACTTGTGAGAAAACCCGCAGGGAGAGGCCGCCGTGGTCAGCGGCCGCTCGCGGTGCCGGGCGTCAGAGCGTGCTGTACAGCGGGAAGGTGCCCAGCAGCAAGGCGGCCAGCAGAATGCCCATGCACACCAGAACCGCCCATTTCAGGGTGAAGCGCTGGTGGTCGCCAAACTCGATACCAGCCAGCGCCACCAGCAGGTACGTGGAGGGCACCAACGGGCTGAGCAAGTGCACGGGCTGGCCGACAATCGAGGCGCGGGCCATTTCGACCGCGGTGATTCCGTAGTGGCTCGCGGCCTCGGCCAGTACGGGCAACACGCCGTAGTAGAACGCATCGTTGGACATGAAAAAGGTAAACGGCAGGCTGACCAGCGCGGTGATGACCGCCAGGTACGGCCCCAGCGCCGGAGGAATAACGGCCAGCAGGCTTTTTGACATGGCATCCACCATGCCGGTGCCGGAGAGGATGCCGGTGAAAATACCCGCCGCGAAAATCAGCCCGACCACCGCCAGCACGCTGCCTGCGTGGGCGGCGACGCGGTCTTTTTGTTGTTGCAGGCATGGGTAGTTAACGATCATCGCGATGCTGAACGCGACCATGAACAGCACGGGCAGCGGCAGCAAACCGGCGATCAGGGTCATCATCAACGCCAGGGTCAGCGCGCCGTTGAACCAGATCAGTTTGGGGCGGCGTGCGTCGGGGAATTGCGACACGCTGATCTCGCTGTGATCCACGTCGTCGCCTTGCACATGCAACTGGCCCAGACGCGCGCGCTCGCGCAGGCCGTAGCACCAGGCGATCACCAGAATGGTCGCGCAACCTGCCAGCATGGCGGGGATCATCGGCACAAAAATGTCAGAGGGGTCCACATGCAGCGCACTGGCGGCCCGTGCAGTCGGCCCGCCCCACGGCGTCATGTTCATCACCCCGCCCGCCAGAATAATCAGCCCGGCCATGATGCGCGGGCTCATGCCGATGCGCTTGTACAGCGGCAGCATCGCCGCCACGCAAATCATGTAGGTGGTGGCGCCGTCGCCATCCAGCGACACCACCAGTGCCAGCACGGCGGTGCCGACGCTGATTTTCAGCGGGTCGCCCTTGACCAGCTTGAGGATCTTGCGCACGGCCGGGTCGAACAGGCCGGAGTCGATCATCAGGGCGAAATACAAAATGGCAAACATCAGCATCACCCCGGTCGGGGCCAGCTTGGTAATGCCTTCGAGCATCATGGGGCCGATCTTGGGTGCAAAACCGCCGAAGAGCGCAAACAGGATAGGCACCAGAATCAACGCGATGAGGGCGGACAGGCGCTTGGTCATGATCAGGTACATGAACGTAATGACCATGGCAAAGCCAAGGAAGGTCAGCATAAACAGTCACCATTCTTATTGTTGTCGAGTGGGCGCTGAGCGCGGGTTGGACCGCTGCTCTGGCCTGCCGGTCTTATGCCGGGAGTGACGCGATGCTAGAGGGGAATGCTTTCAGCCAGCTTTCGCCGGGCAGAAATGATTGAAGGGGCGTGTCAGGGGGGCAAAAGCGGTGGTCGCTGACGGCCCAAGAGCGCGCGTCAGCGACAACCGGTGTGGCTTCAGTCCAGTTTGAGGACTTTGGCCAGGACGATTTTCGGGCCTTTCATCTTTTTGATGATGATGCGCAGGCCTTCGACTTCCAGCAGTTCTTCTTCTTCCGGCACGCGCTTGAGGGTGTCGTAGATCAGGCCCGCCACGGTTTCGGCTTCGACGTGGTCAAGATCGACTCCCAGCAGGCGCTCGATCTTGAACAGTGGCGTATCGCCCCGCACCAGCAGCTTGCCGGGCTGGTACGAAAGAATGCCGCGCTCGGCCTTGCGGTGTTCGTCCTGAATGTCGCCCACCAGCACTTCGAGCACGTCTTCCATGGTCAGGTAGCCCACGACTTTGCCGTCCGCTTCTTCGACCAGCGCGAAGTGCGCGCCGCCTTTGCGGAACTGTTCAAGCAACTGCGACAGCGGCATGTGGCGCGACACGCGCTCCAGCGGCCGGGTCAGTTCTTCGAGGTTGAACGTCTCGGGCAAGTGGTCGAGGTCTGCCAGTTCCAGCAGCAGGTCTTTGATGTGCAGCAAACCGACGAAGGTGTTGGTTTCGGCATCGTAGACCGGGTAGCGGCTGTACTTGTGGCGACGGAACAGCGCGAGGATTTCCTTGAGCGGTGCCTTGGAGTCGAGGGTCACGAGGTCTTCGCGGGAGTTGGCCCAGTCGACCACTTCCAGTTCGCCCATTTCCACGGCCGAAGCCAATACCCGCATGCCTTGGTCGCTCGGGTCCTGACCACGGCTGGAGTGCAGGATCAGTTTGAGTTCTTCGCGGCTGTAGGCGTGGTCGTGGTGCGCGCCTGGTTCGCCCTGGCCTGCAATGCGCAAAATCGCGTTGGCGCTGGCATTGAGCAGGTAAATGGCCGGGTACATGGCCCAATAGAACAGGTACAGCGGCACAGCGGTCCACAGCGACAGCGCCTCGGGTTTGCGGATCGCCCAGGATTTGGGGGCCAGTTCGCCAACCACGATGTGCAGGTACGAAATGATGAAGAAGGCGGTGAAGAACGACACGCCTTTGACCACTTCGGCCGACTCTACGCCCAGCGCGCTGAGCAGCGGTTCAAGCAGGTGTGCGAACGCCGGTTCACCGACCCAGCCCAGACCCAGCGAGGCCAGCGTAATGCCCAGCTGACACGCCGACAGGTAGGCGTCGAGCTGGCTGTGAACGGTGCGCAGTATGCGTCCGCGCCAGCCGTTCTGGTCGGCGATGGCTTCGACCCGGGTTGAGCGCAGTTTGACCATGGCAAATTCCGCCGCAACGAAGAAGCCGTTGAGCAAAACCAGGATCAGTGCAAAAAGAATCATGCCGAAATCGGCGAACAGTGTGGCGAGGGTCAAGCCAGGGGAAGGGTCCATGATGGAGTTTTAATGGTTCCGTTGTTTCAAAAAAGGGAAAGGTCAAGTGCCTGAAGGGCAGGCACATGGCAAGCAATGTAACCATTGATGTAGCCGTTGCCTAGTGGGCGAACGCCGCAGGGTTCAGTCAATCAGGTCGGGGCTGAGCGATTTTGTGACCTGAACCGGTGGGAAATGGCAGGTGAAGGTGCTGCCGTGGCCCAGTACGCTGCTGATTTCAAGGCGGGCGCGATGGCGCAGCAGCACATGCTTGACGATGGCCAGCCCCAGGCCCGTGCCGCCGGTGCTGGCGTTGCGGCTGGAGTCGACGCGGTAGAAGCGTTCGGTCAGGCGCGGCAGGTGTTTGCTGTCGATCCCGACACCGGAATCCTGCACGCTCAAGTGCGCGCCCGAGCCGTCGGACCACCAGCGAATGCGAATGTGCCCGCCGTCCTGGGTGTATTTGACGGCGTTAAATACCAGGTTTGAAAACGCACTGCGCAGCTCGGTCTCACTGCCTTTGAGGGCAACGTCGGCTTCAACGTCCAGCGTAATGGTTTGATTGCGCTGCCCGGACAACGCCTGCGCGTCGTTTTTGATGGTGCGCAGCAGGCTGTCGATCGGCACGGGCTGGTTGTCCGACGGGTAATCCGTGGCTTCCAGTTTGGCCAGCAACAGCAAGTCGTTGAGCAAGGTTTGCATGCGCTCGCCCTGTTGCTGCATTTGCGACAGCGGGCGTTTCCAGCGGGGGTTCACGTCATCGACGTTATCCAGCAGGGTTTCCAGATAGCCGCAGATGACGGTCAGCGGCGTGCGCAGCTCGTGGGACACGTTGGCGATGAAGTCTTTGCGCATTTGTTCGAGCTGGTGCAAACGCGTGACGTCGCGCACCAGCATCAGGTGTTCGTTGTTGCCGTAGCGGGTGATGTAGAGCTGGATGCGCAGGTGGTCGTTGACCGGCGAGGGGATGTCCAGCGGTTCGGCGTAGTTGTCCTGCTCGAAATACTCCTTGAAGCGCGGGTGGCGCACCAGGTTGGTCACGGGCTGGCCGCTGTCCTGGGGCGTCTTGAGGCCCAGCAAGGTCTCTGCGGCGCGGTTCCACCATTCGAGGTTGCCATCGCTGTCGAGCATCACCACAGCGTCCTTGAGCGCCGCCGTGGACTCTTGCACGCGGTCGATGACGGCTTGCAGGCGCCCGCGCACGCGCTGATCGCGGCGTTGCAGGTGATAAATGCTGTCGAACACTTCGCCCCACAGGCCATAGCCGTCGGGCGGGGCTTCATCGGGTTGGTGATTGCGCAGCCAATCGTGCAGGCGCAGCAACTGTTTGAGGGTCCAGCCCAGGTACAAGGCCACCCCGGCGGCCAGGCTCCAGCCGTAATAGCCCGTGACCAGCCCGATCAACAGGCAGCCCGTGACCAGAAGCAACAAATGACGAATCAGCGTGCTATGCCAGTTTTGATTCACGTCGCGCGGGTCCTTGCTTGCCGTTGAGTCTGGAGGGGGTATCAGGCTTTGGTGGAGAAGCGATACCCGGTGCCGCGCACGGTTTGTACCAGATTCTCGTACGCCTCGCCGAGGGCTTTGCGCAGACGGCGGATGTGCACGTCCACGGTGCGCTCTTCAACGTACACGTTGCCGCCCCACACTTGGTCGAGCAATTGGCCGCGGGTGTAGGCGCGTTCCTGGTGGGTCATGAAGAACTGCAACAGACGATATTCGGTCGGGCCCATTTCGGCGGGGGTGCCGTCGATGGTGACGCGGTGGCTGATCGGGTCGAGCAACAAGCCGCCAATTTCAATGGGGGATTCGCTGTCCGCCGGGCCTGCACGCCGTAACACGGCTTTGAGGCGCGCCACCAGCTCGCGCGGGGAAAAGGGTTTGGTGATGTAGTCGTCCGCGCCGACTTCCAGCCCTTGAATCTTGTTGTCCTCTTCACCCTTGGCCGTGAGCATGATGATCGGGATGTCCCCGGTCATTTCCTCGCGCTTGAGGCGGCGGGCCAGCTCAATGCCGGACGTGCCCCCCGGCAGCATCCAGTCGAGCAGGATCAAGTCGGGTTTACGGTCGACGATGATGGAGTGGGCCTGCTGAGCATTCTCCGCCTCCAGGCAGTCGTAACCCGCCATTTCCAGAGCCACAGCGATCATTTCGCGGATCGGTGCCTCGTCATCGACGATCAGAATGCTCCTGCCAACCATGCCGTAATCCTCATGTCATTTATCTGTCTTGTGGCGCATTAGATAACGGAATTATTGCAGTCGTGTGACAACTTTGGGCAAGCGCCACGTTCGAAGGACGAATGACCTACGCTTGAGGTCCAAATCGTACAACCACGAAGAGGACGATTCCGATGACATACCGCTCGTTTTACCTAAAGACATTATTGCTAAGCGCTGTACTTGCATTGCCGGGGCTGGCATTGGCCGCAGAGCCCGCGATGATCAAAAGGGGTGTATTGGTCGATCATAACGGCATGACGCTCTACACCTACGCCAAAGACACAGACGGTAAATCGATGTGCAATGACGAATGCGCCAAGTATTGGCCGCCGCTCAAGGCTGAAAGCACAGACACCGGCGAAGGCAAATGGTCAACGATCATTCGGGACGACCAGCAGGTTCAGTGGGCCTATAAGGGCAAGCCGTTGTACACCTTCGTGAAGGACAAGAAAGCGGGCGACAAGCGCGGGATCGGGGAAATGGGCGGTGCCTGGAAAGTCGCCAAGCCCTAAGCCGCCTTGCAGCAGGCCCCGTGATCCGGCGCTCATAAAAAAACCTCGCCCCCTGAACAGGAAGGCGAGGTTTTTTTAGTGCGCTGCCTTAAGCCGCGCTGGGCGACTTGGGACGGCGAACATCAGGTTGCTTCCATGACTCGGCAGCCGCCTCATCAATGGCTTGCTGGATGGCTTTCTTGCGGTGTTCTTCGGCACGACGGCTGAAGAACCACACCAGGAAGGTCACCAGCGACACCGCCAGCAGGATCAGGCTGGCCACTGCGTTGATCTCGGGCTTAACCCCGAGGCGCACGGCCGAGAACACTTCCATTGGCAACGTGGTCGAGCCCGGGCCGGACACGAAGCTGGCCAGTACCAGGTCGTCCAGCGACAGGGCAAAGGACATCATGGCGCCCGCTGCCAGCGAAGGCGCGATCATCGGGATGGTGATCAGAAAGAACACTTTCCAGGGCTTGGCGCCCAAGTCCATGGCCGCTTCTTCGATCGACAGGTCCAGTTCGCGCAACCGCGCCGACACCACGACCGCCACATACGCTGCACAGAACGTGGTGTGAGCGATCCAGATGGTGACGATGCCGCGCTCTTGCGGCCAGCCAATCATCTGCGCCATGGCCACGAACAGCAGCAACAGCGACAGACCGGTAATCACTTCAGGCATCACCAGCGGCGCTGTCACCAGGCCGCCGAACAACGTGCGGCCTTTGAAGTGGCTGATGCGCGTCAGCACAAACGCTGCCAGGGTGCCCAGGGCGACCGCCGCAATCGCCGTGTACAGCGCGATTTCCAGCGAGCGCATGACCGAGCCCATGAGCTGCGTGTTGTCCAGCAGGCCGGTGTACCACTTCAGCGACCAGCCGCCCCACACCGTCACCAGCTTGGAGGCGTTGAACGAGTAGATCACCAGAATCAGCATCGGCAGGTAGATGAACAACAACCCCGCGACCAACATGAAGCTAGAAAAACGGAAGCGATTCATATCTTGCCCTCCAGCTCTTTAGCCTGGCTGCGGTTGAACAGGATGATAGGCACGATCAGGATCGCCAGCATGACCACGGCAAGCGCGGAGGCTACCGGCCAGTCACGGTTGTTGAAGAACTCTTGCCACAACACTTTACCGATCATCAGGGTTTCCGGGCCGCCCAGCAGTTCCGGGATCACGAACTCACCTACGACCGGGATGAACACCAGCATGCAGCCGGCGATGATGCCGTTCTTGGACAGCGGAACGGTGATCTTCCAGAAGCTGTTGAAGGTGCTCGAACCCAGGTCAGACGCGGCTTCCAGCAGGCTGGTGTCGTGCTTCACGAGGTTGGCGTACAGCGGCAGGATCATGAACGGCAGGTACGAATAGACGATACCGATGTAGACCGCGATGTTGGTGTTGAGGATCTGCATCGGTTCGCTGATCCAGCCCATCGACATCAGGAAGCCGTTGAGCAGCCCGTTGTTGCTCAGGATGCCCATCCACGCGTAAACGCGGATCAGGATGGCGGTCCAGGTGGGCATCATGATCAGCAGCACCAGCACGGTCTGCATTTCTTTACGCGCATTGGCGATGGCGTAGGCCATCGGATAGCCGATCAGCAGGCACAGCAGCGTGCTGAAAAAGGCCATCTTCAACGAGCCCAGATAAGCGGCGATGTACAGCTCATCGTCGCCCAGCATGGCGTAGTTGCCCAGGTTCAGCAGGATCTGGATCTTTTGGTCAACGTAGCTGTAGATCTCGGTATAAGGCGGGATCGCAACGTCGGCCTCGGCAAAGCTGATCTTCAACACAATGAAGAACGGCAGCATGAAGAACAAAAACAGCCACAGGAATGGAATCCCGATCACCGCATGGCGGCCCCGGGGGGTTATTCGTTGCAGTCGGCGTTTAAGTTTTCGCATGTTCATGAGCGCAGTACCACGCCGCTGTCGTCTTCCCACCAGACGTAAACTTCGTCGTCCCAGGTCGGGCGTGCGCCACGGCGTTCGGCGTTGGCCACAAACGATTGCACCAGCTTGCCGCTCGGCAGTTCGACGTAGAACACCGAGTGCCCGCCCAGATACGCGATGTCATGCACCTTGCCGCGCGACCAGTTGTACTCGTAGGTCGGCTTCTCAGTGGTGACGAGCATTTTTTCCGGGCGAATCGCGTAGGTCACATGCTTGTCTTCCACCGAGGTGCTGATGCCGTGACCGACGTAGATGTCGTTCTCCAGCTCCGGGCAGTTGATACGGGCATAGCCTTCTGCGTCGTCGACCACTTCACCTTCGAACAGGTTGACGTTGCCGATGAATTCGCACACCAGTCGGCTGACCGGGGTTTCATAAATGTCGATCGGGCTGCCGATCTGGGCAATCCAGCCCAAATGCATGATCGCGATGCGCTGGGCCATGGTCATGGCCTCTTCCTGGTCGTGGGTCACCATCACGCAGGTCACGCCCACGCGCTCGATGATTTCCACCAGTTCGAGTTGCATTTGCGACCGCAGTTTTTTATCCAGCGCGCCCATCGGTTCGTCGAGCAGCAGCAGCTTCGGGCGTTTGGCCAACGAGCGGGCCAGGGCCACACGCTGGCGCTGGCCACCGGACAACTGGTGCGGCTTGCGCTTGGCGTACTGGCTCATGTGCACCAGCTTGAGCATCTCGCCCACGCGGGCATCGATCTCGGCGTTGGACATTTTGTCCTGCTTGAGACCGAATGCGATGTTCTGCGCCACGGTCATGTGCGGAAACAGCGCGTAGGACTGGAACATCATGTTGATCGGCCGCTCGTAGGGCGGCATGTCCGTGATGTCCACACCGTCGAGGAAGATACGGCCCTCTGTTGGGCGCTCGAAACCGGCGAGCATACGCAGCAAGGTGGATTTGCCCGATCCCGATCCGCCGAGCAAGGCGAAGATTTCGCCTTTGTTGATTTCCAGGGACACGTCGTCCACGGCAATCGTCTCGTCGAATTTTTTCGTGACCCGGTCGATTTTGACCAGTACCTGTTTAGGGGTCTGGTCGCCCTCGAGGGCTTTCTTATAGGCGCCGGAGGCAACAGCCATTACGAAACTCCCAACAAATTTAGCAGCCCGATCCAGATGGTCGGGCCTTGGATAGGTGATCCAGAGGGTTATTTACCCGTCTTGACCTTGGTCCACGTGCGCGTCATCAGACGTTGCACTTTCGGGGGTAGTTCGGTGGAAACGTAGGTTTTGTCCAGTACCGCCTGGGTTGGGTAAACCGCTTCGTCGGTACGAATGGACTCGTCCATCACCTTGTCGGCCGCCGGGTTAGGGTTGGCATAACCGACATAGTCGCTGACCTGAGCGATCACTTCAGGTTTGAGCAAGTAGTTGATGAACGTGTGGGCTTCCTTGACGTTGCTGGAGTCCTTGGGGATCGCCAGCATGTCAAACCACAGGGCGCCGCCTTCCTTGGGCACGATGTAGGCGATGTTGACGCCCTTTTTGGCCTCTTCGGCACGCGCCTTGGCCTGGAACACATCACCGGAGAAACCAATGGCGACACAGATGTTGCCGTTGGCCAGGTCGGAAATGTACTTGGAAGAATGGAAGTAGGTGACGTACGGACGCACCGACATCAGGGTCTTTTCAGCTTCTTTGTAGTCTTTGGGGTTGGTGCTGTTGGCGTCTTTGCCCAAGTAATTGAGCACGGTCGGCAGCATTTCGTCGGCCGAGTCGAGGAAGGCCACGCCGCAGCTTTGCAGCTTCTTCATGTTCTCGGGTTTGAACACCACATCCCACGAGTCGATGGTGTCGACGCCCAGTACTTCTTTGACTTTGTCGACGTTGTAACCGATGCCATTGGTGCCCCACAGATAAGGCACGGCATACAGGTTGCCCGGATCGTTTTGCTCAAGACGCTTGAGCAAGGCCGGATCGAGGTTGGAATAGTTGGGCAGCTGCGATTTATCGAGCTTTTGGAAGGCGCCCGCTTTGATCTGCTTGCCCAGGAAGTGGTTAGACGGCACGACCACGTCATAACCGGTACGTCCGGCCAGCAGTTTGCCTTCCAGGGTTTCGTTGGAATCGAAGACGTCATAGACCGGTTTGATACCGGTGGCCTTTTCAAAATCGGCCAACGTGGTCGGGGCGATGTAGTCCGACCAGTTATAGATGTGCACGGTGGGTGCCGCTTGTACGCTGACGGCAAGCGTCAAACCAGCGCCGACCAGCAAGGTCTTGCGAAACAAAGATATAGACACGTGATGGTCCTCAAAATAGTTGGGCCTGAGTTGCCCGCGTCACACGGCAGCAGTACCGCCAAAGACAAAACCGGCGCGCAACTTACCCTCGATAAACCTGCACAGCAAAGTTTTCTGCGATTAATTGCGCGATGGCCGGTTTTTGACACCGCTGCGCCAGGTTGCGACAGGGCCTTGAAGGCCTTCAAAAGGGCAAATACCTGCGTCCTTTTGTCTCAATCGCCACCCTGCGCAGCCGCTACCGATGGCTTACTTGCCCGACTTGATTTTGGTCCAGCTGCGGGTCAGCAACCGCAAGGTGGCCGGTGGCAAATCGCTGATTGCGTACAACTTGGCTTTCACCTCGTCGGACGGGTAGATGCTCGGGTCGCCCGAAATATCTTTATTCACCAGTGGCGTTGCAGCCAGGTTCCCGTTCGGGAAACGGACGCTGTTGGTGATTTCGGCCATCACTTCCGGCTGCAGCAGGAAGTTCATGTAGGCATAAGCTGCGTCCACGTTTTCGGCATCTTTGGGGATGGCAACCATGTCATAGAAGCTGCCAGCGCCTTCTTTCGGAATCACGTACTTGAGCTTGACCTTGTCACCGGCTTCCTTGGCGCGGGAAATCGACTGTTCAAGGTCACCCGAGTAACCCACGGCGACACAGATGTTGCCGTTGGCCAGGTCGGAGATGTACTTGGAGGAGTGGAAGTAACCCACCGAAGGACGGATCTTCAGGAACAGGGCTTCGGCTTCAGCCAATTGCTTTTTGTCCTGCGAGTCGGTCGGGTAGCCCAGGTAATGCAAGGCAGCCGGGATCATCTCGGTGGGCGAGTCGAGGAAGCTGATGCCACAGCTTTTGAGCTTGGCCGCGTTCTCGGGCTTGAACAGCACGTCCCATGAATCGATGGTGTCGACGCCCAGGGCAGCCTTGACCTTTTCAGGGTTGTAGCCGATGCCGATGGTGCCCCACATGTACGGGAACGCGTGCTTGTTGTCCTTGTCGCTGGCATCGCCAACGGCCTTGAGCAACGCAGGGTCGAGGTTTTTCCAGTTAGGCAGCTTGGATTTGTCCAGCTCCTGGTAAACCCCGGCCTTGATCTGCTTGGCCAGGAAATTGTTGGACGGCACGACGATGTCGTAGCCGGACTTGCCCGCCAGCAGCTTGGCCTCCAGGGTCTCGTTGCTGTCGAACACGTCGTACACCACTTTGATACCGGTCTGGTCTTCAAACTTTTTCACGGTATCGGGTGCGATGTAATCGGACCAGTTGTAGATGTGCAGCACTTTGTCTGCTGCTTGTGCTGCCCCAGCCATCACACCCATCAAGGACAGGGCGAGAAGGGTCTTGCCAGCGTTCTTAAAACCTGATGCCTTCATCTGTAATGCTCCAATTATTCTTTTAAACCACCGATTCAGCGTCCTGATCTCAGGGTGACTAAAGCCGGCGGCTAGTCTGGCAAGATCCGGGGCAGGCTTTCAAGGGAAGAGCCTTGATTCTTAAGGCTTCGAGCGCAATTACCTACTTTAAAACGGCAGTTGTCTTGCGCTTGAAGCCTAGCAGTTAACCTTGCAGGACTTCCAAGGTCAGATCCAGGCACTTACGAGCCTTGGTTACCAGCTCATCAATCTCGTCCCGGGTGATTACCAGCGGTGGCGAAATAATCATGGTGTCGCCCACGGCGCGCATGATCAGGCCGTTATCAAAGCAGAACTGGCGGCAGATCATGCCCACCCCTTTGCCCTCATAACGTTTGCGCGTGGCTTTGTCCTGCACCAGTTCGATGGCGCCCAACATGCCGACACCACGGACTTCGCCCACCAGCGGGTGATCGTTCAGTTCGCGTAAACGCTTTTGCAAATACGGTGCCGTTTCGGCATGTACCTTTTCGATAATTTTCTCATCGCGCAGGATGCGGATGTTTTCCAGCGCAACGGCAGCGGCCACCGGGTGACCGGAGTAGGTAAAGCCGTGGTTAAAGTCACCGCCTTCGTTGAGCACGTCCACGACTTCATCGCGCACGATCAGACCGCCCATGGGGATGTAGCCGGAGGTCAGGCCTTTGGCAATGGTCATCATGTCGGGCTTGAGGCCGTAGAAATCGCTACCGAACCACTCACCGGTGCGGCCAAAACCACAAATCACTTCATCGGCCACGAACAGGATGTCGTATTTGGCGAGGATTTCTTTGATGCGCGGCCAGTAGGTGTCAGGCGGCACGATCACGCCGCCTGCACCCTGAATGGGCTCAGCGATAAAGGCACCGACGTTATCGACGCCGATTTCGAGGATTTTTTCTTCCAGTTGATTGGCCGCCCAGATGCCGAACTCTTCCGGGGACATGTCACCGCCTTCGCCGAACCAGTAAGGCTGCGGGATGTGGGTGATGCCCGGGATCGGCAAGTCGCCCTGTTCGTGCATGTAGGTCATGCCGCCCAGGCTGGCGCCGGCCACGGTCGAACCGTGGTAACCGTTTTTGCGGCTGATGATGACTTTCTTGTTCGGTTTGCCCTTGATCGCCCAGTAGTGGCGGACCATGCGCAACATGGTGTCGTTGCCTTCGGAGCCCGAGCCGGTGAAGAACACGTGGTTCATGCCTGCAGGCGCGATCTCGGCAATGACCTTCGACAGCTCCAGCACGGGTGGGTGGGCGGTCATGAAAAACAGGTTGTAGTAGGGCAGTTCGCGCATTTGCTTGCTGGCCGCGTCGGCCAGTTCGTCACGCCCGTAACCGATGGCCACACACCACAGGCCGGCCATGCCGTCGAGAATCTTGTGACCTTCGCTGTCCCACAGGTACACGCCCTTGGCGTGAGTGATGATGCGCGGGCCAACTTCTTTCAACTGCTTAAAGTCGCTGAATGGCGCGAGGTGGTGATCGTTACTGAGGTTCTGCCATTCGCGGGTTTGCGGGTTCTTGTTAGTCATACGGCTCTCCTTTATTCAGTGGGGAGCCGCGCTTCCCAAGCGCGGCCCCGGCGTGTCAGACGGCGAACAGCAGGAATTCCCGCTCCCACGAACTGATGACGCGCTTGAAGTTTTCATGCTCGGCACGTTTGACCGCGACGTAGCCGGTGATGAACTTGGTGCCCAGGTACTTCTCGATGGTCTTGCTGTTTTCCATGCGCTCAAGCGCATCTTCGATGGTCAACGGCAGGCGCAGGTTGCGACGCTCATAACCGCGACCAACAACCGGCGCGCTCGGATTAACGCCTTCGACCATGCCGATGTAGCCACACAGCAGGCTGGCGGCAATCGCCAGATACGGGTTGGCGTCGGCGCCCGGCAGACGGTTCTCGACCCGACGGTTTTGCGGACCGGCATCCGGCACCCGCAGACCCACGGTCCGGTTCTCTTCACCCCATTCCACGTTCACCGGTGCCGATGTGTCAGGCAAGAAACGGCGGAAGGAGTTCACGTTCGGTGCAAACAGCGGCAGCAGCTCTGGAATGAACTTCTGCAAGCCACCGATGTGATTGAGGAACAGCGTGCTCATGGTGCCGTCTTCATTAGAGAAGACGTTCTTGCCGGTTTGAATGTCGATAATGCTCTGGTGCAAGTGCATGGCACTGCCAGGCTCGCCGGTCATGGGCTTGGCCATGAAGGTGGCGGCAACGTCGTGCTTGAGCGCGGCTTCACGCATGGTGCGCTTGAACACCAGAATCTGGTCGGCCAGCGACAGCGCGTCGCCATGACGGAAGTTGATTTCCATCTGCGCGGTGCCGTCTTCGTGGATCAGGGTGTCCAGATCCAGCTCTTGCAGTTCGCACCAGTCGTAAACATCTTCGAACAGGGGGTCGAATTCGTTGGCGGCTTCTATAGAGAAGGACTGACGGCCGGTTTCCGGGCGACCCGAGCGACCGACTGGCGGCTGCAACGGATAATCCGGGTCGTCGCTGCGCTTGGTCAGGTAAAACTCCATTTCCGGCGCCACGATGGGCTGCCAGCCATGGTCGGCATAGAGTTTAAGTACCTTCTTCAGCACGTTGCGCGGCGACAACTCAATCGGGTTGCCTTGCTTGTCGTAGGTGTCGTGAATCACCTGGGCCGTGGGCTCGATCGCCCATGGCACGAGAAATACGGCGTTCTCGTCGGGGCGGCAGACCATATCAATGTCGGCCGGATCGAGGAGTTCGTAATAGATGTCGTCTTCGACGTAGTCGCCCGTTACGGTCTGCAGCAATACGCTCTCGGGCAGGCGCATGCCTTTTTCGGCAATGAACTTGTTGGTCGGCGAGATCTTGCCGCGAGTAATCCCGGTAAGGTCGGCGATCATGCATTCGACTTCTGTGATCTTGTGGTCTTTCAACCAATCGGTGAGCTGGTCGAGGTTGTTACTCATAAATGCCTCTGGGCTGAGTTTCCTGACTTGAATAAGTCAGGCGTTTACTGACGCATCGGCGTCGCGTTGTGTTGCGCGCCGTCTGCAGGCATCTCCAAATGCCTGGAAGATGGCGAGGTAAATCGGGTTAGAGCTTACCTGCCATTCGGGGTGCCACTGAACAGCTAAAGTAAAAGCCTTGCCGCCTTCGACCGAAACCGCCTCCACCAGACCGTCCGGCGCAGTGGCTTCAACCCGCAAGCAGGGGGCCAAGCGATCAATACCCTGGGTGTGAATGGAATTGACCGCGAATTCAGCCGGCACGCCCAGACCGGCCAGCACGCCGCCGGGGTGAACGTGCATGGCGTGGCTGGGTGCATACTGCACGTCAACCGGGGCGCTGGGGTCTTCGCGGTGCTCGATGAAGCCCTCGACTTCGTGGAGTTTCTGGTGAAGCGAGCCGCCGAGAGCTACATTCAACTCCTGAAACCCGCGGCAGATGCCAAGCACGGGAACGCCAGCAGCGAGCGCGGCACGGATCAGGGGGAGGGTGGTGCGATCACGGTCAGGGTCATGCAGCGTGCCAGGCGCGCTGGACGGGCCGTGATACAAATGAGGTTCGATATTGGAGGGTGACCCGGTAAAGAGCAGGCCATCCAGACCGTCAAGAATATCGATCGGATCAATAAGCTCCGCCAACGACGGAACGATCAGAGGCAAGCCTTTGGCTGCCACCGCAACTGCTCGCACGTACTTGTCACCAGTGATGTGATAAGGATGCAAACCGATCTGCTTGGTGCAGGCGGTGACGCCGATTAACGGCAGGCGTGACATGTAACACCCCGGTATTATTGCTGTTATGGGTTTGAATCGAGCTTAGCCTTGTTCATTTTTTTACACAACACCCCCGTAAAAAATACAACACGGCCCGCTCAAGCCTGCGGGCGGCACGGTTTTTTTTAAGTGAATGGCGCCCTAAAAAGCGTCAAAAATGGCCTTTCAGCGCTTTTTTAGGGCGAAAAACAGGCTGCTTGACTTCGGTATGCCGTTCGGGTTGACTGAAACCCGTAGCGCTCAATGATTGATATTTTTAACAACAAAGGTGTTGCATCATGTCGGTACCCCCGCGTGCCGTTCAGCTGAATGAAGCGAACGCGTTCCTTAAGGAACATCCTGAGGTTCTGTACGTTGACCTTCTAATTGCGGATATGAATGGTGTAGTGCGCGGCAAGCGCATTGAACGCACCAGCCTCCACAAGGTTTACGAGAAAGGCATCAACCTGCCAGCCTCTTTATTTGCTCTGGATATCAATGGCTCAACGGTGGAAAGCACCGGTCTGGGTCTGGACATCGGTGACGCAGACCGAATCTGTTATCCAATCCCTGACACCCTGTGCAATGAACCATGGCAAAAGCGCCCGACTGCGCAACTGCTCATGACCATGCACGAACTTGAAGGTGAACCTTTCTTCGCCGATCCCCGCGAAGTACTGCGTCAAGTCGTGACCAAATTCGACGATCTTGGCCTGACCATCTGCGCCGCGTTCGAGCTGGAGTTCTACCTGATTGACCAGGAGAACGTGAACGGTCGTCCGCAACCTCCTCGCTCGCCAATTTCCGGCAAACGCCCGCATTCGACTCAGGTCTACCTGATCGACGACCTCGACGAATACGTCGACTGCCTCCAGGACATTCTGGAAGGTGCGAAAGAGCAAGGCATCCCGGCTGACGCCATCGTTAAAGAAAGCGCCCCGGCTCAGTTCGAGGTGAACCTGCACCACGTCGCCGACCCGATCAAGGCGTGCGACTACGCGGTATTGCTCAAGCGCCTGATTAAAAACATCGCCTACGACCATGAGATGGACACCACATTCATGGCCAAGCCTTATCCGGGCCAGGCGGGTAACGGGTTGCATGTACACATTTCGATTCTGGACAAAGATGGCAAGAACATTTTTGCCAGCGAGGATCCCGAGCAGAACGCCGCATTGCGCCATGCAATCGGCGGTGTGCTGGAGACCCTGCCCGCCCAAATGGCGTTCCTTTGCCCTAACGTCAACTCCTACCGTCGCTTTGGCGCACAGTTCTACGTGCCGAATTCGCCGTGCTGGGGCCTGGACAACCGCACGGTCGCGATTCGCGTTCCGACGGGTTCGTCCGACGCTGTGCGTATCGAGCACCGGGTAGCGGGCGCCGATGCCAACCCGTACCTGTTGATGGCGTCTGTTCTGGCCGGTGTTCACCACGGCCTGACCAACAAGATCGAGCCGGGTGCTCCGGTTGAAGGCAACAGCTACGAGCAGAACGAGCAAAGTCTGCCCAACAACTTGCGTGATGCACTGCGCGAGCTGGACGACAGCGAAGTGATGGCCAAGTACATCGACCCCAAATACATCGATATCTTTGTCGCCTGTAAAGAGAGTGAGCTGGAAGAGTTCGAACACTCCATCTCCGACCTCGAATACAACTGGTACTTGCACACCGTGTAAACGGATCGTGCGCAAAAAAACGCCGCCGGCTTCTGAGCCCGCGGCGTTTTTTTTGGTTTTTTCGTTCAATTAATCAGGCTTTTTCTGTCGCCACACAGGACAAATCTTACATAAAAATACATTTGAAGCTCCCAAGATGATCGACTTGTTGAGCCTCACATAGGGCGCTCCATTACCTTCACCGGACTGCCTTTTTATGCATCTTGTCTTGAAGCGGTCAGCGATCAAACATCACCGCCTGGCGGCGACCCTTTTGTTAATGGCGTTGATGGTCTATCACTCTGCCTTGGCTGAGGAAGCGCCTTGGCGCTATCACGCGCCTTCCCGTGCAGAGCACCTGGCAACGCTGGACCCAAAATACGCGTTGTGTAGTGCCGGGGAACATCAGTCGCCTATCAATATTGAGCAGGCGGTGTTTGCCGATTTGCCCCCCTTGCAGGTCCGCTATTTCAGAGGCCCTGCCACTGTGAGGCATAACGGGCATACGCTCGAAGTTCGTACAGACCTCAAAGGTGAGCTCAGGTTAGGCAATAAAGTCTATGAACTTGACCAGTTGCATTTTCATACCCCAAGCGGTGTGCAAATCCAGGGTCAGATTTATCCCCTGTCTGCGCATCTGGTTCATCGCGACAAAAAAGGCACGCTGGCGGTGATAGCCATTCAGTTCAAAAAAGGAAAAGAAAACATCAGTCTCGCTCAGTTGTTAGGGGTCATGCCTCGACACAAGGGCGATGCCTATGTGTTAGGGCAATTGGATGTGGAGCGTTTTTTTCCTGCTCAGCGTCATTACTACACTTACCGAGAAGGCTTGCCTGTACCGCCCTGCACTGAAAGGGTCCGCTGGCATATCTTGAAAACGCCCGTCGAAGTGTCTGAGGAACAGATTGTTGCCTTTCAATTGATGTTCCCGGTTGATCCGCAGCCCATCGAGCCTGTGATCAAGCACGCCGTGAGGGTCAGTGGCTAACCGCCCACTCGGCTCGTACAATGCCTGCTCCCCCGCAGGAGAGCCCCATGACGCGCCCCGCCCCTTCACGTGCAACACCTCGCAAGGCCCGCGCACGTAGCCAGGGTCGGATTGAGGCCATCCTTGCTGCCGCCCGCACGTTGCTTGCCACCGAAGGGGTCGCCAGTCTGTCCATTTATAGCGTGGCAGAGCGGGCGCAAATTCCGCCGTCCTCGGTCTACCATTTTTTTTCCGGTGTTCCGGGGCTGCTCGAAGCCCTCACCAATGATGTTCACGCCGCGTTTCGCGCCTGCCTGCAAGTGCCCGTCGAGCATGCGCAGGTGCACGGCTGGCGCGATCTGGCCCGTGTGGTGGAACAACGCATGCTGAGGATATACAACGAGGATGCGGCTGCTCGGCAGCTGATTCTGGCGCAACATGGCCTCACCGAAGTCACTCAGGCCGACCGTCAACACGACCTGGAACTGGGCCAATTGCTGCACGCCGTGTTTTCCCGGCATTTCCAACTGCCCGTCATGCCTGATGACGTAGACGTCTTCACCTTGGCGATGGAGCTGGGGGATCGCGTATACGCGCGTTCGATTCAGCTTCACGGCAGCATTACGCCGCGCATGGCCGAAGAGGGCATGCGGGTGTTCGAAGCCTATCTGGCGCTCTATTTGCCGCCGTTTCTGCCCAAGCGCACGGCACCTGTTTCAGCGGATCACTGATCTGCCGCTGGCTTTTTAAACACGTAGAACAGATTCGGTTCGCTGACCACGTACACCGTGCCTTCATCGTCCATCGCGACGCCTTCAGCCTGCGGGACTGATTTCTTCAAGCCATGCCGCCCTTTTTTCAGGGACAACGTGCTGATAGGGCGTCCTTCTACATCCAGTTCGATCAACAGCTTCGACTCGTCCGAAAGCGCCAGCAAATGGCCGCTGCGCTCATCGTATTGCAGGCTCGACAAGTCGCGTACAAAGAGCCGGGAGTCGCGGCGCGGGTTGTTCACCACATGGGTCGCATACGGCCGTTGGGGATTGGACTGAGGAAAGCCGCGCACTTCGTAGATCAGCATGGGATCACGCTCTTTGGCGACAAACAGGCGCTTGCCCACCGAGTCGTACGCCAAGCCTTCAAACCCCTTATTGCCCGACAGATTGATGCCCAAGGTCAGTTGTTCGGCGTGCGCCGCGTCCAGCACTTGGGTGCTGTCATCCACATGGACCTTGATCAGGCGCTGCTGACGCTCGTCGGTGATGACATAAGTATCAGGCCCAATGAACTCCACTGCCTCGGCGTCACCGAAACCGATCAGCGGGATGCGTCGCAAAATCCTGCCGTCCAGGGACAGCTCCACCAACTCGGCTTGCTTGTTGGTGACGGTAAACAGGCTTTTACGCAGAGGGTCGTAGGTGAGTGCGGATACATCGTCTTCAAGGCCTTCAATTTTCTGACCCTGCAGCACGGCCTGGTATTCGCCCAGATTGATGCTCTGCGGATCAACCGGCTCCCACAATTGGCGGGCGTTGAACCACGCCCGCTCAAACAGGCGAACGTGCTGTGCAGCAAAGCCTGCGGCCACAAAGACCACAAGCAGGAGGCTGATGAAAAAAACAGTAGAGCGACGGGTGCGGCGCATGGATTTCGAACTCAAATCAGATCAGGCCGTGTAGATACCACGGCTGTATGAATTAAACCTTAATCTACGTAGCACGCCGCCGCCTTCAAGAATAATCCTACGTGTCTATAGGTTATTTCTTGGTTTTCTCGAAGCGGTAAAACAGATTGGGCTCGCTGACCATGTACAGGGTGCCCTGTTCATCAATGGCGACGCCTTCAGCACGAGGAATTGTCTCTTTCAAGCCGTTGAAGCCTCCGAGCAGCGTCATGAAACTGACTTGCTCCCCCAACTCATCCAGTTCAAGCAACATGTGCGAGTCAGCCGACAACACCAACGTATGACCGGTGCGTGGATCGACGCTCAAGGCCGACAGGTTGCGCAAGTCCAGTTCATCACTGGGCACTTTTTGCTTCTCCCCGGTGAGCACCTGACTGCCATCGCTCTTCCAGATGAACATCGCCGGGGGGCGTTCCTCTCCCAGCAACAGTTGCTGGCGGCGCGGGTCCCAGGCGATGGCTTCAAAGGCTTTATTCTGGTCTTTCGAAACCCCAAGGTCGTATTGAGGGAAGTCAGCCCTGTTCAAGCGCTGGGTATTGGCGTCGATTTTCACAACGGTCAGGACGTGATTGCGTTCATCCACAATAGCCAACAGCCCATTTTCCATGACGGTCAGCCCTTCAGGGTTGCTCCACCCGTCCAGGGGGATTTTGCGCAATACGTCGCCTTCAAGGGTTAACTCGACCAGAAACGGGTTTTTGCCCATGACCGAAAACAGCGTCTTGGTCAGTGGCGAATAGGCCAGATCGGAGGCCTCATCTTTCTCCATGCCAGGCAAGGCTTTGGCATCAATGACAGCCGTGTAATCAGGAAGCCAGACGCTTTCGCCCTGTTCCTTCTTGCTCTCGAACCGTTCCAGCACCCATAACGCGCCCCGATCATCCCAGTGCATGGCTATCACCAGGCCGTAAAGCAAAACAACCAGCAGTAAAAGCCAGTAATACCAGCGCAAGCCAAAGCGCGAAGGTCGGCGAGCAGACGGATTTAGTAGGGGATCGGTGGGCATGGGTGTGCTCTTCCAGAAATTTTTGCTACGTCTAAATAACACAAACAGGTTTCAGTGACGGATTTCTCCCGCAGGCATTATCCGGATGGCATGTGAAATTATTGGCAAAAGGGCTGACAACAGGGAGGCAAGCTTAGAGGAACGCCGGGAAAATCATCAGTGATGGCGTATGGCTATGGTGCTGTGAGCGCGAAAGATTAATGGCCAGCGGCTAGGCGTAACCTATTAAAGTCGTTGTAGGAACCATCTATAAATTCGCGCGATAACTAAAATACCCCTCGGTATCCACGACATGCATCTTGTGCATGGCCGCATCAAATAAGATGAGCAGCGCTTTAACTTGTACGCAAGTACATTACATATGTGTGCCTTTTAAAACTACAAATAGGCGAAAGTTGCTGATCGAAGCATCCTGAAAGTAGGAACTTTCCGAATAGCTTGCAGACATTTGTATTCGATTACTTCAAACTTGACACCTGCCTTCTTAGCCACTTATCTAATAAAACGATTTCCATCGTTTGCACTTTATATCGGCCGCCCCGTATGCAGGGGGCGATCGAGCGGAGGGCAATCACACGTATTCCGGGACATGACATCCGCTGCGGGTCTCGGGCCAGGCTTCATTTGCGCTGACGTACGCGGTTATGTTCTTAATAAATGATTATGGAGTTTTCATATGCCATTCACCTCGCACACGCAAAAACTCGCGGCGCCTACCCTTTATCAAACTAATAAAAACACTATTTGTGCGTTGGCCGCCGAGCAGCTGTTCATAACAATCATGCCCTATACAAATATGGAGGAGGGCGACCTGATCGAGTTGTTCTGGGATGGTTGCTATGTAACTTCTCGACAAGTTGGAAAGTTGGATGTGGGGCAGCCCTGCCAGCTCAGGGTGCCGGAAAGTTTCATACAAAATGGTACTGCCCGACTTTATTATCGGGTGATGCATGTAGGTAGCAGCCCTGCACTGTCCGCTCAACTCAAAGTCCTGGTAAAACTGGATTCCCCAGGCGGCAAGGCCATCGGTGAAGAAAACCAGGGATTGGCACCCGTGATCATTCCTGATCCGATCCAGCGCTATGGGGTCAACCCGAGCCAAATGAAGCGTGGGGTGCCGCTGACCATTGAGCCTTATCCCAACATGGCAGTCGAAGATGCCATCACACTGATGTGGGGCGACATTCGCATGGATGTGCCCAAATTGCGTGTGATGGATATCGGTAAGCCCGTGAATGTATTCGTCCCGCCCGAGATCATTCAGGAAGCCGGGGAAGACCTGAAGCTGGAAATCACCTATTGCGTGATCGATCGCGTCGGCAATAACTCGCGATGGGCGCCTCCTCGCAGCATCAGGGTCGGGGCCAACAAACGTTACGTTAATCCTGCTCCCCGCGAGCTGCTACGCGCGGCTGAACCTAGGCCCAACTGGCGTGAATAGCCCGAGCCATCGCTGTGAGAAGTAAGTAAACAGGATGTGAGAAACGTCTATCTATATTCCTAAAAGTTAGTTCTTAAAATTTTTATACTCGATTAGGGTATATAGACCGGACCACCGGACTCTCAAGTGATTATCCGCGCCGTTGAATGGCGCTCCCATGAGATGCGAGGTAGGTATGGTCAGTAACACAATCACCCTTGTGCGTAACGCCAGGGCATTGGGTGCAGCCAAGGAGCGGTACTGATGTCTAATTTGGCTAATGCACATTTGCACAGCGACCAGGACGTCGCGCCTTTGTTGTTACCTGCGCGCATTCTGCGCACGGATAACGAAGCCCTTGAAGCTGCGCACGCCCTGGCTGCTGTGGCCCGCGAACACGCTGCCAAGCGAGATCAGCAACGCAAGCTGCCGTGGTCCCTGATCGAGGCGTTCACCCAGAGTGGCTTGGGCAGTATTTCAATCCCCCGCGAGTTTGGCGGCCCTCAGGTGTCTTATGTCACCTTGGCTGAAGTCTTTGCGATCATCTCGGCGGCCGACCCGGCGCTGGGGCAGATCCCGCAAAATCAGGTCGGCATCCTGAATCTGATTCTGAATACGGCGACTCAGGCTCAAAAAGAGCAACTGTTTGGCAGCGTGCTGCAAGGGTGGCGCATTGGAAATGCCGGCCCTGAGCGCGGCAGTAAAAACACCCTCGACCTTAAAGCGCGTATCACTGCTGATGGCGATGCATTCGTCATCAACGGTCAGAAGTTTTACTCAACCGGTGCGTTATTTGCCCACTGGATTGCCGTCAAAGCGCTGAATGAAGCAGGTAAACAGGTCATCGCCTTTGTGCAGCGCGCAACGCCGGGTTTGCGTGTGGTAGACGACTGGTCAGGTTTTGGTCAGCGCACGACTGCCAGCGGCACCGTGCTGCTCAACAATGTGCGGGTTGACGCTGACCTGGTGGTCGACAACTGGCGACTCAACGAAAGCCCGAATATTCAAGGCGCGGTGTCGCAGCTGATTCAGGCGGCCATTGATTTGGGCATCGCCCGCGAAGCCATTGCCGACACCGTCCGCTTCGTGCGTGAACGCTCTCGCCCGTGGATTGACGCCAAGGTTGAGCGCAACAGTGATGACCCGTATGTGATCGCAGACATCGGCAAACTCAGCATCGAGTTGCATGCCGCAGAAGCGCTGCTGCGCAAGGCCGGACGTGTGCTCGATGAGGTGAGTGCCAGCCCCGTCGACGCGCAAGCCGCCGCTCGCGCCTCGATTGCCGTGGCCGAAGCCAAAGTGTTGAGCACCGAACTGTCGCTATTGGCCAGCGAAAAACTCTTCGAGCTGTCCGGCAGCCGCGCCACCCTCGCCGAATTCAACCTTGACCGGCACTGGCGTAACGCCCGCGTACACACCTTGCATGACCCGGTGCGCTGGAAATACCACGCCATTGGTGCGTATCGCCTGAACGGCACCTTGCCCGCCCGGCATTCCTGGATCTGACTCTGGAGAGAACCATGTCACTGACATCCCAACAGGTCCCGGTGCTGCGCAGCGACGCCGAGGCCCTGAGCGTAGCGCGTGAGCTGGCGGCCGTTTTAAAGCGCGACAGCGCCCTGCGCGACCGCGAACGGCGCTTGCCCCACGACGAACTCGAACTGTTTTCCCGCACCGGCCTGTGGGGCATTTCCGTGCCCAAGGCCTTTGGTGGCGCGGGTGTTTCAAACACCACGCTGGCCAACGTAATTGCCGTGATTGCGGCGGCGGACAGCTCGCTGGGGCAAATCCCGCAAAACCATTTCTATGCCCTCGAAGTGCTAAGGGTGAATGGCAGCCCGCAACAAAAGCAGCGTTTGTATGAAGAAGTCCTCGCGGGTCAACGTTTCGGTAATGCGCTGGCGGAGCTGGGTACCAAAAACGCTCATGAGCGTACGACTCATCTGGCAAAGGCTGAGCACGGTTTCCGTATTACCGGCCGCAAGTTTTACGCCACGGGCGCGCTGTATGCGCAACGCATTCCCACCTCGGTGGTCGACGATGATGGCATTCAGCATCTGGCTTTCGTGCCGCGTGACAGCGATGGGCTGACCGTCATTGATGACTGGAGTGGCTTCGGCCAGCGCACCACGGGCAGTGGTTCGGTGGTGTTCGACAACGTATTCGTGGCCGCTGAAGAGGTGATCCCGTTCCAAAGCGCTTTCGAGCGCCCGACCACCGTGGGCCCGCTGGCGCAGATCCTTCATGCGGCCATCGACACTGGCATTGCCCGGGCGGCTTATGAAGACGCGTTGCACTTTGTGCGCACCAAAACCCGCCCGTGGATCGACGCCACCACCGACATCGCCAGTGAAGACCCGTTGACCCTCAAAAGTTTTGGCCACCTGAGCGTGCGCCTGAGTGCGACCGAAGCCCTGCTGGAACGGGCCGGGGAGTTTCTTGATCGTGCCCAGGCCAACCCGACTGCCGAGACAGTGGCCGCTGCCTCCATCGCCGTGGCCGAAGCGCGCGCCTTGAGCACCGAGATTTCCCTGGCCGCTGGCAGCACCTTGTTTGAACTGGCGGGCAGCCAGGCAACCCTGGCCGAGCACGGGCTGGACCGCCACTGGCGCAATGCCCGGGTGCACACCCTGCATGACCCGGTGCGCTGGAAGTACCACGCCGTGGGCAATTACTACCTCAATGATGAAAACCCGCCACTGCGGGGGACGATCTGATGGCCAAGAAAAAGATCCTGCTCAATGCTTTCAACATGAATTGCATTGGCCACATCAACCACGGGTTGTGGACACATCCGCGCGACAACTCCACGGCGTTCAATACCCTTGAGTACTGGACTGAACTGGCGCAGTTACTGGAGCGCGGGCTGTTTGACGGCCTGTTTATCGCAGACATTGTCGGCGTGTACGACGTGTATCAGCAGTCAGTGGATGTCCCGCTCAAAGAGTCGATTCAATTGCCGGTCAATGACCCTTTGTTGTTGGTGTCGGCGATGGCAGCGGTCACCCGCCACCTTGGTTTTGGCCTCACGGCGAACCTGACCTACGAAGCGCCGTATCTGTTCGCACGTCGCATGTCGACGTTGGATCACCTCAGTCGCGGCCGAGTGGGCTGGAACATCGTGACCGGCTACCTCGACAGCGCTGCCAAGGCCATGGGGTTGAAGGAACAAGTCGAGCATGACCGCCGTTATGACCAGGCCGATGAATACCTGGAGGTGCTCTACAAACTGTGGGAGGGCAGTTGGGAAAAGGGCGCGGTGATTAACGACCCGGCGCAGCGCATCTATGCCCGGCCGGAGAAGGTACACAAGGTGAAGCACCAGGGCGAGTTCTATCAGGTGGAGGGTTATCACCTGTGCGAACCCTCGCCCCAGCGCACGCCCGTGCTGTTTCAGGCCGGCAGTTCCGACCGCGGGCTGGCCTTCGCCGGGCGCCATGCCGAATGCGTGTTCATCAGCGGTCAGACCAAGTCGGCAACCCGCCAGCAGGTCGACAAGGTGCGCGCCAGCGCCGAGGCCGCCGGGCGCAACCCGGATGACATCAAAGTGTTCATGGGCCTCAACGTGATCGTCGCGCCGACCGAGCAACAGGCCCACGCCAAGCGCGAGGAATACCTCAGCTATGCCAGCGCCGAAGCGGGTGTGGCGCATTTCTCCAGCTCCACGGGCATCGACTTCTCGGACTACGAACTGGACGAACCGATCCAGTACGTGAAGAGCAACGCCATTCAGTCCGCCACCCAGGTGCTGCAAAACAACGATTGGACGCGCCGCAAACTGCTGGAACAGCACGCGTTGGGCGGGCGGTACATGACGGTGGTGGGGTCGCCCGAGCAGGTTGCCGATGAGCTGGAAGCGTGGATTGCAGAAACCGGGCTGGACGGTTTCAACCTGACCCGCATCGTCACCCCGGAAAGCTACCAGGACTTCATCGAGCTGGTGATACCCGAGTTGCAACGCCGGGGCTCGTACAAAACGGCCTATGACCCCGGCAGCCTGCGTCAAAAACTGTTTACCGAAGGCGATGCGCACCTGCCCCAGCGGCATACCGGTGCGAGTTACCGCCACAGCGCCTGAAGCGGCGCTCTTGAATGTCCCCCTTTGACTGGAACATGCCCATGAACAAAAAACACATCACCCACCCAGTCAACGCACTGGTGTTAGCCCTCGGCCTGATCAGCGGATTCGCCCATGCCGCCGACAACCCCCTCAAGGTTGGCACGACTGCCGCCTTTGCCATCCCGCTGGAAACAGCCGTCGCAGAAGCTGAAAAACAGGGCCTGAAAGTGGAACTGGTGGAGTTCACGGACTGGATCGCGCCCAACACCACCTTGGCGGCGGGCGATATCGACGTTAACTATTTCCAGCACATTCCGTTTCTGGAGAATGCCAACGCGGCTTCCGGCAGCGATCTGGTGCCGTTCAAACCGGGGATCATCAACAACATCGGCTTGTACTCCAAAACGTACAAAAGCCTGGAAGCGCTGCCGACCGGGGCCACGGTGGCGATCGCCAATGACCCGATCAACAGCGGTCGCGGCCTGCAATTACTGGCTAAAGCGGGGCTGATTACGCTCAAGCCGGGCGTCGGTTACAAAGCCACCGAAGACGACATCACCGCCAACCCCAAAAACATCAACATTCTGCAAGTCGAAGCCGTGCAATTGGTCCGCGCCTACGATGATGCCGATCTGGTGCAGGGTTATCCGGCCTACATCCGTCTGGCCAAAACCTTT
This sequence comes from Pseudomonas sp. BS-2016, assembly GCF_001806145.1. Taxonomy (NCBI): domain Bacteria; kingdom Pseudomonadati; phylum Pseudomonadota; class Gammaproteobacteria; order Pseudomonadales; family Pseudomonadaceae; genus Pseudomonas; species Pseudomonas sp. BS-2016. Next base: position 355,852 of record NZ_MLCT01000013.1, read on the forward strand.
GATGCCGGTTCTGCCCTGCTGTTTGACGGCCTCGATCACCCGGAATACGTGATTCAGTTCGTCATCAAGCCGCAGAACAAGGACGACCCGCGCATCGCCAAATTTGTGGACATCTACCAGCATTCGCCGGTGGTCAAAGCGTCGCTGGATAAAACCTACGGCACCTTGTACCAGCCGGGCTGGGGAGGCTGACATGAGCGTGGCCATTGCTCGCGCGCGGCTCGACACCCAGTCACCCGGTGCGACCCAGACCGAACTGCACCCTGAACTCAGCCGCGCCCATGTGCGCTTTATCGGCGTGGGTAAAACCTATGACGGGCGCCAGGGCCCGGTGGATGCGCTGTCGGGCATCGACCTGGCGATTCAACGCGGGGAGATCTTCGGCATCATTGGCCGCAGCGGGGCGGGCAAATCGTCGTTGATTCGCACCATCAACCGTCTGGAACAACCCACCCGCGGCCGTGTGCTGATCGATCAGGTCGACATTGGCGGGTTTGATGAAAACACGCTGGTGACGCTGCGCCGGCAGATCGGCATGATTTTTCAGCACTTCAACCTGATGTCCGCCAAAACTGTGTGGCAAAACGTGGAGTTGCCGTTGAAGGTGGCGGGCGTGCCGAAATTGCAGCGCGAACAAAAAGTCCGTGAGTTGCTGGAACTGGTGGGCTTGCAAGGCAAGCACACGGCCTACCCGGCGCAGCTGTCAGGCGGGCAGAAGCAGCGCGTGGGCATTGCCCGTGCATTGGTGCATAACCCTGCCATTTTGTTGTGCGACGAAGCCACGTCGGCACTCGACCCTGAAACCACGCACTCGATCCTCGGCTTGTTGCGTGAGATCAACCAGCGATTGGGGCTGACCATCGTGCTCATTACCCATGAAATGGCTGTCATTCGCGACATCTGCCATCGCGTGGTGGTCCTGGAGCAGGGGCGCATTGTCGAGCAGGGCCCGGTGTGGCAGGTGTTTGGCAACCCACAGCACGAGGTCAGTAAAACGTTGCTTGCGCCGTTGCAGGATGCGTTGCCCGAAAGCGTGCAGGCACGCATTAGCGCGCAACCGGTGTCGGCGCAATCGAGTGTGATCCTGCGCTTGCGCTTGACTGGCCAGCAGGCGCAGGAGCCTGACCTTGGCGCCCTGTTTGCCGCACTCGGTGGCCAGGTGCGCTTGCTGCAGGGCGGGGTTGAACAGATTCAGGGCCATGCCTTGGGGCAACTGCTGCTCAGTGTCAGCGGCATGTCAGTGGGGGCGGAAGAACTGCGCAAGCGCGCCCAACACTGGGCACAACACGTCGAGGTGATCGGTTATGGCATTTGATCGTTTGTGGCAGGGGGTGATCGACACCTTCCTGATGGTCGGCGTGTCGTCGTTGATCGCGCTGGTGCTGGGGATTCCGCTGGCGGTCATTTTGGTGACCAGTGACAAGGGCGGCATTTATCAGGCGCCCGCGCTGAACAAGGCACTGGGCGCGTTCGTGAACCTGTTTCGTTCCATCCCGTTCCTGATTCTGATGGTGGCCCTGATTCCGTTCACCCGGCTGATTGTCGGTACGACTTACGGCGTGTGGGCGGCAGTCGTGCCATTGACCATCGCCGCAACCCCGTTTTTTGCGCGCATTGCCGAGGTCAGTTTGCGTGAAGTGGACCACGGCCTGATCGAAGCGGCACAAGCCATGGGCTGCAAACGCCATCACATCATTTGGCACGTCCTGCTGCCTGAAGCATTACCCGGCATCGTGGGTGGATTCACCATCACTCTGGTGACCATGATCAATTCCTCCGCCATGGCAGGTGCCATCGGCGCGGGCGGTCTGGGGGACATTGCCTATCGGTATGGCTACCAGCGATTTGACACTCAAGTGATGCTCACTGTGATTGTGTTGCTGGTGGTGCTGGTCGCGGTGATTCAGCAGGGAGGGGATCGTCTGGCGAGGGGGCTGAACAAGCGGTAAATCAGTCCCGATAACCTGCTGGCACACGTGCCAGCAGGTTTTTCACGGTTAGCCCCGGGCTTTGCGAACACCCTCAGCCAAGGCGGCACACAGGCTCAGCACACCATCCACAGCCTGTTCCGGGGTTGCGGCATTTTCGATCTTGTCGATCAGCGCCGAGCCGACCACCACGCCGTCGGCCAAGCGGGCAATGGCGGCCGCCTGTTCCGGGGTGCGAATGCCAAACCCGACACTGATCGGCAAGTCGGTGTGCCGACGCAGACGTTCAATGGCTTCACTGACCTGATCGGTGGTCGCAGAACCTGCCCCGGTCACACCCGCGACCGACACGTAATACACAAAACCCGAACTGCCGGTCAGTACTTTGGGCAGTCGTGCGTCGTCGGTGGTGGGTGTGGTCAGGCGGATAAAATCCAGGCCCGCTGCTTGTGCGGGGTCGCACAGCTCGCTGTTGTGCTCGGGCGGCATGTCCACCACGATCATCCCGTCAACGCCGGATGCCTTCGCTTCGGCAATGAATTTGGCCACGCCGTAATGGTGAATCGGGTTGAAATAGCCCATCAACACCAGCGGGGTATCGCTGTTCCCTTCGCGGAACTCGCGCACCATTTGCAGGGTTTTGGCCAGATTCTGATGGCCGCTGAGCGCACGAATGTTGGCCAGTTGGATGGCGGGACCATCGGCCATCGGGTCGGTGAACGGCATGCCCAGCTCGATCACGTCCGCCCCCGCAGCAGGCAGGCCTTTAAGAATGGCCAGCGACGTGGCGTAATCCGGATCGCCCGCCGTGACAAAGGTCACCAGTGCGGCGCGATTCTGTTCCTTGAGTTCGGCAAAGCGGGTTTGCAGGCGGCTCATCATTGTTTCTCCTGCTGGGACTGTTCCATGTGGTGCATCACGGTTTGCATGTCTTTGTCGCCGCGACCGGACAAGTTGACCACCATCAAGTGGTCGGCTGGCAGGGTCGGTGCGCGCTTGAATACTTCAGCCAGTGCGTGGGCGCTTTCCAGCGCGGGGATGATGCCTTCCAGGCGGCAGCATTTATGGAACGCGTCGAGGGCTTCATCGTCAGTGACCGAGGTGTATTCGACACGACCGATGTCATGTAACCACGCGTGTTCCGGGCCGATGCCGGGGTAATCGAGACCGGCAGAAATGGAGTGAGCGTCGATGATCTGACCGTCGTTGTCCTGCAACAGGAACGTGCGGTTGCCGTGCAAGACCCCTGGCTCTCCACCATTGAGGCTGGCGGCGTGCTTGCCGGTTTCGATGCCGTACCCGGCCGCTTCGACGCCGATGATCTGAACGCTGGTGTCGTCCAGGAACGGGTGGAACAGGCCCATGGCGTTGGAGCCGCCACCGATGCACGCCACCAGGCTGTCGGGCAGGCGGCCTTCCTGTGCCTGCATCTGGTCGCGGGTTTCCTTGCCGATCACGGCCTGGAAGTCGCGCACCATCGCCGGGTACGGGTGCGGGCCTGCCACGGTGCCGATCAGGTAGAACGTGCTGTCGACATGGGTCACCCAGTCACGCAGGGCTTCATTCATGGCGTCCTTGAGCGTGCCGGTACCGGCCACGACCGGGATCACTTCGGCGCCCAGCAGCTTCATGCGGAACACGTTGGCTTGCTGACGTTCGATGTCGGTCGTGCCCATGTAGATCACGCATTGCAGGCCGAACCGCGCCGCCACGGTGGCGGTGGCCACGCCGTGCATCCCGGCGCCGGTTTCGGCAATGATGCGTTTTTTGCCCATGCGCCGTGCCAGCAGGATCTGGCCGATGCAGTTGTTGATTTTGTGCGCGCCGGTGTGGTTCAGCTCTTCACGCTTGAGGTAGATTTTTGCGCCGCCGCAGAACTCGGTCAGGCGTTCGGCGTAGTACAGCGGGCTGGGACGGCCCACGTAGTCGCGCTGAAAGTACGCCAGTTCTTTGATGAATTCGGGGTCGTGCTTGGCCAGCTCGTATTCGCGATCCAGCTCAAGGATCAAGGGCATCAGGGTTTCTGCCACGTAACGGCCGCCGAATGAACCGAACAGGCCATTGGCGTCGGGGCCGGTACGCAAATTGGATTGAGTCATGGGACGCTCCAGCTGAAAAGGTACGAAGGTCGATGGGCCTGACTCTACGCGCGACAGACCGCGATGAAAACCGATAAGATCGCCGCAACCTGTCAGGAAAACTCACAGATACCATGAGCCGCGACCTCCCACCCTTAAATGCCCTGCGTGCCTTCGAAGCCACTGCCCGCCTGAACAGCGTCAGTCAGGCGGCTGAACAGTTGAACGTCACCCACGGCGCCGTCAGTCGGCAAATCAAAGTCCTCGAAGAGCACTTGGGCGTGAGCCTGTTCGTCAAGGAAGGCCGTGGCCTGAGGCTGACCGACGCCGGGGTGCGCCTGCGAGATGCCAGCAGCGAAGCCTTTGATCGCGTACGCAACGTGTGCAACGAACTCACGCAAAGCCACATTGATGCGCCGTTTGTGCTGGGGTGTTCGGGCAGTTTGCTGGCGCGCTGGTTCATCCCCCGGCTGGGGCGGTTGAACGCCGATTTGCCGGATCTGCGTTTGCACCTGTCTGCCGGTGAAGGCGATCTTGACCCCCGTAAACCGGGACTCGACGCCTTGCTGGTGTTCGCTGAGCCGCCGTGGCCCGCCGACATGCAGGTGTATGAATTAGGCAGCGAGTGGATCGGGCCTGTGCTCAGCCCGCGCTTCGCCCGTTATGAACAGTTGCGCAATGCACCGGTCGGCGCCTTGCTCGATGAGGCGTTACTGCACACCACGTCCAGGCCGCAGGCATGGCCCAGCTGGGCGCAGCAGCATGCACTCGATGCAACGGCATTGAAATATGGGCAGGGGTTTGAGCACTTGTACTACCTGCTGGAGGCCGCAGTCGCCGGGTTGGGCGTTGCGATTGCCCCGCAGCCGCTGGTCACCGAGGACCTCAAGGCAGGGCGCCTGGTTGCGCCGTGGGGTTTTGTGCAAACCCCGGCGCAACTGGCGTTATGGCTGCCCAAACGCGCCGCAGATGGGCGCGCCCGGCAACTGGCGCAATGGCTCAAGGCTGAGCTTGCGCGTAACGCGGTTTAGTTGCCGCGCTTGCACATCAGGTAAGCGGCCAGCAGGCCCAGTGCGCCGATGGCAACGCCCGCTGTGGCGTAGGGGTGCTCTTGAGCGTATTCGCGGGTGGCAATGGCCGTCTCGCGGGTTTTGTCCTTCACTTCTTCGAAGGTTTCGCTGAGCAGGTGACGGGAATGTTTGAGGGCATTCTCAGCATTGCCTTTGAGTGCCTTAAGGGTCTTCTTGGACTCTTCCGAGGCGTCGTCTTTGAGGCTTTCCAGAGACTTAAGCAGGCTCTCGATCTCAGCTTCCATGCTTTGCAATGAGGCTTTACGTAAAGAATTGCTAGCCATTAGGGCTCTCCTGCATTGATGAGTGACTGTGTGTGTTAAGTCCGACTCCGGCGTTTTCAGAAAGTGCAGTAAACCTGAACTTTTCCTTTCGCATCGCTTCCCAAGTATTCAGCACATTCGCTGCGAGTAACGATAAATGGAGAACGTTATGTCTGACCATCACACCTACAAGAAAATCGAACTGGTAGGCTCGTCCCCGAGCAGCATAGAAGACGCCATCAGTAATGCACTGGCCGAGGCCAACAAAAGCATCAAGCACATGGAGTGGTTCGAAGTGCTGGAGACTCGCGGGCACATCAAGGACGGCAAAGTGGCGCACTACCAGGTGACCCTTAAGGTCGGATTCCGCATCGCCAGCAGCTGAGTCGCGCAATCCTTTTGAACTTGTGAGCTGGCCGTTTGCCATAAACTCCGCTACACCGTCTGGGTGCGACGCTGCACAAGCGCGGCGCACCCTTTTTGTTTTGAACAGGGGATGTGACGGATGAAGAAGATTTTAGTGGCTGTCGGTTTGATGACACTGGCGAGCACAGCCTTTGCCGCAAAAGACTGCGGTGAGCTGAAAAGCGAAATTGCCGCCAAACTAGACGCCAAGGGTGTTCCACACTACTCGCTGGAGATCGTGGACAAGGGCGCTTCGGCTGATGGCAAAGTGGTCGGCACCTGCGGCGGTGACACCAAAGAAATCGTTTACAAGCGCGGATAAGTCAACGCGTACAAAAAAGCCGACGCATGCGTCGGCTTTTTCATGCCTGAGGTTTTATTTCGACAGGGTTTTTACGCCTTCTGGTGTGCCCAGCAACAGCAAATCCGCAGGCCGTGCCGCGAACAAACCGTTCGTCACCACGCCCACGATGGCGTTGATTTGACGCTCCAGTTCCACCGGGTTGGTGATCTGCATGTTGAACACGTCAAGGATGATATTGCCGTTGTCGGTGATGACACCTTCGCGGTAAACCGGGTCGCCGCCCAGTTTGACCAACTCGCGGGCCACGTGGCTGCGGGCCATCGGGATCACTTCGACCGGCAGCGGGAACGCACCCAGCACTGGCACCAGCTTGCTGGCGTCGGCGATGCAGATGAAAGTCTTGGCAACGGCGGCCACGATCTTCTCGCGGGTCAGGGCTGCGCCACCGCCCTTGATCAGGTTCAGGTGCTCGTCGCTCTCGTCGGCGCCGTCCACGTAGAACTCCAGGTCGCTGACGGTGTTGAGTTCATACACCGGAATTCCGTGGCCCTTGAGGCGTGCGGCGGTGGCTTCGGAGCTGGCGACGGCGCCGTCGAACGCGCCTTTGTGTTGGGCCAGTGCGTCGATGAAGCAGTTGGCCGTGGAGCCGGTGCCGACCCCCACGATGCTCTTGTCATCCAGTTTTGGGAGGATGAAATCGACAGCCGCTTGGGCGACGGCCTGTTTGAGTTGATCCTGGGTCATGCGGGCTCCGGGGCGGGAAGGGGAACAGAAGGCCGGCATTATACGGACAAGCGTTGAGCTGTGGGCGTGGTCTGACAACGGGTGCGACCCTGTGCCCTGTTCCTTTAGGAGAGGGTCGGGATAAGGAGACGGTATAAACCTCCCATTTCGTGTGGTCGGCCGCGTAAACGCTGGGGTAGACTCCCGGGTCCCTGCTAACTCGCACAGTGACGCTTTCCGATGCTCGAACAGTACGTTAAGAAGATCCTCAACTCGCGCGTTTATGACGTGGCCGTTGAAACGCCCTTGCAAGCCGCCAACCAGCTGACCGAGCGGTTGGGCAATCAGATTTGGCTTAAACGCGAAGATCTGCAGCCGGTGTACTCGTTCAAGATTCGTGGCGCTTACAACAAGTTGATGCACCTGAGCGACGCCGAGCGCGCGTGTGGCGTGGTCACGGCTTCTGCGGGCAATCACGCTCAGGGCCTGGCGCTGGCCGCCAAAAAGCTGGGGGTCAAGGCCACCATCGTGATGCCCAAAACCACGCCCGAGATCAAAATCGAAGGCGTGCGTTCCCGTGGTGGCATTGTGGTGCTGCACGGCGATTCGTTCCCCGAGGCGCTGGCGTACTCACTGCAATTGGTGGAGCAAAAAGGCTACGTCTACGTGCATCCCTACGATGACCCGCACACCATCGCCGGGCAGGGCACCGTGGCGATGGAAATTCTGCGCCAGCACCCGGCGCCGCTGGACGCGATTTTCGTGCCGGTGGGCGGCGGCGGGCTGATTGCAGGGATCGCCGCGTACGTGAAGTACTTGCGGCCGGACATCAAGGTCATTGGCGTGGAGCCGGACGATTCCAACTGCCTGCAAGCCGCCATGGCCGCGGGCGAGCGCGTGGTGTTGCCGACCGTGGGCATCTTTGCCGATGGCGTGGCCGTCGGCCAGATTGGCCAGCACACCTTTGATATCTGCAAAGACTACGTGGATGAAGTCATCACGGTCAGCACAGACGAGATCTGTGCCGCCATCAAGGATATCTTCGACGATACCCGCTCGATCACCGAACCTGCCGGTGCGCTGGGTGTGGCCGGGATCAAGAAATACGTCGAGCAGCGTGGCGTGAAGGGCCAGACGCTGGTTGCGATCGACTCGGGCGCCAACGTCAACTTCGACCGCTTGCGCCATGTGGCCGAACGCGCGGAGTTGGGTGAAGGCCGTGAAGCCATCATCGCGGTGACCATTCCTGAAGAGGTCGGCAGTTTCAAGGCGTTCTGCCAGGCGATCGGCAAGCGTCAGATCACCGAATTCAACTACCGCTACCACACCGGCCGGGAAGCGCACATTTTTGTCGGCGTGCAGACGCACCCGGTCAACGATCCGCGCAGCGCCTTGCTGGCGAGCTTGCGCGAGCAAGGCTTCCCGGTGGTGGACCTGACCGACAACGAACTGGCCAAGTTGCACATCCGCCACATGGTGGGCGGGCACGCCGACAAAGTCAGTGATGAGCAGTTGTTCCGCTTCGAATTCCCGGAACGCCCCGGTGCCTTGTTCAACTTCCTCAACAAACTGGGTGGGCGCTGGAATATCTCGATGTTCCATTACCGCAACCATGGCGCCGCAGATGGCCGTGTGATGGCCGGATTGCAAGTGCCTGCGGACGAGCGTCATCTGGTGCCTGCCGCGCTGGCGGATATTGGCTACCCGTACTGGGATGAAAGTGATAACCCGGCCTATCAGCTGTTTCTTGGCTGATAGGCGCTAAGCTGAATGAACCGTTCAAGGAAGCAATGACATGGAAACCTTCACCGCGTTGAAGCTGTTGCATGGGGTGTCGACACTGCTGCTGTTCGTCTGCGCCATTGCGTTGCTGGTGGTGGTTATTCGCCGTAACCGGGCCGGGGATAAAGACGTGTCGGGTGGCGCGTTGCGACGCCCGTGGGGCTTTGTCTGGGCACTGATGGGGTTGTGCCTGCTGGCCTTGCCCGTCAGCGGGTGGTGGCTGGTGCATCTGGCGGGTTGGCCGTTGAGTCAACTGTGGTTGCTGGCGGGTAGTTGCTTGTACCTGCTGGGCGCGCTGAGCTGGGTGTGGTTGGTGGTCAGGCTCAATCGCTTGCGGTTGGGGCACGTGGCCAAACACCCTCGTTTCACGCTGCTGTTGGCGATTTTTTGTGCCGTTTGCTTTGTCGCCATCGCCGGTTTGATGGGCGCCAAGCCGGTTTAAGCCGTGTGCTGAACCCGACGAGCCCCTCTGCAAAGAGGGGCTTTTGCATTCAGTCGCGCAGCGACATGACCTTCCAGCCACGTTTGATGGCTTCGGCCCGCAGGTTGGGGTCCGGGTCGACGGCTACTGGATGGGTGACACATTCCAGCAACGGCAGGTCGTTCATCGAATCACTGTAAAAGTAGCTGTCTTCGAGGGTGTGGCCGTTTTCTGCCATCCAGCGTGTCAGGCGCGTGACCTTGCCTTCTCGAAAGCACGGAACGTCAGCGCTGCGGCCGGTGTAGCGGCCATCGACGATCTCGCACTCGGTGGCGATCAAATGTTCCACGCCCAGGTGCCTGGCAATCGGCGCGGTGACCACGCGATTGGTGGCGGTAATGATGACCAGCGTATCGCCAGCTTCGCGGTGTTGGGCCAGCAGCGCCTGGGCCTTGGGCAGCATCAACGGCTCGATGCAGTCGCGCATGAATTCACGGTGCCACTGATCCAGTTGCGCCATGTCATGGCGGCCGAAGATTTCCATGCTGAAATTCAGGTAGGCCGCGTTATCGAGTGTGCCTGCCAGGTAATCCTGATAAAACGCGTCGTTGCGCGCTTTGTAGGCCTCACCGTCGAGAATGCCGCGTTCGCACAGGTAATCGCCCCATGCGTGGTCGCTGTCGCCGCCTAAAAGGGTGTTGTCCAAGTCGAATAAAGCCAGACGCATTGCAATTACCCGCTGAGCTGTCGGTTGAAAGCCCACAAGAATACGGTCTTTTAAGAAGAGTGCACATAAGACAGGGTGGCGCGTTGCTGCGTTCACAACCTTTGTGGAACAATGCGGCGACATGCGTTTGCGAGGTTGTTGCCGTGATCGACCCCGATGGTTTCCGTCCTAATGTCGGGATTATTCTGACAAATGATGCTGGTCAGGTACTTTGGGCTCGCCGAATCAATCAAGACGCGTGGCAGTTTCCACAGGGCGGTATCAACCCTGATGAGACGCCAGAGGACGCCTTGTACCGTGAGCTGAACGAAGAAGTTGGCCTTGAACGCGAAGATGTAGAAATACTCGCCTGCACGCGAGGCTGGTTGCGCTATCGTTTGCCGCAACGTTTGGTCCGTACCCACAGCCAGCCGCTGTGCATCGGCCAGAAGCAGAAGTGGTTTTTGCTGCGCCTGATCTCTAACGAGCAGCGGGTGCGGATGGATTTGACCGGTAAACCGGAATTCGATGGCTGGCGCTGGGTCAGCTATTGGTATCCGTTGGGCCAGGTGGTGACATTCAAGCGCGAGGTCTACCGTCGCGCTCTCAAAGAGCTTGCCCCGCGCCTTTTAACGCGCGCCTGACACGGAGTTCGACCCCGAGCCATGCTCAATACGCTGCGCAAGATCGTCCAGGAAGTTAACTCCGCCAAGGATCTCAAGGCGGCGTTGGGGATTATTGTGTTGCGCGTCAAAGAGGCCATGGGCAGTCAGGTCTGCTCGGTCTATTTGCTTGATCCAGAGACCAACCGTTTTGTGTTGATGGCCACCGAGGGCTTGAACAAGCGCTCGATCGGCAAGGTCAGCATGGCGCCCAACGAAGGCCTGGTCGGCCTGGTGGGCACCCGTGAAGAACCTCTGAACCTCGAAAACGCCGCCGATCACCCGCGCTATCGCTACTTTGCCGAGACCGGTGAAGAGCGTTATGCCGCCTTCCTGGGCGCGCCGATCATCCACCACCGCCGTGTGGTCGGCGTTCTGGTGATCCAGCAAAAAGAACGTCGCCAGTTCGACGAAGGCGAAGAAGCCTTTCTGGTCACGATGAGCGCGCAACTGGCCGGGGTGATCGCCCACGCTGAAGCCACCGGCTCGATTCGCGGCCTGGGGCGTCAGGGCAAGGGCATCCAGGAAGCCAAGTTTGTCGGCGTGCCCGGTTCCCCCGGCGCAGCGGTCGGCACGGCGGTGGTCATGCTGCCCCCGGCCGATCTCGACGTGGTGCCCGACAAGGCCATCACCGACATCCCGGCGGAAATCGCCCTGTTCAAGACCGCCCTCGAAGGCGTGCGCAATGACATGCGTGCCGTGTCGAAGAAACTCGCCACGCAACTGCGCCCTGAAGAACAGGCGCTGTTCGACGTTTACCTGATGATGCTCGACGACGCGTCACTGGGCAGCGAAGTCAAAAATGTAATCAAGACCGGTCAGTGGGCCCAGGGCGCGTTGCGTCAGGTGGTGACGGACCACGTCAACCGTTTCGAATTGATGGACGACGATTACCTGCGCGAGCGGGCGTCGGATGTGCGCGACCTGGGTCGGCGGTTGCTGGCCTATTTGCAGCATGATCGAAAACAAACCATGGTCTACCCCGACCACACGATCCTGGTCAGTGAAGAGCTGACGGCAACCATGCTTGGCGAGGTGCCCGAGGGCAAACTGGCCGGTCTGGTCTCGGTACTGGGTTCGGGCAACTCCCACGTGGCGATCCTGGCCCGGGCCATGGGTATCCCGACCGTCATGGGCCTGGTGGACCTGCCGTATTCCAAGGTCGACGGCATTCAGATGATCGTCGACGGCTATCACGGCGAGGTCTACACCAACCCCAGTGAACTGCTGCGCAAGCAATACGCCGACGTGGTGGAAGAAGAGCGTCAGTTGTCCCAGGGCCTCGATGCCCTGCGCGAACTGCCGTGCATCACCCCGGACGGGCATCGCATGCCGCTGTGGGTCAACACCGGCTTGCTGGCCGATGTGGCACGGGCGCAACAGCGCGGCGCAGAAGGCGTAGGTCTGTACCGCACCGAAGTGCCGTTCATGATCAATCAGCGCTTTCCGAGCGAAAAGGAGCAGCTGGCGATTTATCGCGAGCAACTCGCCGCCTTCCATCCGCAACCGGTGACCATGCGCAGCCTGGACATTGGCGGCGACAAGTCACTGTCGTACTTCCCGATCAAAGAAGACAACCCGTTCCTCGGCTGGCGCGGGATTCGCGTCACCCTCGATCACCCGGAAATCTTTCTGGTTCAGGCCCGGGCCATGCTCAAGGCCAGCGAAGGCCTGAACAACCTGCGTATTTTGTTGCCGATGATCTCTGGCACGCACGAACTCGAAGAAGCCCTGCACTTGCTGCACCGTGCCTGGGGCGAAGTGCGCGATGAAGGCACCGATGTGCCGATGCCCCCCATCGGTGTGATGATCGAAATCCCCGCAGCGGTTTACCAGACCCGGGAACTGGCGAGGCAGGTGGACTTCCTGTCTGTCGGTTCCAACGACCTTACCCAATACCTGCTGGCGGTGGACCGCAACAACCCGCGCGTTGCCGACTTGTACGACTACCTGCACCCGGCGGTGCTGCAAGCCTTGCAATCGGTGGTGCGCGATGCCCACGCCGAAGGCAAGCCTGCCAGCATCTGCGGCGAAATGGCGGGCGATCCGGCGGCGGCGATCCTGTTGATGGCCATGGGCTTCGACAGCCTGTCGATGAACGCCACCAACTTGCCGAAAGTGAAATGGATGCTGCGTCAGGTTGAACTCAGCCGTGCCAAGGAGCTGCTGGCCGAAGTCATGACCATCGACAACCCACAGGTGATTCGCAGCACCGTGCAACTGGCCCTGAAAAACATGGGCCTGACCCGCATGATGAACCCGGCGGCCATCAAGCCGTATTAATAACCGCCTCACCCGGCCCTCTCGCACAGGAGCGGATCAGGGTGAGGGCTGCTCCAGCCTGACTTCCCCCAGGCGCCCGCCATTGGGCCCGAAGCTGTGTTCTACCATCACCCTTGAACCGTCAGCGTTAACAATCAGTGCCGTGCTGGAACGGGTGCCGTAGGTGGTGCTGGCAATAAAGATACTCGACAGCAAATGCTCCGTGGCCAGCCCCACACCGGTATCGGGCAGGTCACTGAATGAGGCAGTCTGTCGATCTTCCAGAATGGCCAGCAACGCTTGCGGGTCGGGTGCGTTTAACACGTCGCCGAGCGCGGCCCTGGCTTTCACTAATTTGGGCCACGGTGTGTCCAGTCCGGCGTTGGACAGGCCATAAACCCCCGAACTCAGGCGCACCGGGGCGACGTCCCTGGAATTGAAATGCCACAGCTCGTTGCGGGTGCCCACCAGCAAATTGAAGCCGGCGTAATTCACTGATTGTTGACTAACGTCGTTTAAATACTCGGCAGTCGATAGATTCCCGCTTAAAAAGCGCGCAACCAAATCCCCCCGCGAACGCCGTGTAGGCGGTTTGTGCGGTTCGCGAATATTGGTCAAAGCCGCAAAGCGGCCGTTCGCGCCAACGCCCAGCCACGTGCCGCCTGCCTCCAGATCACGCCCGGCATACACGTGCGGCGCATCGACCCACTGCGCAAGGGGCCTGGCGGGGCGGGCATAAAATTCATCCCGGTTCGCCGCCACCACCAGCGGCTGTGCATGGCCGGGGCGCCACGCGAAGACAATCAGGCACATGGTCAGTCCTTAATGTTTTTTTAACCCCTGTACTTATAGATTGCTCAGGCGTCTCGCGCCATGTGTGGAGCCCAAGCCCTTGCTCCGTTACCATGCGGGTCAAATTTGGGGGGGCGTCATGGAATTTCTGCTCTATCTGGTGCTGGGAGGCTTTGCCGGGGTATTGGCCGGTTTGTTCGGGGTCGGGGGCGGCATCATCATCGTCCCGGTGCTGGTGTTCAGTTTCACCTTGCAGGGCTTCAACCCCGAGGTGCTGACCCATCTGGCCGTGGGCACCTCATTGGCCACGATCATCTTTACTTCGATCAATTCGATCCGCGAACACCACCGCAAAGGCGCGGTGCGCTGGCCACTGTTTGTGTGGATGGCGCTGGGCATTTTGATCGGCGCGGGCATCGGTGCGCTGACGGCCGAAGCGATTGCCGGTCCTCATTTGCAGAAAATCATTGGCGTTTTTGCCTTGGTCATCGCCGTGCAAATGGCGCTTGAACTCAAACCCAAAGCCAGCCGAACGGTGCCGGGTAAAGTCGGTCTGACCCTCGCGGGCACCGTGATTGGCTGGGCGTCGGCGATTTTCGGGGTGGGCGGTGGCTCCTTGACCGTGCCGTTCCTGAGCTGGCGCAGTGTGCCGATGCAGCAAGCCGTGGCCACGTCGGCCGCTTGCGGGCTGCCGATTGCGTTGGTAGGTGCATTAAGTTTCATGATCATTGGCTGGCACAACCCCGACCTGCCCGCGCATAGTCTCGGGTTTGTGTATTTGCCGGCGCTGCTCGGGATTGCCCTGACCAGCATGTTTTTCGCCCGTTTTGGTGCGCGTTTGGCCCACACACTATCGCCGCGCTTGCTGAAACGGCTGTTTGCCGCACTGTTGTTCTGTGTCGGTTTGAGTTTCCTGATCTAACAAGGAGTCGCAATGCTGCCTTACCCGCAGATTGACCCGGTGGCATTGGCCATCGGCCCGCTGAAAATCCATTGGTACGGCTTGATGTACCTGATCGGCATTGGCGCCGCCTGGCTGATCCTGTCGCGCCGCCTGAACCGCTTCGACCCGACCTGGACCAAAGAGAAACTCTCCGACCTGGTGTTTTGGGTGGCCATGGGCGTGATCGTCGGCGGGCGATTGGGCTACGTGTTGTTTTACGACCTGAGCGCTTATATCGCCAACCCGCTGCTGATCTTTGAAGTGTGGAAGGGCGGCATGGCGTTCCACGGCGGGCTGATCGGCGTGATGCTGGCGACCTGGTGGTTCGGCAAGCGCAACAACAAGTCGTTCTTCCAGATCATGGACTTTATTGCGCCGGTGGTGCCGATTGGCCTGGGTGCCGGACGTATCGGCAACTTCATCAATGCCGAGTTGTGGGGCAAGGCGAGCGACGTGCCCTGGGCGATGATTTTCCCGACCGATCCGCAGCAACTGGCGCGTCACCCGTCGCAGCTTTACCAGTTCGCCCTCGAAGGTGTGGCACTCTTCCTGATTCTGTGGCTGTACTCGCGCAAACCGCGCCCGACTATGGCCGTTTCCGGCATGTTCGCCCTGTTCTACGGGATTTTCCGTTTCATCGTCGAGTTCGTCCGCGTGCCGGATGCTCAGCTAGGCTATCTGGCGTTCGGCTGGGTGACGATGGGTCAAATTCTCTGCATCCCGATGATTCTCGGTGGCCTGTTCTTGATCTGGTGGGCGTACCACCGCGATCCGGCGGCCCGCCAAGCAGCGCAATAAATTCGAATCGCAGGGCTGCGCGGCCCTGCATTCAAACGGTAGGAAAACCATGAAGCAATATCTCGACCTCGTTGCCGACGTCATTAAAAACGGCACCCTGCAAGCCAACCGTACCGGTGTGAAGACCATCAGTCTGCCCGGCGCCATGTTGCGCTACGACCTAAAGGAAGGCTTTCCGGCCATCACCACCCGCCGCATGGCGTTCAAATCGGCCATTGGCGAGATGTGCGGTTTCTTGCGTCCGGTCAACAGCGCGGCTGACTTCCGCGCCCTGGGCTGCAAAGTCTGGGACCAGAACGCCAATGAAAACGCCCAGTGGCTGGCCAACCCGTTCCGTCAGGGTGAAGACGACCTTGGCGAAATCTATGGCGTGCAATGGCGCAAATGGCCCGCGTACAAGCAGATTGCCCGCAGCAATCGGGCGGCCATCGAACTTTGCCTGAGCCAGGGCTACCGCCAGATCGCTGAAGGTGAAGAAGACGGCCAACCGTACGTGGTGCTCTACAAGGCCATCGATCAGGTGCGCCAGTGCGTCGACACGATCATCAACGACCCGGGCAGCCGCCGTATCCTGTTCCACGGCTGGAACTGTGCCCAGCTCGACGAAATGGCTTTGCCGCCGTGCCACTTGCTGTACCAGTTCCACCCGAACGTCGAGACCCGGGAAATCTCCCTGACCCTCTACATTCGCTCCAACGACCTGGGCCTGGGCACGCCGTTCAACCTGACGGAAGGCGCTGCCTTACTGAGCCTGATCGGCCGCTTGACCGGCTATACGCCGCGCTGGTTCACCTACTTCATTGGCGATGCCCACGTGTATGAAAACCACCTGGACATGCTCAACGAACAACTGACCCGCGAGCCGTTCCCGATGCCCAAACTGGTGATTTCGGAGCGCGTGCCCGAGTTTGCCAAGACGGGTGTGTACCAGCCTGAATGGCTGGAGCTGATCGAGCCGAGCGACTTCAGCCTCGAAGGCTATCAGCACCATGCGCCCATGACCGCGCCGATGGCGGTGTAACTCACCCTCCCGATCCCGCGCCGCGTCCAACCCTGACGTTGTACGCGGCATTATGGGTGCTTGGATCTATACCGAAAGAGTCTATTCAACTGTTAGTTATGACAGTTACTGATAAAGCAGACGCATGTTTATTTGGCTCTTCAATTGCGATGCAACTGGAGAGCCTGTCATGACGCATAAAGATGAATTAAACACTGAAGGTTTCTGGCTGAGCGAAAACGTTGGCACAGCGATAAAACGTGATACCCGGACGAGTGGTAAAAGTGTCCGGGCTGGTTTATTCCCGCCACAGGTCATATACCTCTACGAGGAGGAATATTTTTATTTTGGTGTCACTGCGCCCGAGGGGGTGGTCATTGCGCAGGAAATAATCGGACATCCGTTTTTTAGAAATGCAATAACGGTATTCATAGATACAGATGTACCAGAGATTGAAGTCGGCGACACAGTTCGGGCGGTCTGGACTGTACTCTCGGCAGACGATTTTTATGAATATCGATCGGACCCCGTGCGTGTTGAGAGCAAACAAGAGGGTGTGCTGATCACCTTGCCTGACACCGAGGCGGTCAGATTTGTAGGGAAGAAATCCGAAATTGTCTATTTCCATATGCCACAAGCGGGGGGTGTCACACCTTCGCTTGGAACGTTGGTGTATGTCGCACCCTCATTGGGGCCTAAACCCATCCTGAAGGTAATGGGTGTGGTTGATGGTGTTCTGGATACGAAGGCTCACCCGGATGGCATTAAAGTCATTATTGATCCCATTGCCAACATGCACCGATATAACGCGCTGGAGATCCGCTGGACACAGGACTCCGGTATTTGGGTCGACTCTCAACACAAAATGACCGTTTACCCAGACCAATCAATGGAATTCACGATTCCCCCGGTTGTCTATCAGCCCCATGTCGGCAAGCACGTATTAGTGCGGTACTTTATTTTTCTTGGGGCGAATATGAGCCCGAATCTGAGGTGGTCAGCTAGTACTCTCACGTACGCTGAATTCGACTTGATTTGACCGCTTCAAACAGTCAATTAATAACGCTTTCTTGTTAATTGACTGTACTTTACCCATCAATGCCCGTGGCTTCTGCCCACATGGCTCGGTTCGCCTTCTGGCGCAGCCACTGAACCGCTGACCTCCAGACGCTGCAATATCGCACACTGATCCTTCTCCGGGCCTTCGCCACAGCGTTGGCGCAGGTCGAGCAGCTGTGTCTGCAAGGCCTGCAAGCCATCAATTCGCGCTTTCACGTGCTGGATGTGCTCGTCGATCAGCGCGTTGACGCTTTCGCATTGGTCCTGCGGGCTGTCGCGCAGGTTCAGCAGGCTGCGGATCTCTTCAAGGGTCATGTCCAGGCTGCGGCAATTGCGGATAAACGTGAGTCGCTCAACGTGTGTCTGGGTGTACAACCGATAATTACCCTCACTGCGCGCCGGTTCCGGCAGCAGCCCTTCGCGCTCGTAATAACGGATAGTTTCGACCTGACAGTCGGTCAATTTCGCCAGTTCCCCGATTTTCATTACGGCTCTCTCCGAAAGGTTGCTTGACCCTATAGTGGCTACAGGGTCTTTACTTGGCAACAAGCACCTTTTCTGGACGCACCCTGATGAGCGATTCCATCCACACCCCGCACAAACCGCACGCTGATCACGATCACGATCACGATCACGATCACGATCACGATCACGATCACGGCGCCACGCATGCGCCTGAAGCCCATGCCCACAGTTGCTGTTCGGCGGCAGAAGGTCCGAGCGTGATTAAACTCAGCGCTAAGCCCACGGCAGGCGCCCGGCTGAGCAGCTTTCGCATTGAAGCGATGGACTGCCCGACCGAACAAACGCTCATTCAGAACAAATTGGGCAAGCTGGCGGGTGTGCAGCAACTGGAATTCAACCTGATCAACCGCGTGCTCGGCGTGACCCACGACCTGCCGTCTACCGACCCTATAGTCGAGGCGATCAAGTCCCTCGGCATGCAGGCCGATCCGTTGGAATCGGGCAGCGATAGTCCGCCGGCGCCGGTCGAGAAAAAACATGCGTGGCCGCTTGCAGTGTCCGGCGTGGGAGCACTGGCTGCGGAAGTGCTGCACTTCACGAATGCCGCGCCGACCTGGGTGATTGCGCTGGTGGCGCTGGTGTCGATCTTCAGCGGCGGTCTGACCACCTACAAGAAGGGCTGGATCGCCCTGAAAAACCTCAACCTGAACATCAACGCGCTCATGAGCATCGCTGTGACCGGTGCCATCTTGATTGGCCAATGGCCTGAAGCGGCGATGGTGATGTTCCTGTTTACCGTGGCCGAGCTGATCGAAGCCAAATCCCTCGACCGCGCCCGCAATGCCATCGGTGGCCTGATGCAAATGGCGCCTGACAAAGCCACGGTGCAGCAGGCAGACGGCGGCTGGCTTGAGCTGGACGTCAAAGACATCGCCCTGGAGGCCATCGTGCGCGTGCGTCCTGGTGAGCGCATTGGCCTGGATGGCGAAGTGGTGTCAGGCCGTTCAACCATCGATCAGGCGCCCATCACCGGCGAAAGCCTGCCGATTGAGAAAACCGTGGGCGATAAAGTCTTCGCCGGCACCATCAATCAGGCGGGATCATTGGAGTACCGCGTCACAGCGGCGGCCAACCATTCCACGCTGGCGCGCATCATCCATGCCGTGGAACAAGCCCAAGGTGCCCGGGCCCCGACCCAGCGTTTCGTCGACAGCTTCGCCAAAATCTACACACCCGTGGTGTTCCTGTTCGCGCTGGCCGTGGCAGTAGTTCCGCCGTTACTCATGGGCGGCTCGTGGTTTGACTGGGTTTACCGTGCGCTGGTGTTGTTGGTGGTGGCGTGCCCGTGCGCGCTAGTGATTTCGACCCCTGTGACCATCGTCAGCGGGCTGGCGGCTGCGGCGCGCAAAGGCATCCTGGTCAAAGGCGGGGTTTACCTCGAAAGCGGTCACACACTCGACTACCTGGCGCTGGATAAAACCGGCACCATCACCCACGGCAAGCCGGTGCAAACCGATTACCTGCCGCTGGACCCGCTGGTGGCTGACCGTGCTGTATTGCTGGCCGCCAGCCTGGCCTCGCGTTCCGATCACCCGGTGTCGCTGGCAGTGGCCAATGCCGCTGTGGATAAAAAACAGGCATGGCGCGCTGTGGATAACTTCACCGCACTGGCCGGGCGTGGCGTGCGGGGCGAAATCGACGGCACGCTTTATCACTTGGGCAACCATCGTCTGGTGGAAGAACTGGGCCTGTGCTCCCCTGAGCTGGAAGAAAAACTGTTCGCCCTGGAGCAGCAGGGCAAGACGGTGATCCTGTTGTGCGACAGCGCAGGCCCCATGGCGCTGTTTGCCGTTGCCGACACGGTCAAGGCCTCCAGCCGCGAAGCGATTGCCGAGTTGCACGCGCTGGGCATCAAAACCCTCATGCTGACCGGTGACAACCCGCACACGGCCAAGGCCATTGCCGCGCAAGTGGGCATCGACGAAGCGCAAGGCAACCTGCTGCCGGAGGACAAACTGAAGGCCATTGAAGCGCTGTATGCCAAAGGCCATCACGTCGGCATGGTCGGTGACGGGATCAACGACGCCCCGGCCCTGGCACGGGCCGAAATCGGTTTCGCCATGGCGGCGGCAGGCACCGATACGGCGATAGAAACGGCTGATGTCGCCCTGATGGACGACGATCTGCGCAAAATTCCGGCATTCATTCGCCTGTCACGTCAAACGTCCAGCATCCTTAAGCAGAACATCGCGTTGGCGCTGGTCATCAAAGCGATCTTTCTTGCGGTAACCTTCCTCGGTCTGGCCACCATGTGGATGGCCGTGTTTGCCGACATGGGCGTAAGCCTGTTGGTGGTGTTCAACGGGTTGCGCCTGTTGCGCAAATAGATCAAGAGAGGCCGCAGTGCTGAGTGCCGAGCTGAAAGCGTTTTACCGGGTGGCCCAATTGGGCAGCATGACGCAGGCTGCGAAAAAGCTCGGGCTCAGCCAGCCGACGGTGACCACGCAGATTCGCCAGCTTGAAAGCCAGTACGCCGTGGAGCTGTTCTACCGTGGAGGACGCCGTCTGACCTTGACCGAAGACGGCGTGCGCTTGATGCCGATGGTCAAGGCGTTACTCCAGCAAGAAGCGGACATCGAATTCTTCCTGCGCAACAGCGGCCAGGGCACGGGCGCATTGCGTATCGCCGCGACCGCGCCGTATTACATCCTCGATCTGGTCAAAGCCTTTCGCGAGCGTTTGCCGCAGATCGACGTGTCGGTGGACATCGGCAATTCGCAGCAAGTCCTGGAGGCGCTGGAGGAGTATCGCGTCGACATTGCGGTGTCCTCGCAACTGCTGGAAGACCCGCGTCTGATACGCCGCGTACTGGGCTCGGACCCGCTGGTACTGGCGGTGCATCGCAATCACCCGCTGGCCGCGCTGGATCATGTGCCGCTCAGTGCATTGGCCGGGCATTGCCTGTTGATGCGCGAACAGGGTTCGACCACCCGTCGTCTGACTGAAGACCTGCTGGCCACCGCCGGTGTGGGCTTTGGCCCGCTGCTGGAGATCGGCAGTCGCGAGTCCATTCGTGAAGCCGTTTTGCGCAACATAGGCATCAGCATCATCGCCCGTCAGGAAGTGCCGCACGATCCCCAGTTGCGGGTGCTGACGCTGGAAAACGCGCCCGTGATTCACGAATACCTGTACTGCCTTAAAGAGCGAAAGGCGGCGCGTTTGCCAGCGGCCTTCCTGGGGTTGGCGCAGGAAATGTCGGGCTGCTGAAAAGTCCCTCACCCAAATCCACCAATACCACTATCGGCAGCTTTTGCCTTGCTGCCACATCTTGTACGCATTGCCTCTCTAGGATGACGCTCATCTGCTTGATGAGGTGCATCCATGAACCGCTCCAACGCAACCGTTTTGTCCCAACCCGGCGTGCCGATGCAGGTGCGCAATGTGAGCAAACGCTTCGGCGCGTTCACCGCGCTGGATGATGTGTCGCTGGATGTGGCCGCAGGCGAGCTGGTGTGTCTGCTCGGGCCGTCCGGCTGCGGCAAGACCACGTTGCTGCGTTGCATTGCCGGGCTCGAACGCCAGGACAGCGGCGTGTTGTACCTGGGCAGCCGCGATGTCTCCGACCTCGCCCCTCAAGCACGGGATTACGGGATTCTGTTTCAGTCCTACGCCTTGTTTCCCAATCTCAGCGTCGAAGCCAACATCGCCTACGGGCTGGCGGGCAGCAATCGCGATGTAGTGCGCAAACGGGTCTGCGAAATGCTGGCGCTGGTGGGCCTGACCGGCAGCGAGAAGAAATTCCCCGGCCAGCTCTCGGGCGGTCAGCAACAACGTGTCGCACTGGCCCGGGCACTGGCGCCGTCGCCTTCGCTACTGTTGCTCGATGAACCCATGTCGGCCCTGGATGCCAGAGTGCGCGAGCATTTGTGTACCGAGCTGCGTCAATTGCAGCGCCAGCTCGGCATCACCACGCTGATGGTCACCCACAATCAGGACGAAGCCATGCTGATGGCCGACCGTATTGCGGTGATGAACCATGGCAAGGTCGAGCAATACGACACGCCCCAAGCGATTTACAACCGGCCTGCTACGCCGTTTGTGGCCGAGTTTGTCGGGCAGGGTAATTGGCTGCCGTTCCAGCGCAGCAGCGACAGCCATGCACAGGTCGGCGGCCTGAACGTGCGGCTGGCGGATGATACCGGCCATGCCGCCTCAGGGCGGTTGTTCTGCCGGCCTGAAGCAATCACTGTTAATCCGGTGCTGCATCAGGAAAACCTGTTTCCCGCCCGTGTGCGGGAGATCACCTTCCTCGGCAACCGCTGCCGCATGCGCTTTGAGCTCAACCATTTGCCGGGTCATGCGCTGATGGCCGAAGTGAGCAGTCATGACCTGCCGCGCCTCGGTAATCAGGACATTGTGGTCGCCTTGCCGCCCGCCAGTTTGCAGGTGTTTGCCTGAGATGGCCGCGGACATGGCGTTGCCACTGCCCGGCAAATTGACTCACCGCTTGTCGCGTGCCGAACTCGGCGACCGGCTTTTCGTGGTCGGCGGCAAATGGCTGTTATTGCTGCTGTTGGTCGTCGCGGTGTTGATGCCGTTGCTGGCGATCTTCTGGCGCGGCTTCAGCGCAGAAGACGGGCAGGGCGGCGGCTGGGCGGCGGCACGGGCGCTGTTGGTCAGTGACAACTTTCATTGGTTGCTCGGCAACAGCCTGAAGGTTTCGCTGAGCGTGGCGGTGATTGTCGTACCGCTGGCCTACCTGTTTGCCTACGCGTTGCAACGCACTCTGATCCCCGGCAAACGTTTCTGGCGCGGGCTATCGCTGTTGCCGTTGATGGCCCCGTCCATGCTGCCGGGTATTGCGCTGGTCTACCTGTTTGGCAATCAGGGCCTGTTGCGCGGTCTGATGCCGGACAACATTTATGGCTTTTGGGGGATTGTGCTGGGGGAGGCGATTTACACCTTTCCCCATGCCCTGATGATTTTGCTATCGGCCCTGTCGCTGGCCGATGCTCGCCTGTTCGATGCCGCGTCCAGCATGGGCGCTGGGCCTTTCAAAGCGTTTCGCAGCATCACCTGGCCCGGCACACGCCAGGCCGTGTTTGCCGCGTTCTGTCTGGTGTTCACCCTGACCATCACCGATTTTGGCGTGCCCGTGGTGGTGGGGGGCGACTATCAGGTGCTGGCGCTGGAAGCCTACAAAGCCGTGGTCGGGCAGCAACAATTCGGCCGGGGTGCCTTGATTGGTATGGTCTTGCTGCTGCCTGCGCTGTTCAGTTTTGGCGTCGATGCGTGGCTGCGCCGGCAACACGGCGATGCCATGAGCGGCCGTGCTCACGTCTTCACACCGGCGCCGGGCAAGGTGCGCGACGGCTGTTATCTGGCCATCGTGCTGCTGATGTGCGCGGTCTTGCTGACGGTGTTCGGCATGGCGGTGTATTCGTCGCTGGTCACGTTCTGGCCCTACAACCTGTCGCTCTCGCTCAACCACTATCAATTCAACGACACGGCCGGGGGCGGCTGGCTGGCCTATCGCAACAGCCTGACCATGGCACTGTGGACGGCGTTGATCGGCAGCGCAGTGATCTTCACCGGCGCGTACCTGATGGAGAAAACCAACAGCCAGAAGGGGCTTAACCTGGCCCTGCGCATGCTCAGCTTTGTGCCCATGGCCGTGCCGGGCCTCGTGTTGGGGTTGGGCTACGTGTTCTTTTTCAACCTGACCGGCAACCCGCTGCATGTGCTGTACGGAACCATGACGCTGTTGGTGGTGTGCACCATTGCTCACTATTTGACCACTGCGCAAATGACCGCCACCACGGCCCTGCGCCAACTGGATGCCGAGTTCGAAGCCGCCGCGTTATTGCTCAAGGCCCCGCTGTATCGCCATTACCTGCGGGTCACGGTGCCGATCTGCCTGCCGGCCCTGCTGGACATCGTGCGTTATCTGTTTGTATCGGCCATGACCACCGTGTCGGCCGCGATTTTCCTCTACAGCCCCGACACCCTCCTCGCGGCGGTGGCCGTGCTGAACATGGATGACGCGGGCAACGTGGGCGGCGCCGCCGCCATGTCGACCCTGATTCTGTTGACCTCGGCGGGTGTCTCCCTGCTGCTGGCCGCTGCCTCACGCGGCTTGCTGCGCCGTTCGCAAGCCTGGCGCCAAGGCGCCCCGGCGCAATGATCCGTCCTTCACTCACTCAAAGGAACCGCACCATGTTCAAGCCTCTTGCCCTTGTCGCTGCTGTCCTCACGGCTTTTAGCGTCAACGCGTTTGCTGCCAACACCCAGTTGACCGTGTACACGGCCCTCGAAGCCGAACAGCTCAACACCTACAAAAAAGCCTTCGAAAAGGCCAACCCGGCCGTGGAAATCAAGTGGGTGCGTGACTCCACCGGCATCATCACCGCCAAACTGCTGGCCGAGAAAGCGCGTCCACAGGCGGATGCGGTGTGGGGGCTGGCGGCGTCCAGTCTGGCGATCCTCGACCAGCAAGGGATGTTGCAACACTATGCGCCCCACGACCTGGGCAAGATCGGGCCGAACTACCGCGACGCCGCCAACCCGCCGGCCTGGGTGGGGATGGACGTGTGGGCCGCGACGATTTGCTTCAACACCATCGAGGCTGAAAAACAGGGCCTGACCAAGCCCGTGAGCTGGCAAGACCTGACCCGGCCCGAATACAAGGGCAAAATCGTGATGCCTAACCCGGCGTCATCCGGGACGGGGTTTCTGGATGTGAGCGCGTGGCTGCAAACCTTCGGTGAAAAGCAGGGCTGGCAGTACATGGACGATCTGCACCAGAACATCGGGCAATACGTTCACTCTGGCTCCAAGCCCTGCAAGTTGGCGGCTGCGGGTGAATTCCCGATCGGTATTTCGTTTGAATACCCGGCCGTGCAGCTCAAGCGCCAGGGCGCGCCGCTGGACATCGTTTTGCCCAAAGAAGGCTTGGGTTGGGAGATTGAGGCCACGGCGGTGATCAAAGGCACGCCCCACGAAGAGGCGGCGAAAAAGCTGGCAGACTTCTCGGCCAGCCCTGAAGCCATGGAGCTGTACAAAGAGAACTTTGCGGTATTGGCCCAGCCGGGGATCGCCAAGCCGCAGACCGAACTGCCTGCCGACTATGAGCAGCGTTTGATCAAAAACGACTTCGCCTGGGCCTCGAAAAACCGCGACCAGATTTTGACCGAGTGGCGTAAGCGTTACGACGGCAAGACTGAAAAAGCCGCGCCGTAAAGGGCCATCCGAGGAGTTCGCTATGTCCGATTCCAACTCGATTCTGATCGTCGGTGCCGGGATTCTTGGCCTGTCCCACGCCTACGCGGCAGCCCGGCGCGGCCTCAAGGTGCGGGTGTTCGAGCGCACGGCCACGCCACTGGGCGCGTCGGTGCGCAACTTCGGCCAAGCGCTGGTCACGGGCCAGCCCCCCGGCGAAATGCTGGACCTGGCCCGCGCCAGCCGCAGCATGTGGGCAGACTGGTCCCGGCAGGCGGGCTTCGACCTCAAGCGCAACGGCTCGTATCTGTTCGCCCGCACCGAAGCCGAAGAACAACTGCTCGATGCGTTCTGTCAGGGCCGCGCGCAGGAATATGGCTACCGTGCCGAATGGCTCGGCGCCCGTGATCTCGGCACCCTGTATGGCGGCCAGTTCAAGCATCACCGCGCCGCGTTGCATGGCCTGGACGACCAACAAGTCTATTCCCGCGAAGCCATCCCGGCGTTGATCGAGTACCTGCGCAACGCGCTGGGCGTCGTGTTTCATTTCTCAACCCTGGTGCGCGACGTCGAACCGGGCGTGGTGCACACCACCGCAGGCAGCTTCAAAGGCGCGCAAGTGATTGTCTGTTCGGGCCACGATTACCAAACCCTGCTGGCAGCGCCCATGGCGCAGCTCGCGCCTAAAATCTGTCGCCTGCAAATGTTGCGTGTGCGCCCGCAGGTGGCGTTGAACCTGCAACATGCTTTGCTCACGGGCCTGAGCTGCGTGCATTACGGGGCGTTTGCCGATTTGCCCGAGGCCGCCGCAGTGCAGGAGGAGATTCTGCGCAACAGCCCTCATCTGGACGATCACGGTATTCACCTGCTGATCAGCCCGACCCCTTATGGCGATTTGATCGTCGGGGATTCTCACGAATACGGCGACGATCCATCGCCTTTCAACGGCGAACAGGTTGATGAGTGGATGCTGCAACTGTGTGAGGACACCCTCGGCTGTCGCGTGCAGGTCGTAGAACGCTGGCAAGGGGTGTACGGCGCCAAAGGGGCCAGACCTTTCTCATGGCTGGACGTGGCACCGGGCCTGCATGCCGCGCTCATGCACACCGGGGTGGGCATGAGCATCGGGCCCGCCATGGCCGAGGACAATATCGCCCGCATGCTGCAGGAGGCGTGACGCGGCTGACGTGCGGGCGCTTGGGCTCAGATCTGTTCGGCCAACGCTTCAATCTGCTCCTGACGCTCAGCCTGGCTCAGCTTCGGGTGCGGGTTGAGTGACGACCACTGCGGGTGCGCCCGCGCCTTGTACAGCGCTTCTGGCAGCTTGCCTTCGCGCCAGGTGGTCTCTTGTGGCGTGGCGACCTTGATGCTGTCGACGGCGGCATGCCCTCGGGCGTTCAGCGCATGCAGCAATTGGCGTTGGCGCAAGGCCAGCAGGCGCAGCACGCTGTCGTCCACGGTCAGTTCGCGCTGGCCTTTGATTTTGCCCAGCAAGCGGCTGCCATAACTGCGCGCGGTTTGCAGGGCGCCACCGGCAATGGCCCCGGCCAACGCTGCCGCGCCCAGCGTCAGGCCGCCCACCATCAAGTCCACGCCCGCACCTGCCGCGGCGCCTGCGGCAATACCGCCGCCCACGCGCACGCCCAGTTGTTTGAGGGTTTCGGGGTTGAACAAGTCATCGCCCCAGCGCCCGTCCAGCAGTGGCAAATCGCTGGCCGCAGCGTCGCTGGCGCGAAAACCGTAGAGCTTGAGCAGGGCTTCCACGCAACGTTGTTCGCGCTGGCGAACGGCCTGACGCAGTTGATGAATGGCCTCCTGTTCAGCCGTTTTGTTGCTGACCACGCTGCGTCGACAGGCCGCGCAGTCGATCAGCAATTCGGCAATCAGGCGCAGCGCGCTGTGCTTGCGGGCCTCGCGCTGGGCTTGCAGATCGGTGACCAGGCGCTGCAGCGCGTCCCGTGAGTGCTCCAGCAGCAGCGCAAGGCTTTCATACAGGCGCCGTTCGCCATCCTCGGGCGGGGCGACGCTGTCGAAACGCACCAGTGCATGCAAACCGAGGCGCGCCAGGGCGTCGCGCCACTCGGGTTCGCGC
Organism: Pseudomonas sp. BS-2016; assembly: GCF_001806145.1. NCBI lineage: Bacteria > Pseudomonadati > Pseudomonadota > Gammaproteobacteria > Pseudomonadales > Pseudomonadaceae > Pseudomonas > Pseudomonas sp. BS-2016. The sequence goes on from NZ_MLCT01000013.1 coordinate 382,823, forward strand.
TGTTGCGGACTGCTGACGAAATTGAGCACCGGCAGCAGCGGTTTGCCGCAACTGGCCAGCACGCTGAGTTCGTCACGGTATTTGGCGAGCACCGGTTCGCGGGCATCGATCACGTAGAGCCCGGCGTCCGAAGCCAGCAGTTGGCGCAGGACTTTGGCCTCTTGCTCGAAGCGCTGTCTGGCCTCGCTGCCTTCCAGGAAGCGCGCCACCCGGGCCGGGCCGTCCAAGCGTTCACCGGGGCGGTCGAGGCGCTCCAGGTAGTTGAGCAGGGCGATGGCATCTTCCAGCCCCGGCGTGTCGTACAACTCCAGTAAGGCTTCGCCGTCCACTGACAGGCGTGCCCCTTCAACGTGCCGGGTGGTGCTGGGGCGATGGGAGACTTCGCCAAAGCCGACATCCCGGGTGAGGGTGCGCAAAAGCGAGGTCTTGCCGACATTGGTGTGGCCGACCACGGCCAGCGTCAGAGGCTTAGTCATGGCCCGTCTCCAGCCAGTTCAAGGGCGCGCTGGCGGCAAAGGGCAGGCCCAGTTGCTCCAGCGCGGCATGCCAGTCACTCAGACGGTCAGCGTCCAGCGCCTGACCGGGCGGAGCTTGCAGCAACCAGACCCGCGTGGCGGCGGCACTGCGCGCCAGTTCACCAATCAACGCCAGGCTGCCGCGGTCCGGTGAGCGCCGCGGATCACAGGCAATCGCCAGGCGCGCGGGCGGGAAGCGGGTCATTTGCTCCAGCAGGGTTTGCCGTGACTCGCGGCTGTCGAGGATGCCAGCGTCTTTGACCGAGGCAGGTAAGGCGGGCGGCCATGGCTGTTGGTCGTCGAGTTCGAGGCCCACGATCAGTGCGCCATCGGTTTGCAGTGCCGACTGCCCGGCCTGCACGCGATGCAACTGTTCGGGCGCGCTGTCGTTGACACCCAGGCGCTCGCTGCTGGGCATTAAGGGTTCGCGCAGTTGGCTGTAGCCGGGCAAGGTGAGGTCCAGCTGCAAGGTGTCGCGTCCGGTTTTCCAGCGCCAGCGGCAGAAAACGTAGAGCAGCAGGCGCGGGATCACGCCATAGATCAGAACAACGCCGACCAGCCAGATCGCCCAGGACTGACGAACCAACTCGTTGTTGTAGAGACTGCTGTCCGTGCTGACGAGGATCATCTCCACGGTGGGCACGCTGAAACCCAGCCAGTTCGGCAGTGCGCCCAGCGCCCGTGTGGCAGCGACGAACACATCGGCGCCGAGGATCGTGGTCTCCCAGATAAACCCGTAGCGGCGCGTGGCCATGAGCAACAACATCATCACCAGCGCGCTGAGCATGGCCAGCAGCCACAGGCCATTGACCAGCGCGCCAACGGCCCAGCGATTGAGCTTGCGCCGTTGCAGCAACAGCACTAACGCGGGGCCAAGCTGTGCGGCCTTGGCATCGCGGGCGAGTTTTTCACTGAGCCATAGCCACAATCGGCCCAGACCCGCACCGTGCTCACCGGCACACACCAGGCCGACCACCCAGCTCAGCAGCAGGATCAGGTTGAGCCCGAGCAAACTGCCCAGCGCCCAAAACACGTTGACCGGTGTCTGGCCGTTGCCCAGCGCCGCAAAGGCCAGCCCGGCACCGCTGACGATAGCCATCACCGCGAGCACCAACAGGGCCAGCCGCGCGCCTTGCAGCCAATGCAGCATGGCGCTGAGCAAACCGTCGCGCTCGGCCAGCCACAGGGCCCGGTTTTCAATGCGTGCGGGCAAGTCGCCGCAGGTAGTGCGGGCGCGGCGGTTGGCTTCCAGATCATCCAGCGGGCCAGCATGTGCTTCGCGCAGACGCACGGTTTCAGTCAGCCAAAGGCGTTGCAAAGGAGAGAGTTGAGTCACAGGCCGATCCATTCAAGTGAGCCAAGAGCATAACCGCTGCGGCGCCGGACGGGGTACTGCGGGCGCGGGTCGCTCTGGTATCCTCGCCCCCATGAAAAAAACACTCCCCCTCAGCCTGATCGCAGCCCTCGGTGAAAACCGCGTGATCGGCGTCGACAACAGCATGCCGTGGCATTTGCCGGCGGACTTCAAATATTTCAAGGCCACCACCCTGGGCAAGCCCATCATCATGGGGCGTAAAACCTGGGACTCGCTGGGCCGCCCCTTGCCGGGCCGGTTGAACCTTGTCGTCAGTCGTCAGACCGGCTTGCAACTCGAAGGTGCCGAGGTGTTCGCCTCCCTCGATGCCGCCGTCGCGCGCGCCCAGGCCTGGGCGGTGGAACAGGGTGTCAGCGAAGTGATGTTGATTGGGGGCGCGCAAATGTACACCCAGGGTCTGGCGGATGCCGACCGGTTGTACCTGACGCGTGTGGGCCTGAGCCCGGAAGGCGATGCGTGGTTTCCTGAGTTTGATCAGGCGCAGTGGACATTGGTGTCCAACGAGCCGCATGCGGCTGAAGACGGAAAACCGGCGTTCAGTTTTGAAGTGTGGGAAAGGGCTTAAGCAAGCATTGAAGCCCCTCTCCCATAGGGAGAGGGGTCAGTGAGGGTCAAGCGTTACGCGTGTGCCAGCTCGCCATGATCGTCTTCAGCCAGAATGGCTTTATCCGTCTCATTCATGATCTGGCTGGTCACCGTACCGGCCACCATGGCGCCGCTCACGTTCAAGGCCGTGCGGCCCATGTCGATCAGCGGTTCAACCGAGATCAACAGCGCCACCAGCGACACTGGCAGGCCCATCGCGGGCAGTACGATCAGCGCAGCGAAGGTTGCGCCACCGCCCACGCCAGCCACACCGGCTGAGCTCAGCGTCACGATCGCCACCAGCGTTGCAATCCACAACGGGTCCAGCGGGTTGATGCCCACTGTCGGGGCAACCATCACGGCCAGCATGGCCGGGTACAGACCGGCACAGCCGTTTTGACCGATGGTCGCGCCAAACGAGGCCGCAAAGCTGGCGATGGACGACGGAATCCCCAAGCGACGGGTTTGCGCCTCAATGCTCAACGGAATGCTGGCTGCGCTTGAACGGCTGGTGAACGCGAACGTCAGCACCGGCCAGACCTTACGGAAGAAGCGCAGCGGGTTAACCCCGGACAGCGACACGATCAGCCCGTGAATCACGAACATCAGCGCCAGGCCGATGTAAGACACCACCACGAAACTGCCGAGTTTGATGATGTCTTGCAGGTTGGACGTCGCCACCACTTTGGTCATCAAGGCCAGCACGCCGTACGGGGTCAGTTTCATGACCAGACGTACCAGACGCATCACCCAGGCTTGCAGGGTGTCGATGGCATTGAGCACTTTGCTGCCTTTCTCCGGCTCATCCTTGAACAGTTGCAGCGCGGCAACGCCCAGGAATGCAGCAAAGATCACCACGCTGATAATCGACGTCGGCTTGGCGCGGGCCAGGTCGGCAAACGGGTTTTGCGGGATAAACGACAGCAGCAACTGCGGCACATTCAGGTCGGCCACTTTCCCTGCGTAATCGCTTTGAATGATCTGCAGGCGGCTCATCTCCGCAGCGCCCGCCACCAGACCTTCAGCCGTGAGGCCGAACAGGTTGGTCAGGCCGATGCCCACCAGCGCTGCGATCATGGTGGTAAACAGCAGCGTGCCGATGGTCAAAAAGCTGATCTTGCCCAACGACGACGCGTTATGCAGCCGCGCCACGGCGCTCAGGATCGACGCAAATACCAGCGGAATCACGATCATTTGCAGCAACTGCACATAACCGCTGCCAACCAGATCGAACCAGCCGATGGACGTTTTCAGGGTAGGGTTTTCAGCACCATAGATAAGGTGCAAACCAAGACCGAAAATCACACCGACAACCAGCGCCAGCAGGACTTTTTTAGCAAGGCTCCACGCGGTGTGGCGGGTCAGCGACAAGCCGAACAGCAACGCGAGGAACACCAGCAGATTGAGGATCAGCGGGTAATTCATGAAAGCTCCGAGAGGCGACTTGTACCAGTCTTGGGATGTAACAATTTCGAACCGGAAATGCTAACAGGTTGATATAGCTAGAAATATACCGTTCTGGAATGACTACCTTTGATTTGGGAATAAGCCTGTCGACAGGCCGAAGGTTGTTTGTGCCTCTCGTGTCGCTTATAGAGAAGCATAGCGGCTATGCGTCAGACGAATCAGCATTCGGCGCTGCGTTGACGTGCCATCAGTCGGGTCGCAAGCGCTCCGGGGGGAGTAGCAGAATCGGTGTTGGCATCATATGTATGAATACCCATTCACCCAGGCTTTGCAGGCTTGGCTGCGAGGTCAAAATATCCAACTGCCCAGCGCCTGCCCTGCGACAACCTCCAGCCGTGCGAGTGGAGCGCTTGAGGCAGAACTCAAAGCATGATCCCTGCTTCAAAAAATGCTGGAAATCAATAAGGAATGAATGGATGAGGCTCAAAGATATTAGGTATTACTCCTTGGTCACCCTGATGGCTCTCGCCAATGCGGCATTTTATACAGTGTTTATAATGCTGGGGTTGCGTGAAGTCTTTCCATCGATTGAAGAGAACTTTGAAGTAATATCTGCAGCGATGTATATATTCTTGGTGGTTGTCGGGGTGGCATGGGGTATTCCAAGGCTTAGGACGTTTTTCGGGTAGTGGGTCCTTGATTTATTGCTGAGTCGTGTGCGTGTCATGTTCCAAATTGAGTAATGAGTTCAACGAAAATGCGTCAACAAGCGCTTCCAAAATTAACGAAATTTTGCCTGTTTGTTTATAAGCATGCTCACTGTCGGTGGGGATGTGTCTGAATAATTTGAATGTGTCTTCTTTTTCTACACGTCTAGCGAGTCCTGTTGCTGATAACAATAAATCGGCAGAGTAGTACGCCATGTCACCTTGGTAGGCATCTTTGTAGAATTGTCTGTAGCCCTGTCTGATAAAGCCTACGGCTTCATTATTTCCATTGTAAATATTGGTCGCGCCTTCATATATGTTATTAAGGCCGTGCATGATCATCGGACCTCCATATGCAAAACCCAATCCCCGAGTGCTTACTATTGATTGGGCGCCTGTTTTTACTTGCATAGCACCCCCCTGCAATGCCTATTCCGTTTTTTGCATAGAATATTATTTTGTTGGCTAATTCATCGTATTCACTTTTGAGTTTCTGCATGCCTTCCCAGGCGCTGATAACACTGTCATTGACATCGCGAATGACGTTGTTTAGGTAATTTGCAATTGCCGAGCTGAAGGTGAGCTGCATGACACCGTCAGGGAGAAAAGTTCCTGTCGCTGAACAACCCAATGACATCAGGTCTGAGGCCGCTTTTGTGACATCGTGGATGTCACACTGTTGGTCGTTCATATCTCGTTTATCCATGAGCTATGTGCACTCGTTCCAGCCGGGATGTGTGTCCATGTAATATCCCGATAACGAATGGCAACGATTTCTTGCGGCTGGCCATCTGTCATATGAATAGCATGGGGTACTTGAATGTTCATGTAAGCAATGCGTGCACCAGACAGGCGAACGTTGAAGTATTTTTCTTGGCTGCCCACTGTAGACGTTCTATAAAAATCAATGATGCATTCGACTTCCTCCCCATCGTGAAGTGCTGCAGCGATCAGTGGCGAAGACTTATCTATATTCTTTGTAATAACGACAGGTTTGTGTTGTCCGCGACCGCCAGTAATTGTCCCGTCACTGCCTGCCACCATGTCATGTGAATACGCTAACACCATGATTTCGTCAGCGTGGCCCATTTGACATTTATTGCCTATAGAGTCTTGGGTCGAACAGCCGGAAGATATTAGGCCTTGTTTTCTTCCTGTAATTGACATGTAGCCATGATTAGCCATTTCAGCATCCCCGTTTAATTGAGCACTGACTGTATTGCAGTAGTGGCTAATGGGCTGTAGGGGGATTCCTGAAATTCAAATAAAGCATTGCAAATGAGCTTTGAATCCAGAGCATGCCAGCCAGGACACATCTTTTCCGGATGCTTTTGGTTTCAAGGGTGAATATCTTTTGCCCGCTCATTAAAAATCCCGGCACATGGCCGGGATTTTGGGGGGCGAGGTGGGTTACGGCACCAGTTTGTCCAGCAAGGCTTTGTCACGTACCGCGCCCTTGTCGGCGCTGGTGGCGAGCAAGGCGTATGCCTTCAATGCCGTGGTGACTTTGCGTGGACGCACTTCGACCGGTTTCCAGCCTTTTTTGTCCTGCTCGACCCGGCGCGCCGCCAGTTCTTCGTCGCTGACCAACAAGTTGATCGAGCGGTTCGGGATGTCGATCAGGACTTTGTCGCCGTCCTGTACCAGGCCAATCGCGCCGCCCGCCGCAGCTTCCGGTGAGGCGTGGCCGATGGACAGGCCCGACGTACCGCCCGAGAAGCGTCCGTCGGTGAGCAAGGCGCAGGCTTTGCCCAGCCCTTTGGATTTGAGGTACGAGGTGGGGTAGAGCATCTCTTGCATGCCCGGCCCGCCTTTCGGGCCTTCGTAGCGAATGATCACGATGTCGCCCGCCTGCACTTCATCCGCGAGGATGCCGCGCACGGCGCTGTCCTGGCTTTCGAAGATTTTGGCGTTGCCTTCGAACACGTGAATCGACTCATCGACCCCGGCGGTTTTCACCACGCAACCATCCAGCGCGATGTTGCCGTACAGCACGGCCAACCCGCCTTCCTGCGAGTAAGCGTGTTCGACGCTGCGAATGCAGCCGTTTTCACGGTCGTCGTCCAGCGTGTCCCAGCGGGTCGACTGGCTGAACGCGGTTTGCGTCGGGATGCCCGCCGGGCCCGCGCGGAAGAAGGTGTGCACGGCTTCGTTGTCAGTCTGGGTGATGTCCCACTGGGAGATGGCGTCGGCCATGGTCTTGCTGTGCACCGTCGGCAGGTCGGTGTGCAGCAAGCCGCCACGGGCCAGCGAGCCGAGGATGGAGAAAATGCCGCCAGCGCGGTGCACGTCTTCCATGTGGTACTTCTGGATGTTCGGCGCCACTTTGCACAGTTGCGGGACGTGGCGCGACAGGCGGTCGATGTCCTTGAGGTCGAAGTCGATCTCGGCCTCCTGGGCGGCGGCCAACAAATGCAGGATGGTGTTGGTCGAGCCGCCCATGGCGATGTCCAGCGTCATGGCATTTTCGAATGCCTTGAAGTTGGCGATGTTGCGCGGCAGTACCGATTCGTCGTTTTCGACGTAGTACTGGCGGCACAGGTCGACGATGGTGCGGCCTGCTTGCAGGAACAGTTGCTCGCGGTCGCTGTGGGTGGCCAGTGTCGAGCCGTTGCCCGGCAGCGCCAGGCCGAGGGCTTCAGTCAGGCAGTTCATCGAGTTGGCGGTGAACATGCCGGAACATGAACCGCAGGTCGGGCAGGCGCTGCGCTCGTACTCGGCAACCTTCTCGTCAGAAGCGCTGGAGTCGGCTGCAATCACCATGGCATCCACCAGATCGAGGCCGTGGCTGGCGAGCTTGGTTTTGCCCGCTTCCATCGGCCCGCCGGAGACGAAAATCACCGGGATGTTGAGGCGCAACGAGGCCATCAGCATGCCGGGGGTGATTTTGTCGCAGTTGGAAATGCACACGATGGCGTCGGCGCAGTGGGCGTTGACCATGTACTCCACGGAGTCGGCAATGATCTCGCGGCTCGGCAGCGAATAGAGCATGCCGTCATGGCCCATGGCGATGCCGTCGTCCACGGCGATGGTGTTGAATTCTTTGGCAACGCCGCCTGCGCGCTCAATCTCGCGGGCGACCAGTTGGCCCATGTCCTTGAGGTGGACGTGGCCCGGCACGAATTGGGTAAAGGAGTTGGCAATGGCGATGATCGGCTTCTTGAAGTCGGCATCTTTCATCCCCGTGGCGCGCCACAACGCGCGCGCACCGGCCATGTTGCGGCCATGGGTGGAGGTTTTCGAACGATAGTCAGGCATGGAGCAACTCCGGGCGGCTAATCAGGTAACAAACAGGGAAGTGAGCTTCTAATCGCTGACTGACAACACAGAAAATGACTACGTGTCAGCAAGCTGCCGTTAACGCTGCGGGATCGCCGCGCGTCTGGGCCTGAGCTCATAAACCCGCCGGGGATGATTGGCGATGAATGCGTCGATTCTACACGGCTGGCGGGCGGAGGGAATGGGCCTAACGCACGGCCCACAGAGCAAGGGCTATGCCGGGCGCTGTTCGCGCAGGCGTCGGCAGGTTGCCAGGATCAAGCCCAGCGCAATCAGGCCCAGCGCCATGAAGGTGGTCGCCAGCGTCACTGGCAGGCTGGCCGGGCTGAGGTTGACCCAGGCACTGACAACCCCGCCGCAGATGAAGATCAGCGCGCTGCCGGCTGACGACGCCGTGCCTGCCAGATCAGGAAAGACGTCCATCGCCCGTGAGGTGGCAATTGGCCGGGCGATGGTGATGCCCATGGTGCAGACCATCATGGGCAGCAGCACGTTAAAGACCGTCAAGCCTGCGTGGCGGTGCAGCAGCCCCATCAAGCCCCCCGCCAAAACGATCAATAACAGCCCGGCAATGATCTGTCGGTTCGCGCTAATGCGTTTGCTGAGTCCATGAGCCAACACGCCGCCGCCCACATAGGCTGCGCCGTACACCAGCAGTATCAGCGAGAAGGTGTAGCTGGACAGGTGCAGTTGCTCCAGAAACAACAAGGGCGACATGACGATGAATGAAAAATGGCAGGCGAAAGCGATGGCCGATATCAACCAGTAGCTGATGAACGTGGGATTGCGGCACACAAGGGCGTAGGCCCTCAGCAGGCTGTGGGAGGACGGATTGCGCGCGGGGTTGTCCCTTAAGTGCCTCCAGGCAATGACCCAGACGGTCAACCCCAGCGCAATGAACACCCAGAAGCTGCCGGGCCAATCGAAGGCGTCCTGCAACACGGTGCCCGCCAAGGGTGAGAGCGAGATCGCCAGCCCGCTGGCGGTGACCATCAGGATGCGCAGATGGTCCCGTTGCTTGCCGGTGAACAGGTCTTGGATCAAGGCTTGAGACAAAACGAAACACCCGCACCCGACGGCCTGCAGGCACCTGAACAGCAGAAATCCGCCGTAATCCGTGGACAGCACGCAACCCGCCGCGCCGACAATCGACAGGGCCATGCCCGCAAGCAGCAAGGATTTGCGCCCTATGCGGTCAGAAAGCGGACCTATGAGCAGTTGTGAAAGCGAAATGCCAATAGCGAACAGGCTGATGGACAGTGCGATATCGCCCGGTGTTCGTTGAAAGTAGTCAGCCAGGGCCGGAAATGAGGGCAATACGACGTCCAGCGGGAACACCCCGAGCACCACCATGCTGAGCAACATGAAAATCGCCAGACCCGGTCTGGTCGCGGGCGTTTCAGGCATCCATAAACCCCGCGCTCAAGAACAGTCGCCGGTTGTGCTCCAGGGTGAAAAAACCGGCATTGGCCAACGCCAGCACGGTGGCTCTGGCCCCGGCACGCACGCGTTGTTGGTGAACGGCGGGCTGCTGCAACTGGATGCAGATCTGTTCGATAGTGGTCGGGTTGAGGTCGACACTGGCGAGGCTTTCTTTCAGCCAACGGGTGTCGCTTTCGAAAAAGATGCCGAGGAGGGTGAGTAACTGGGTGGCCGCTTTGGCGCGCTGGACGTCATCGAGCAACGACCACACATGGGCGAACACTTCACTAAAGTACCGGCTGTGACGGGCTTCGTCCCCAAGATGGCTTTTGAACATGTCCAGCACGGTGGACACCAGCGGGACATGGATGGCGCCGAGCAGCTCTTTGGCAATGATCGTCTCGGACACAAAGCCGATCAAAAACCAGTGCAGAGCCCTGTCCGCCGGTCGGCAGATGTCTATTTGATGCTGCAGGCGCTGGATGCGGTGGGCGGGGCGGGAGCGGTTGTTGATGCCGTACAGCTCAGCCACCTGTTCGGCGATCTGGTTGGAGAACAGCGCGTGATAGCCCTCGTCGGTGTACAGCTGCAAGGCGGCGTTTTTCATGGCGAGCGGCACGTGAAGGCCGAGTTCGTTGTGGATCAGGGTCTCGAGCGCGCGGTTAACCAGTTTGTGTTCCAGCACCGTGGTGTAGTCGAGGAAGTACACCAGTTGATTGGCCTCCAGGCGCCGCACCACGGACGTGCCTGCCTGCACGATGTCCGGGTGATCGAGGTAAGGCATGAAGGCGGGCACAAACCAGTGGCGGTCGCCCAGTTGGGACTCCAGGTCGGCAGGCAAGGCGTAAGGGGTGCGATCCAGACGCACGCTGGCGTTGGTGTCCCAGCCAGCCAACGTGTAGGGCGCAGGGGAGGCACACGTTCTTTGGGGGCAGGGTTTGTTCACGGTGCGGGGTCCTTGTGCTGGATGAGCGCCATCAGTTCCTGGCATTGCACTTGGCCGTCGCCTTTGCCGCAGCCCACAAAAAACAAGGGCTGTTCGGGGCTGTCGTCCAGGCCCAGCAGCGCTTCTACACGGTCATCGGTCAGGGCACCGGTCAGCCAGGTATCCAGCCCCAACTGTGTGGCCACAAGCTGGAACGTTTGAGCGATATGCCCGGCCTCAACGTAGGCCATGCGATAAGCCCGTGAGTGCTCGTACTTCCACCACAATTTGTCGAAGCGCGAGGTGATGAACAGCCCGACGGGCAGGGTGTTGATGAAATGCTGGCCGCACAGCAGCTTGCCCAAAGGCTCGTCCGGGAGCGGGCTGATGAGGCTCAGGGCATGCAGGTCACTTGAATAGGCATACACGCCAGCCTTGAGACCGGTCACGTGCTGCACATACACATAACCCTCGCAGGCGTTGAGTCCGCCGCCGGAAGGACTGCTGCGACGCGCTTCCATGCCCAGTGGAATGGACAGATTGATCTCGCCCCGACGTTCGTTCAGATAGCCGAGTGATAGGTAAAGCAAGGTGCTGAGTTGGCGCAATGAAAGGCTTTGCCCGGTAAAAGAGCGGGACGTTTTGCGGTTGATCAATGCAGTGGCCAGCGAACCTTTCAAGGCGTCGGCAGGCTTGCACACGGGCAGGGCCACCAGATTGGCGTTATGAGGATCGATACGATTGGGCTCGGGGGCCGGGGTGCTCAAGACTTCGTTGCAGTGTGCCAGGTACTGCACGGCCCATTCATGGACGTCTTGAGGAATGTGCTCCTGCGGCAGGTTCTTGGTGCCGATATGGAAGATTCGGGAGAGGTCATCCCAGCCCCATTCCGGTGTGGGGATTTCTTCGTCCGTAATAATCGAAGCCGCCAGAAAGTCCTGATCGACAGTGCTGTTGGGGTCGAAAAGTTCAGGGCAAGTAATAAGTTGGGTTAATCGCTTGCTGTAGTGGAAGTCGAGTTCAAATTGCGTGTGATTGGAATAGTTCCAGACAATGTGATGCGGTGGCCGGGCCAATATAAACAAGTAAGGATTTATATGCATGGATCAACAGCTCTGAAGGGGAAGGTAATGAAGCCGGGGTGTCGGCAGGCCCCGGCTTCATTGTCAGCGACGTTGCGTTAGCGCTGAGGAGGGACGGCCAGACAGGCCAGGTTGGCGATTTTGCTAGCTTCTAGAGAAATGGCTTTCATCATCGTGCTCCTTACATAAAAGTGGGTGACTTCAGGGAGTAAGTGCAGTCACTTCGTACTGCGTCGTTCTCGAAGTGACTTGGTTAAAACTAGCTGCTTACGGAAAAACAACAATGTTATATGAAGTGAGTTATTGCCCGCTTTCATGTGGGAATACTCTTAAGTAAGAGTTAAATACGAGTTTTATCTACAGGTAGTTCGCTGAAAGCGCTCTGTATAGGCGATTTTGGTATTAAGGCTTAAAGTGTCGAGGTGCTTTTCTTACAGGGATTTTGAACGATGGTCATTACACGCTCCATCAAGACCTGCCTGGCCATTGGCCTCGTGCAGGGGGTGTTGCTCTGGCTGGCCCGCTCTATCACCGAAAACGGCCTCAAGTTCGCACTGGTGACGGCGGTGTTGGTGGGGGGCATCAACGTGCTGCTGCTGGGCGATAACGTGCGTCAGCGCGGCACCGGCTGGCTGGTACTGGGCCTGACGGGCGTGATGAGCGCCATCAGCGCCTGGGTGTTCTGGGAAGGGGGTGAGCAGTGGCGTTCAAGCAGTTGGCTGACGGGCAGTTGGACCTGTTTCGGGGTGGTGATTGCGTACATCTGCACGGTCTTCATCCTCAGCTGGCCGACCCGCGAAGGGCGTTTCCCACGCTATGAAGACTTGTTCCGCCACGCGTGGGACACGGTGTTCATCGTGCTACTGGGGCTGCTGCTTAACGCGGTGTTCTGGGCGTTGATCCTGTTGTGGGGCGGCCTGTTCAAAATGCTCGGCATTGTGGCGCTGAACACATTGTTTTCCACCGACGGATTTATCTACATCAGTTCGGCCATGGTGTTTGCTCTGGGCCTGAAGATGGGCCGGGACAATGATCGGGTGATCGGCTTGCTGCGCGGCATTCTGCTCACGTTGTGCCGGTTCTTGCTGCCGCTTGGCGTGCTGATTGGCCTGGTGTTTACCTTCGCCTTGCCCTTCACCGGACTGGGGCCGATTTGGGACACGGGTTATTCGACGCCAATCATGGTGTGTCTGGTGGCCGTCATCCTGTTCCTGCTCAACGGCGTGGTACAGGACGGCGAACACGAGATTGGCTACCCCAAGTGGCTACTGCGCATGGTCGACCTGTGTTTGTTGTGCCTGCCGGTTCTGGTGGTGCTGGCCGGGTATTCGACCTGGTTAAGAATTGAACAGTATGGCCTGACGCCGACCCGTCTGTTGGCGATGCTGCTGGTGGTCGTGATGGTGTTGCACAGCCTGGCGGCTGTCTGGGCCGTGGTGCTGCCACAGCATCAGTGGTTGGCGCGTTTGCGAGTCAGCAACCCGTTGATCGCGTTGTTGAGCGTGTTGCTGTTATTGGCGATTCATACCCCGTGGTTCAGCCCGCTGCAGTTCAGTGCCCAGAATCAGGTCAACCGGGTTTTGAGCGGCAAAGCGTCGGTCGACACCTTTGATGCAGACACCTTGCGTTACCGTTTGGGACCTCCCGGCAAACAGGCTTTTGAGGCCTTGTTGGCGCAGGTGGAGCAGGGGCAGGTGTTGTCGGCGCCACAGCGTGACGTGCTGTTGAAGCGTCTCAAAGAGGCGGACATGGGGGACCGGGTTAGCGGGCCAAGTGAGCGGATGCTGGAATGGATCGGCCCTAAAGTCGAAGGCAGTGAGCAGTTCGCTGATAGGGGCATCGGCGGCCAGCCCTGCTGGGCACCGGGGTGCGCGTTGTGGGCGGTGGATCTGAATAACGACGGGCAGATGGAAGTGCTGCAGTTGCCGAAGCAGAAGTGGTCGGGCCCTGTGTACTTTTTTACGCGCGACGCCCAAGGCCAATGGAAACGGGCGGGCACCTACGAGGAAAGCGACAACTCTCCCGAGTTGATTGAGGCGATTCGTCAGGGGAAGGTGAAGGTGGTCAAGCCGCGCTATCAGTCTTTACAGATTGGCACCACAGAACTGAGCCCCAAGCTGGATCGAGAACCGCAGCCATAAGCCTGAAGCCACAGCCGCTACCGTCGGTAGCGGCTGTGGAACGTGCCCGTTTAGCTGTTTGGCAGCAAACGGCAGGTGATGCTCTTGATGTAGCGCGTTTCCTGGATCGCCGGGTGTACCGGGTGATCCGGGCCCTGGCTGCCGCGTTCCAGCAACTGGATATTGCGGTCCAGGTGACGGGCGCTGGTCAGCAGGATGTTTTGCAGGTCGTCTTCGGGCAAGTGCATCGAGCACGATGCGCTGACCAGAATGCCGTCTTTGGTGAGCAGGCGCATGGCTTGCTCGTTCAGGCGGCGGTAGGCGCCTTCGCCGTTTTTCAGGTCTTTTTTACGTTTGATGAACGCCGGCGGGTCGGCCACGATCACGTCGAAACGCTCTTCGTTGGCTTTCAGCTCTTTAAGCGCTTCAAACACGTCGCCTTCCAGGCAGGTCACGCGGTCCGCGAAACCGTTGAGTGCCGCGTTGCGCTCGACGCCGTCCAGTGCGAACGACGATGCATCCACGCACATGACTTCGCTGGCGCCAAAGGCAGCAGCCTGGATGCCCCAGCCGCCGATGTAGCTGTACAGGTCCAGAACGCGCTTGCCCTTGGCATACGGCGCCAGACGGGCACGGTTCATGCGGTGGTCGTAGAACCAGCCGGTTTTTTGTCCGGCGATGACCGGGGCTTCAAACTTCACGCCGTTTTCTTCCAGCGCAACCCACTCCGGCACCAGACCAAACACGGTTTCGACGTAACGCTCAAGGCCTTCGGCATCACGGGCGGCCGAGTCGTTCTTGAACAGAATGCCGCTCGGCTTGACCACCTGAACCAGCGCGGCGATCACGTCGGCCTTGTGCTGCTCCATGGTCGCGGAAGCCAGTTGCACCACCAGAATGTCGCCGAAACGATCCACTACCAGGCCCGGCAGTAAATCCGAATCGCCGTACACCAGGCGGTAAAACGGTTTGTCGAACAGGCGATCACGCAGCGAAAGCGCCACGTTGAGGCGGTGAACCAAGAACGACTTGTCCAGTGGCACTTTGACGTCGCGCGACAGCAAACGCGCGCAGATCAGGTTGTTCGGGCTCATGGCAACGATGCCCAGCGGTTTGCCGCCAGCAGTCTCCAGCACCGCTTGGTCACCAGCCTTGAAACCGTGCAACGGCGTGGTGGCGACATCGATTTCGTTGCTGTAGACCCACAAGTGGCCGGCGCGCAGGCGTCGATCGGCATTGGCTTTAAGGCGCAGGCTTGGCAGGGACATGACGTCGCTCCGGGTATTGAAAAGGGCGCGATTATAGCCCTAGACGCGCACGCGGGGCTTGGCTGATTCACCGCATTGTGTCGGATTGCCTGCGCAAAGCTGCGGTAAATTCCGTTAGAATCGCGGGCTATTCCAGAGTGTGTCGTCATGCCCCCAGAGCTTTCATCCGAACAGATCAGCCAAACGCTGCAAGGCATTAGCGTGCCGCCTCAACCGCAAATCATGGTGGATTTGCAGATGGAGCAGTACATGCCCGATCCGGACCTGGAGGCCATTTCCCGCCTGATCGCCCAAGACCCCGGTTTGTCGGGCGCCTTGCTGAAAATCGTCAACTCGCCGCATTACGGCCTGACCAACAAGATTGCGTCCATCAAGCGGGCCGTGACGTTGCTGGGCTGCCGGACGGTGATCAATTTGATCAATGCGCAGTCGATCAAAGGCGAGATGTGCGACGAAACCATCGTAACCCTCAACCGGTTCTGGGACAGCGCCCAGGACGTGGCCATGACCAGCATGACACTGGCCAAGCGCACCGGCTCGCAGGCGGTCGATGAAGCCTACGCGTTAGGGCTGTTTCACGATTGCGGCATCCCGTTGATGCTCAAGCGCTTCCCCAACTACATGTCAGTGCTGGAACAGGCCTACGCCAATGCCGGTCCGAACAGTCGCGTGGTCGACACCGAAAACACCCACTTCAACACCAACCATGCGGTGGTCGGCTACTACACGGCCAAGTCCTGGCGCTTGCCGGAACACCTGACCCACGCCATTGCCAATCACCACAACGCGCTGGCGATCTTCAGCGACGACTCGTCGCGCCACAGCCAACTGAAAAACCTGCTGGCGATCCTCAAGATGGCCGAGCATATTTGTGCCTCGCACAAGGTCTTGGGCAATCAGCGCGAAGACCACGAATGGAACAGCATCAGCCATCTGGTGCTGGATTACATCGGTCTGTCCGAATATGACTTTGAGAACCTCAAGGAAAGCATCCGCGAGTTGGGTGCCCACTAGGTTGTCCCCCGCCGGAGTGTCGAATGCCTGAATTACCTGAAGTCGAAACCACTCGCCGCGGCATTGCCCCGCACCTCGAAGGGCAGCGGGTCAGCCGGGTGATCGTGCGTGAGCGGCGCCTGCGTTGGCCGATTCCCGAAGACCTGGATGTGCGTTTGTCCGGGCAGAAAATCGTCGGGGTCGAACGTCGCGCCAAGTACCTGCTGATTAACGCCGAAGTCGGGACATTGATCAGCCATTTGGGCATGTCGGGTAATTTGCGTCTGGTTGAGGCGGGGTCACTGGCGGCCAAGCATGAGCACGTGGACATCGAGCTGGAGTCCGGGCTTGCCCTGCGCTACACCGACCCGCGCCGCTTTGGCGCGATGCTCTGGACCCACGACCCGCTCAACCACGCATTGCTGTTGCGTCTGGGGCCTGAGCCACTGACCGATCTGTTTGACGGCGAGCGCCTGTTCCAGCTGTCGCGCAAACGCGCCATGGCGGTCAAGCCGTTCATCATGGACAACGCCGTCGTGGTGGGCGTGGGCAATATCTATGCGACTGAAGCGCTGTTTGCGGCTGGGATTGACCCGCGCCGCGAAGCCAAAAGCATTTCGCGGGCTCGCTATCTGAAGCTGGCGATCGAGATCAAACGCATATTGGCGGCAGCCATTGAGCGCGGGGGCACCACCCTGCGGGACTTCATTGGTGGCGATGGCCAGCCCGGCTACTTCCAGCAAGAACTGTTTGTGTACGGGCGCGCCTACGAGCAGTGCAAGGTGTGCGGCAGCGAATTGCGCGAGGTCAAGCTGGGCCAGCGCTCAAGCGTGTTCTGCCCGCGCTGCCAGACCTGAGTCGGGTCGCGCGGCTGACGGCACCGTGTTGTTTTACGCCTTGCCAGTGATCTGACGGTATTTTTCCATCAGCTGTTCTTCGGTTTCCGGGTGGGCTTCATCCAGTGGGATGCAGTCGACCGGGCAGACCTGCTGGCACTGCGGCTCGTCGTAGTGACCGACGCACTGGGTGCACAGGTTCGGGTCAATGACGTAGATCTCTTCACCTTGGGAGATCGCGGCGTTCGGACACTCGGGTTCGCAGACGTCGCAATTGATGCAATCGTCGGTGATGATCAGGGACATGGGTACTCCTGCCGGGGCGGTCGGCCCGGGCAACTGAAATCGAATGCGGGCAATTGTGCCGCATTGGCGCCCGCAGTGCACGCGGGCGCCGCTTCAGCGGTCACTTCTTGCGAAAGCGCTCAGTCAGGGCATCGGCCACGGCCGGGTGCACGAACTTGCTGATATCACCGCCCAACGCTGCGATTTCTCGCACTAACGTCGACGATATGAACGAATAACGCTCCGACGGCGTCAGGAACAGACTCTCAACATCCGGTGCCAGTTGGCGATTCATGTTCGCCAGCTGAAACTCATATTCGAAGTCCGACACCGCTCGCAGGCCGCGCAAAAATACATTGGCGTTCTGCTCTTTGGCGAAATGCGCAAGCAGGGTCGAGAAACCGACCACTTCGACATTGGGCAGGTGTTTGGTGACTTCGCGCGCCAGCTCAACGCGTTGTTCCAGGGGGAACAGCGGGTTTTTCTTGGGGCTGGCAGCGACAGCAATGATGACGTGGTCGAACAGGCGCGAAGCGCGTTCAACCAGGTCGCCATGGCCCTTGGTAATAGGGTCGAATGTACCTGGGTACAACACTCGGTTCATCGCGTCGTCCTGGCGGGAATCCGTTGGGGAGTCGGATGGTATCGCAGCAATCCCGGTCGGCCAAGTCGCCATTCGCAGTAGAAAGCACTATAGACGCCGCTGATTTGCCGATTATTTTCAGTTTTCATCCGGCTTTTACCAGGCGTTCGGCCAACAGTGTCGCCAGTTTTGCCGTGAGCCCATACACCGACAGTTGCGGGTTGGCGCCAATGCTGGTGGGGAATAATGAGCCGTCATGTACCGACACATTGCTCAGTTGATGATGTCGCCCAAGGCTGTCAGTGACGGCGAAGTGCGGATTCTCACCCATCGCGCAGCCGCCCATCACGTGGGCGCTGGCCAGACGTGTCCGATACAGCTCAAGGCTCAAACTGTCGATCAGTTCACGGGTTTCTCGCAGGTTTGTGCACATACGCGCATCGCTGTGCAGTGGCATCACGGCGCTGGCGCCTGCGGCAAATTGAACCTCGGCCATGCTGTGAAAGGCCCGCCTCAACCCCTCCCAGCCGTATGCCGTGAGGCGGTAATCCAGCACCGCAGAGCCGTCGCTGCGCAATTCAACGCTGCCGCCGGGGCTGTCGGGGTGAAAACCGTCGCGCATCAGGGCCAGCATCATCTGGGTGTTGGGCAACTGCGCCATGTGTTGCGCACCGGTTTCGCCATAGCGGGCAAACAGGGTGGCGGCCAGCGCCGGGTGCAAGGGCGGTACTTCGAGTTTGTAGCCCATCGGCCCGGTCACGCCGTCTTTCCACTGAAAATGGTCTGAGTAAATCGACTGCGGGGCACCGTAAAACCCGTTAATGGCGGTAGGAAACTGTGCGGCAGAAAAGTTGACCACGTGCAGAAATGTCCGCTTGCCCAGCGTTTTATGGGGATCGGGTGCGTCCGACCTCAGCAACAGGCCGGGGGTATTGATGCCACCGCCCGAGAGCACGTAATGCCGCGCCCTGACCGTGATCAGCCGGCCGGTGGGGGCGACGCAGCGCGGGTCCATGGCTTGGCATTCCAGCCCTGTGACCTGATCGCCCTTAATCAACAGGCGGTGGGCGCGTGCCAGATACAGCAATTGCCCCCCGTTTTCGAGGGTGGCGGGGATGGTCGTTACCAGCATCGACTGCTTGGCGTTGGTCGGGCAGCCCATGCCGCAATAACCGAGGTTCCAGCACCCGCGCACGTTGCGCGGGATGACGTCCCAGCTGTAACCCAACTGCTCGCAGCCGGTTTGCAGCACCTGATTATTGGCATTGGGCGGGACCCGCCAGGGTGCCACGCCCAGGCGTTGCTCCATGCGCTCGAACCAGGGCGCCATCTGTTCGCTGCCATGACCGACCACCGCATGCTCACGGGCCCACTGTTCAAGGGTGGGCGCGGGCGTGCGAAAGCTGGACGTCCAATTCACCAGCGTGGTTCCGCCCACCGCCCGGCCTTGCAAAATGCTCACGGCGCCGTCTTTGCTCATGCGGCCGATGCCCTCCTGATAGAGGCTGGCGTACGCCTCGTCTTCGAGCATCTTGAAATCACTGCTGGTTTTGAGCGGGCCTTCTTCGATCAACAGCACCTTCAAGCCCGCTGCACTGAGGATCTCGGCCGTGGTGCCGCCCCCTGCGCCGCTGCCGATGATGGCAACGTCGGCGTCCAGGATCAGGTCATGGTCGAGCTGCGCACCGTTGAGGGTTTTCCAGCCACGGGCCATGCCGTCGCGAAAGAGGTCGGGGACAGGCATAAGGAGGTATCCATTGGTTTTTATTGTTTTGGATGGTGCGGATCAGACAGTCGGCGGACCGGGATACCCGCACTGTGCCCAGGATTCCGGTCGTTCGTACCAACTCATCATCACCAGTTGCAGCAGGGAGGCATGCCCCATGCGCAGCAGGCTCAGGCTGCTGTTCTGCCAGCGTTCGAGAAAATGCCGAATACGTTCCGGGCTGGCGTTTTCCCAACCGCCCCAGACACCGGTGAGCGGGCCGCGTGTGACGGGCATGGCCAGCACATCAAACAGTTGCTGAGTGAGCGTTAATAGCGCGGGTGACAAGCGATTGAGGTTGCTGTCCAGCTTATGCAGGGTGGCATCGTTTGCACCGGGCATCAGTGATGGCGTGACGCTGCCGGCCAGCATGACGGGGATCAATGCCTGCAAAAAGGGCAGATCACGGTTACGCAGGACCGCAAAGCCACAGGCGCGGTCGCTGGACGAGCAACCACTGAGGCTGGCGGTTAAGCCGGCGGTGGCCAATAAGGTACTGGCCACCAGGCCGACTTTCATGACGCCCCGGCGCGACAACAGTGCGTTTTCCATACGGGCGTCAGGCATGCCCACTCCTTGTCGATCAGCGAATAAAGAGTTTCTGCACCCAGCGCCCGAGGGTGCGTCCGTAGGGCGGGTAGATGGCCAGCGAGCTGTTCACACGTTGCTTGGTCAGCACGGCTTTGGCATGGCTGAAGGTCAAAAACCCTTCGTGACCGTGATAGCAGCCCATCCCGGAAGGCCCCACGCCGCCAAAAGGCAGGTCGTCGATGGCCACGTGCAGCAAGGTTTCATTCACACACACGCCGCCTGAGTGGGTGTTTTCAAGCACCCGTTGCTGTTCGGCCTTGTTGTAGCCGAAATAATAGAGCGCGAGCGGGCGGGGTCTGTCGTTGATGTAGGCCAATGCCTGTTCCAGGTTGCGATACGGCACGATCGGCAGGAGCGGACCGAAGATTTCCTCCTGCATCACCTGCATCTCGTCGTTGACCTCCAGCAGCAGGCAATGGGGCATGCGTCGGCCCTGGCCCTGCTCATACAGCGGGATCAGGCGTGCGCCTTTGGCGCTGGCATCGGTTTTCAAATGCTCCAGGCGCGCCAGTTGCCGCTCGTTGATGATGGCTGTGTAGTCGGGGTTATCGCTCAGCGTCGGATAAAAACTGTGCATCACCTGACGATACGCATCAATAAAAGCGCCGACCCGGTCTTCAGGCACCAACACGTAATCAGGGGCGATACAGGTTTGTCCCGCATTCAGGCTTTTGCCCCAGGCGATGCGCTGGGCGGCGTCCTTGAGCGGTACGTCGGCCGAGACAATGGCCGGGGATTTGCCCCCCAGTTCCAGCGTGACCGGCGTCAGGTGTTCGGCCGCCGCACGCATCACCAACTTGCCCACATGGGTCGAGCCGGTGAACAGCAGGTGGTCCACTGGCAAAGAAGAAAAAGCCACCGCGACCTCGGCATCGCCCAGCACCACGGTGACCATGTCATCGGGAAAAATCCGCCCCAGCAGGTCTTTGAGCAAACGCCCGGTGGCCGGGGTGAATTCACTGAGTTTGAGCATCACCCGGTTGCCCGCCGCCAACGCACCGATCAAGGGGCCCATCGCCAAAAACAGCGGGTAATTCCACGGAACTATGATCCCGATCACGCCCAGAGGCTGATACAGGACGCGGGCGCTGGCGGGTTGGAACATTACGCCTACGCTGCGAGAAGAGGGTTTCATCCAGCGTTTAAGGTGTTTAAGGGCGTAATCGATGTTGTGCAGGCTGGGCATCAGTTCGGCAAACAGCGTTTCGTCAGGGCTACGGTGGCTAAAGTCCTGGCTGATGGCGTCGATTAACACCTCGCGTTCATCGCTGAGCAACCGCCGTAGGCTTTTGAGCCACTGCTGGCGTTGTGCAAGCGGAGGATAAGGATGCGCAGCGTAGGCCTGACGCTGTTTGTCGAGCAGGGAGAGAAGATCAGTCGGTAGGACTTTGGTGTCTTGATGGTAGGCACTGTCTACAGACATGATCCGCTCCGGGTCGTTTTTTATAGGTAATGTTTACAAGAGCCAGGTCGTTTCTAGAACGTATGCTCTAAGTTGTCAATCAGGGGGCCTGCCTGTCGCGTTGTTTATCGATTCGGGGTTAGGCCGTAAGATGCCATTCGTTCTCAAGTAAAGCTCAAGACCATGGCCGCACGAATAAAAACCAGCCAGCGTATTGTCAACACCAGCCTGGAGCTGTTTAACCAGTTGGGCGAGCGCAGTGTGAGCACCAACCACATTGCGGCGCACATGGAGATTTCTCCGGGCAATCTGTATTACCACTTCCCCAATAAGCAGGCGATCATCGCCGTTTTGTTTGGCGAATACGAAACGCTTGTCCTGAGCTTTTTGCGCGCGCCAGAAGGGCGTCTGGCGACGGTTGCCGATAAACATTTCTACTTGCAACAACTGCTCGATGCGATGTGGCGCTACCGGTTCTTGTACCGTGACATTGAGCATTTGCTGCACAGCGACAGCGAGCTGGCCTCCCGTTACCGGCTTTTCTCGCAAAACTGCCTGAAGCAGGCCCAGTTGATTTATGCGAGCTTCGTCGAGGCGGGGATTCTCAACATGACCCCGCTGCAAATCGAGTCGTTGACCCTCAATGCGTGGATCATCCTGACGTCATGGGTCGGGTTTCTGTGTACCACGCGTGAGAACAGCGACCAGCTCAGCGAGCAGGCGATCAAACGTGGTGTTTATCAACTGCTGGTACTGGAAGCCGGGTTCGTCACCGATCAGGCCCGGGAGGCGGTTGATGAACTCATCAAGGAATATTACGTTCCGCTGGAAAACACCCTGGATTCTCACTAACTGCTTTTGATCCGTCACAGGAGTTCACGATGCCCGTTGCGCAATTGATCAGCCCTCAAGCCCTGAACGAACGCCAGTCCCAGCCCGGTTTGGTCATTCTGGATTGCCGCTTTGCGCTTGAAGACCCGGACTACGGGCTGCGCAGCTATGCCGAAGGCCACATCGAGGGCGCGCAGTTTGCCGACCTGGAACGCGACTTGAGTGGCCCGGTGACCAAAGGCGTCACGGGGCGTCATCCGTTGCCTGATCCCGATGAGCTGATAGAGCGTTTGCGCGGGTGGGGCATCAACAACGACAGCGATGTGGTGCTGTATGACGACGGTCCGGGGGCATTTGCCGCGCGGGCGTGGTGGTTGTTGGCGTGGCTGGGCAAGCGGGACGGGGTGTTTGTGCTCGACGGCGGCCTTAAAGCCTGGCACGCCGCGGGTTTTCCGCTGAACCTTGATTCGGTCAAGCTTCCCCGGGGGCATTTTGACGGAGCACCGGACAATCAGTTGCTGATCAAGGCCCAAGCGCTGCAAAAGCGCCTCAACGACCCTGTCCTGACCTTGATCGATGCTCGCGCCTTGCCGCGCTTTCGGGGCGAGGTTGAACCGATCGACCCGGTGGCCGGGCACATCCCGGGTGCGCAATGTGCGGCTTTTGGCGAAAACCTCGACAGCAGCGGGCGGTTTCTCCCGGTTGAGCAACTCAAGCAGCGTTTTGCCGAAAAACTCGGTGATCGCTCGCCGGATGAACTGGTGGCGTACTGCGGTTCTGGCGTGACGGCGTGTCATAACTTGTTCGCGCTGGCATTGGCCGGTTATCCGCTGGGCAAACTCTACGCCGGGTCATGGAGCGAATGGATCAATGACCCGCAGCGCGGCGTTGCGACGGGCGAGTAAAAGGCGCGGTAGCCGCCGGGTGGGCGGGCAACTGCGGATTGATCGGTGTCAGGTACACGCGGCCCGGTAGGCCGCAGGCCCCACACCGTAAACCTTTTTGAATTGTCGGCTGAGGTGGCTTTGGTCCGCGAACCCCAGTTGGGTCGCGACGTATACCGGCAAGCAACCTTGTTGCAATAAAGCCCGCGCGTGAGCGACGCGTTGCTGCATCAACCAGGCGTGCGGCGGCATGCCCGTGGCGCGCTGAAAGACCCGCGCAAAGTGAAACGGCGACAAATTGACGGCTGCCGCCAGTTCTTCCAGCGATGGCGGATGCGCCAGGCGTGTCTGCAACAGTTCCTTGGCCTGCCTCACCGCCCGGTGTTCCACCCCCGGTGGGGCCGGTTGCGGCAAACGGGCATGGCGGCTGAGCAGCGCAAGCATCATCTGCCGCCAGACGGTTTGTTGTTGCAGCGCCGATTCCGGGCCTTCGAGCAGTTGGTGCAAGTGGCACAGCCCGCTGAACAGTTCGGGGTCTTGCAGCAGCGTGTCGTTGAACGTGGGCAAGTGCGTGCCGGGCAGGTTCAGTTCCTCCAGCAAGCTGTGCATCTGCGCGTTGTCAGGGTAGAAGGCGCGGTAGCGCCAGCCGGCGTCGTGGCCTTTGTGCCCGTTATGCACTTCGTCGGGGTTGATGAGTACCAGCGTCCCGGTGGGCGCCAGGTGTTCAGCCCCGCGATACCGATAACGCTGGGCACCGGCCATGATCATGCCGATCACAAAGCCATCGTGCACATGGGGCACGAAACGGTGTTCGATGTAGCGCGCGGTGAGTAACTCGACACCTGTCAGCGGGGCTGTTTGCCAGAAACGGATCGACTCACCTTGCTCGCCGTTCATCACGCCGACTCATGTTTCAGACTGGCCAGCCACTGCGGAATGCGGCGTTCAAGGTAGTAACGCGGTGTTCTCAAGGAACCTTCCACGAAGCCCACATGGCCGCCCCTGGCGTGCAGCTCCAGCTCGGTGCAGGGTGACAGCTCGCTGGCTTCGGGGATGCTGTGCTTGAACACGAACGGGTCATCTTCGGACTGGATAATCAACGTCGGTGTCTCGATAGCGCCCAGGTAGTAACGGCTGGACGCACGGCGGTAATAGTCGTCCACATTCAGATAGCCGTTGAGCGGGGCCGTGACCCGGTCATCGAACTCCCAAAACGTACGCATTTTGCTCAAGGATTTAAGCGTGCCCAGTTTGGCCAGCGTGGCCAGGCCTTCCTGCTTGGCGTCGTGGGTGAACTGACGCTGTTTGTTTTTCACGTACGCCACCATCTCGCGCATGAAATGCGCTTGATACACCTTGGAAAACCCTAGTCCGATGCGGTCTGCGCATTGGTCCAGTCGGAACGGCACCGACACCGCGACTGCGCCCTGCAGACCACTGGCGCTGCCCGATTCGCCCAAGTATTTGAGCAAGACGTTGCCGCCCAGCGAGTAGCCCACGGCATACAGCGGCGCCAGCGGGAAGCGTGCACGCAGGTGGGCGACAGCGGCGGCCAAGTCTTCACTGGCCCCGGAATGGTAACTGCGCGCCAGCAGGTTGGGTTCCCCGGAGCACCCACGCCAGTTCAACGCCACGCTGGCCCAGCCCTGAGCCGCCAGCGCGCATTGTTGGCCCACGATGTAATGCGACCCCGAAGAGCCGGTCAAGCCATGCAGGAGTAACACCAACGGTTGATAGGCCGATGGCGCGCCATGCCAATCCAGGTCCAGAAAGTCGCCATCGTCGAGCCACAGCCGTTCTCGCTGGTGTTCAACCACAGGTTTGGTACGCCACAACGGCCCCCATAACGTTTGCAGATGTGGGTTGCCAAGGCCTGAAGCTGGGTTAAACGATTCAACAGGTAACGCAGGGGAAACTGGAGCGCGCACTTAAGTTCTCAATCGGTGACAGGGGTTGGGGTGTGCTTAAGTTGCCACAACACGGAGCGGTGCCCAAGCAGTGTGTGCTGGCCGGGGCTGGCCCAATTGGTCGATGTGCAGGTCTGCCCGGTGTCGGGCGTCCCGGTGACGATGTCGGGCAGGGGCCGTTGTTCGACGCTGGGACCCAGTGTCAGGCTGACCCAGCTATCAGCGTCAAGGTGCCGTTTCATGGCCGCCGTGATCTGTTGCGGGGTCATTTTTTGGATTTCGGCGGTTTTGAGCGTGAAATCCAACGCTTGGTCGAAGCGGTTGATGATCCCCAGTTCATTGAGCAGGTTCTTGTTGGTCGCCATCAATTGGGGCAGGGCCTGGCGCAGATATTGTTTGATGGTGTCCAGTTGTTCTTCGCTCGGGCCTTCCTTGAGAAATTGCGCAAACAGCGTTTTGGCCAGGTTCAGGGCTTCGCGACTGTAAGAGGGCGGGGTGCTGAACTGGATCATCCAGCCTGTGGCACCTCGGGCATGCTCGATGTCGGAAAACACCCCGTAGGTCACGCTGTATTTTTCACGTAACTGAGCATTGAGTACGTGAGAAAAAACGACATTGGCGATACGAATCGCGATGGCGTCCGGGTGCTGATTGGGCAAGGCGTTTTGCATCATCAACAGCAGCGTCCGGTTGGCATCTTCCTCCAGATGCACGTGCTGGCCAGTGCTTGGCGCCGCGGTGAAGGTGGGCGCAGCCGCCAGCGCCGGACCTTGTGGCAGCGCATCGGCCAGGTGCTGGCTGAACGCCCGCGCCTGTTCCGGCGTAAGGTCGCCCACTATCACGATGTGTGCGTTGGCGGCGGTATAAGCGCGACGATAAAAATCACGCACCTGCCGGGCATCGATGTGTTCAAGGCTTTGCGTCGTGCCATTGACCGGGCGCGACAGCGGGTGGTCCTTGTACAGGGTGGCTCGTATCAAGGCCAGCGCCCGTGACTCGGGGAGCGATTGTTCGAGTTTGAGATCCGTCTGCAGCGACCGCCTGATCCGCTGCAGGTTTGCCTCGCTGAAGGTGGGGCGGGTGAGGGTCTCGGTAAACAGGGCCATCACCGGGTCAAGGATGGCTTTGTCGCTCAGGCTTCTGAGCGTGTAATAGCTGTGTTCGGTGTCGATACCGTGGGTGATTTTCACGCCGTAACGGTCAAACCCGCGGGCAATGTCATTCGCTTGCTTGAGCGCCGAGTCCCCGCTGAACAGCGATTGGGTCATGGCGGCCAGCCCTGGGCTATCGCCGTCGTGATAACTGCCGGCGGCAAAGCTGAGTTTCAGGTCGATCATGGGCAAGCGGTGACTTTCGACAAACAGCACGCGGGTGCCTTGTTTAAGCCTCCAGGACTGGATGAGCGGGGCGGTGGTGACGGCTTCGGGTTCTGTCAGTTCGCGCAGCGATTGCAAAGGCAGCGAGGGTGCCGGGTGTTCGGCAGCGTGAAGGTAACGACCCATGCACAGGGCAATCCCCAGCAGTGCAATCAGGCAGGTGAGTGCGCAGCGAGTAAAGGTCTCGGGGTTATTCATGAGGCATCTCCTCAGGCAGTGCGTAGCTGGTGGTCAAGTGATCGGTTGCGAGGAAGGTGCGCACCACGCGTTGAACGTCTAGTGGGGTGATGGCCTTCAGGGTGTCGAGCCTTGCCTGTTCCGAACGCCAGTCCAGCCCGGCCATCTCCTGCTTGCCCAACTGCAACGCCCGGTTCGACAGTTCGTCCTGATCGAACACGCGTCGGGCAGTGATCTGAACGCGTGCGCGGTCCAGGTCCTGCTGACGGGGAGGGGCCGTTTTCAGCGTGTCGATAAGGGCCAGGATCCGGGTTTTGACTGCCTCCATGGACCCGGCTTTCTCAAGGTCAGGCAAGGCCCGGATGCTGAACAACTCATCACCCTGACTGACGGCTGTGTAGTGAACGGTTATGCCGCTCACCAAGCCTTCCTGATGGGCTAGTCGGGTCTTGAACAGCGAGCTGTTTGCGCCTGCCAGCAACTCGCTGAGCAGTTCCAGTGCCGGGGCGATCGTGGGGTCTGCTTGCGTCTTCAGGCTGGGTACGTTGAAGGCCATGTAGAGCACAGGAATCTGGTGAGGGATGTATTGGGTGATGCGACGTTCACCCGGTGTCGGCAGTTCGAGGGGGGCAGGGCTGTAAGGCAATGGTCGTCGCGCGATGGGCCCGAAGTAACGCTCGGCCAGCTGTTTGACCTGCTGTGCATCCACATCGCCGGTGACCACCAGTACCGCGTTATTGGGCGCGTACCAGTGGCCGTACCAGTGCTTCAAGTCTTCTATTTGCAGACGATCCAGGTCATGCCGCCACCCGATGACCGGGTTGCCCGCAGCGCTTGCAGGCAGCGCCAGGCGTCGTGGCAACTCCAGTGCGCGTCTCAGGGGATGGTTTTCAAAGGACTCACTGCGTTCGTTTTTGATCACTTCTCGCTCGCCGCCCCACTGGGTGGCGGACAGGTGCGAGGTGCTCATCTGGTCGGCCAGAATTTCAAAACTCACGCCCAGGGCGTGCGCAGGCAGGGTGTGAAAGTAGAGGGTTGCGTCATTCAGGGTCGTGGCATTTTCGCTGCCGCCCAGGTGTTGCAGGATCTGGTCGGACTCGCCCGAGCACAGCTTGCTGCTGCCATTGAACAGCATGTGTTCCAAGGCGTGTGACAGGCCTGTCTGGCCGGGGCCTTCCTGGTTCGAACCAATGCGATACCACAGGTGGGAGTGAACCAGAGGGGCGTGGTGGTCTTCATAAACAATGAGCTTCAGGCCGTTGTCGAGCATGAACTCATGAATCGATGGTGGGCGGCTGGCGAACGCCAACAGCGGTTGCAACATGACGCCGAATACCAGTGCGGCGAGGAGTGGTCTCATGGGGGTGTCCTGACGATTGTTCGTCAGGACAGGTTGCGTCACACGCCTGTTGCACGTGCGTTACATAAGTACGCAATGATCGGCGCCGGGCATTCAGGGCGCCGGGACAGGTAAAGGACGCTGGGTCGTCGTGGGGCCATGGCTGGTTATCACCCATTGATCGGCCTTGAGATACCGGTTTATGACCGCTTTGATGTGCGCAGGCGTCAGCTGTTGCGCTTGCATGACCAGCGCGTCGAAGTTGCGGGGTAACCCGTGTGCGCCGATGAGCAGCAACTGTTGCAGCATTTGCGCATTGCTGGCGCTGGTCAGCGGCAGGTTCCCCGCGAGCCGTCGCTTGACGTCGACCAGTTCTTGCTCGGTTGGCCCTTCGTCCAACCATTGCTCAAACAGCGTTTTGACAAGCCTGATCGTGGCCTCTTGGTGGTCGGGATCGGTTTGTACGCTGATGGTCCAGGGGCCTCCCGCCTGCCACAGCGGCATGAAGGACGCTGCGCTGTAGGTCAACCCGCGCTTATGGCGTAGCTCATTGATCAGGCGGTTATGACCGGAGCCACCGAACAGCAGGCTGGCCACTTGCAGCGCGACGTAATCGGGGTGATTGGCCGGTATGCCGGGCTGCGCCAGCATGATGTGGGTCTGGCCGGAGAGCGCTTCAACGTGCGCATGGCCGGGCCGGGTTGCCATGCCCATGTTCAGCGCAATGGGCGCCAGTTTCGGCCCTTGAGGCAATGCCTGGCTCAAGGCGATGCTGAGCGTTGTGGCGTCGTCCAGCGAGAGGTCACCGACCATTACCAGCAAGGCATTGGAGGCGCTGTAGGCCTGTTGATGGAAGGCCCGCAGGTGTTCAGCCCCGAGCTTTGCGATGCTCTGCTCGTTGCCTGCCTGCGCACTGGCGTAAGGATGACCGGCGTATAGCTGTGCATGCAGGGCCTGTTGGGTGAGCAAAGCGGGGTTTTGCCGGGCCAGCGTGAGTTCGTTGAGTGCGGTTGCCTTGATGCGCTCGGTGGCCGTCGGGGAAAACGCGGGGGCGCTGACCAGTTGCGTGAACAGCTCAACGGCCGCGCTGCGGGTCTTTGGTTCGCTCAGGGTGCGCAGGTTCACGCGCACTTCGTCCTTGTCCACGGAAGACGTCAGTTGCGCGCCCAGTTGATCGAAGGTGTCGGCAATGGTCTGCGCGTCCTTGCCCTCAATGCCTTGATGCAACAGTTTCAAGGTCAGGGCGGCTCGCCCCGGCATGTCATCGTCCCGGCTGCTGCCTGCCGAGAAGCGCACGCTTAGGTCCACCACAGGAATCTCGCGGGTTTCGATAAAGAGCACGCCGGTGCCTTCATGGGTTGACCAGGCATGAATCTTCAGGGGCCGGTTGGCAATGTGGCTGTCATCAAGGGTCTCCAGGGTCTTCAACCCCGCCGACACGGGCTCTACGGCGTGCGCCGCGGCGTTCAGGCTCAGGCTGATGACCAGCACTGAACGTGCTGCGCGCAGGAAGGAGGAACGCTTCGGCGTCGAGCACAGGTCAGTCATGTTTTTTCTCCGGCCCCGGCAGGTAAGCGGCGCTGTAGCGGTTTTCAGTGAGGTAGGTGCGGGCCAGTTGCTGAATGTCAGATGCGGTCAGTGCCAGCACGCTCCGGGCCTGAGTGTCGAGGGTGGACCAGGGCAGGCCGATGCTTTCCAGTTCGCCCAGTTCGCTGGCTTGTTTCTCGACTTGATCGTGGGCATAGATGCGCTTGGTGATGATTCTGCGTTTGGCGCGGTCCAGGATTTCAGCGCTGACGGGCGTGGTTTTTAGCCCATCAAGGTGCGCCCAGATCAGGCGCTCGATGTCGTGGGGCGTCTGCGTACTCGAAGGGCTGATTTCAGCCCACAACCTGAGCAGGCCATCGCCGCGGTTCAACAGGTCGTAATGGGAATAAGCGCCTGCCAGCAACCCTTGTTCATGGAGCAGACGGACTTTGAGAGGCGAGCTGTTGCTGCTGGCCAGCAACTCGTTGAGCACCAGTAGGCCAAACGCGGTTTGAGGGTCTTTCGCGGTTTTTAAACTGGGCACGTTAAACGCCAGGGCCAGCTTGCCATTGGGGCTGGGGAGGCCAAGGTGCAACTCGCGGCGCCCGAGACGATGCAGTTCGACCGGCGGCCGTGCCGTGGGCAAGGGGCGTGCGACCAACGCGGCGAAATGCTCGGTGACCATGGCTTTGACCTGCGCCAGGGTAACGTCGCCGGCGATGACCAGAACGGCATTGTTTGGCGCGTACCACTGTCGATACCACTGGGTGAGTGGCGGGTCGGGCATGCGCTGGATGTCATGCATCCAGCCCAGAATCGGGTTTTTATAGGTGCTGGCCACATGGGCCGTGGTTTTAAGCCGCTCGTTGATCACGCTCCACAGGTTGTGGTCGACGGTGGTCAGGCGTTCTTTTTGGATGACCTGTAATTCGGTCTGTAACTGGGCTTCACTCCAGCGTGCGCTGCGCATCTGATCGGCAAGTACTTCCAGCGACACCGCCAGCCGGTTCTTCGCCTGTAGCTGCGTGTAGAACGTGGCATCGGGACGGGTGGTGGCCTGGTGGCTGACGCCCAGCGAATCAAACACCTTCACCGCCTGGCCTTCAGGCAACTTGCTGCTGCCTTTGAACACCATATGTTCCAGCGCGTGGGACACACCTGTTTGCCCTTCCTGCTCATAGCTGGCGCCGACCTTGTACCAAAGCTGGGACGCCACCACGGGGGCGCGGTGATCTTCGCGGACGACGACCTTCAGGCCGTTGTCGAGTGTGAAAACGTGAGTAACGGGGTGTGAGTGGGCATGAACGGTCGCTGGCAACCACAAGGCGATTAGCCAGCGACCCAAGAGCGGGAGTTTCATCCGGGAGGATCCTTGAGTGTTCTGTTTGTAGGTCAGAACAGGGTGGATCAACCCGAAGGCAGCAAGGCGGTATATAGGTAGCGCGCCTTACTCAAGGGGGGTCAAGGGGTGCGCGGCAGGATATGCGCCACACTCAAGCGTTCCGGTGTGAAGTACGTGTTGGCCACACGCAGGATGTCCTCGGCCGTGATGCTGCGGATCTGTTGGGCTTCGTCATCGATCAGCGTCCAGGGTTGACCGATGGCAAGCAGGTTGCCGATCACCGAAGCCTGCATTTCCAGGGTGTCCAGATCGTTAAGGTAGGCCAGGGCCTGATGTCGGCCGTAGCACAGCGTGTCTGTATCCAGCGCCTGATTTTTGAGTGTTTCCAGCAGTTGCTTTATTTCCAGCTCAACGTGATCGATAGACGCCGAGGTGTGTTCGCCGAGGGTGGCGCTGATCAGGAACAGATCATCTTTTAGGCGATAGCCCGGAAAGCGGCTGATCGCGCTGCTCAGGGTTTGCGCGCCACCGGACAACTTGCCCGGTAGCCAGGCCTGCGGGCCTCTGGTCAGCAAGGCGCTGATGACTTGCAACGCGCGCAGGTCGCGTGTGTCTTCAACGGTGGCCAGCCCAGGGGTGTTGAAGGCCAGTTGCAGGCGCGGCCTCGGGGTATCGAGGTATTGAGTGAGCCTGCGTTCATCGCCAAGGGGCTGGCTGGCAGGCTGTTCTATGGGAGTAAAGCCATTGAAACGCGGAACACCGCCAAACATGCGCTGGACCAAAGGTTGAATCTCTTCAAGGGTGGTATCGCCTGCCACGACCAGAATCGAATTGTTGGGCGCGTAGCCTTCTTCATGCCAGCGCAGTACATCCGCGACCGTCATGCGCTCAAGGTGGTCGATGTTTGCGAATTTGTAGACCTTGCCGGCCGCGGGGAAAATCAGCTGTTCGAATTCAGGGCTGATCCAGTGATCCGAGGTGAAGTACGGCTCGCTCAGTTCCAGTTCTCGGGTGCGCAGGAGGCCTTTGTTGAGGCGCTCCTGGGTCAGTACGGGGGTTGCCATCCTGCCCGCCAGCAATTGCAGAACCGTTTGCAGTCCGGTTCGCGGCGCTTCTAGGCTGTAAGTGCTGAGGTGGTAATCGAGCCAGCCGTTGGCAACGGCGCCGATTGTCTTCTCCAGCGCTTTGTCTTTGAAGGTGGCGCCACCCGCCAGATAGGCCAGACCGCGCTGGTCCGGGCGTTCATGGTCGGTGCCGACTTTGTGGAACAACGAGGCGCAGATAGCCTCGGTGCGGTGATCCTGGCGCACAACGACGTGCAGGCCGTTGTCCAGTGTGTAGGCGTAAGTCGGTTTTTCAGTGGTAGGGCTCATGGTTCACATTCCGTTGTTTGGATAACGCCGATCGGTGCAGATGCGCACGTAAGGAGAGCGATCGGGTCGAGCAAACAGAATGCGTGGTTGCCGGGCAGGCGGGGCGGTACATAGATAGGGCAGTTGCAGGTGACATGCAGCCGTTGCCGCCATGGACGGCAGCGACTGCACAGAGGTCAGCGGCGCTTATTGTTCAGCAGGCACCTGAGGCGCTTCACGCTGCCACAGGGCGTAGTTCACGCCCCCGGCTTTTTGTTCGCGGTGCAAGCGCCAGTTGGCAGGTAAGCCCAGTTCAGAAGGACGGACCTCGCTCTCGGTGTAGACCCAGGCCTCGTCTGCCAGCCAGCCGCGCTGTTCCAGCAGGTCGCAGGCAGGCTTGAGCAGGTCCTTGTGGAACGGCGGGTCGAGGAAGACCACGTCAAACGTGTCGCCGGGGGCGGCATCCAGATAACGCAGGGCGTCAGTTTGCTGCACCTGGCCTACGGTGCACCGCAGGATGCCCATGTTCTCGCGGATGTTGGAAATCGCATCGCGATTGCTGTCCAGTGCCACGCCCTTGGCGGCCCCACGGGACATGGCTTCGAGGAACAGTGCGCCGCTGCCGGCAAACACGTCCAGGACCTTGGCGCCGCCGATGTAGGGCGCGAGCCAGTTGAACAGGGTTTCACGTACACGGTCGGGTGTAGGCCGCAGGCCTTCTACGTGGGGGAAGTCGAGCTTGCGGCTGCGCCATTCCCCGCCAATGATGCGTAACTGACCCGCACCCGAGTGCGATGTGTTTTTGGGCTTTGCCATTAATGCTCCGGAACCCCAAGAGGTTGCTCTGAAGGTTTATCGGTTGGAGGCGGCAGTGGTTTTTGCGGCACGGTTGGGCCGGCGGTCACCACGACCATTTTGTCGGCGCTCAGGTGCTTGTTCATGGCGGCCTTGACCTGCTCGGTGGTCAGGTTCTGGGACTGCTGCATGAAGGTTTCGAGATAGTCCAAAGGCAAATCGTAGAAGCCCATCGCGCCCAGTTGGCCGACGATGGCCGCGTTGCTGGCAGTGGACAG
The DNA here is from genome assembly GCF_001806145.1 of Pseudomonas sp. BS-2016. Lineage (NCBI taxonomy): Bacteria > Pseudomonadati > Pseudomonadota > Gammaproteobacteria > Pseudomonadales > Pseudomonadaceae > Pseudomonas > Pseudomonas sp. BS-2016. The sequence goes on from NZ_MLCT01000013.1 coordinate 415,771, forward strand.
CGGGAAGCTGCCGGCCAGTTCACGTTTGGCATCGTCGAGTTCTTTTTGCGTCGGACCTTCTTTGAGGTAGTCAGCGAGGATGTCCTGCACCAGCTTGAGCGTGCCTTCGCTCAGCTCTGCGCGGGTTTGCAGGTTGATCAGGAACGGACCGCGAGCCTGCATCGGGCTGAAGTTGGAGTACACGCCGTAGGTCAGGCCGCGTTTCTCGCGCACTTGCGTCATCAGGCGCGTACCGAAACCGCCACCGCCGAGTACCTGATTGCCCAGCGACAACGCGGCGTAGTCAGGGTCGTCGCGGTCAATGCCCAATTGCGACAGCAGCAAGTGAGTTTGCTTGGACGGGAACTCGATGTGGGTTGCACCCGGCTTGGGCTCGGTCGGCTGCACGGTTTTTGGCAGCGCAGGGCCTTTGGGCAGTGCGGCCGATACTTGGGCGGCCATGGCTTGGGCCTCTTCGCGCGACAGGTCGCCGACGATTGCGATCACGGCGTTGCCCGCCGTATAAGCCTTGTTGTGGAAGGCTTTGAGCTGGTCGACGGTAATTGACGTCACGGTTTGAGCATTGCCGTCGCTGGCGTGAGCATACGGGTGATTGCCGTACAGGCGCTTGAACAGCTCATCGCTGGCCAGTTTGCCGGGGTTTTGCTTCTGGAATTCAAAGCTGGCCAGCAGTTGGTTTTTGATGCGGGCCAACGAGTCGGCCGGGAAGGTCGGTTGGCCAATCACTTCAGCAAACAGGTTTAACGCAGGCGCGCGTTTGGCCGGGTCGCTCAGGCTGCGCAGGGAGGCCACGGCCATGTCGCGATAGGCACCATTGCCGAACTCGGCTCCCAGGCCCTCAAAACCCTGGGCGATGGCGCCGACATCTTTACCGGCAACGCCTTCATTGAGCATGGCATTGGTCAGCAAGGCCAGTCCTGGAGTGTTGTCGTCCTGACTGCTGCCGGCGGCGAAGGTCACGCGCAGGTCGAACATCGGCAACTGGCGGGCTTCAACAAACAGGACTTTGGAGCCTTCGGCGGTTTTCCAGGTTTGAACATTCATGGCGCGGTGGCTGGGGGCCTTGCCGTCCAGTTCTGCCAGCGACTCCAGCGTGTGCTCGGTCTTGGCGTTTTCCAGTGCCGGGCTGGCTACGGACTCAGCCGGGCTGGCGAAATAGTAGCCGAGTGCGCCGACCAGAACAGCGGCGGTCAGGCCGAGCAGGGCGTAGCGGGGACCTTTACGCTCACTCATGGGTTTTCTCCTCGGGCAGTACGTGCGCAACGCTCAGACGGTCGCGAGTGAAATAGGTGCGGGCGGCTTGCTGGATGTCGGCCGGGGTGACTTTTTGCAGGTCTTGCAGCTCGGTGTCCATCAGCTTCCAGGACAAACCGACTGTTTCAAGCTGACCGATGGACGTGGCTTGCGAGGTGATCGAGTCACGTTCGTAGACCAGACCGGCGATCACTTGAGCGCGAACGCGTTCCAGTTCTTCAGGCGTGGGCGGCGTCTTTTTCAGGTCGTCGAGCAAACGCCACAGGCCCGCTTCGGCTTGAGCCATCGTGACCTTCTTCTGGCTGTTGGGCATGGCGCTGAGCAGGAACAGGCTGTCGCCCCGGGTGAACGCGTCATAGCTTGACGATGCGCCGGAGACCAGTTCTTCACCGCGCTCCAGTTGAGTGGGCATGCGCGCACTGTAGCCGCCGTCCAGCAGGGCCGAGATCAGGCGCAGGGCGTTGGCCGTGACCGGGTCTTTGGCGGTGGACACGCTCGGCACGTTAAAGCCCATCATCAGGCTCGGGAGTTGGGTCTGCACATGAACCTTGAGCAGGCGCTCGCCGGGGGTCGGCAGTTCAAGCGGGGCCTTGGCGATCGGTACTTCACGCTTGACCACCGGGCCGAAATAACGCTGGGCCAACGCTTTGACTTCGTCCGGGGTGACGTCCCCGACCACCACCAGCGTGGCGTTGTTCGGTGCATACCACTCTTCGTACCACGCGCGCAGCTCGGCAACGCTCATGCGCTCCAGGTCGACCATCCAGCCGATGGTCGGGGTGTGGTAGCCGCTGGACGGGTAGGCCATGGCGCTGAACAGTTCGTAGGCTTTGCTCATCGGTTGGTCATCGGTGCGCAGACGGCGCTCTTCCTTGATGACTTCGATCTCGCGTTTGAACTCTTCGGGCGGCAGACGCAGGCTGGCCATGCGGTCGGCTTCCAGCTCAAAGGCCACACCCAGACGGTCGCGGGCCAGAACCTGGTAATACGCGGTGTAGTCGTCGCTGGTGAAGGCGTTTTCCTGTGCGCCGAGGTCGCGCAGGATCAACGAGGCTTCGCCGGGCCCCACCTTGTTGCTGCCTTTGAACATCATGTGTTCAAGGGCATGGGACAGGCCGGTCTTGCCAGGTGTCTCGTAACTGGAGCCCACCTTGTACCAGACCTGCGACACCACGACCGGCGCGCGGTGGTCTTCGCGGACGATGACTTTAAGGCCATTGTCCAGACGGAACTCATGGGTGGGTTGCGGCTCGGCTGCCAAGGCCGAAAGTGGAAGGCAAACTGTGCTGAGCAACAGGCCAGCAGCGCGGCGGGCTAGAGCATTCATTCGTTTTTAAACCTGTAGGGCTGCCCGCTTGGCCTTAGCGTCTGCGGGTGAGGAGGTGCTAGGATACTGATCCGTTTTACTGGCGGCCACGCCTATCAGGCCTTTGACGATCAGACGACGTTTGATCGGGCAGTATAGGAGCCCGCTTGGAAGTGTGGATGTATCCCGGTAAATTTCGCTTTTTTGCCGATTTTCCCGATCCAGTTCCGAGTAAAGACGAAGTTTCGCAGGTGTTTTTTACCCTGCGACTAAGTTGTGTGCGAACGAGCTGACAAAAATACAGTCTTTTTCACACCGAATATTATTTGCCGGGGCGCCACAGTGGCGCTTCGCTACGATGAGATAGCCGTCCTCCATGTTTGGTTCCAACGACGACAAGAAGAACCCAGCCAAGGCTGGCGAGAAAAAAGGCCTGTTCGGATGGCTGCGCAGAAAGCCGCAGGAAGCCGTCGTTGAACAGCCGGCTGCGACCCCCGAGCCAGCGCCCGAGACCTTGATCGACGCCGCGCCCGTGATCGTGGCGCCCACCCCTGAAGAAGTGGTGTTGATCGAGCCTGCTGTCGAGCCGCAGACGGCCGCTGAGCCATGGCCGCCTTTGCCCGTCCCGGAAGAGCCGGTGGCGTTGGTCGAGGACGTGCAAGCGCCGCATATCGTGCCGCCGATTCCGGCGCCGGAAATCGAGGTGGTCGCAGAACCTGTGATCGCCACGCCACCTGTGGTCGAAGTGCTTGAGCACATCGAGCCTGTGATTGAACCAGCCCCTGCCCCGGTCATTGAACCGGTGGCCGAGCCCGTGGTGGTTGCGCCTCAACCGGTGCCTGCTCCGGTCGTTGAAACGCCGCCTGCGGTGATTGAGGCTCCGGCTCCCAAGGCCGAACCTGCTCCCGAAGCCAAAACCGGTTTCTTTGCCCGTCTCAAGCAAGGTCTGTCGAAAACCAGTGCCAGCATCGGCGAGGGCATGGCCAGCCTGTTCCTGGGCAAAAAGGCCATCGATGACGACCTGCTCGAAGAAATCGAAACCCGCTTGCTGACGGCAGATGTGGGTGTCGAAGCCACGTCGGTGATCATCAAGAACTTGACGCAAAAAGTGGCGCGCAAGCAATTGACTGATGCCGACGCTTTGTACAAATCCTTGCAGGACGAGCTGGCGGCGATGCTCAAGCCGGTTGAACAGCCGCTGAAAATCGAATCGCAAAACAAGCCGTTCGTGATTCTGGTGGTCGGCGTGAATGGGGCGGGTAAAACCACCACCATCGGCAAACTGGCGAAAAAACTGCAACTTGAAGGCAAGAAAGTCATGCTCGCTGCGGGCGATACTTTCCGCGCTGCGGCGGTGGAGCAATTGCAAGTGTGGGGCGAGCGCAACCACATCCCCGTGATTGCGCAGCACACCGGTGCCGACTCCGCCTCGGTGATCTTCGACGCCGTACAAGCGGCCAAGGCCCGCGGGATTGACGTGCTGATCGCGGACACGGCCGGGCGTCTGCACACCAAAGACAACTTGATGGAAGAACTGAAAAAGGTTCGCCGCGTGATCGGCAAGCTCGACGAAGACGCGCCGCACGAAGTGCTGCTGGTGCTCGACGCCGGTACTGGCCAAAACGCCATCAGTCAGGCCAAACAATTCAATCAGACGGTCGCGCTGACCGGCTTGGCGCTGACTAAGCTGGACGGTACGGCCAAAGGTGGCGTGATCTTCGCCCTGGCCAAGCAATTCGGCATCCCGATCCGCTTTATTGGTGTCGGTGAAGGCATTGATGATTTGCGCACGTTTGAATCCGAACCCTTTGTTCAGGCTCTGTTTGCGGAGCGGGAGCGTCCATGATTCGTTTCGAGCAGGTCGGTAAACGCTATCCAAATGGACATGTGGGCCTGCACGAGCTGAGCTTTCGGGTCCGCCGTGGCGAATTCCTTTTTGTCACGGGCCATTCTGGCGCGGGCAAAAGTACGTTGTTGCGCCTGTTGCTGGCCATGGAACGCCCCACCAGCGGCAAGTTGCTGCTGGCCGGGCAAGACCTGAGCCAGATCAGCAACGCGCAAATCCCGTTTTTGCGGCGTCAGATCGGCGTGGTGTTCCAGAACCACCAGTTGCTGTTTGATCGCACCGTGTTCAATAACGTCGCCTTGCCGTTGCAGATTCAAGGGCTGTCCAAGGCCGAAATCGTCAAGCGTGTTGATTCGGCGCTGGAGCGGGTATCGCTCTCGGATAAAACCGACCTGTACCCCGGCGACTTGTCCACGGGCCAGCAACAACGCGTGGGTATTGCCCGCGCCATCGTGCATCGCCCAGCATTGCTCCTGGCCGATGAACCCACCGGCAACCTCGACCCGCGTCTGGCGGCGGAAATCATGGGCGTATTTGAAGACATCAACCGGTTGGGCACCAGCGTACTGATTGCCAGCCACGACCTGGCACTGATCGCCCGCATGCGTCATCGCATGTTGACCTTGCAGCGCGGGCGATTGATCGGCGACGGGGAGGCCGGGCAATGAGTGCAACACGCAGCCCCAAGGTATCGGAGCGCGTTGCGCCCAAGGCCGCTGAACCGCAGCCACCGAAGAAAAAGCACGATGAAGACGACGGCCCGACGTTTGGCATGTTGTTTCACGCCTGGATCGACGCGCACCGCGCCAGTTTGCTCGACAGCCTGCGGCGTTTGGGCAAGCAGCCGATTGGCAGCTTTTTTACCTGCCTGGTGATGGCCGTGGCGCTGAGCTTGCCCATGGGCTTGTCGTTGTTGCTTAACAACGTGGAACGCCTGGGAGGCTCGTGGCAGCGCGCAGCACAGATTTCGGTGTACTTGCAGATGGACGCCACGGGCGATCAGGGCGAGCAACTGAGCAATCAGATAAAAGGTATGGCCGGTGTCGCGCAGGCTGAGTTCATCAGCCGCGAACAAGCCCTTGAAGAGTTCCAACAGCAGTCAGGGCTGGGCGAAGCGCTCAAGGAGCTGCCGGACAACCCGTTGCCGGGCGTGGTCCTGGTAACGCCGAATGAGGTAGATAAAGCCACCCTTGAGGCCCTTCGCGAGCGACTTTCCGAGTTGCCGAAAGTGCAACAGGCGCAACTTGATCTAGTCTGGGTTGAGCGTCTGGCGGCCATCCTCAAATTGGGTGACCGTTTTGTGTTCGGTTTGACGGTGCTGCTGGTCTCGGCCCTGTTGCTGGTGATCGGTAATACGATTCGGCTGCATATCGAGAACCGCAGAGTCGAGATTGAGGTCACCAAGCTGGTCGGCGGTACTGATAGCTATGTGCGTAGGCCGTTTCTATACATGGGCGCGCTTTATGGCTTTGGTGCCGGTGTACTTTCGTGGGGCGTTCTGGCGTTCGGTCTGAACTGGCTCAATGACGCGGTTGTCGGGCTGGCCGGTCTTTATGGCAGCGATTTTGCCCTCGCGGGCGTGCCTGTTGCCGACGGTCTGTCGCTCTTGCTTGGCGCGGTACTGTTAGGGTATATCGGTGCATGGATTGCGGTAGCACGGCATTTACGTGAGCTTTCACCCAAGTAGTTTCATTTTTACCTGTTGACCTTTTCAGCTTATGTGGGAACTTTTTTTGTGGTTCCCGGTCAATTTTCGCAGTGCTGAACTGCACGAGTTATGTGAGTCGGAGGTTTTTCGTATGACCACTTCTTTGCAACCTGCGTATGCGTTGGTCCCTGGTGCGAACCTTGAGGCCTACGTAAACACCGTGAACAGCATTCCTCTGCTGACGCCGGAGCAGGAGCGTGAACTGGCCGAGAGTCTCTATTATGAGCAGGATCTTGAGGCGGCTCGGCAGATGGTGCTCGCCCACCTGCGTTTTGTCGTACACATCGCTCGTAGTTATTCGGGCTATGGCCTGGCACAGGCCGACCTGATCCAGGAAGGCAATGTTGGCCTGATGAAAGCGGTCAAACGCTTCAACCCTGAAATGGGTGTGCGTCTGGTGTCGTTCGCTGTGCACTGGATCAAGGCTGAAATTCACGAGTTCATCCTGCGCAACTGGCGGATCGTGAAAGTGGCGACCACCAAGGCGCAGCGCAAACTGTTCTTCAACCTGCGCAGCCAGAAAAAACGGCTGGCCTGGCTGAACAACGACGAAGTACATCGCGTGGCTGAGAGCCTTGGCGTTGAACCGCGCGAAGTACGTGAGATGGAAAGCCGGTTGACCGGCCATGACATGGCGTTCGACCCGGCTGCTGAAGCGGACGATGACAGTGCGTTCCAGTCGCCAGCCAACTATCTGGAAGACCACCGCTACGACCCTGCGCGTCAATTGGAAGATGCTGACTGGACCGATAACTCCACCAGCAACCTGCATGAAGCGCTGGAAGTGCTGGACGAACGCAGCCGCGACATTCTCTATCAGCGCTGGTTGGCTGAAGAGAAAGCCACGCTGCATGACCTGGCACAGAAGTACAACGTGTCTGCCGAGCGTATTCGTCAGCTGGAAAAAAGCGCGATGAACAAGCTCAAACTGTCGATTGCCGCCTAAATCGGTCGACAAAAAAACGCCCCGCTGAGTCGGGGCGTTTTTGTATGTGCATCACGCTGAAGTGCCGAGAGTCAGTGCCTACAAGGCCCACGGCGCCTGGCGTGAGTTGTTCAGGGTGTCCAGATAACTGTCCCCGCCCAATTGACGCATTTGCTGGCGTATCCAGGCCGCACGCGTGCTCACATACGCAGACGGGCGACCGGCGCTCCAGTTGCGCGGGTTCGGCAATACCGCGGCCAATTGGCTGGCCTGCTGACGGCTCAACCGGGCAGCACTCACGCCAAAATGATGTTGCGCGGCCGCTTCGGCGCCAAACACGCCGTCATCCCACTCGGCGCTATTGAGGTAGACCTCCAGAATGCGTTGCTTGGGCCACAACACTTCAATCAGCCCCGTGAACCAGGCTTCCAGCCCTTTGCGCAGCCAACTGCGGCCCGACCACAAAAACAGGTTTTTAGCGACTTGCTGACTGAGGGTGCTGGCCCCGCGCAATGTGCCGCCCCGCTCGTTGTGTACGAACGCGGCGCGAATGGCACTCAGGTCAAAGCCCCAATGCTCGGCAAATTTCTGATCCTCGCCGGCAATGACGGCGACTTTCAAATCATTGGAGATCTCGTCCCATGGCCGCCAGCTGCGTTGCAGGTCGATGGGCTGGCCGTCGAACCACGATTCAACCTTGCGCTCCACCATCAGCGCGGTGCCTGGCGGTGGCACCCAGCGGAAAATCAGCACCAGCACGGCACTGCCGGCAGCGAACCATAGCAGGGCTTTGAACAATCGATGAACCAGTAAACGCAGCATAGATGGCTTGGCCGAACCCGTTGAGCGGGCCATTATACAGACCCTACGCCATTCGATGACCTTACGGGAGTGCCCCCATGCTGCGCGTTTTTCTGATGCTGGCTGCGTTTTTTGGCTTTACCGGTGTGGCGCTTGGCGCCTTTGCAGCCCACGGCTTGAAAAGCCGTTTGAGCGAACAGTATCTGGCTGTTTTTCATACAGGCGTCACCTATCAACTGGTTCACACCTTGGCTCTGCTGGGCGTGGCGCTGCTTGCCACCCAGCTGCAAAGCCGCTTGGTGACGTGGGCAGGCGTGTGTTTCGCCGTGGGGATCGTGCTGTTCTCCGGCAGCTTGTACCTGCTGACGATGAGCGGTATTGCCAAGCTGGGGATGATCACCCCGATTGGCGGCGTGGCTTTTTTGGCGGGCTGGTTGTGCTTGGGACTGGCCGCCTGGCGCCTGAGCTGAGGGCGCAAGATGAATGGCTTGGGTCGACCTGACGGATCGGGCTAGAATGCTGGCCCCCTAAAAATGAAGGCAGCGTCGAGCATGCGCATTCAGTTGAACGGTGAACCTTGTGAACTGCCGGACGGCGAGACCGTCGCAGGCCTTTTGGCGCTTCGGGAGTTGGCGGGCCGTCGGGTGGCGGTTGAGCTGAATCTGGACATCGTCCCGCGCAGCCAGCACGCAGACACGGTGCTCAAAGAGGGCGATCAGGTCGAAGTGGTTCACGCCATCGGTGGCGGCTAGGTTTCGGACCGAACGTTTACCCCCGCAGCGCCACTGAGAATTCATATTCAAGAGGTTTACCGATGAGCAATGTTCGCAGCGACAAGCCGTTTATCCTGGCCGGCCGTACGTACCAATCCCGTTTGCTGGTGGGCACGGGCAAATACCGCGACCTCGAAGAAACCCGTCTGGCCATTGAGGCCTCGGGTGCTGAAATCGTCACAGTCGCCGTGCGTCGCACCAACATCGGTCAGAACCCCGGCGAGCCGAACCTGCTCGATGTATTGCCGCCAGACCGTTACACCATCCTGCCGAACACGGCCGGTTGCTTTGACGCCATTGAAGCGGTGCGCACTTGCCGTCTGGCCCGTGAGCTGCTCGATGGCCATAACCTGGTCAAGCTTGAAGTGCTGGCCGACCAGAAAACCCTGTTCCCCAACGTGATCGAAACCCTCAAGGCCGCCGAAGTGCTGGTCAAGGAAGGTTTTGACGTGATGGTTTACACCAGTGATGACCCGATCATCGCCCGTGAGCTCGAAGCCATGGGCTGCGTGGCCGTGATGCCGTTGGCTGGCCTGATCGGCAGCGGTCTGGGCATCTGCAACCCGTACAACCTGCGGGTCATCCTTGAAGAAGCCAACATTCCGGTGCTGGTGGACGCGGGCGTGGGCACGGCCTCCGACGCGACAATCGCCATGGAAATGGGCTGCGAAGCGGTGCTGATGAACTCGGCCATCGCCAATGCCCAGCACCCGATCCTCATGGCCCAAGCCATGAAATACGCCATTGAGGCAGGTCGTCTGGCCTATCTGGCCGGGCGTATGCCGAAAAAACTCTATGCCAGCGCCTCCTCGCCGCTGGATGGTCTGATCAAGTAAGAGCCCCTGATGACTGAACCACTCGATACCCCAACCCCGGAAGAAGGCGAAGATCGCCAGCACCGTCGCATCAAGAGCTTTGTCATGCGCGCCGGGCGTATGACCGAAGGCCAGCAACGCGGCCTCGATCAAGGTGCGCCGCTGTACGTTTTGCCGCTGGCCGATGCGCCGGTCGATTTCGATCAGGTCTTTGGCCGCTCTGCACCGCGCACGCTGGAAATCGGCTTTGGCATGGGGCATTCCCTGCTGGAGATGGCAGCAGCGTCGCCGGAGCAGGATTTCATCGGGGTCGAAGTTCACCGTCCGGGCGTGGGCGCGTTGCTCAATGGCGTGCTGACCCAGGGCCTGACCAATCTGCGTGTCTACGATTGCGATGCCATCGAAGTCCTGACCTGCTGCGTCGCGGACAACAGCCTGGACCGTCTGCTGCTGTTCTTCCCGGACCCGTGGCACAAGAGCCGCCATCACAAGCGCCGCATCGTGCAGGCGTCTTTCGCGGAACTGGTGCGCTCCAAGCTCAAGGTCGGCGGTGTCTTGCACATGGCCACCGACTGGGAACCCTATGCCGAGTACATGCTTGAAGTCATGAACGTGGCACCGGGTTACCGCAATCTGGCCGAAGACGGCCGTTGCGTGCCGCGCCCTGCTGAGCGCCCGGTCACCAAGTTCGAACGCCGCGGCGAACGTCTTGGGCATGGCGTGTGGGACTTGAAGTTCGAAAAACTGGCCTGAGCCGTTTTTCAATGACTGGCCTCCGTTCGGGGGCCGGTTTCTTTAGGCGACGTCCGTCGCGTTGCATCACAGCACGAACCTGACGCGTTTGCTCAGCAGGATCAGCACCGGCGCGGCCGCCAGCGCCAGGGCGATGACCACCAGCGCCAGCAGGTTGCCGTACGCCATCCCCGCCGCCAGTGCCCCCAAAATAAACATTGGATGGATGTAATACACCGCCGAAGACACCTTGGCCGCCGTGTTGCGGGTGGACGCCCGAAAATACACGCACGCCAGCAAAAACAACGCGGGCGTGAGAACGGGCAACGAAAACATAAAGTCGAAATACACCTGCGGCTTGGCCCGCAGCGAGTAATTGATGTACGACTCGGCCAGCATCAGGGCTGTGCCCGCCACCAGCCAGCCCCACACCCATGGGCGTGTCACCTTTTGCGGGACCTGATGCCTGGCCAACACAAACCCCATGCACATGAACGGGAAACCCATGAACAGGAAGTTACGGGCGGCGTAGTCGTTTTGATTGAAGTGCTGCAGCAGGGGGTCGGGCAGAACGTAATAAACACGCGCATATTGCAATGTCAGCCCGATCGCATAGGCGATCAGGGCCAGCGTCATCAGCGTTGGAGTGGCCGAATTGCGCAGCGCATACAGGATCAGTCCACCGCCGAGCATGCCCACCAGATACCAGAGGTGGAAATAGCCGATCAGCAAAGACTTGATGATCCCGAGCACGCCTTTTAGAGAGCCCAGCGTCGCAGGGTCGACGTAAAACGGGCTGTAGACCAGCATCCAGAAGAGGTACATCCACAAACCGCGTTTGAACCACGTGCCGAACGAGTGGCCTTCGCTGAGGGTGTGGAACAGGTAATACCCGTTGATGATAAAGAAGACAGGGACCGCGACCCGAAACAGCCCATTGCCCAGCATGTAACCGATGGCCGTGTCATTACCGCCCAGAATCTTGCAGTGCAGCGCGACGACGGCTATCGCCAGCGCCACTTTCAGTGCATCGAGATTGCCATTTAAAAGCTTCGGCATGGGCAGTGCTCACGTATCAGGCGATACCCAAGCGTAGCCCACAATCGGCTGCTTTCTGCGTGGCCTTTATCCCCCCGGCCAGCACTTGCAGCTACAGGTTAGCGGCGATCAGCCACCACGCCGATCAGCACCAACACCACCAGCAACACCGGCGCCAGGCTGTAGTTGTTGAACTGACTCAGCCCGCGCTCGACCCACGGCGTGGCGTAGATCAGCGCTGCGCCGCTGCCGATCAGGCACAACAGCGCCATCAGCGGGACGCGCAAGGCGCCTGCAATGCTGCCCAGACGTTGCTCGACCCAGCCCTTGAAGTCAGCGCCAAACAGCACCAGCAAACAGCCAATCAATGCCAGGGAGATCTCCGAGAGGTGGCTGCGGCTCCAGCGCGATACCGTGGCAAGCAGGTCGAGTACCAAGTCCATTCGATTTCCTTACGTCAAAAAGTGCTGCAACAGGTCATTGAGAAACAGCTGGCCTCGGGCAGTCGCCGCCAGGCGTGTCGGTTCGACCTGCAATAAGCCACTTTGTTCGGCGGCTTCACGCCCGGCGTTCAAACTGTCGAGGGGTAAGCCGGTGCGCAGTGGATAAAGGGCTGAATCCACGCCGTCAGTCAGGCGCAAGGCGTTCATTAGAAACTCAAACGGCAGTTCTTCGGCAGTCAGAACTTTCTCGCCAGCCTGAAAGCTCTTCGCCGGATTTAGGTAATCTTTCGGTAGGCGGGTTTTCCAGGTGCGCACGATGCGGCCATCGGGATGGCTCAACTTGCCATGGGCACCGGCGCCAATGCCGATGAAGTCGCCAAAGCTCCAGTAGTTGAGGTTATGCCGCGCCGGTCGGCCGGGCAGGGCGTAGGCCGACACTTCGTACTGTGCGTAGCCGTGTTCGGCGAGCAGGGCTTGCCCCGCTTCCTGAATGTCCCACAGGGTGTCGTCTTCCGGCAGCGTCGGAGGCTGGTTCCAGAACACCGTGTTGGGTTCCAGCGTCAGTTGATACCACGACAGATGCGTCGGCTTGAGGGCGATGGCCTGGCGCAGGTCGCTCAGGGCGTCGTCCAGCGACTGATCGGGCAAACCGTGCATCAAGTCCAGGTTGAAGTTGTCAAACCCCGCCTGACGCGCCATGCCAGCGGCACGCACGGCTTCGTCGCCGTTGTGGATACGCCCCAGTGCCTTGAGCTTTTCTGGCTGAAAACTCTGGATACCAATGGACAGCCGATTGATCCCCAGCGCACGGTACGCGACGAACTTTTCCTGCTCGAACGTACCGGGGTTGGCTTCCAGCGTGATTTCGATATCGGCGGCAAACGCAATGCGTGCTTCAACGCCTTTGAGCAAACGGCCCAGCGCCGCGGCGCTGAACAGACTCGGCGTACCGCCGCCAAAGAAAATAGAACTCAGCTCGCGCCCATATGCCGCGTGCAGGTCCTGATCGAGATCGGCCAGCAGCGCGTCCACGTAGGCTTCTTCGGGCAGTTCCGGGCTGGCGGTATGGGAATTGAAATCGCAATACGGGCATTTGCGCACGCACCACGGAATGTGGATGTACAACGACAGCGGCGGCAGTTGCGTCAGGGGGGCGCGGGGCGCCTGCTGAGAAAAGCCAGCCGCACCGAGATAGAGCGGCTGAGGAGGTGTGTCGTGGGTCATTTCAGGCCCAGACGCTGACGCAGCAAAGCCATGGCGCGAGCGCGGTGGCTGAGCTGGTTTTTTTCCGCCGGGCTGAGCTCGGCGCTGGAGCAATTGCGTTCAGGCACCCAAAACAGCGGGTCGTAGCCAAAACCGTGCTCACCGCTGGCGGCAGGCAGAATGCGCCCGTGCCACAAGCCTTCGCAGATAATCGGCAGCGGGTCGTCAGCGTGGCGGACCAAAGCCAGGACGCAGACAAACTGCGCGCCGCGTTCGGCTTGCGGCACGTCTTTGAGGGCATCGAGCAATTTGGCGTTGTTCGCCGCATCGCCCTGGCCATCGGCATAGCGGGCAGAGTAAATGCCTGGCGCGCCGCCCAGAGCATCCACCGCCAGCCCCGAGTCGTCCGCCAATGCGGGCAGGCCGCAAATGCGCGATGCATGGCGGGCCTTAAGAATGGCGTTCTCGACAAACGACAAGCCGGTTTCTTCCGGCTCGACGCTGCTGAACTCTCCAATCGAGCGCAACTGCACCGACTCGCCGAGCATGGCCTGAAGTTCTTTGAGTTTGCCCGCGTTGTGGCTGGCGAGTACCAGTTGCGTGAAGTTCATCATTCGATTGGAGCGACCATTTGAGTAAATTCGATTGTTTCAGCGCGAGCGCCGCCCGCTTTTACATCCACCTTGAAGGTGAAGGTTTGCGGGCCTTTGACCGGGAACTGGGCCAGGTAATTGATCTCGCCACCTTTGCCGACTTGCCGGAAGCTCAGGCGCTTTGGCTTTTCATCCCCGGTTTTAACCGTGCCCTGCACATTGGCCGGTATATTTTTGCCCGCCTTGTTGACGGTGATGTTCAGCACGGCGTTGTTCTTGCTGCGCGAGACCTCAACCTGTTGGGCAATCTTAGGCGTCAGAAAAGTAGACGGGAACGCGTTGTAATACACCGTCATGTCGCCAAACGTCTGCTGCCGTTGGGCAGGATTCACGTCGGCCGCCATGGCCTGCGCGCCCAAACACATTGAAAGCAGTAGTAACCCAATACGACCCATGGTCTTTCTCCTTTGAGCGAACCTGTTAAACCGCGACGTTATGGTCCTGAAGGCCAGGACTGCTGACACGGTAAATGCCAATCTCGCCCAACAGGTTAGGCCATATCTTGCTGGCCCACCCGTGTCGATGTTGTTGATCCACGGCAAGGCGGTTGATGACACGCGCTTCACGCTCACGGCACAGCGCTTCGAAGTCTTCAAAGGTGCAGAAGTGAATGTTCGGCGTGTTGTACCAGGTGTACGGCAAAAACTCGGACACCGGCATGCGGCCTTTGCTGGCCAGGTACCAGCGGCAGCGCCAGTGGCCGAAGTTCGGGAAGGTGATGATGCATTGACGGCCGACCCGCAGCATTTCGTCGAGGATCCGGTCGGGGTAGTGCACGGCCTGCAATGCCTGGGTCATGACCACGATGTCGAAGCTGTTGCTGGCAAAGTTGCCCAGCCCTTTGTCGAGATCCTGCTCAATGACGTTAATGCCTTTGGCAACACATTCGGCAATGTTGTCCGGGTCGTTTTCCAGCCCGTAGCCGGTGACGTGCTTGTTGTCGCGCAGCCAGCTCAGCAGTTCGCCATTACCGCAACCGAGGTCGAGCACGCGGCTGCCAGCGGGGATCCAGTCTTGGATGATTTCCAGGTCGGCTCTCATGGCGTTCTCACAGTTCAATACGGTTCATGTAGTTGCTGAAGGCTTGCAGGTAGCGCGGGATCGGAATCAGAAAGGCGTCATGGCCCTGCGGCGCGTCGATCTCCAGGTAGCACACGTCTTTTTTGGCGGCCATCAACGCATCCACCAGCTCCCGCGAGCGGGCGGGCGAGAAGCGCCAGTCGGTGGTGAACGACATCACGCAAAAGCGTGCCTTGGCGCCCGCAAAGGTCTTGGCCAGGTCGTCATCGAAGTTCGCCGCCGGGTCGAAGTAGTCCAGCGCCTTGGTCATCAGCAAATAGGTGTTGGCATCGAAACGCCCGGAGAACTCTTCGCCCTGATAGCGCAAATAGCTCTCAACCTGAAACTCGACGCTGTGGAAGTCGTAGTTAAGGTTTTCGTTCTTCAGCCCGCGGCCGAATTTTTCGCCCATCGAGTCATCCGACAGGTACGTGATGTGGCCGACCATTCGCGCCAGCATCAGACCGCGTTTGGGGATGACGCCCTTTTCCTGAAACGACCCGCCATGGAACTCGGGGTCGGTGAGGATGGCCTGGCGCGCGACTTCGTTGAACGCGATGTTTTGCGCCGAGAGCTTCGGCGCCGAGGCGATGGCCAGACAATGGCGCAGACGGTCGGGGTAGCTGATGCTCCATTGCAATGCCTGCATCCCGCCAAGGCTGCCACCGATCACGGCGGCCCACTGCGAGATGCCCAGGCGGTCAGACAGACGCGCCTGGCTGTGCACCCAGTCTTCAACGGTCAGCACCGGGAACGACGCGCCAAACGGGCGGCCGGTGTCGGGGTCGATGCTGCTCGGGCCGGTCGAACCGTTGCAACCGCCGAGGTTGTTGAGGCTGACCACGAAGAATTTGCGGGTGTCGATGGGCTTGCCGGGGCCGATACAGCTGTCCCACCAGCCGGGCTTGCGGTCGTCGACGCTGTGATACCCGGCGGCGTGATGATGACCTGACAGCGCGTGGCAAATCAGCACGGCATTACTGGCCGACGCATTGAGCTGGCCGTAGGTTTCGTAAATCAGGTCATAGGCTGGCAGTGAGCGGCCGCAAGCAAGTGCCAGCGGTTCGCTGAAATGTGCAACGTGAGGCACAACCAGACCAACGGAATCGGGGGGAAAGGCAGCTGGCATCGACCCTGCTCTCATTTAAATGAGGCGTAAGTCTAATGAGCGGGGCAGCGAGCGGCAAGCAATGGTGCAAAACCCTTTGGTCGCGTTTGAAGGCTGTTCTGAAGGCCGTCGTACAGCCTGTCGCAGCCCGCGCAAACGGGAACAGACCCTAGAGGTCGGGACGGGTCAACCCGGGCAGCACCGGCAGTTTTTTGGGGCTGTGCAGGCGTACCCGTTTTTGCCGGTTGAGTTCGCCACTGATCAGGCTGACCTGACTTTTGGCGATGCCAAACGCCTTGGCCAGAAAAGCCATCAAATGGGCGTTGGCCTTGCCTTCGACCGGTGGGGCGGTGAGCCGGATTTTCAGGCGGTCACCGTGCAGGCCAGCGAACTCATCGCTGCTGGCCTTGGGTTGCAAATGACAATCGAGAATCAGGTCGTCACCGTCCCAGCGGAAATAACTCATCAGATCAGGCCGAACAGCTCAAGCGGCATACCGACGTACATGGCCAGTGGCGGGATCACGTAGCTCTGGATCAACTGGATGACCATGAACGCCAGGATCGGCGAGATGTCCAGGCCGCCCAGGTTCGGCAGGAAGCGACGGAACGGGGCCAGCGCCGGCTCGGTGATCTGGTTGACCAGCTCAGCGCCAGGGCTGGTGCTTCCCGGTGCCACCCACGACAGAATCACGCTGATGATCATGGCGAAGAAGAACACTTTCAGGAACAGTGCCGTCACGCCGATGATCGACCACAGCAGCAGCCCGAGGATGTTGAACGGGATATAGCTCAAGGTCAGCACGATGGCGAACACCACCATTTGCACCAGAATCGCCAGTACCAGCGACGACATGTCCAGGCCGAAAATGCTGGGAATCACGCGGCGCATGGGCTTGAGCAGGGTTTGCGTGGCCTTGACGATGAACTGGCAGATCGGGTTGTAGAAGTTGGCGCGTACCAGTTGCAGGATGAAACGCAACAGCACGACCAGCAAATACAGGCTGCCCAGGGTTTGAACCACAAAAATGGCAGCGCCATTAAGTCCTGACATCATTTGCTCCTTTATTGACCCAGTTGTTCGGCCAATTCGGCCGAGCGGTGCGCGGCGGCACTCAATGCTTTTTCGACCGTGGCTTCAAAACCACTGGCCTGGAATGACTTGATTGCAGCTTCGGTGGTGCCCGCGGGCGAGGTCACGCGACGACGCAATTCGGCCGCGTCGGCATCGCTGTCCACGGCCATGCAGGCGGCGCCCAGTGCTGTGTGCTCGGCCAGTTTCTCCGCGACGTCATGGCTCAGGCCCAACTTCACGCCCGCGTTGGTCATGGCTTCGATCAGCAGGAAGAAATACGCCGGGCCACTGCCCGATACCGCCGTCACGGCGTCGATCTGAGCTTCTTGCTCGACCCAGACCACAACGCCCACAGCGCTCAGCAGCTCATCGGCCAGCGCGCGTTGTGTTTGGGTGACCTGCTGAGTGGCGAACAGACCGCTGACCCCTTTGCCCAGCAGGGCAGGCGTGTTGGGCATGCAGCGCACCAGCGGCTGAGTGCCCAACCATTCCAGCAAACTGGAGGCGTTGATACCGGCAGCAATCGACACCACCAGTTGTTTGGGCTGAAGGTGCGGACGCAGGTCCTGGCACACAGCCTTCATCGCCTGTGGCTTGACTGCAATGACAATGACGTCAGCGTCCTGCACCGCTTTTTCGTTTTCAGCGAACACGTCGATACCGTGTTCGGCCGCTACCTTGGTGCGGGTGTCGGCGCCAGGGTCGCTGGCGCGGATCTGTGCAGCGTCGAACCCTTTGGCCAGCAGGCCGCCGATCAAGCTGGAAGCCATGTTGCCGGCTCCGATAAAGGCAATACGCGTCTTGCTCATGACCGATCCTTATAAGTGTGAGGCAAGCCTTTTCAGGCCTGACTGTAGTCGCGAGCGCCAAACAGTGCAGTACCGATCCGCACCCACGTGGCGCCTTGGGCAATGGCCGACTCAAGGTCGTGGCTCATGCCCATGGAAAGTGTGTCGAGGCCCATGTTCAGGCCCTCTTGCAATTCACGGACCTTCGCAAACGCGGCGTCCTGTTCGGCGCGCTCGTCGGTGGGCTCGGGAATCGCCATCAACCCGCGCAGTGTCAAGCGTGGCAAAGCGCTGATGGCGTGTGCCAGCGCGGGCAGGTCAGCCGGGGCACACCCGGACTTGCTGGCTTCGCCGCTGACGTTCACCTGAATGCAAATGTTCAACGGGGGCAGCCCGTCTGGCCGCTGCTCTGACAGACGTTGGGCAATTTTGAGGCGGTCTACGGAATGCACCCACGCAAAATGCTCAGCGATGTCACGCGTCTTGTTCGATTGAATGGGGCCGATGAAGTGCCAACACAAGGGCAGGTCAGCTAATTCGACCTGTTTGGCGCGAGCTTCCTGCAGATAATTTTCGCCAAAGTCGCGCAGCCCGGCGGCATAGGCGTCACGCAGCGCAGCGGCGGGTTTGGTCTTGCTGACCGCCAGTAAGCGAACGCTCGTTACATCGCGTTGCACAGCCAGTGCGGCCGCACGGATGCGCGCCTCAACCTGAGCAATGTTGTCAGCTATCGTGGACATTCAATTAAGCCCGCCGTGGTGAAAGTCTGCGGCATTCTACTGGAATTGGGAGGGGGGATGGATATCGCCGACCTGTTGGCTGTATGCGTGGCGCGCGGCGCATCGGACATGCACCTGTCTGCGGGCGTGGAGCCGCTGCTGCGCATTGATGGCGAGCTGCAGCGGTGCGAGCTGCCGAGCGTAAGTGCGCAGTGTGTACTCGAACTTATCCACAGCATGATGACCGCGTCGCAGCGCGAGGCGTTTGAAACAACCCTCGAAGCTGATTTTTCGTACACCGTGCCGGAGCTGGGGCGGTTTCGGGTGAATGCCTTCAGGCAACAGCATGGCCCCGCAGCGGTGTTGCGCCGTATTGGCGCCACGGTGCCGAGCCTGGCATCACTGGGTTTGGATCAAGTGCTGAGCCCGCTCTTTAACGTGCCTCATGGTCTGATCCTGATCACCGGCGCCACGGGTTCAGGCAAAACCACCACGCTGGCCGCCCTCATCGATCACCTCAACAGCACGCGTCAGCAACACATTCTGACCATTGAAGACCCGATTGAATTCGTTCACACCTCGCGACGCTGCCTGATCAATCAGCGCGAAGTCCACCGCGACACCCACGGTTTCGCCAACGCATTGCGCTCAGCGTTGCGTGAAGACCCGGACGTGATTGTGCTCGGTGAAATGCGCGACCTCGACAGTATCCGGTTGGCCCTGACCGCCGCAGAAACCGGGCACTTGGTGTTTGCCACGTTGCACACGCCCAGTGCGGCCAAGACCATTGACCGCATCGTCGATGTGTTTGCGGCCGAAGAGAAAGCCATGGTGCGGGCGATGCTGTCCGAATCACTGCAGGCAGTGGTGTCTCAGACGTTGCTCAAGAAAAAGGGCGGCGGGCGGGTGGCGGCACACGAAATCATGCTCGGTACGCCTGCGATCCGGAACCTGATACGGGAAAACAAAGTGGCGCAGATGGCGTCTGTCATCCAGACCGGCGCAGCGGTCGGCATGCAGACATTGGACCTGAGTGTGAAACGCTTGCAGGAGAGGGGAATCATCGACCTGTAACCGCCGAAGAGCAGCCTTGCGCTGCCCTTCAACGATGTCAGTTAGCGCTGCGCAACCCGCAGGTTGGTTTGCTCTTTGGGCAATACGCGCTTGGCGACTACGTAGTGGCTCTGCCAGTACGGCTTTTTCAGGGTGTCGATGGTCACCGACTTGCCGCGGCGTGGCGCGTGAATAAACCGGTCGTTGCCCAGGTAAATGGCCACGTGGTTGACCTTGCGGCTCTTGATGTTGAAAAACAGCAAGTCGCCGGGCTTCAAGTCTTTGCGATCGACTTTCTGGCCGTGGCCGCTGGCCATGGCGCTGGAGCTGCGGGGCAGATTGACCGCCGCCACATCGTTGAACGCGTATTTGACCAGCCCGCTGCAATCAAAGCCTTTACTTGGGCTGCTGCCGCCCCAACGATAAGGGGTGCCCAGCACGTTGACCGCACGGCTCAGTACGGTGCTGCTTTGCTTGTTGGCGGCGACCAGAGAAGCGGTCGCCATTTTGCCGGGGGCTTTGCGATGAACTTTACTGGAGGTCGCACGTGAGACGGTTTTGCTGTTAGAGGCTACAAACGGTGCACTCGCAGATGACTTTGCGGTGTATCCGGTGAAACCCGAAGGAAGACGTTGCTCACGGTTGGTGGCGTGGGCGGCCAGAGGCAGTAATAGGCAAATGGTTAGCCATGTCTTGAATAAAGGACGCATTCGGCAGGGCTCTATGTGGTTAAGCGCGCAACTTTATAACAGCTTTTTTGTCCTTTCTAAGGCCGTTTGTCGATTGGACCGGGGGGTCAAAAACCCTCAAGGTGGTGGCAAATTGTCACAGTGTGGCGATGCAGGCCTGATGGCATAAGGGTTTGCGCGAAAACCTGCAACAGACTATTACGTGTTGCGAGACAGTAAAAAAGTCACAAAAAAAGTGTAAATTTTTTTCTATCGACTCCCAAGGGGGCATTAATGAGCGGCTATCGAGACGATGTACAACACGATACCCACAGCAAGGTACTGGGTTATCTGCTGTGGATTTTTGGCTTTCTGGGGGCTCATCGTTTCTATTACGGCAAGCCGGTCACCGGAACCATCTGGTTCTTCACCCTGGGCTTGTTGGGCATTGGCTGGCTGATCGACTTGTTCCTGATCCCGAGCATGGACCGCGAAGCGGACTTGCGCTTTACATCGGGTAACACCGATTACAGCGTGGCGTGGATTCTGCTGACATTTTTGGGCGTGTTCGGCCTGCACCGCATGTACATGGGCAAATGGATCACCGGGATCATCTACCTGTTCACGGGCGGTTTGTTCCTGATCGGTGTCTTGTACGACTTCTGGACCTTGAATACCCAGATCTCGATCAAGAATGCCGAGCGCCGTTAAGCGCTAAAAAAACCCTCACCCCGAGCCTCTACCGCAGGCAGGGGGTGGGGTGAGGGTGTAGGGCGACGCCTTAGCCTTCGTAGCTGATTCGACCGTCCACCAGCGTGTAGCGCACGGCGCCTGGCAGGCAATGGCCCAGGAATGGGCAGTTGTCGCCTTTGGAGTGCCATGTTTCACCGGCCACGGTGGAAGCGCCCGGATCGAACAGCACCAGATCGGCCGCCGAACCCACACTCAAACGCCCCGCTGGCAAGCTCAAGGCATCTGCCGGGCCGGTGCTCAAGCGCGCCAGCAACGTCGGCAAGTCCAGCAAACCGTCTTCGACCAGCGTCATCGCCAACGGCAACAACAGCTCTACGCTGCTCATGCCCGGCTCGGTGGCGCCGAACGGGGCCAGTTTGGCGTCCCGCTCATGGGGTTGGTGATGGCTGGAGATGGCCTGCACCACGCCGGATTTGACGGCTTCACGCAGCCCGTCACGGTCGGCGCGGGTGCGCAGCGGCGGTTGCACGTGGTAGACGCTGGAGAAGTCCACCAGCGCTTCGTCGGTCAGGATCAACTGATAGAGCGCCACATCGGCGGTGACCTTAAGGCCGCGAGCCTGAGCTTGCGCTATCAGCGCGACGCCCCGGGCGCTGGTCAGTTGGCTGAAGTGCGCGCGCACGCCGCTTTGCTCGACCAGCAACAGGTCGCGGGCCAGCGCCACGGTTTCGGCGGTTTCAGGGATGCCGGGCAAGCCACGGAAGGCCGCCATCGGGCCATCGTGGGCCAGGCCGCCTTCAGCCAGGTCACGGTCCTGAGAGTGGAAAATCACCGTCAGGTCAAACGTGGCCGCGTATTCCAGCGCGCGGCACAAGGTGCGCGTGTTGCTGAAACTGCTCAGGCCGTTGCCGAAGGCCACGCAACCGGCATCGCGCAGGGCGATCAGTTCGGCCAGTTGTTCGCCTTCGAGCCCTTTGCTCAGTGCCCCGATGGGGAACACTTTGCAGTTGCCGGCTTCGCGGGCGCGGTCGAGGATCAGTTCGGCCACGGCCGAGGTGTCGAGCACCGGTTTGGTATGCGGCGGGCAGCACAGGCTGGTCACGCCACCGGCTGCGGCGGCGCGGGTTTCGCTGGCAATTGTGCCTTTGCGGCTGTAACCGGGCTCGCGCAGGGCAACGTTCAAGTCCACCAGCCCCGGTGCGGCCACAAGGCCCTTGGCGTCAAGCGTGCGGGCGGGCGAGAAACCCGCCGGGGCCGCGCCCATGGCGACGATTTTTCCGGCTTCCAGGTGCAGGTCGGTGACCTGGTCAAACTGGCTGGCAGGGTCTATTACACGGGCGCCGAGAATGCTGAGCTTCACTGGGCGTTCTCCTGTTCGAATTGGCGCTGGGCCGTTTGCCCGCTCATGGTCATGGACAACACCGCCATGCGCACGGCGATGCCGTACGTCACCTGATTGAGAATCACCGAGTGCGGGCCATCGGCCACGGCTGATTCAATTTCCACGCCACGGTTGATCGGGCCGGGGTGCATGACGATGCAGTCGGGTTTGGCGCCCGCCAGGCGGGCAGTGGTCAGGCCGAACAGGCGGTAGAACTCGCCTTCGCTTGGCAGCAGGCCGCCGGACATGCGCTCACGCTGCAGGCGCAACATGATGACCACGTCGACGTCCTTCAGGCCCTCGGTCATGTCGGTGTACACCTTGACCCCGTATTGCTCGATGCCCACAGGCAGCAGGGTTTTTGGGGCAATGACGCGAATGTCCTGACAGCCCAGTGTTTTGAGCGCGATCATGTTCGAGCGTGCGACCCGCGAGTGCAGGATGTCGCCGACGATGGCCACCGACAGGTTTTCAAACCCGCCCTTGTGGCGGCGAATGGTCAGCATGTCGAGCATGCCCTGGGTCGGGTGAGCGTGACGGCCGTCGCCGCCGTTGATGATCGCGACCTGCGGGCACACGTGCTCGGCGATGAAATGTGCAGCGCCCGAATCGCCGTGGCGCACCACGAACATGTCAGCGGCCATGGCTTCGAGGTTGCGCAGGGTATCGAGCAGGGTTTCACCCTTGCTCGCCGAGGACGTGGACACATTGAGTGTGATCACGTCGGCAGACAGGCGCTGGGCGGCCATTTCAAAGGTGGTGCGGGTGCGGGTGGAGTTTTCGAAGAACACGTTGCACACGGTCTTGCCGCGCAGCAACGGGACTTTTTTCACCGCACGGGCGCCGACCTCAAGGAACGAGTCGGCAGTGTCGAGGATCTCTGTCAGCAGCTCACGGGACAAGCCGTCGAGCGACAGAAAGTGGCGCAGCTGGCCCTGATCATTGAGCTGCAGCGGGCGCTTGGCGTCTGTAGGCGTCATCGCAGTGGTCTCTTAAAGGGCGGGTTCTTGAGATAGGTCTTGGAGTTCGAGTGTCAGTGGCGCGGGGCCGGACAATTTTACCCGCTCGGTCGGTTTGAGCGACAAGGTCGCGCCCACCACATTCGGCCGGATCGGCAGCTCGGCGGCGTCCAGGTCGAGCAGGCTGACCAGGGTCACGCTGGCCGGACGACCATAGTCGAACAATTCGTTGAGTGCCGCGCGGATGGTGCGGCCGCTCATCAGTACGTCGTCGATCAGTACCAGGTGCTGGCCTTCGATCTCGAACGGCAGGTCGGACGGCCGCACTTGCGGGTGCAGCCCGTTCTGGCTGAAGTCGTCGCGGTAGAACGAGACGTCCAGCGTGCCCAGCGGCGCGTCGCTGTCCATGGCCCGCAACAGCGCCTGGGCCACCCAGATGCCGCCCGTGCGGATGCCGATGAAACGGGGCTCGGTGATGTGACGGCGGGCCAGATGGGCCTTGAGATCAAGCGCCATCTGAGAGATCAGTTCAGCGGGAACAGGCAGGATCATGGTGGCTCCTTAAAAGGCCCGCGCAGGATGCGTGCTGCGACGGGCGCAAACAATGAGGTGCGTCAAACAATTAAACGCAATGTCAGGCTTGAGGTTCAGCCGGGTGCTCGTCGAGCCAGCCTTGCAGCACCAGTTTGGCGGCGATGGCATCGACGGGGTTGTCGCGGTAACTGCCCCGCTGGCCACCCTGGGCCTTGCGTTCGCCCTTGGCCTCAAAGGTGGTCAGGCGTTCGTCGTGGGTAAAAACGGGGAGATTGAAGCGGCCATTCAACCGATTGGCAAATTTTTGCGCGCGAGCACAGAACTCGCTGGGGGTGCCGTCCATATTCAACGGCATGCCGACCACCATGGCATCGGGCTGCCATTCTTTGATCAGTTTCTCGATTTCTTCCCACTTCGGGATGCCGTTCTCGGCTTTCAAATTGCACAGCTCGCGAGCTTGCCCGGTAATCATCTGGCCGACGGCGACGCCGATGGAGCGGGTGCCGTAATCAAAACCCAGCAGTAAACGTAGGTGGGCCATCAGGCGTGACCTGCTTGAGTGCTTAACAAGTTGAGGTTAACTCCGAGGTGTTTGGCGGCCGCGTCAAGGCGCAGCTCGCTCGAGGTGTTGAACAAAATGTGGGCAGAGTACGGGCACGTGAGCCAGGCGTTGTCAGCCAGTTCGGCTTCGAGTTGACCGGCTTCCCACCCGGCATAGCCCAGGCAAATCAGGCTGCGTCGCGGGCCATTGCCGTCGGCGATGCTGCCCAGGGCATCCAGTGACGTGCTTAGCGCCAAGCCCTCTTGCAGCTCAACCGTGGCGTCGAAACTCATGCTGGCGGGGTGCAGGACAAAACCGCGGTCGGTCATTACCGGGCCGCCTGCATAAATCGGCACGTGCTCGCACAGCTCGGGCACGGCGCGCTCGGGGCGCAACTGCTCAAGAATATCTTTGAGGTTGAGGTCCAGCGGCCGATTGATGGTCAGGCCCATCGCCCCATTGGCCGTGTGCTCGACGATGTACGTCAAGGAATGAGCAAAATTCGGGTCAGCCATGTGCGGCATGGCGATCAGGAACTGATGCTTGAGGTAGGTCGGTGCGCGGTTTTTCATGAGCCTTAGTGTGGCGCTGACAAGTGAAACTGACAAGTTGGCAGATGGCGCGCCTTGAAACCCGCTTGGGCTACGCGGCGCGAGCGCTCATTTACCCCGGCATTAATTACTGGACAGCCGGTCGCCCTGGGCGAATTTCCAGGTGCGGATGATTTCGAGGCGGTCGATGTCGGCCAGGTCACCGGTGAACGGCGCGAACGGCGCGGCCAGACGTACGATGCGCTGCGCTGCCTGATCCAGCAACGGCTGGCCGGAAGATTCGAGCACCAGTACTTCATGCAGCGAACCGTCGCGATTGATCGAGACCAGCAGCCGCAGCTTGCCGTAGATTTTTTCGCGGCGTGCCTGTTCGGGGTAGTTGAGGTTGCCGATGCGCTCGATCTTTTTGCGCCAGTCCTCTTTGTACCAGGCGCCTTTGTCGCGCATGGTCGAGGCCGCACTCATGCGGTAGATCTTGGGCCTTTTGGCATACAGCTGTTGCTCGTTGGCCAGTTCGGCTTCGAGGCTGGAGATCTCGCTCGACAGTTGGGAGCTGTCAAACGACGGAATGCTGGCCTTGGGCGCGGCCTCGGTGATGACCTTCTGCGGCTCGCGCGTGGCTTTTTTGGGCTTTGGCGCCACGGTGGTGACGGCGGCTTTGGGGGCGGCCTGCTTTTGTTCGGGCCGGGCGGCAGGGGGCGGCGTGACCTTTTTGACTTCGTTGGCCTGAAACGGCGCCACTTCTGTGGTTTTGGGCACGGCTTTCTTGTCCAGCGTGCCGCTGCCTTGCTGATTGTCCTGCGCCAGAAAGTCCGCCTGCTTCGGTGCCTTCTCGCTCTTGAACGTGGACAGGGTGATTTCGAGGGTTTTGCTGATCTGTTTGGGCTCGCTCATGCTGAACCCGACGCCCAGGATCACCGCCAGGTGAATCAGTGCCGCGACAAACAGCGTAAACCCCAGACGATCAGCCGCGCGCACGCCGCCGTGCGTGAGTTCAGAGGGCAGGTCGCTGGGAAGTGTCATGGCAAAAGACCAACATCGCGGGTTTCACAGGCTGCGCATGATAACGCAATGTTGGTCTGTGTCTGGCGGATAGAAATCAGCGAGCGGCCAGTTTGCGCTCAATGGCGTCCATCAGCAGTGCGCCGATGTTGGTGCCGAACGCGTTATCGATCTCGCGGATGCAGGTCGGGCTGGTGACGTTGATTTCGGTCAGGTGCTCACCGATTACGTCCAGTCCTACGAACAACAAGCCTTTTTCACGCAGGGTCGGGCCGACCTGTTCAGCGATCCAGCGATCCTTGTCACTCAACGGGCGGGCTTCGCCGCGACCACCGGCGGCCAGGTTGCCGCGTGTTTCGCCCTGCGCCGGAATGCGCGCCAGGCAATAGGGAACAGGCTCGCCGTCGATCATCAGGATGCGCTTGTCGCCGTCTTTGATCCCCGGCAAGTAGCCTTGCGCCATGATTTGCTGAGTGCCGTTGGCGGTGAGGGTTTCGAGGATCACCGACAGGTTCGGGTCCCCCACGCGATGACGGAAAATCGACGTACCGCCCATGCCGTCCAGCGGCTTGAGGATCACATCACCGTGCAGTGCTGCAAATTCGCGCAGGACATCGGCGCGACGGCTGACGACCGTCGGCGGCGTGCATTGGGTGAATTGCGTGGCGAACAGTTTTTCGTTGCAGTCGCGCAGGCTCTGCGGCTTGTTGACGATCAATACGCCGTCACGCTCGGCCTGTTCGAGCAAGTAGGTGGAATACACGAACTCCATGTCGAACGGCGGGTCCTTGCGCATCAGGATCACGTCGAGATCGCTCAGGGCCGTGTCGGTTTCGGCTTCAAGCTCAAACCATTTTTCCGGGTTGGCGAACACCTTGAGCGGCTTCATGCGCGCCCGCGCCTTGCCTTCATTGAGGTACAGGTCTTGCTGTTCCATATAGAACAGCGTCCAGCCGCGCGCCTGCGCAGCCAGCAACATGGCCAGCGAGCTGTCCTTCTTGTAGGAGATGCTCGCAATGGGGTCCATGACAATCCCGACTCGAACGCTCATGGCAAATTCCTCAACAGTAGTGAGCTAAGCCAATCGCTGTAAAAGCGATCAGCAGGCAATTAAAAGTGGCGCCAGAGTGGCGCCGTGTGGTGTCTCGGTCAAGGAAAAACCGTCTGCGCCAGCAGGTGGCGGGACGTTCGATAGATTGCATGTAGAGACTGTGCTAAAAAGGCTCGCACAGCACCTGCAGCCCTTGTCTACCAAGGACTTGGGCTTCGGGATCGCAACGTTGTAACAAAACGGGTCGCCGTGGCGATGGTAGAGCACATATGGACAAGCATTCCAGCGCCTTGAAGGTGATGGTGATTGACGATTCGAAAACCATTCGCCGCACCGCTGAAACGTTGCTCAAAAACGTTGGCTGCGAGGTGATCACCGCCGTTGACGGCTTCGATGCATTGGCCAAAATTGTCGACCATCATCCGCACATCATTTTTGTCGACATCATGATGCCGCGCCTTGATGGCTACCAGACCTGCGCACTGATCAAAAACCACCGTTCCTTCAAGTCCACGCCGGTGATCATGCTGTCCTCCAAAGACGGCCTGTTCGACAAGGCAAAAGGGCGTATCGTCGGGTCTGATCAATTTTTGACCAAACCCTTCAGCCGGGACGAGTTGCTCAATGCAATCAAGGCGCACGTGCCCGGTTTCACGGTTGTGCAAAACGCTCACTGATGCTCGGTCAACAGGCCGATCACCTTATAAATGGGGAACACCATGGCTCGCATTCTGATCGTCGATGACTCGCCGACTGAAATGTACAAACTGACCGGCATGCTCGAAAAGCACGGCCATCAAGTGTTGCAGGCGGGCAACGGCGCAGATGGCGTCGCACTGGCGCGCAAGGAAAAACCCGATCTGGTCCTGATGGACATCGTGATGCCGGGCCTCAACGGGTTCCAGGCCACGCGTCAATTGACCAAAGACCCGGAAACCCAAGGGATCCCGGTCATTGTGGTGACCACCAAGGATCAAGAGACCGACATGGTCTGGGCCGCTCGACAGGGGGCAAAAGCGTATTTGACCAAACCGGTCGAAGAGGATGCGCTGACCGAGGGAATCAATAAATTTCTGCCAGCCTCCACGCACAAGTGATGGCCGCACCATGCCCGATTCTCTGACCGCGTTTGAGCTGCTGCTCGACATTGACCAGCGCTGTCGCTCGCTGGCGGCGGGGCCTGTAGCCGAGCCCGCCGCGGCGCACACCTGGAGCGGTATTGGTTTTCGCATCGGCGAGCAGTGTTTTGTGGCGCCTATGGGGGAAATCGCCGAGATCCTGCATGAGCCGCGTTTCACCTTGCTGCCGGGTGTCAAACCCTGGGTCAGAGGCGTCGCCAACCTGCGTGGGCAACTGCTGCCGATCATGGACTTGTGCGGCTTTTTCGGCGTCGAGTTATCCCCGTTGCGCAAACAGCGCCGGGTGTTGGTGCTGGAGTACGACGACATCTTCGTCGGCCTGCAAGTCGATGAAGTGCTGGGCATGCAGCACTTTGCCCAAACGGATCTGGACACCCACCCACCCGTTTCCCCCGGCTTACCTTTCGCGCCTTATGTACAAGGACGCTTCGCTGCCGCCCATGACTGGTGGGTATTCAGCCCGTTTGCCTTGGCGCAAGCGCCCGAGTTCCGGGCGGTCGCGGTGTGAGCAGTGAGCACGTGGAACCTCAAGCATCCATACAGCAGTCAGGGCCTGATCGATGACCGCAGCCAACAACGCTAAACCAATGGAAGGGTCGCGCAGCCGTTCGCAGATCATCGTGCTGTTTATCGCCCTGATCGTGTTCATCATGCTGTTGTTCGCCAATTTTGCTTACCTCAACACCCAGTCCAACTACGACAAGCAATACATCAGCCACGCGGGCGAGCTGCGCGTGCTGTCCCAGCGCATTGCCAAAAACGCCACTGAAGCCGCTGCCGGTAAAACCGCAGCGTTCCGCCTGCTGAGCGATGCGCGCAACGACTTCAGCCAGCGCTGGGGTTACTTGAAAAAAGGCGACCCGGCCACCGGCCTGCCCGCCGCGCCACCCGCCGTGCACAAAGAAATGCAGGCCGTTCAGCGCGACTGGGAACAGTTGCTGAGCAACACCAACGCCATTTTGGCCAGTGAACAAACCGTGCTCTCGCTGCACCAAGTGGCGGCAACGCTGGCCGAAACCGTGCCGCAGTTGCAGGTCGAATACGAAAAAGTGGTCGAGATCCTGTTGCAGCGCGGAGCGCCGGCCAGCCAGGTGGCGGTGGCACAACGCCAATCATTGCTGGCCGAGCGGATTCTGGGCGCCGTCAACACGGTACTGGCCGGGGACGAAACCGCGGCTCAGGCAGCCGATGCTTTCGGGCGTGACGCCAACCGTTTCGGCCAAGTGCTGAACGGCATGCTCGAAGGCAACGCGGGCATGCGTATTTCGCAGGTCGAAGACAAAGACGCCCGCGCCCGCTTGCAGGAAATCTCGGAGCTGTTCCAGTTTGTATCGGGTTCGGTGGATGAAATCCTCGAAACCTCGCCGCAGTTGTTTCAAGTGCGCGAAGCCGCGAGCAATATCTTCAGCCTGTCGCAGACCTTGCTCGACGAAGCCTCAATGCTGGCCAACGGGTTCGAGAACCTTGCCAGCGGCCGCTCGCTGGACATCATCGGCGGCTACGTATTGGGCTTGCTGGCGCTGGCGTCGATCATCCTGATCGGTATGGTGATGGTGCGCGAAACCAATCGCCAACTGCGCGAAACCGCCGAGAAGAACGACCGCAACCAAAACGCAATCATGCGTTTGCTGGATGAAATTGCCGACCTGGCCGATGGCGACCTGACGGTCACCGCCTCCGTGACCGAAGATTTTACGGGCACCATTGCCGACTCGATCAACTACTCGGTCGACCAGCTTCGCGATCTGGTGGCCACCATCAACCTCACCGCCGGGCAAGTGGCGGCGGCGGTGCAAGACACCCAGGCCACCGCGATGCAACTGGCCGAAGCCTCCGAGCATCAGGCCCGGCAGATTGCCGAAGCCTCGGGCGCCATTCAGCAAATGGCCCACTCCATCGATGAAGTGTCGGCCAACGCGTCAGAGTCCTCGGCGGTGGCCGAGCGCTCGGTGGCGATTGCCAACAAAGGCAACGAAGTGGTGCACAACACCATTCACGGCATGGACAACATCCGTGACCAGATTCAGGACACGGCCAAGCGCATCAAGCGTCTGGGCGAGTCGTCTCAAGAGATTGGCGACATTGTCAGCCTGATTGACGACATTGCCGACCAGACCAATATTTTGGCCCTCAACGCGGCGATTCAGGCGTCCATGGCCGGGGATGCCGGGCGCGGCTTTGCCGTGGTCGCTGACGAAGTCCAGCGCTTGGCCGAGCGTTCATCGGCCGCCACGCGGCAAATCGAAACCCTGGTGCGGGCGATTCAGGCCGACACCAACGAAGCGGTGATCTCCATGGAGCAAACCACCACCGAAGTGGTGCGCGGGGCGCGTCTGGCGCAGGACGCCGGGGTGGCGCTCGAAGAGATCGAAGGCGTGTCGCAAAACCTCGCCGCCCTGATTCAAAGCATTTCCAATGCCGCCCAGCAGCAAACCACCTCGGCGGGCCAGATTTCCTTGACCATGAACGTGATCCAGCAAATCACCAGCCAGACCTCGTCCGGCTCGACCGCCACCGCCGACAGCATTGGCAACCTGGCCAAGATGGCCAGCCAACTGCGGCGTTCGGTGTCCGGCTTTACCTTGCCCGACACCCCTGAACCGCGTGAGCCTCAGTAGTGCGGCGCAATATTGACGGGAGTCGTTATGGTTGACCGGCACGACTACGTAGCCCTTGAGTGGGTCAAAGACGAAATCGGCGAGACCCTCAAACTGGCCCGCGCAGCGCTGGACGGCTATACGTTGCAGCCTTCGCCCCAGGCGCTGGCGCAGTGCCTGACGTGCGTGCATCAAGTGCATGGCAGCTTGTTGATGGTCGAGTTCTACGGCGCTGCGTTGCTGGCCGAAGAGATGGAGCAGTTGGTGATGGCCCTGCAACACGGGCGCGTCAGCCAGCTCGACGAGGCCGTGCGGGTCTTGCAACAGGCCTTCAACCAATTGCCGCTTTATTTGGACCGCGTGCACAGCGCCCGGCGCGACTGGCCGTTGGTGGTGCTGCCTTTAATCAACGACCTGCGCACCGCCCGGGGCCAACCCCTGCTTGCGCAAACCAGCCTGTTCAGCCCGCCCTTGCAAGTGCTGGAGCCGCTGGCGCCCGAGGCGCTGGCGCAACTGCCGGTGCAGGACGTGTCCGAGCGGGTGCCTGCCCTGCGTCAACACCTGCAAAGTGCGTTGCTGGGGCTGCTGCGTGAAGACGACGTGCCGGGTCAGTTGGCGCAACTGGCCGAGGTCTTTGCGCAACTGGAAACCCTGTGCCGGGGCGCGCCCCTTAATGCGCTGTGGACAATCGCCTCGGCGTTGGTCGAAGGCATGCTCAAGGGTAAAGTCGCCAACAGCCCGGCGCTGCGCAGCCTGCTCAGAGAAACCGACAAACCGCTGCAACGGCTGCAGGCCCAGGGCATCGAAGCGGTCAATCAGCCCGCTTCCGACAGGCTCGTCACCAGCCTGCTGTTTTACATCGCCAAGGCTGAGCGCCCCACGCCGAAAATGCTCAGCCTCAAGGCCCTGTACGAACTGGACGAAGCCATGCCCGATGCGGCCATGGTCGACGCCGAGCGCGCGCGCCTGGCCGGGCCGGACCGCGATGCCATGCGCTCCGTCGTGGCCGCGCTGTGTGAGGAACTGGTGCGGGTCAAGGAGCGCCTCGACCTGTTCGTGCGCAGCGACCGCACCCACGTGTCGGAGCTCAGCAGTCTGCTGGCGCCGCTGCGGCAGATAGCCGACACGCTGGCCGTTTTAGGCTTTGGCCAGCCGCGCAAGGTCATCATTGACCAACTGGCTGTGGTGCAGAGCCTGGCTCAGGGCCAGCGCGAGCCAACGGACCCGGTGTTGATGGACGTTGCCGCCGCGCTGCTGTACGTCGAGGCCACGCTGGCCGGGATGGTCGGCAGCGTCGAACCTTCGCAACGCGAAGAAAGCCGCCTGCCCACCACCGACCTGATGCAAATCCACCAGTTGGTGATCAAAGAAGCGCGGCTGGTGTTCGACGAAGCCAAAGACTTGATCAACGATTACCTGGCCGCCGATTACGACCGCGAGGCGTTGCAGGCGGTGCCGGGTTTGCTCACGCAAATTCGCGGGGCACTGGCGATGATCCCGCTCAACCGCGCTGCCAGCCTGCTGCAAGCCTGTGACGACTACTTGTGCGAGCACCTGCTGCTGGGCCGCGAGCGGCCCGATGCGCGGCACATCGACCACTTTGCCGACGCACTGGTGAGCATCGAATACTATTTGGAGCGTCTGGCCCTGGACCCCGGTGCGGCAGGCGAGGCCGTACTGGACCGTGCCGAAAACAGCCTGATCGCGCTCGGGTATGCCCCGGCCGAACGCAATGTCCCGCTGCTCGATGACATCCTCAGCCCGACCGAAGTGCTGGTGATGGAAGACTTGCAAGAGTTGCAAGACCCGCAGGTGGTGCAAAGCCTGGCCGACGTGTTGGCCAGCCCGGTGTCGGCACTCAACCCGCCCGCGCAGCACATCCCCGGCAGCCTGTTGCCGCCCCCGGTGGACGAGGTGCCGGTGGACGAAGAGCTGCTCGAAGTCTTCCTCGAAGAAACCGATGAAGTGCTGATGGCGCTGCACGAAGCCCTGCCGCAATGGGTGGCCAACCCAGCGGACAGCAACGCGCTGAGTGAGCTGCGACGCGGCTTTCACACCTTGAAAGGCAGCGGACGCATGGTGCGCGCCCTGGTGCTGGGTGAACTGGCGTGGGCAGTCGAAAACCTGCTCAACCGGGTGATCGAACGCAGCGTGGCGCCGGGGCCGGCGATTCATCAGTTGCTCGAAGACACGCTGGTGATCCTGCCCGACTTGATCCAGGCGTTTGCCGAGCGAGACCAGCGTCAGCGCGACGACGTCGACGCACTGGCCGCGCGGGCGCATCAGTTGTCCCAAGGCGACCCTTTGCCGTTGTTGATCGAGCAGGACAGCCCGGCCTTTGACCCGCAATTACTGGAGATCTTCCGGCAGGAAGCGCAGACCCACCTCGACACGTTGAACCGCTTCCTCGATCAGGCCAGCGCGCACATGCCGCTGCATGCCAGTGATGACCTGCAACGTGCCGTGCACACGCTCAAAGGCAGCGCACACATGGCGGGCGTGTTGCCCATGGCCGAACTGGCGGCGCCACTGGACCATCTGGTGCGTGAGTACAAAGCCCATCACGTGGCGCTGGATCTGGACGAAATCGAGCTGCTGCTCGAAGCCGACGGCCTGTTGCACCGCGGCTTGAAGCAACTGGACGTTGATCCGCTGGCCGACATCCAGGGCGCGCGCTCCCTGATTGAGCGCACGGAATGCCTGATTGCCGACCGGCTGGATGCGTTGCTCAACGCAACTGGCAGCGCGTTGGTGCCCAAGCGCGACCCGCAGCGCATCACGGCGTTTCTGGAACAGGGCATGGACACCCTGTTTGACGCCGAAGACCTGCTGCGTCACTGGCGTCAGCACCCCCATGAGCGCGAGGGGCTCGACACGCTGCTGGACCTGTTGACCGCCTTTGGCGAGGCCGCGCACGCGCTCGACCTGCAACCGGTCGACGCGCTGTGCGAAGCCCTGCTGGACCTGTATGGGGCGGTTGAAGAAAGCAGTCTGGCCGTCAGCGATCGTTTTTTCGACGTGGCTGATGAGGCCCACGAAGCGCTGATTAACATGCTCGACCAATTGGCCGCAGGTCAGGAAATCACCCCGCAGCCGACTCTCATCCACACCTTGAACCAATTACTGCACCAAGGGTTGGCGCCCGACGCCACGGGGTTGATCCGCCGCGAAGGCGGCCAGACCCAGGACATCACCGAGCTGGGGGCTGCCACTGCACAACTCGATGAGATCGCAGGCGAGGACGACGATGACGGGCTGGACGACGAAATAGTCGCCATTTTCCTCGAAGAAGCGGTCGACATTCTGGAGAGCGCGGGCCAGGCCTTGCAGCGCTGGTTGAGCGAGCCCGACAGCCTCGCGCCCCTGTCATCGTTGCAGCGTGATTTGCACACCCTCAAGGGCGGGGCACGCATGGCGGGCGTCGTCCCGGTGGGCGATTTGGCCCATGAGCTGGAACACTTGTACGAGGGCCTGCTGGACCGTCGTGCCAACGAGAGCCCGGCGCTGGCGCAGTTGCTGGTTCGCAGCCACCAGCACCTGGCCCTCATGCTTGAACACCTGCAACAGCAGCAACCGCTGCGCGAGCCCTTTGAACTGATTGAGGCCATTCGCGGCTATCGTCATCCCGGCCCGCCGGTTGCCGGGCAGCCCGCCGCTGAGCCGGACCCAACCAGCGGCGCCGATCCCGAGTTGCTGGAAATCTTCCTCGAAGAAGCCTTCGACATCCTCGAAAGCTCGGGCGCCGCCTTGGCGCGCTGGCAAGCCGAACCGCAAAACACCCTTGAAGTCGAAAACCTGCTGCGCGATCTGCACACCCTCAAAGGCGGCGCGCGCATGGTGGAAATCACCGCCATTGGCGACTTCGCCCACGAACTGGAAACCCTGCTGGAGGACGTGTCGGCGGGTGTGGTCACGGCGGATGCCGAGCTGTTTGCCTTGTTGCAGGGTTGTCATGACCGCACCGCGCAAATGCTCGATGCCCTGCGCAGCGGGCAGCCGTTGCAGTCGCCGCAGGACTTGATTGCGCGAATTCGCAGCACCGAACGCTCAGACCCGCAAGCGCCGCAGCCCCCCGCGCCGAGCAAGGCCGAAGCCAGTGCCACGGCGGTGACCGAAGGCGAGCGCACCGGGCTGGACACCGTCAAGGTGCCGGCCGAGTTGCTGGAAGACATGGTCAACCTGTCGGGCGAAACCTCGATGATTCGCGGCCGTATCGAGCAACAGATCAACGATGGCCACGTCGCGCTCAATGAGATGCAAACCACGCTGGAGCGCATGCGCGACCAGCTACGCCGTCTCGACATCGAAACCCAGGGCCGTTTGCACAACCGTCCGCACAGCGAGGCGGAGGGGCTGGCCTACGACGAGTTCGACCCGCTGGAAATGGACCGGCATTCGCAGTTGCAACAACTGTCGCGTGCGCTGTTCGAGTCCGCGTCCGACCTGTTCGACCTCAAGGCCACACTGGCCGCGCGCAATCAGGACGCACACAACCTGTTGCAAAAACAGGCGCGGGTGAACACCCAGTTACAAGAGGGCCTGATGGGCACCCGCATGGTGCCGTTCGAGCGCGTTTTGCCGCGCCTCAAGCGGGTGGTGCGCCAGGTGGCCAGCGAGTTGGGCAAACAGGTCGAATTCAGCGTCATCAACGCCGAAGCCGAGATTGACCGCAACGTGCTGGAGCGCATGGTGGCGCCGTTGGAGCACATGCTGCGCAACGCCGTCGACCACGGTCTGGAGCCTGCCGAGGTGCGCCATGCCAGCGGCAAGCCCGAGCAAGGGATGATTACGCTTGAGCTGTCCAACGAAGGCGGCGACGTGGTGTTTGATATCCGCGACGACGGCGCCGGTGTCCCGCTTGAAGCCGTGCGCCGCAAAGCGATCCATCGCGGCCTGCTGGACCCGCTGAACAGCGTCAGCGACCGCGACGTGTTGCAGTTCATCTTGCAACCGGGCTTCTCCACGGCCGAGAAAATCACCCAGATTTCCGGGCGCGGCGTGGGCATGGACGTCGTCCACGAAGAAGTGCGTCAGTTGGGGGGCAGCATGACCCTCGACTCGGTGGCAGGGCAGGGCGTGCACTTTCAGATTCGTCTGCCGTTCAGTGTGTCCCTCAACCGGGCCTTGATGGTGCAGTGCGCCGATGAGCAATACGCCATCGCGCTTAACACCGTTGAAGGCATCGTGCGGGTCATGCCCAGCGAGCTGGAAAGCTATTACCAACTCAACCCGCCGCTGTATCACTACGGCGGCCAGACCTACGAACTGCGGTATCTGGGCGAGTTGTTACAGACCGTGGTCAAACCCAAGCTGGCGGGCGAAACCCATTCATTGCCGGTGCTGCTGGTGCATTGCCAGGACATGCGCGTGGCCCTGCAAGTCGATGCCCTGGCGGGCTCGCGCGAGATCGTGGTCAAGAGCCTCGGCCCGCAATTTGCTGCCGTGCAGGGGTTGTCGGGTGCGACGATTCTGGGGGATGGCCGTGTGGTACTGATCCTGGATTTGCTGGCCTACATCCGCGCGCATCAGGTGCGTCAGCCGTTGCTGCGCGCCCAGCACGAAGCAGGCGGCGGCCTCGAATTCATCCCGGCCGTGCGCCCGCCGCTGGTGCTGGTGGTCGACGATTCGGTGACCGTGCGCAAAGTCACCAGCCGCCTGCTGGAGCGCAACGGCATGCACGTCATCACCGCCAAAGACGGGGTCGACGCCATGAGCGTGCTCGAAGAACACACCCCGGACCTGATGCTGCTGGACATCGAAATGCCGCGCATGGACGGCTTCGAAGTGGCCACGCACGTGCGTAACGACCCGCGCCTCAAAGACATGCCGATCATCATGATTACCTCGCGTACCGGGCAGAAACACCAGAACCGCGCCATGGCCATTGGCGTCAACGACTACCTGGGCAAGCCCTACCAAGAGTCGGTATTGCTGGAACGCATCGCCTACTGGAGCACCTTCCATGCTTGATCACCGTGTAGGCAGCCTGACGTGCCTGCTCTTGCCGCTGGCCGATCGCGACCTGTTACTGCCCAACGTCGCGATCGCAGAACTGATCGACTACCAGCGTGGCGAACCCAGCAGTGACTCGCCGCCGTGGCACCTGCGCCAGATCATCTGGCGCGACCATCCCTTGCCGCTCATCAGCTTCGAAGCGGCCTGCGGCAGCCCGCTGCTGATTGGCGACCGCGCGCGCATCGTCATCCTCAACACCCTGGGCGGCAACCCGGCGCTCAAGTACATCGCCATGGTGGTCCAAGGCATCCCGCGTTCCTACAAACTCGACAGCCAACTGAGCTTTGTCGACGTGCCCCTCTGCCCGCTGGAACGGGCTGCCGTGCAAGTGGGCGAGCATGTGGCCAAGATCCCGGATTTGTGGGCGTTGGAGCGGTTGGTGTTGGGGGCGCAGTAGCCCGACCTTATTGAATTAACTCAATCGAAACGGGACGTTAATGAACAGGAGTTGTGTGGGTGAGTGAGTTTGTGTCGCACGCCATAAATATGCCCTACGGCATTGATTTGGTTTTTTGGGCTGTCTTCATGTTCTTGGCCGTGCTGGTGGTCACTAAGTTTCCGCAGGGCATAGGGTGTCTTTTTGCATTCTTAGTGTCGGTGACTGGCGCCGTTACAATCCTGACGCATATGTATTTTGTAGAAGGGGAGTTGAAAAAAAGCGTCGATTATCCCGAGATCATTGTTCAAGCGGCGATTGAAAAATTGTCGGCTGAAAGCATCCAGTGCGGCAAAGATACAACCCGGTGCTCTGACCTCGATCAGTTGAAGTTGAACGTGGAACAAGCGCTGGCCAGCAGGCAGCGCAGTCAGACCGAAGAGGAGCAGCAGTCCACGGCGTTCGCACTGGTCAGCAACTTGTGCATCTTTACGTTGGGCGGGATGTCAGCGGGTTTCATTACCGCAGTCGGGCTGCGTCGGCCTAAACCGGGTGAGGACGAAGCGGAAGAGGCCGATATGCGGGCCAAGAGTCGCGAGGGTGTCATAGGCTTTTGCACGTTTCTGATTGTCATGGTGGCTGCCGCGATCTCGGCGGCTTATCTGGGGGCATACATGGGCAGTGCGTTCAGCCGAGTGTTAACAGACGCTAGCTTCAAATCGCTGTGGGTTGCCTTGGGCCTGTCAGTGTTCGGTTATCTGTGTGCTTATTGGTTCTATGATGCAAGGCCAATAGGGAAATGGTGCATGTATATTATTTTCTTTATAACCGTGAGCGTGATGGGCTTTTATATAAGTGCATTGCATGCCGGTCTATATATTGTGGTTCGCGAGCACGCATGGCCGATGCTGTTTATAGCAGGCGTCCCTTTAATGTATGCCGTGTGGAAAGTTTCAGTCGCGGTGTATTTACGAAACGCCGAGCGCATTTAACAAACAACGGTGAAGCGCGCCTGCTGTCAATCAGGCGCGTGTCTGGATCAGCGGGCCGTGAGGCTGCTCAACGATAGATCGACCTGCGTTCTGGCCATGTCCACCAAGTACAGCACCGACAACACCCAGTCGCGTTGCGTCCCGTCCAGGTTGCTGCTTGCCTCAACAGCCGAGACGCTGGCGCAACGTAACAAGTCCGACGCGTGAACCAATGCGTTTTCTACGTCGATGCTTGGGTGACGGGCGGTGTTGCCGGGCAGGTAGTGACTCAGGGCGCGTTGCGCAGCGGCACGGTCCTTGAGCAACTCATCATTGGACGCCAACACAAACGTCCCGTGGGCGGGTGGATCCGGGGTGATTTTGAGCATGGGTACGAACTCCTAACGTAGTGTGGAGACCGCCAGTTTCGCTGCTAAACGAAGGGTGGCGGCCGAGCGCAGGTTAGCAGGCCGGTACGTTAGGAAACCGGCGCACCCGAAGGTGCCCTGCGCACGACCACCATAAAATTCAGGCAAAAAAAAGCGCCTGTATTGAAGGGGCGAAGTACGCCTAACGTGATCCGAGCTGCTAAACCCGATCGCTGATGAGCAGCGACGGAGCGAGACTAGGCGCGTAAACCGTCAGGCGCAATGCGTTGGGGATTGTCTCGGAAAGTTCGCGCAAGGGAAAGGGAT
This sequence comes from Pseudomonas sp. BS-2016, assembly GCF_001806145.1. NCBI lineage: Bacteria > Pseudomonadati > Pseudomonadota > Gammaproteobacteria > Pseudomonadales > Pseudomonadaceae > Pseudomonas > Pseudomonas sp. BS-2016. The sequence goes on from NZ_MLCT01000013.1 coordinate 454,242, forward strand.
GCATCCCATGAAACTGCATGGGCAGGGCTGTGTGTGATCGGCGCGATCTTTTCGATTTAGTGGCGGCTAATCATCTGTGCAATGTTCGGCCTACCCCTCGACGAACGCCGCATTGCCCTTTAAGTTCGCAACCTTGACCCTTATCTCGTAACAAAGTGACACAGTCGCACTATCGGCTATTGAGGATGTTGCAGATGTATCACGGAGAAAAGCTCAATGCCTGGACTCACTTGCTGGGGGCCGTGGCCGCCGCAGTGGGCAGTGTTTGGTTGTTGGTCATGGCGTGCCTTGACGGCAGCCCGCAGAAGATTGTCAGCGCGGCAATTTATGGGGTCACGCTGGTGTTGCTGTACAGCGTGTCGACCGTTTATCACAGCGTGCGCGGGCGATCCAAGGTGATCATGCAGAAGTTTGATCACCTGTCGATTTACCTGTTGATCGCCGGGAGTTACACGCCGTTTTGCCTTGTGACGTTGCATGGGCCGTGGGGCTGGTCGCTATTCGGGATCGTGTGGGGCATGGCGGTGATTGGCATGCTGCAAGAGATCAAACCGCGCTCCGAGGCGCGTATTTTGTCGATTGTGATTTACGCCGTGATGGGCTGGATCGTGCTGGTGGCGGTCAAGCCGCTGATTGCCGCGCTCGGCACGGCCGGGTTTATCTGGCTGGCCACGGGCGGTGTGATGTACACGGTGGGGATTATCTTTTTTGCCCTGGATCATCGCCTGCGCCATGCCCACGGCATTTGGCATTTGTTTGTGATCGCCGGCAGCCTGCTGCATTTTGTGGCAATCGCGCATTACGTGATTTAAAGCGCCACTCGACCCGCAGGGGCGCCTTGGCCCCTGCGGTTGCAGCGATCAGCTTTTCGCGGGTTTCGGGTTGTCGCTGCGAATTTGCGCATGGCTGATCAAGGCAAAGATGAAGCTGCCGCCAATGATGTTGCCCGCCAGTGTGGGGCCGGCAAAGATCAGCCAGAAGTCCTTCCATGGCAGCTCGCCTGCAAACACCAGATACGACACTTCCGCCGTGCCGACCACGATGTGGGTGAAATCGCCCAGCGCCATCAGGTAGGTGATGAGGATGATGATCCACATCTTGGCGCTTTCCATCGACGGGATCATCCACACCATGGTCGCGATCATCCAGCCGGAAATAATGCCCTTGGCGAACATCTGGCGCGTGTCGTTTTCCATGACCTTGCGGCCGATTTCCAGAAAGGCGTTGTCGGTCCGGGTGTCGAAAATCGGCAAGTGCAGCATGACGTAGGCCACCAGCAGGGTGCCGAGCAGGTTACCCACCAGCACCACTCCCCATAGCCTGAACAGGCGCCCGAAATTGCTCAGTGTCGGTTTGCTCATGATGGGCAGCACGGCGGTGAGGGTGTTTTCGGTAAACAGTTGCTGGCGAGCCAGAATCACGGCCAAAAAGCCTGCGCAGTAGCCGAAGCTGGCAATCACTTTGAAGGCTTCGCCGCTGGGCAGCCGCGAGTTGAGCAGCCCCATGGCCATGAGCGACAGGCCCATGGTCAGACCGGCAGCCAGGGCCGACCAGAACAGGGCCGCGACGCTGCGCTCCAGTTCCTGATCGCCCTGCAAGCGGATGATTTCATGCAGCACCGCCGCACGCGGGGGCTGGTTTTTAGTGATGTCGTGCTCTTCTTCAGCCGACAGGTTGGGGGTTTTGCCGGTGTTTTGTGTGTCCATGAGGCTTCATGACCGTTAGCGTGTGTAAGCGTACGACACTGGCGGCATGAAGCTGTTCACTGTGCCCCTGCTTTACAGGGGGCTCAGCGACGCTTGAGGTTGTCCCGTGCCCGGACAGCGAGGGCGGGCGGTGGATCAGGCCTGGTTTTCATCCTGGAACTGGTCTTTGACGTATTTGATCTCGGTACGGCCATGAGGTGAGGGCAGGCCGTCTTCACCGAGGTTGACGAACACCATCTTGTCGACGGTGAGGATGCTCTTGCGCGTGATCTTGTTGCGCACTTCGCAGGTGAGGGTGATGGAGGTGCGGCCAAATTCGGTGGCGGTGATGCCCAACTCGATGATGTCGCCCTGACGGGAGGCGCTGACGAAGTTGATTTCAGAGATGTATTTGGTCACTACGCGCTGGTTGCCCAGTTGAACGATGGCGTAGATGGCGGCTTCTTCGTCGATCCAGCGCAGCAAGCTGCCGCCAAACAGGGTGCCATTGGGGTTGAGGTCTTCGGGTTTTACCCATTTGCGGGTGTGGAAATTCATGTTCACTCCTGACCGTCTGCCGTTAGATGCCGCGCATGATGTCAGACCATGGCGCCCAGCTCTATTAAGCTTCGACTATGGTCTCGATTACGCAAATGAAAAAGCCTTGGATAAAGCCTTGGGATCATCTGCCCGGATGGCTATAATCACCCCCGCTTCACAACGGTCATTGTCACCCAGTACCGTTCCCGCCACCTGTCCGAGGGGCGCTGCAGCAGGTCTTACCTGTCAGGCTCGGATGGGGCGTTGTTTGTTCAGGGCTCCCTGGGCAGGCACTCAACGCACAACGGCGCCCATTCGCGATTAAACGAATGGAGGCTCTCTATGAGCGCTGTAAACACGCCTGCAGGTTTTACCGACTACAAAGTCGCTGACATGTCCCTTGCCCCATGGGGCCGTCGTGAAACCTTTATCGCCGAGTCCGAAATGCCGGCGCTGATGGGCCTGCGTCGCAAGTATGCCGCTGAACAACCGCTCAAGGGCGCGAAGATTCTGGGCTGCATCCACATGACCATCCAGACCGCCGTACTGATCGAAACCCTGGTTGCCCTGGGTGCCGAAGTGCGTTGGTCGTCGTGCAACATCTTCTCGACTCAAGACCAGGCCGCTGCCGCTATCGCTGCTGCCGGCATTCCGGTTTTCGCCTGGAAAGGCGAAACCGAGCAAGAGTACGAGTGGTGCCTGGAGCAAACCATCCTCAAAGATGGCCAGCCATGGGATGCCAACATGATCCTGGACGACGGTGGCGACCTGACCGAGCTGCTGCACAAGAAATACCCGGACATGCTGAAGAAGATCCACGGCGTGACCGAAGAAACCACCACCGGCGTACACCGTCTGCTGGACATGCTGGCCAAGGGCGAGCTGATGATCCCGGCGATCAACGTGAACGACTCGGTGACCAAAAGCAAAAACGACAACAAGTACGGCTGCCGTCACAGTCTGAACGATGCCATCAAGCGCGCCACGGACCACTTGCTGTCCGGCAAGCAAGCTCTGGTGATCGGCTACGGTGACGTGGGCAAGGGTTCGGCCCAGTCCCTGCGTCAGGAAGGCATGATCGTTAAAGTCTCCGAAGTTGACCCGATCTGCGCCATGCAAGCGTGCATGGACGGCTACGAAGTGGTTTCGCCGTTCATCAACGGCCAGAACGACGGCACCGCCGCCAGCATTGACGCGGCGCTGTTGGGCAAGATCGACCTGATCGTGACCACCACCGGAAACGTCAACGTGTGCGACAAAAACATGCTGGCTGCGCTGAAAAAACGCGCCGTGGTGTGCAACATCGGTCACTTTGACAACGAAATCGACACCGCTTTCATGCGCAAGAACTGGGCATGGGAAGAAGTGAAGCCGCAGGTTCACAAGATCCACCGTACCGGCCCTAACGATTTCGATCCGCAGAACGACGACTACCTGATCCTGCTGGCCGAAGGCCGTCTGGTGAACCTGGGCAACGCCACAGGCCACCCGAGCCGCATCATGGACGGTTCGTTCGCCAACCAGGTGCTGGCGCAGATCTTCCTGTTCGCCCAGAAGTACGCTGACATGCCGGCTGAACTGCAAGCCGAGCGTCTGACCGTAGAAGTGCTGCCCAAGAAGCTCGACGAAGAAGTGGCACTGGAAATGGTTCGCGGTTTTGGTGGCGTGGTCACCCAGTTGACCAAGCAACAGGCTGATTACATCGGCGTCACCGTCGAAGGCCCGTTCAAGCCAGACGCTTACCGTTACTGATTAAAGAAAGGCGGCCAGGCATGCACTGACCGCCTTTTTTTTGTGTGTGAGTTCAGCGTCAGGGGTTGCTGCTGGCCCCCTGCGCGTACGCAAGGGTATTCCCATGTCTCAAGACCGTCGTTTCAGCTTCGAGTTCTTCCCGACCAAGACCGATGCTGGACATGAAAAGCTGATGAACACGGCTCGCCATCTGGCGACCTTCAACCCGGATTTTTTCTCCTGCACTTACGGTGCCGGTGGCTCTACCCGTGACCGCACGATCAATACCGTGCTGCAACTGGAGAGCGAAGTACACGTGCCTGCGGCGCCGCACCTGTCGTGTGTGGGCGACAGCAAAAGCGACCTGCGCGGCCTGCTGGAGCAGTACAAGGCTGCGGGCATCAAACGCATTGTTGCGCTGCGTGGCGACCTGCCTTCGGGCATGGGCATGGCCAGCGGTGAACTGCGTTACGCCAATGACCTGGTGAGCTTCATCCGTGAAGAGACCGGCAGCCACTTTCACATTGAAGTCGCCGCTTACCCGGAGATGCACCCGCAAGCGCGCAACTTCGAAGACGATATCAGCAACTTCGTGCGCAAAGCCCACGCGGGCGCTGACAGCGCCATCACCCAGTACTTCTTCAACGCCGACAGCTACTTCCGGTTTGTTGAGCGCGTACAGGCCGCGGGCGTCACCCTGCCGATCGTGCCGGGCATCATGCCGATCACCAACTACAGCAAGCTGGCGCGTTTCTCTGACGCGTGTGGCGCTGAAATCCCGCGCTGGATTCGCAAGCAGCTCGAAGCCTATGGCGACGACGTGCACAGCATTCAAGCGTTTGGTGAACAAGTGATCAGCGAGATGTGCGAACGCTTGCTGGACGGCGGCGCGCCGGGGCTGCACTTCTACACCTTGAACCAGTCTGAACCGAGCCTGGCGATCTGGAACAACCTGAAGTTGCCACGCTGATTCACGCGCCTGTAACCGCCGCCGCACGTTGCACGGGCGCTGGCGGTTACAGGCCGGGTGCGCTCGATGGGTACAAAACCGTTGAGCAGCATGAAATCGGCGCGTTGTGAATGCTCTGTTATACTCCGGGCTTTCCGCCAGGCTTACGCCCGGCCGCTCGTCCTTGTACAAGGCATTCAACCCCGCTACTGCGCAGCACTTGCCAGCGCGAGCGGTGCGAATGGACCTTCAGGACCGAAGCAGGACCGGACGGGATTGCGTCTCCTATAAACGCCATTCACGCCAGGCAAGACTATCCCTTTGGGCAAAGCCCTAACTAGAACAGGATTACTCATGTCCTTTGCTTCCCTCGGTCTCTCCGAGGCTTTAGTCCGCGCCATTGAAGCAGCGGGCTATACCGAGCCTACTCCGGTGCAACAGCGGGCCATTCCCGCCGTGTTGCAAGGTCGCGACCTGATGGTTGCGGCTCAGACAGGTACTGGTAAAACCGGCGGCTTCGCTCTTCCGATTCTGGAAAAGCTGTTTCCCAATGGCCACCCAGACAAATCCCAGCGTCACGGTCCACGCCAACCACGCGTACTGGTCCTGACGCCTACCCGCGAACTCGCCGCACAGGTCCACGAGAGCTTCAAGCTCTACGCCCGTGACCTGAAGTTCGTCAGCGCCTGCATCTTCGGCGGCGTTGGCATGAACCCTCAGGTTCAAGCCATGGCCCGCGGTGTAGACGTGCTGGTCGCTTGCCCCGGTCGTTTGCTCGACCTGGCGGGCCAAGGCAGTGTCGACCTTTCCCACGTTGAAATCCTGGTGCTCGATGAAGCCGACCGGATGCTCGACATGGGCTTCGTCCACGACGTGAAAAAAGTGCTCGCGCGTCTGCCGACCAAGCGTCAAAACCTGCTGTTTTCGGCGACGTTCTCCAAAGACATCACCGATCTGGCCGGCAAGCTGCTGCGCAACCCGGAGCGTATTGAAGTCACGCCGCCCAACACCACGGTCGAGCGTATCGAACAGCGCGTGTTCCGCCTGCCAGCCAGCCACAAGCGCGCCCTGCTGGCGCACTTGATCACGGCCGGTGCGTGGGAGCAGGTGTTGGTCTTCACCCGCACCAAGCACGGCGCCAACCGTCTGGCTGAATACCTGGACAAGCATGGCCTGAGCGCTGTCGCGATCCACGGCAACAAGAGCCAGAACGCGCGCACCAAAGCGCTGGCTGACTTCAAGGCAGGCACTGTGCGTATTCTGGTTGCGACCGATATCGCGGCCCGTGGCCTGGACATCGATCAGTTGCCGCACGTGGTCAACTTCGAACTGCCCAACGTGGATGAAGACTACGTTCACCGTATCGGCCGTACCGGCCGTGCCGGTCGCTCGGGCGAAGCGATCTCGATGGTTGCGCCGGACGAAGAAAAACTGCTGAAAAGCATCGAACGCATGACCAAGCAGAAAATCGCCGACGGCGACCTGATGGGCTTCGATGCCAGCACGATTGAAGCTGAAAAGCCTGAAGTGCGTGAGCGTCCGGATGTGCGTAACCCGCGCAACCCGCCGCGTGGTCCACGTGGCGATGGTCCTAATGGCGGCGGTGGCGGTCGTAAGGACAAAGGCAAAGACAAGGGTAAAGAAAAACCGGCCGCAGCCCGTGGCGAACGCCCGGCCCGTGAGCACAAACCACGCGAAGGCACACCGGCGCGTGAACCGCGTCAGCAAGCGGCCGCTGCCGTCCCGCGCCCGGACGCCAACCGTGCGCCGGACGAGTTCCGTGATGACGACGTGGACAACTTTGGTAACCGCGCTGATTACGTCAGCCCGTACCAGAACAAAAACAACCAGAGCCGTGGTCGTCGTCCGGGCGCTCCGGCGCAAGGCACCGGCGCGGCTCCGGCCGGTCGCACCGGCGGTCGTCAGAACGGTCCACGCACCGGCACGGGCGCCAGCACCGGCACGCCGCCTGCCAAACGCAGTGGCCCGCGCAACGGCGCTCCGCGTGACGGCCAGGCCCGTCGCGAGAACCGTCCAGCCCGGGATGATCGCCAGGAGCCAGCCGTTAAAGGCCCTCGCGAGAATCAGCCTAAGATCATGCACAAAGAGTCGAAAAGCGATCGCTTCCCGACCCCTGAGCAGCTCGATCAACTGCCGAACCGTCCTCGCGGTGAGAAGCCAGCCTTGCTGACCCGCAACCGCTGAGTGACTGACGAATAAAAAACGCCCTCCATCGCAAGATCGGGGGCGTTTTTTTGTGTCGCCAAACATGGCCTCGCCCCTCGCCGTTCGCTCATCAGACGCGGGCCAAGGGGGGAATCCCACGCACAAAAAAACGCCCTGGCTCTCACAAGCCGGGGCGTTCTTTTTAGCCGTGTGTACGCGCTATTACTTGTTCTTTGTACCTTCCAGCGTGATGTCCAGGTCCAGGGTCTGAGACGTAGGGCCCGGGCCTTTGATGCCGAAGTCGTTCAGGTTCAGGGTCGTGGTGGCGTTGAAGCCAGCACGTTCGCCGCCCCATGGATCTTTGCCTTCGCCGTTGAACGTTGCCTTGAATGTCACGGGCTTGGTCACGCCGTGCAGGGTCAGGTCACCGGTGACGTCAGCTGTTTTCTCGCCCGTCGGCACGACTTTGGTCGAGACGAACTTGGCTTCCGGGTACTTGCTCACGTCCAGGAAGTCTTTGCTGGCGATGTGCTTGTCACGTTCAGCGTGGTTCGAGAACAGGCTGGCGGTCTTCAGGGTCACGTCGATTTTGCTGTCAGCAGGCTTGGCAGCATCCCAGGAGAATGTGCCGCTCCAGTCTTTGAACGTACCGTGAATGAAGCTGTAGCCCAGGTGGCTGATTTTCCAGTCGATAAAGGCGTGCTGACCTTCTTTGTCGATGGTGTAGTCAGCAGCCATTGCCTGGCCGGCGGACAACAGTGCAGTACCCAGTGCCAAAGCGGCGAGAGTCTTTTTCAACATGCGTTCTATTCCTTTTGAGTTGAGGTTGAACATCAGGCTTTGCGTCCCAGCATACGAGTCAGGGTCGCATCACGATCGATAAAGTGGTGCTTGAGAGCGACTAGACCATGCAAACCGGCAAAGATCACCACGGCCCACGCCAGGTACAAATGCACGACACCGGCCACATCCGCCTGGTCAGGCAGGTTTGAAATCAGTGCCGGTACTTCAAACAGCCCGAATACTGGGATGCCAACGCCTTCGGCGGTGGAAATCAGGTAACCGGCGATCATTACCGCAAACAAACTTAGATACAAAAAACCATGGCCGAGCTTGGCGCCAATGCGTGTGGCACGGCTGTAGCTGGCCAATGCAGGCGGTGCCGGACTGATCCAGCGCCACACCACGCGAATGACCATCAGGGCCAGTAGCGTCAAACCGATGCTTTTGTGCAGGTCCGGGGCTTCCTTGCGCCAAGGGCTGTAATAGTCGAGACCGACCATCCACAATCCCAGGGCAAACAGGCCGAACACGGCCAGGGCAATAAACCAATGCAAGAAAATACTGACCGCACCGTAGCGAGAAGAAGAGTTGCGTAGCTGCATTGCCAACATCCTGTAGGAACTTGGGCCTAAGACTAATCGTTTACCTATCGAATGAAAGCGCATTTTTTTGCTGGAAGGTATCGATAAATACGATCTGTAGCCTGGGAGGAAGGTATTAAGAAAACATTAACGATGATTCATGACTCCCCGGCGACGGCGGTCGTCAGCACACCATAGAAGCGATACGCATTGTTGCAAGTGCAATGACTTGTTACGAACTCGCGCATTGCATAGGCTTGCGCGATTGTTTGCCCGCACACGCCGGGAGCCAGCGCCAGGAGAGTGGAAATGGGCCTGAATAATCAGTGGATGCAGCGCGATTTAGCCGTTTTATGGCACCCCTGCACCCAAATGAAAGATCACGAGCAATTGCCGCTTATCCCGATCAAGCGCGGTGAGGGCGTGTGGCTCGAAGACTTTGAAGGCAAACGCTACCTCGATGCCGTGAGCTCGTGGTGGGTCAACGTGTTCGGGCATGCCAACCCGCGCATCAATCAGCGCATCAAGGATCAGGTCGATCAGCTGGAGCACGTGATTCTGGCCGGGTTCAGCCATCAGCCGGTGATCGAGCTGTCGGAGCGTCTGGTGAAGATGACGCCAGACGGCCTGACCCGCTGCTTTTATGCCGACAACGGTTCGTCCTGCATAGAAGTGGCGCTGAAAATGAGCTTTCACTACTGGCTCAACCGTGGTCAGCCGAACAAAAAGCGCTTCGTGACCCTGACCAACAGCTATCACGGCGAGACCATGGCAGCGATGTCGGTGGGCGATGTGCCGCTGTTCACTGAAACCTACAAGGCGCTGCTGCTCGACACGATCAAAGTGCCCAGCCCCGATTGCTACCTGCGCCCGGACGGCATGAGCTGGGAAGAACACTCGCGCGTGATGTTCATGGCCATGGAGCAGACCCTGGCCGAGCACCACGCCACTGTGGCCGCCGTGATTGTCGAGCCGCTGATTCAGGGGGCGGGGGGCATGCGCATGTACCACCCGGTGTACCTTAAATTGTTGCGCGAAGCCTGTGACCGTTATGGCGTGCACTTGATTCACGACGAAATCGCGGTGGGCTTCGGTCGCACCGGGACGATGTTCGCGTGTGAGCAGGCCGGTATCACTCCCGACTTCCTGTGCCTGTCCAAGGCATTGACCGGCGGTTACTTGCCCTTGGCGGCCTGTGTGACCACCGACGAGGTTTACAGCGCCTTCTACGACGACTACCCGACCCTGCGCGCCTTCCTCCATTCCCACAGCTACACCGGCAACCCGCTGGCGTGTGCGGCCGCGTTGGCCACGCTGGACATCTTCGAGCAAGACGATGTGATCGAGCGCAACAAGGCCCTCGCGCAGCGCATGGCCAGCTCGACGGCGCATTTGGCGGATCACCCGCATGTGTCGGAAGTGCGTCAGACCGGCATGGTTCTGGCGATTGAAATGGTCCAGGACAAGGCCAGCAAAACGGCGTACCCGTGGCAGGAACGCCGAGGGCTCAAAGTGTTCCAGCATGCGCTGGAACGTGGCGCGTTGTTGCGTCCGCTGGGCAGCGTGGTGTATTTCTTGCCGCCTTACGTAATCACCCCGGAGCAAATCGACTTTCTGGCCGAAGTGGCCAGCGAAGGCATCGACATCGCGACCCGCAGCGACATCAGCGTGGCCGTACCGGCGAACTTTCACCCGGACTTCCGCGACCCGGGCTAGGGGCTGTTCCCGTGTCACCGCGACGCGGCTTGCAATGAAACGGGGAACAGACCCTCGGGTTATTTTCTTCAGATGCGCGCACGTTCGCGCCTGAAGCGCACATTTTTCAGAGAAAACACATGAGATTGTCCCGTTTCTTCATCGATGCGCCGTTGAGCCTCGGTGAGCATGAATTGCCTGAGGCTCAGGCGCATTACATAGGCCGCGTGCTGCGCATGGCCGAGGGCGATGCCCTGCAAGTGTTCGACGGCTCGGGTCACGAGTTCCTCGGGCGCTTGCTGGAAGTTGGCAAAAAACGCGTGCGCGTGCTGCTGGAAGAAACCTTCGCCGGGCAAGTCGAGTCGCCGCTGGCCATCCATCTTGGCCAGGGGCTGTCCCGTGGCGAGCGCATGGACTGGGCGATTCAGAAAGCCACCGAGCTTGGGGTCAACGAAATCACGCCGATCATGAGCGAGCGCTGCGAAGTGCGGCTCAAGGACGAACGCGCCGATAAACGCCTGGCCCACTGGCGTCAGGTGGCGATCAGTGCATGTGAGCAATGCGGGCGTTCACGGGTGCCGGTGATTCATCCGCCGATGCTGCTCACTGACTGGATCAACAGCACGCAAGCCGACCTCAAGCTGGTGCTGCATCCGGTCTCCGCGCCGCTGGCCAGCCATGCCAAACCGTCACGCTTGGCGTTCCTGATCGGGCCGGAAGGCGGCTTGACCGACCCTGAAGTCGACCAGGCCCAGGCGGCGGGCTATCAACCGGCGCGCCTCGGCCCACGGGTGTTGCGTACCGAAACCGCCCCGGTGGTCGCGCTGGCCGTGGCTCAGCAGTTGTGGGGCGACTTCTGACACGCAGGCGTCAAGTGTTTACATCGACACGAAGAAAAAGCTGACGATCAGCCCCATGCCGATGAACCACACCAGCGAACGCAGCAGTGCCCAGTCCGCCAGGTAGCAAATGATGTACAGCAAGCGGCTGGTGATAAACAGCACGGCCAGTACATCAATCGTGACGGGCTGGGCGTTGCCGACGATGTCGGCAATGATCACGGCGGCGGCAAACGCCGGGGTGACTTCGAAGCTGTTGAGTTGGGCGCTGTGGGCGCGTTTGGCGAACCCGTCGAGGGTGTCGAGAAACGCGCGCGGGTCATGGTTTTGTCGAGGCCCGAACTTGCCGCCGCTGAACTTGGCCACCGCGGTACACACGTACGGCAGACACAAGGCAATCAGTACACACCAGAAGGCAACCGTCATTGGAATTTCCTTTTTAGAGTTTCATCACGAGCATGCCGATCAGCACCAGCCCACAGGCTAAGAGTCTGGGCCCGCCAAAAGGTTCTTTGAGGTAGCGCATGCCGAACAGCACCACCAAGATCACGCTGACCTCGCGCAAGGCCGCGGCTTCGGCAATCGAGCCCAGTTGCATCGCCCACAGCACCAGCGCATAGCTGACCAGCACGCACACCCCCACCGCCAACCCCAACCGCCATTGCGTGCGCCAGAACAGCGTGAACGCGGCACGTTTGCGGGTGATTGCCAGCAGCGGGAACGGCCACGCGCTGATGAGCGTCAGCCACACCAGATAATCCAGCGGGTGCGACCAGCGCTGTAGCGCCTGACCATCAAGAAAGGTATAGCAGCCAATGCACAGGCCGATGAGTGCGACCACCGGCAGCATTGACCACGGCAGACGATCACCGCCGCCGCCCTGCCACAGCAGGCACGCCATGCCGCACGGAATCAGGAGGATGCCGATGATTTGCTGACCGCTCAGTGCTTCTGCGGCAAACGTCAGGGTCAGCGCCAGCACCACCAAGGGCGAAAGGCCGCGCATCAGCGGGTACACCAGCCCCAGGTCCCCCACCCGGTAGGCGCGGATCAGCAGCACGCGGTACAGCAACTCGAAGAGTGCGGACGCCAGAATCCACGGCCAGATAGCCAGCGGCGGGAACGACACAAACCCCACCAGCACGGCGACAACCAGCAGTGCCACGGTGTCCATGCAGGCGATGACCAGCAGGCGCTCGCCGCTGAATTTGATCAGGGTATTCCAGACCGCATGCAACACGGCCGCGATCAACACCAATAAAGTGGCCAGCACCCCGTGCTCCTTAATGCGATGGGACGACGGCTGTTTATACGTCAAACAGTCGTCGGCGCGGGCACCGTGTGTGGGGTCAAACGAATAATCGTGCGCCCGACGCAGGCCGGGGCTGATCCGGCACGGCCTCCAGCAACGGGCTCAAATGCCTGTGACCCTGACACAGCTTGGCGTACCAGTTATTCAGGGTCGGCACATCGACGTGCCCTTCCTGAACCTCGACCCACAGCACCAGATCCCCGGCGCTGTCTGCCGCCACATGCACCGGCGCCAGTGCTGAAAAGGGCCCGTTGGCTTGCAGCAATTGCAGCTGCACACCCAGTAGCATCGGGCTGGGCAGGCGTCCCAGGCGCATCGCCATCAGCCAGCCGCCCGGCACTTTCTCCAGCACCAGTTCGGGGTCATCCGCGACTTGCAGGCGGCAGGTTTCGGCATTGTTCGCGGGCAGTTGGATGCCCCATTGGTCCAGCCAGTGTTGCACGCTCATGTGTGTTTACTCCGCCATCCGCCAGGCTTTGGCCATTTCAATCGTGGGGGAGCTCAACGGCTTGCTCCACGGCTTATTGCGCGCGCCATAGTTGTCGATGATGTCGTCGAGCACCTGATTGACCTGCGCCGCCGTCGTGGCCCGGGCCAGGCTGTGTTCAGCGCGGCGTAGCAAGGCGACGTTGGAGTCCGGCTGACCGGCGCGGTACAACGACGGGTAAATGACTTCTTTGCGGATGTTCTCGGCCACCACGGCCACGGTCCGCACCTGCATTTCTTCGATCGCGGCCTTGAGCACTGGCGACTCGATGGCCTGCCCGCGCACGGCGCTGAGCAATTGCTGATGATCCACGTTGTCGGCGTGGTTCAGTTCCTTGGCCAGCCACTCTTTGCGCTCCGGCGTACTGGCCAGCGCGTCGAGTTGGGTGAAGGCCGCCCGCATCTGATCGTTGAACGTCAGCCCGGCCGGTGTGCCGTTCTGCGCCACAATCGCCACGGTCAATTCGCTGAACGCCTCGCGTGCCTGCTGACGGAACTGCAACACGTCCCCGGCCTGGGCGGGGTTTTGGGCGGCGAGGCTGGTGAGCATGTCATCGTCCAGCGCGTTCAAGGCGGCCTCCATGGACGCGAACGTGTACTGCTCGCGCGTCTGGGCACGCTGCTCAAGATGGCCGCTGACCGCCTGATCGAGACGTTCTTGCAGGTGATTTTTGACATCCCCCGGCATGCTGAAATTCAGCGTGCCGCCAAACGTGGTGCTGAAGTCGCCCTTGTCCGTTTTCAGCGGCACGATCACGGTCTGGTCGTCGTGCGCGGCCAGCGCTTCGTTTTGCAGAATCAGCCGGGCGGCCACCGGAGCGCCCACCATCCAGTCCGTGAGCGCGCCGCCGAAACGATCGCCACGGTCCGGCTCCACGCCTTCTTCTTCCTCAAACATGAGGATCAGGTTGTCTGACTGGCGCAGCGGGCTGGTGCTGAACGTCCTGTCGACCATTTCCGGGACGGGCACGTTAAGCATCACGCCGCCGTCCTTGAATGCCGTGTGTTCACCTTCGACCTGGAACGGTTGCGCCTGTTCGTCCACCGGCTTGAACACCACCGGGAAGGAGCCGGAAATATGCGCGGCCCGCGCAATGCTCATGTCCGGCGTGAGGCTGGCATTGAACACCACCATCTGGGGGCGACCTTCGTACATTGCGGTGCCGGTGATGTTCAGTTCCTTGATCTGCGGGATGTGCTGGCTCAACAGTTTGAGGTCGCCAAACGTGACCGCGCCGCCCTGCTCCAGTTTGTGGGCAATGGCCGCAACGGCCGGTTGGCTGGCCACCTGCGGGTGAGCGCTGATCTGGTTCAGAACGGCTTTGGACGACTCGTCGCGAATGACTTTTTCCAGCGGCAGGGCTTCGGACTGAACCCGTGGCAACACGTTGAGAATCAGCTGGGTGAAGCTGCCGACCTTGGGCAGGTATTTGTGCGCCAGATTGCCGATTTCCGTGCAGATGCGCTGGAACAGCTTGTGTTTTGTGTGGGTGCTGTCGAGCAGTGAAATCAAGTCCATGCCATCGGACAGGGTCTTGAATTCGCCCGCGCCCATGCCCGATGCCAGCAGCGCTGCTGTGATGCCGCCTGCGGACGACCCCGACATGCTGCGAATGCCGTCGAGTGCGCCGTTGTCTTCCAGCGCCTTGATCGCGCCCGGATAGGCGGCCCCTTTGGCACCGCCCCCGCTGAGCACCAGGCTGGTCAACGGCGGGCGGCTGAGTTCCAGCTGCGCCACGCCATTGTCGAATTCACGCAGGGTCAATTGGCGCTGACCGACCTGTTGCGCCACGGTGTGCGCAGCCCCTTGCGGCAGCGGGGTCAGCAGCTTGATACGGCCGATGTCCGGCAGTTGGTCTTTGATCACAATCCCCGACGCGCTCTTCAGTGCGCTGGTCAGGCTTTGGCCGACCGGGTCAGTGGATAACGTGGCTTTGGGCGCTTGCGCGGCAGGGGGTGCAGGTGTGGCGATGGCGGGGTTGAGACCGGCAGGCGGGGTGGACTGAATTTTCATATGCGCTCCTTGGAGGACCTGAGTTCCTGGATGGCGCAAAGCTTAAGTGAATCGTTTGAAGGGCTTTTTTAGTATCAGGCGCATTTTTGTCACTTTGCACGAGCGCCTTGAAAATGAATGACGCTCACCACCTCGCCTGCCGGTGCTGCGCCGGATTTTCAGCGCTCACGGGATTGTGTCAGGGCCGTTGCCAGCGCTGCCAATTGCCCGTCGACACTGGCGTCGATGATGCCGATTTCGGTCTCCAGAATGCAGCCGCCTTCGTCCAGCCGGGCGTCGGCCACTACGTCCACATACCCCACTTCCGGGAAGTCCTTGAGGATGTGCGAGACGCGCTCGCGCACAGCGCTCACTTGCTCGGGCTGGACGTGCAGGATCACTTGTTTCTGATTGCTGACCAACGACAACGCTTCGCGGGTCACGCTCAGCGCCAGCTCGGTGTTGTCGTACTGCTTGAGGATCTTGCGCACCGCGTGCAGCACCACATCGCTCATCTTTTGCTCGACCGCGCGGTAGTACTGGTTGCATTGCAGCAAGGTTTCCTGGATCAGCGTGGCCTGCGAGGTGCGCGCCTCGTCGACGCCCGCCTGCCAGCCCAGGGCCTTTTGTTGTTCGTAGACGTCCCGCGCGCCTTGCTCGATGGCTTGCGCCCGTTCCCGGGCCAGTTCCACCAACTGATTGGCGGTCAGGTAGGCCTGATAGTCGGCACTGCGCAGCACCACTTGATCTGGCGCCAAGAGCACTTGATCACTTTTTATTTCAATAAATGGCAACATTCCGGACTCACCTGTCGAGCAACTTTGAGGCACAGCGCCTGCGCCAGCGCGGGGTTTTCGGCGGGTAACGCGGCGTAACGCGAGGGCGGCCCCGGCGGCAGGCGTACACGCAAGCGGCGGGCACAGCCGCTGTCGATGTCACCGGCTGCACTGAGCCAGAACTCCAGACCGCAGGTTTGCAGATAGCCCCCCAGGTCGCCGTCCGGCAACGTGCCCTGCCAGCCCGTCGGCCATGGACCGATGATCACGTCCAGCTGTTGCAGGCAATACCGGTGACCGGTTTCACCCAGCGCCGCGCGAACCCGTTGCGCCGCGCTGGCGGTCAAGGCCTGGCGCAACGCCTGCCCATGCAACAGGCCGCCCAGGCAACGCAAGGTATGCTGCAGCGCGACCTGCCCGAACAGCGCCAAGCCGCCGAGCCGGGGAGGCAGTTGGTAGTCAGTCGGCAACCCCAGTTCATCGAGCAGCCAGGCGTTGATTGCACTGCGCTGGCGCCAGTCCGGCAGCGCCTTGCGCACCGCCAGCAAGGCCGTGGGCACGTGCCCCTCGTCAATGTAGCGGGCCGGGCAGAAGCGCAGCTGATAGGGCGTCAGGCAGCGGGTCATGCTTGAGTCCGGTGCCACATGAACTGCGCCGCATTGCTCACCAGCAGCAGGGCGACCATCACGCCAAACAGGCCGATCAGCCGCCCCCGGGAATCTTCGGTGACTTGAATCGAAAACAGGGTGTCGTAATGCGGTGCCAAGGGCACCTGACGCACGTCCGCCGACGGCACCAGCACCACGCTGATCCGGTCGTAACTCAAGCCCTCGATGCCGTTGTTGACCAATTGTTTGATCTGCGGGATGTAGGCGTCGAGCTGGATGTCCGCAGCGTGCTTGATAAACACCGAGGCGGAGGCCGGTGAGGACTTCTTGCCCAGCCCGTCACGTTCTTCTGGCAACACCACATGCACCCGCGCCACCAGCACGCCATCGATTTCAGACAGCGTGCGGGAGATTTCCTGCGCCTTGGCGTAGTTCAGGCGCGCCCGTTCTTCGACCGGAGATGAAATCAGCCCGTCTTTGGGGAACACGTCCTTGAGTGTCGAAAAGCTTTCACGCGGATACCCTTTGCGCTTGAGGGCATCCACGGCTTCAGCGATGTCCGACTCTTCCACCAGCAATTTGATTTTGCCGTCCTTGTCTGGCTGTTTGTCGGCCGAAATGCCTTCGGAGCGCAGCAGGGCCAGCATCTCGTTGCCTTCCTTTTGGCTGACACCGGCGTACAGCTCGATCTTGCACCCGGCGAGCGCCAGCACGGCGGCCAGCAGCAGGCCGCGCTGCACGGTTTTCAAAGCGGTTCGAACACGGCGCATCATTGGGTCTTCATCAAGGTTTCGACGTTCTGGCTCATACGTCCGACGGTCTTGGCGATCAGTTCTTCCTGCATGCTGATGCGCATCAACGACCACTGCATCTGCATCAGGCTGTTGGGGTCGTCACCGGGGGTCGACAGTTGCACTTTCAGCGCTTCTTTGGCCTCGGTGAACTGCTCTTTGATGTGCCCGATTTCACTTAAAAAACTGCCGCCCAGGCTGTCGGCCCCGTTGCTCATGGCGTGATCAAAGTCTGCAACCTGCGCGGCATTGGCTTCGGCCGGTTGGAGTTCTTCAAGGCTGGTAACCACCGATTGGCTGATCTGGCTGATGTCCATTACGACTCCAGGTCGGGTTTATGGGTGTAGCGCGTCAGGTTGTCGATCATCCCGGCCAGCGGGATGACGTGCCTGAGCTCGGTGTTGATGACGCGGCTCGCGGCGGTGGTGTCCGGCAGCGGTTTGATCTCGCCCAACACCCGCAGCAGCGCGTCTTGCTGTTGCTTGGCAAACGGTGCTTCTTGCTTGATGAGGTCCTTGAGTGCCGCACGCGCCTGGCGCTCGTTGTCACGGTGGGCGTCCAGGGTTCTCAGCACCCGCAGCGCCACCGGACTCACGGGGTTCGCCACCTCGGCGGGCGCGTGCATGGCTTGTTCAAAGGCGTGCGTGTCGGCTGTTTGTGCCGACCGCACAGGGTGGGCAGCCGGTGGCGACAGACCGCGATTGAGCGTCAGGGGGTCGAGCGGGTTCATGCGTGCTCCGGATGACGCATACCCTCGGCAAACTGCACCAGGCGCGGGTCATCGCTGAGCGCCAGGTGCGCCAGGCGTCGGTCCAGTGCTGACCCCATGCCCAGGCGCCATTCGCACAGCGCCAGCCAGGGCGACAACGAGGGCCAGTCCTGATCCTTGCCCTGGCCTTCAAGCAACGCCTGTTGATAATCACCGCGGTTCATCAGGCTGCAGAGGCGGATCAGGCACGCGGCTTCGGAGTGTTTTTCGACCTGATCCAGCCACTCAGCGATGTGCAGGGCCTGCGCATGACAATGGTGCCCGGTGCCCGCCAGCGCGACTTCGGCCAAAAGCCCTTTCAATGAACTGTCCATAATCAAATCTTCTGCAAAATGCTCTGCATGAGGTCTCTCATGGAGCGGGTCACGGTGGAGTTGATGTTGTAGATCACCGACCATTTATTGAGCTTGTGTTGCAGGTCGGCCAACACTGCCGGGTTATCGCCGTTGTCGTTGCTGAGCGCCGTAATGGCGTTTTTCACGTCCGTGTTGGCGGTGTTCGCCTGCGCTTTGATCTGCTCGGCAACCTGATCGAGGGTGTTGGTGGTGTCGTTGGCAAAAATGGCGGCCATCAGCAGGCTCCTTTGAGGGTGTCGAGGATGCTCAGGGCGGCTTCGAGTGCCTGCGCTTCCTGTTGCCATTGCTGGTATTGCGCAGGCGTCGCGCCTTTGTGCAGGCGCTGTTTGCAGTCGTTTTGCGCGCTTTGCAGCGTAGCGCGCACCTGCGCGTGATAGCCCGCGCCTTCACGGCTCAGGCGTTCCTCCAATGCGGTCATCATTGCGTTTGTCCCTTGAGGTGGATGATGAATTGCTGTTTGCCGCGACTGACCACAATCGCTTCGTCTGTGATCGACAACACGCGAACGCCGTTGGGGGTTGAAGCGTTTACCGGGTATTTCTGACTGTCGTTGAGCACCACGTAGGGCACTTTGCCCAGTGACACGCCGCGTACCACGAAGGCCAGTTCTTCAGCGCTGCCACGGCGTGAGCGGTTAATCAGTTCCAGCGTCGGGCTGGCGCCGAACTCGCGGCGGAACGTGCGTTGCAGTTGTGCAAAGTCATTCAACTGGCGCTCATCCAGCTGGCCGCGCAGCTCAATGCGCTCGCCGTGATCGCGATAGCTCAGCGCCGAGGTCAGGTGTGCGTCGCTGAGCAGTTGTTCCAGGCGCTTGATGTGCGAACCGGCGAGCCGCACGCGGTTCTCGACGCCCATCAGGCCGGGCACGTCGGCCATCAGCAGGGTGTCGATGTTGGCCCAGTGGTCGTCTTGTTCGGCCAGTTCGCCTTCGAGCATGATCCAGCCGGCTTTTGACGAGGGCGTGCTGCGCACCCGCGAGTAGCCGAATTTTTGCAGGATGAAGTCCACGCCCTGACGCACTTCTTCCATGCTGCGCAATTCCAGCCGATAACTCAGCCCGCTTTTTTCAAGGTATTGGGTGAGCAGCAAGCGGCTGCGGTTGTCATCCAGATACCCGGTCAGCAACACACCGCCATCGGCTTGCGGGGCTTCAATCTGCACGTGCTGATAGGGCTTGTCGCTCAAGAACGTCTGCAACCCCAGCAGCGGATCTTCATCGGCCGTGCTGTGGTTGACGCTGGACCACGGGTCGCTCATCAAGCCGATCAACAGCACCACCAGCACAACGCTCAACCCCGCCATCACGCGACCGCTCCAATGCGCAGGGTGGCGTGGGGCCCGACGTTCCTGTGCCCGGCCGATCACCTGTTGCAGCGGCGCGAAGGCGCGTTCCTGCGCGCAATACGCCCAGCTCAAGGGGCCGCATTGCTGCATGGCCAAGGCGTGCAGCCCCGTGCCCGGCTGCACGGGCAGGCCGTCCTCGGTCGGCTCACACGCGGCGTCCCATTCCAGCAAGCGCACCCCTTGCGGGTCGACCTCCAGCAACAGGTGCATGGCCGCGATACCGTCGTCCACCAGCACCAGGTCGGCGCTCAGCGGGTCTGAACCGATCACCACCCGACCGGCGCTCAGGGGCACTTCGGCCCCTTGATTCAAGCCGCTGTAAAACCGGATTTTCCAGCCCATGTCAGGGGCGCTTCAGCGGGCGGACGCAGTGCGTTGCCGCGTCATCGCACGCGCCTTCAATCACGCGCCAGCCGCGGCTTTCGCCGTCCATGCGACACGCGGACAACCGTGAGCTTTTGCCCGCCTGTTGCAGTGCGTTTTGCAGCAATTGCGCGGTGGCCAGCGCCTGGCACTGGGTGGCGCCAATCGCGTTGGCCAGCTCCAGGCTCTGGTTGGACAGTTGATCGACATTGAGCAAACCGTCGAGGTAGCCCCGTTGGCTGCCCAGGGCTGCGTAATGGGCCAGCCCGTCGTCAATCAGGCGCGGTTCGATCAGAAACAGGCGCACCGAGCGCCGCACGGTGTTGGACTGAAAGCGGAACAAGGCGCCAAGGTACGGAATGTCCCCCAGTAACGGCACTTTGCGCACGCCTTCGCTGAGTTCGTCGCGGTGGATCCCGCCAATCAACAGGCTTTGGCCATGGCCGACGCGGGCCACGGTGTCGACCACGGTACGGTTGATGGTGGGGATGCCTTCGGGGCCGGAGCTATTGGGTTTTTGGCTGCCGTCTTCGATGTGCAGGCTCAGGCTGATCTCCGGCTTATCCCCTAACTGAACCACCCGCGGGGTCATTTTCAACATGGTGCCGTAGGTGATGGACTTCAGTTCAGCGACGCGTTCGCCGGTCACTTTCACGTAATAGGTTTCGCTGTGATCGATCACCGCGAGGGTGTTTTCCTGCGTCAGCAAGGTCGGGCGCGACCCCACCTGAGCGCGGCCCTGACTTTGCAGCAGGGTGACGCGGGCCATCAAAAAGTCGAGGCCGCGGCTGTCGACCAGGCTTGCGCCAGGGGCTTGCGCGCCGGGTGCGCCGGAGCCGCTGGTGCGGATGTCGATGACTTTCTTTGGCCCCAGCCCAATCCCCACATGCCAGTCGACCCCGAGTTCGGCAAGGTTTTCGGCGTTGATGTCGACAATCGATAGCGCGACTTCGATGCGCGCCGAAGGCCGGTCCAGCGCTTCAATCAGGCGTTTGTACATGGGCATGCGTTCGGCGCTGTCGCGCACCACGATCGCGTTCAATGACGGTTCGGCCTGAATCACCGCGCGCCCGGAGCGCAGCGGTGCGCGGCTGCCGTTCGCCTGGCCGTCCACCGACACCACATTGGCGTCACCCAGCACGTTGGCCAGAATGGTGGCCACGCCCGGTGCCTGAATGTCGTCTTCGCGGTACTTGATTTGGCGGTCTTCGGCCGACGCGTATTTGAGGGGAAAGATTTCCACCGACACGTCGCCGGTCTTTTCGCTGCGCAGGGTGGATTGTTGTTCCAGCGCCTGCGCGGTCTGCTCTACCAGTTCCAGGTATCGGGCCGGGCCCGACACATAGACCAGCCGTCCATCGCCGCCCGAACGCCAGCCGAATGTCGGCTCCCACACGCCCGCGGCCTGTAACGCCTCTTGCAGGTCGGACTCGGTGACCTGTTCGAGCTTGATCAGCCGCGACTGCATTTCCGTGCTTTTGAAGACGTACAGCACCGCGCCGTCGTAGTACCAGATCAGGTTGTAGAGCGCGGTCATCTGTTGCAAAAAGGCTTGTGGGGTGGGCAGGTCGAAACGGCCGCTGACTTGATCGTTGACCTTGTCGCTGACAATCACCGGGCTGTCGTAATTGGCCCCGAAGTTAATCAGCACATCGCGCAGGTTTTCACCCTGCGCCACGTAGTGGTAAGGCACTGGCGCCCAGTCCAGTTCCTGAGCCGTGGCGGGGCAGGCGGCACTGGCCAGCAGCCAGGCGGCAACGCGCAGCCACTTCATGGGCGCCATAAGGTGGGTGTCCACTGCGGTGGGCGCTCAGCCTGCTGCAAACCGGGCTTGAGGGACTCAAGAATGCCCACCTGCGCTGCCAGCACACGCTCAAGTTCATCCAGCTCAAGGGAGGCGAACTCAAGGCGGGCTTCGAGCAGCAGGCGGTCGTTTTCGTCCAGCACCAGGGCTTGGGGGTAGTGGCGGCTCCAGCGGGTCACGTGTTCCAGCACGTCGCGCAACACCTCGCGCTGCCCCGCTGCGTCGGCACGGGCTTGCCAGTCCAGCGGGCTATGGACGATCAGGTCTGCCCCCTGGCGGGCCAGAAACAGGCTGTGGCCATCGATGCGCAGGTGGTAGGCACCCGTTTGATCGGCAACAAAAGGCCCTTGGCCGGTTCGCGCGGCCAATCCAGTCAGTAAACGTTCCATGAGTCCTCAGTGCCGCGGTTGGTCAGGCGCCTTGCCAGTAAAAGTGATCCTGGGCCTGACACAGGCTGCGTTCGTGCAGCCAGTGCTGCACGGCGTCGGCAGCGCTGGCGTCTGCGTCGAGCCTGATCAGGGGTTCCCACAGGGAAATAAGCGCCAGCGGCACCGGTGAAAAACCGTCCAGCTTGCCATCGGCCAGCAGCACGGCCACGCCTTGATGCCAGTTGGGCCACGCTGCGCGGGCCTGTTCGGAAATGGCGCCCAGCTTGCGTGCCAGCGCGGCTATTTCGATTTCGGTTTCAGCTTGGCGGCGAGCGACGGCTTGCAGCTCCTCGTCGACCAGTTGCGGGTCGGCATCGGTGGCCTGACGCCAGAATTGCGCCTTGATGCGCAATTGCCGCGACTGGGTTTCGAACTCGATCAACGAAGCGCGCCAGCTGGGAATGGCTTCGTCAAACAGGCTTTCCCACCAGCTGTACACCGGCAGCAATACCCAGTCGATCAGGGTTTGCGGGCAGGCCAGGTTGATGCGGTCGCCCAGCCAGTTACACCAGTTCTCGCCTTGTTCGCTGGCCTTGCGCAACACCAACTGCACATCCCCGCGTTCCAGGGCCATGCCGCGGGCCAGACGCTGCTGTAACCAATGGGACTGAAACAGTTGCTCCAATTGCTCGCGGGGCAACAGGCGTTGCATGAGCATCAGTTGCCGGGCGCTGATGATGTCGCTATCACGGTAAATCTTGCCCGAAATACAACCGGCGACACTTCCCCGCGCACGAGCATCCTGGCTCACGACAGAGACGCGCCGGCCGGCGAACATCCCTTGGCGGGGACTTTGATTAGGGTCTTCCTGGCTCATTCTCTGCCTTGACTGTTTTGTTTCGTGACACGCACATCAGGGGCCTGCGTTGCGGGTCAATCTTACGGGTGAGTGGCGCGAGTGACTTGCAATAAACGTCAGTTTTTTTTAGTCCGGGGCTATTCTTTGCCCTGCCGCGAACGGCTGGGGGTACAGCCAAATCGACGACGGTAACTCTGGGTGAAATACGACTGGCTGGAAAACCCGCTTTCCATGGCAATGTCGACAATGCTCATCTCGCTGTTGAGCAGCAAATGGTGCGCGTACAGAATGCGCCGCTCACTGATCCAGGCCCTGGGCGAGACGCCGTAGACCGAACCGAACAACTCCTTGAACGTGGTCAGGCCCATGCCGAACTCGCGGGCGAATTCGCTCAGGCGCCACTCCTGTAAATAATTGGCCTCCATGAACGCCTGCAACCGCTCCACTTGCCGGTTGCCCTGCTGGCGCAACATGGCCATCAAGGCCGGGCCTTGCGGACTGAATGCAAACAGCATCAACAACTCTTCAATGCGCAACACCGCCAGAGCGGGCGGGTGCTCGTGTTCCAGTAATGCTTTGATCCCTTTGACACAGTCGGCCAGCAACGGGGTGCTGGCAAACGCGATCATCCCGCTGCTGGGTTCTTCACAGCGCTCAACTTCGCTGAGCAACGCGCCGAAGCGCTGTATAAAACTTTGCAAGCGCGTAACCGTTAACGGAATCCACAGAATGCGACTCTCCTGACCTTCAGTGCTCACGACGTAATTACCGCGTCGGGCAAATATCATTTCACCGGGCGCAATACGCAACGTGGTGCAGACATCTTGAACAATCAGTTCACCTTCAATAAGTATGGCAATTCCTTCTTCGGGGTTGGACTTGAATTCGAAGGTGGGCATACACCATCGACACTGCGTTATTCGTTGGCCACGTAAACTGGCACCTTGCATAGGTAGTGATCCTGAACGTGTGCGGCGTATTGACGCGTCATTACTGACAGACGTATGAGCACACTCTATCTCCATGCACATGCGGTCATTCGCATATAGCAAATTCTTGAAAGCAAGCCAGGTCATGAATAAGAGTAATTATTCAAATTTAGAATAATTACTCTTATTCAATGAACCGCTCAATATGATTCGAACTGTTGGTGTTTCGGCTGCGTGCCGAAATCGTTTAATTATTTATAACCAGACTTGCAACACGGTGTTACCAAGGTGTGTTTATCCGGCAGTTCGGATAGCACGTTAAAGGGGTCAACTGCAGCTGCGCCGCTTGGCCGGGCACAACCTGTCGCCACCCGCGTGCCTGAACCGAACCGGCCTCGGACCACGCCAACTCACTTCTGATCAACCACTGGCGATCCGTCGCAGCGGGGACGTGAAAACTGAACCCCAGCGGCAGGGCGCTGACCCGATAGTCCGACTTCGCGACCCTTCGCGGTTGCCCGGCCACCACTTCATACAGGCGAACACGCACATAAGCCGCCCGGGTCAATACCAGGCGGCTGCTCACGTTCCCTGTGAGGTCCAGCGTGTGTGCAGGGGCGGCGGGCTGGCTGATACACCCCGACAAGGCACTGACCAGCAGTGCGCCCATCGCCGCGCGCTTCATGGCAACCGGACCCGGCGCTCATGCAAGGGCGTGATGTCGCCGTCCAGTAACCGTTGCAGCCGTTGCTCGCTGTGAGGGCTGGTCTGCAACTCGGTGCCGAGCCAGTCCAGCAGCTCGGCCAACGTGATCTGCGCCTGAGCGGGGTTGGCCCCCGGCGTCAGCGCACGGCCGTTGAAATGGCCCACCTCTGTCGGGCCTTCATTCGCGGATAACGGCGCAATGCCCGCGCTTTCGATCTTCATCACAGGCTCACACTCGCATGCCTGCAGGCTGGGCTGCCGGCGGCGTGACACGCACGTGGCCGGGCAGCAATTGCTGCCAGAACTCGGCGTGGTCAAGCAGGTTGGCCAACGTGCGCTCGAAGTTTTCCAGCGTCAGCTCGGCGGCTGGCAACTGGGCGTACAACTGCACTTGACCGGTTTGCTCGTCAAACCCGAAATGCAGGTCGAACCGATACCAGCGGCGATTAAAACTCGCCAATTGACGGAAGATGCCTTCCCCCAGTGTGTCCAGACCGGCCACATTGGCTTCCATGACCAGCCGATCACGGCCACCCAAAAGCACCAGCGTCACGTGTAACTGTTCATCAAACAGCAACGTCGCGACCCCGTCTGCGTCGAGCGACAAGGCGGGCAACCCACTGCGATTGGCAAATTCGGCCAGCAGCCGATTAACCCTGATCGTTAAATCCATGCTTGTCTCCTCGTACCAGGCGAATGCTAGCACCAGGCCACAACCTGATTTTGTCACTGGTAGACTTATCTTTTAAGAAAAAAGCCACATCTCAGTGGCTTTTTTCTTACTCGCATCAATCGATCAAACAATCGCCGCCGCTGCTTTCCAGGCGGCTACGTAGTTCTGAGAAAGTTCATGAAGTGTCTGAATCAGCTCTTTCATGGAGTTAGAGTTATAACTCAATTGTTCATCAACTATCTGTTTGCGACTTTGTGCAATTGACGCATCAACTTCGTCCTCTTTGGCGTTGGCCTGAATGTGTCCTTGCCTGACTTGTACCGAAGTATTGGCCATCTGCCCCAGTGACTGATTAACGCTGTTCATTGCCTGGTAAGTGGTAGTGCGGGTGTCTATTTTTCTCCCGGTTTTAGTCAGCAGTTCGCTATCGAACGCTTGGGCCTGTTCCCAAACAGCGCCGACGGTTTTGCGATCGGCGTCCGACGTTTTGCCCAGTGATTGCATCTTGGCGTCGATCAGTTCGTTGCGCCCGGCAATGGACTTTTCCAGTTGCCCTTCCTGCTTGATGGCCTTGCCATTTTTGCTCGCGCCCACCGCGCCGATGATCGCCGTGCCGACGGCCATGATCCCGGAGATCACTGCCATGGCAATCATCAGGTTGGCGCCCGAACGCATCTCGGTGACCTGGGATTTCTGTGCCTCGATAATCGTCGTGTTTTCGCTGTCGCGTTGCAGCACGCCCAGTTCCCGAGCCTTTTGCGCGATACGAAACAGCAACACCATCAGCTCAACGGTGGTGTCCAGTTCGCGGGTGACTTTGCCCAACGTGGCGGGGTTGAAGTGTTGTGCGGGTTTGACCAGCTCGATGCTGCCCGCCGGTGAGGTGGCAGGAGCCGACACATCGGCGGCCCGGTGAGCCGTCTCGCGGCTCACCGGGGCAGCGCTTTTTTCAACCGGGCCGCTGGAAGCGACGTCACTCAATGCCCGAGGGCTGACACTCATATCAATCATCATGGGGGGCTCCTCAAATGGCCGCAGGGCGGCTGGACAAGTTATGCAGCAGGTCGCCCTTGGCGTTGATCATCTGGAAAATCTGTTCCATGACCTGGGTAAACGCCTCGACCATGCGGGTCAGTTCTTCGCGCAGGATGTCGATCACGGCTTGAAACGCGCTCAGCTCTGCGCGGTTCTCCAGCACGTCGGCCTGGCGCAGGGCTGCGTGGGCCTGATAGCTATTGTTGACGGCCTGAGAGGCGCCGTTGGCCACGTCCAGTGTGACGTCGGCCACTTGCACGCCGAGCTTGGCGCCATGGGACATGGACAGGCTCGCCACGGTGCCGAATTTGCTGCCAAATTCAGTGACTTTGCTGGCAATCGTGGCCGTGAGTTCTGCCACTTTAGTGCCCATCTTCGCGCCCAGTTTGGCCACGCCCGCCACTGCTGTGCCGCCAAAACTGGCCACGGCGGCCATCAGGGCCACGGCGATTTCAATGCCCATCAACACCGGGCCGAGTTTTTCCATCGTCTCTTTACTGATCAAGCCCGCCGCCGCAGCGGCCTGCACGGACTGGGACACAATGCCCATGACCCCGCCGGCGATCATCAGCGCGCCAGCAATTGCGCCTGCGCCGCTGGCGACCATGATGAGGCCCACGATGATCGAGGCCACGGCACTGACCCACCCAAAAATCTTGGCTGCAAGGCCCGATTTCTGGGCCTCTTTGGCAGCGTCTTGCGACTCTTGAATCTTCTTCTGGTTGTCGTCCATCTTTTGCAGGTTCTGCTCGCGCGCCCGCTTGATGTCTTCCAGTTTGTTGGCTTTTTGCGCGCTTCCCAGCTCGCTGGTGATGCGGGACAGTTCAATCTCGAACGCTTGCGGCGAGCTCAGGCGGGCGGCGGCAAGGCGGGGTACTGCGACAAGCAGTTGTTGTGTCAGGCGGCTACTGTCGTGAATGACCGTGCTGACCAACTGTTTGATGTTGGCCAGCGTCTGCGGTTGCAGGCTGTGGGCAACGCCGGGAGCAGGGGCGGGCAATTGCACGCCCTGCGACGGGACAGCGGACCACGCCTGTGCCTGGACCCGGCTGACGGTGACGTCGTGTTCGCGTTCTGCACGTTTGGGCCCGTCCGGTTCGGCAGTCGAGGCTGCCCCCGGCGTGAGCCCGTTGCGATCAATCGCTGATGCAATCATGGTGTTGATCCTTTCTGATGAGGACGGCTTCCAGTAAAGCGCCTGCACGCTCGGCCAGCGCCGCGTGTGCAGGTTGGGCTGCGGCCAGGGCCCGGGCCGAATAGAAGCCACTTTCGGCTCCGTCGAGATCACCCAGTTGCAGGTGGCACTCAGCAGCGTGAAACGGGAATCGTGGCTCGTTGACGTCAATCACCGCGCCGTAGCTGTAACTCTGCAACGCCAGCTCGAACTGCCCCATGGACTGACGGCATGCGCCCAGCCCGAGGAAGAACCGCACGTCGTAATGGTCGAGCATGCACAGCGCCTGAAACACCTTGTGGGCGCTGTCCCACTTGCCGGCCTGATAGTCGTTGAACGCCAGCGAATAGAGTTGCTCCAGGCTGTCGGCCGACACGTCCTTGAGCATGGCGAGGGTGCCGCCGTCGCGCAAAAACGCTTCCATTTCCTGCTCGCAGGCGTCTTGGGTGGGCTGGGTCATGGGCGTTCCTTTAAATGGCATTGAGAATGTCGCGCAGCAGGCTGTCGTGCTTTTGCACAAAGCGGTTAAGCGCTTCGATGGCGGCGTTGTAGCGCGAGCTGACATCGTTGAGCAGGGTGGTTTTTTCGCTTACTTTGTCGTTCAGCGGCCGCGCGCGATCACCCACCGTCGTGGCCAGGTTGGCGACCGGGTTGTTGTCTTTTTCGAAGGGGTAGTCGGGCTTCAAATCGACGGCCTTGATGGCGCCGCTTTCTTTGGGCACGCCGCTCAAAAAGTCCTTGATGCTGATGCGGGTCTTGCCTTTGCCGGTGTCCATCCCGGTCAACAAGGCGTACTCGGCGCTTTTCAGCCAGCGGCTGTCCTCGCTGTAGCCGTACAGCGTCTTGTCCAGCAGGTTCAGGCCGGTTGTGGCTGAGGTGTCTTCAATGTTGATGGCGCTTTTGGAGGATAAGCGCGCGTTGATCTGCGCCTGCACCACGCTGTAGATCGACAGCTCGCCGGTCAGCGATGTCAACTCGTCGCGCAGCGTGAGGCGCTTGGCGTCCTGTTGCTCCATGACGGCGACGTACACGTCGATCACGTCATCGTCGAGCGTGTCGGATGTCAGGTCGGCATGGGTCAGCGCCAGAAAATCGCTCAGCGGCCATGGCGTGGCAGGGTGTGCCTTGGCGTAAGCGGCCAGGGTCTTTTTCACCGCCTCAAGCCCGCTTTGGGTCTGGCTCGCGTACCAGCCGTTGGCAACCTGCGCCTGGGGTGGCAACAGGTACGCCAGCACCTTGGTCATCTGCTCCGGGGTCAGGGGCGTGCCGTCATGGGTGACGCGGATATTCAGCCTGCCCAGTGTCTGTTGCAGGTCGGCCAGCGCGCGGGTGTCTTTGCCGCGCAATTGGTCCAGCGACGCACCGTTCAGGTCGCTGAGAAACGGCGTGGTTTTGCTGTAGTGGGAAATGCTCATGCTGAGTCCTTAAACCATAAGCCCGCGCATCCGGGCAGGGCGCCGCACGCGGCTGCCTGCTTGGGCGGCAGGTCGTTGGGCGGCGCGCATGCGCTCGACTTCCTTGAGCAGCTCTTGCTCGGCGGCCTGTATCAAACGGTCGTGGCCGGGACGAAACACCCGGTCACGCACCTCGGGAGACAGCCCCAGGCCTTCCCACATTTCAGACAGCAGGCGGCCGCGCTGGGCATTGTTTTCAATGGTCAGCCGGGCGGCCTGGACGGTCGTGGCGAGGGGGGCAGGGTCTTTGTTCATGCGCTCTATAGTAGGGATAGCGCGCACGGCTTCCTGTCAGGCACGGTCGAGTTTTTGTCGTTTTCGCATGTGCTGTAGCGAGCACACGCGGCTTACGTCCAGCTCGAACCAGCCGGGTTGCGGTTGATGGGCGCCCGCCCAGCGCTGATAGAAACGGCCCAGGCGCGCAGCCGCCAGCGGGCTGTGGGCCAGTACCTCGACATTCCCGTACAGCGAGGCCGGGGGCGGCAGCACGCAGCGCGCCGCTTCGGCCAGCAGATACAAAGGCGCAAAGGGGTTGGCCAGGCCGAGGCGTTCGTCGAGGCGGCGAAACATCACAATCCACACCCGCGCGCCCTCGCAGCGCCACGCGACTTCGCAACCGCCAGACATAAATTGCCAGCCCAACTGAAGGCCTGTGTTGCGCAGAAAGTGCGGGCGCACGCCCCGGCCGCTTTGCTCGAACCAGTCACACAGCGGGTCGCGGTTCACAGGGCAATCCTGCCCAAGGGCTGAATGTTGATTTGCTGCGTCAGCTCCTGATACGACAGCACCGGCAACCCGTAGTAATCGCTTTCAATCAACTTGCGCACGTAGCGGCGAATGTCCATTGAAACAATCAGCACCGGCTTGCTCTGCATGCCGGACAGGTCGCCCACGGTTTGGCGCACTTGCTGTAAAAACGCCTGGGTCACGGCCGGGTCCAGCGCCAGGTAACTGCCCGCACTGGTCTGGCGGATGCCACCGCGAATCTGTTCCTCCACCTGCTGGTCGAGCAAGTAGGCGGGCAAGATGTTGTTGCCGCTCGAGTACTTGTGGCAGATGTAGCGCTTGAGGCTACTGCGGATGTATTCGGTGAGCTGCACCACATCCTTTTCCTTCTGCCCCCACTCCACCATGGCTTCGAGGATCGAACGCAGGTTGCGGATGGAAATGTCTTCGCCCACCAGCCGCTGGAGGATTTCGGTCATGCGCTGCAAGGGGATGATGCGCAGGGCTTCCTTAACCAGTTCGGCGTAGCTGTGCTCCATCTGTTCGAGCAGGTAGCGGGTCTCCTGAATCCCGATAAAGTCTTCGGCGTATTCGCGCAGCACGTGGGACAAGTGCCAGGTCAGCACCTGGTCCATGCTCAACACGCTGCAACCTGCCCGCTCAAGGCGTGGCCGGTGTTCTTCGCCAACCCACAGCGTGGGCTGGCCCGGCAGCACTGGGTCGCCTTCTTCGAACGGCACGCCCAACAGTTCCAACTGGCTGCTGCGTTCCTGCACCAACAGCTGCGCCGGGCGCAGGCGGCCCCGCGCGACAGGCACTTCCTGAAGCTGGATCAGGTAGTCACCGTCTTTCAAGCCTTCATTGAAACGCAGGTGAATCCCTGGAAACGGCACCCCGAAGTCCAGGTACAGGGCGCGACGTACCCGCACCAGTTCTTCATTGAGCGAGTAGCCTTCCAGGCTCTGCTGCAGGCTGGCGTCGACGTCGATCAGTAACGGCACGGTCATGGCGAACTCTTCCTTGTCACTCAGGCGCCCGCCCTTGGTTTTGCCGGGCGAAGGCTTGCCGCGAGGCTTGACCGAAGGCGCGCCCGCCCCTTGTGCCAGCAGCGTGGGCAGGTCGTGGGCTTCGCCTGCCGCCGCGGCACTGCGCTGGCGCAGCACCATCCAGTAACCGCCGCCGCCCACCAGTAATGCCAGGGCGAAAAAGGTCACGGTCGGGAAGCCCGGAATCAGCCCGAACAGCACCAACAGCACGCCCCCGATCATCAATGCCTTGGGCTGCGCCACGACCTGATCGCCGATGTCGCTGCCCAGATCGGTTGACGTGTCTGACGAATCGCGGGTGACGATGATCCCCGCCGTGATGGCGATCAACAGCGCCGGGATCTGCGTGACCATGCCGTCGCCCACGGTCAGTACCGAGTACAGCTGCAAGGCATCGGCGGCGGTCATGCCTTTTTGTGTGACGCCTATGGTGATGCCGGCCAGGATGTTGACGAAGATGATGATCAGCCCGGCGATGGCGTCGCCTTTGACGAACTTCATGGCGCCGTCCATCGAGCCGAACATCTGGCTTTCCTTCTCGATCATCGAGCGTCGCTCGCGGGCTTCGTTGACGTCGATGACCCCGGCGCGCATGTCGCCGTCGATGCTCATTTGCTTACCGGGCATGGCGTCCAGCGAGAAGCGTGCGCTCACTTCGGCCACGCGTTCCGCGCCTTTGGTTATAACCAGAAACTGCACGATGGTGATGATCAAAAACAGAATGCAGCCCACCACGAGGTTGCCGCCGACCACGAAGTTGCCAAAGGTTTCGACGATCTTCCCGGCGTCCGCTTCGAGCAGGATCATCCGCGTGGTGCTGACCGACAGCGCCAGCCGGAACAGCGTGGTAATCAGCAGCACTGCGGGGAACACCGAGAACTGCAAGGGCGAGTTTATGTAGACCGACATCATCATCAGCACCACCGAAATGGTGATGTTCATCGCGATCAGGATGTCCAGCAAAAACGGCGGCAGCGGCAACACCATCATGAACACCACCGCCAGCAGCATGATTGCCAGCATGATGTCTTTACGGGCGCCGAGGCGGGTCAGAAACTCCGTGAGTTCAGGCATGGGTATCCCGCAGGGCAAGGAAGTGCTCGTAATCGGCGCGGGCCTGTTCCAGTTGGCCTTGCAGCTGGCGCGCACGGCTCAGGCAGGCCCAGAGTGCCGGGTCCTGTTCGCCGTCGGCCAGCAATTGCTCACAGTGCTGTTGGGCCTGGGCGCCCAGGTCCAGTTGCAGCAATGCCACCACCAGCGCCTTGCGCGCGTCGCGTTGGCGGGGTTCTGCACTGAGCAGGGCTTCAAAAAACGTGCGGGCGCGGCCCGGTTGGGCGCATTGCAGTTGCACCCATCCGAGCAGCAACAGCAGGGTTTGCTCAACCGGTTTCAAGCTCATGTCACTCATACCTTGTGCAACAAATTCAGCGCCACGTGCAGCAGTTGCTCGTCGTCACTGCGCGCGGCAATCAGCTGTGCCGCCGCGTGCAGGTGAGGGTCCGGCGACGCTTCCAGGGTCTGGCGTAATTGGGCGAGGGCCTGGCGAAACGCCTGGGGGCGCAGCAGTTCGTGAAAATGCCGGGAGGGGCGTGCCAGATCCAGCCATTGCTGTTCGGCACGACGGGCCGGGTACAAGGCATCGAAATGCGCCTCCACACTGTGGCCGTCCGGCGGCAACACATAGCGCTCGGGCAGCCCGGCCAGGTCATGGGCGCTGTCGACTTCGCTGAGGTGCTCGATCCCGATATGCAGGCCGCTGATGCGACTCACGGGGCCAGCACTTCTTCACGCACGGCGATCAGCGTGCGCAGTGCTTGATGCAACACCGGCACCGTGACCCGCCGCGCCTCCAGGGTGATAAACAGCAGCAGGCGCGATTCGCCCGCCCAACCACAGCGCAGCGGCAACGGGGGCGCGGCCCGGCTGTAACAACGCGACAGGGCGCGCAGCATGCCCTGATGCGCCTGATGCCACGGCAGCTCCAGCGCCAGCCAGAGCGTCAGCCCGTGGGCATGCCGCTCCAGTTGCAGGGTGCCTGCGTGCTCGAATTCCAGCTGCACCAGGTCACTCAACGGCGACGGCAACGCCACGCCCATGTCCTGACAGAACCGGGTCAGCGCCTGATCAATCCACTGCATGCTGTGTTCTCATTGGGCTTGCCATTCGTCCTCTTCCTGATCGATGGCCAGATCCATGGCCAGCTGACAGGCGTTGAGCAGGTTGTGCCGCTGTTCCTCATCGGCAAATGTTTCGATGGGCAACAGGCGCAGCAGGCGTTTGATTTCACGGTAGAAGGTGATGAGTTCGGCCACGCTGTGCAGCGGCATCGACTGGCCCATGCGCTGAATGTCCTGCACCGTGACCCAGCGTTTATCCACCAGTGAGACCAGATCGCCCATCAGTTCAGAAGGCCCGTATGCCATGCCCTTGCTCTCCCGTGACCAACGCTTTCCATAGCGCATGAACCTGATCCGACAGGCCGCACAGCACTCGCAGCTTGGCCATGTCGCTCATCACCCGCTCCAGCTTGACCGGGTCGAGGTGAGCTTGCTGGCTGTCCAGATCGGCACTCAGGGCTTTCATCATGAACCCTGTCACGCCTTCGATGGCGGAGCTGGCGAAGCGCGTCTGAATGTCCTGCCAGGCCGCAGACAGGCCTTTGTAATCAAGGACGGCATCGCGGTAGGTGTCGCGCAGCGCCTGCACTTCGCCCAGCCCTTGGGCGTGTGCCTCAAAGGCCAGCGGGCCGATGCTCAGGCCGGTTTCAATTGCGGCGCCGTGTTCTTCGGCCATCTGCAACAGGGCTTGATCGATCAACGCCAACAGCGCGCGGGCGTCGGTTTTGGCGGCCAGCGTCTGACGCGCAAACGACAGCGCCACAAACTGGTGGCTGACCTCGCCGGAAAAGCTGTTGAGGTAGGCCTTGAGCTGCGCCATGTGGGTGAGCTGCCCGCTGGACAGTTGCGCCACCAGGGTGTCGAGTTTTTGCTGGCGGTCGAGGTCGGGCACCTTGTGCAGGTACTCTTCGAGCATCTCCTGAACTTCGCTCAGGCGCGCTTGCCCGTCGCTGATCTTGCGTTTGGCCAGTGACTTTTCCACCCGCTCGGAAAACGCGAACGTCAGTTCTTCAGCGGCATCGGCCATCGACTGGCTGGTGGACACGTAGTGCACCCGCTCGCCCTGAAAACTGCCGCTCAAGCGTGGGTCGGGGCTGCGCGACGGTTCGACCTCGCGATCCCGTGGCGCGGTGGGTGCCAGCAGGTTCTGGATGTTGGCCATAGAGGCACTCGCTCTCGTGCAGCTGTGAAGAAGAGCGCCATTGTAAAAATGCGCGGCTGGCGGCGGCTGCCAAAATCCGTCGCATTTTTTTAGGCTGCCCGTTTAAACGACTGGCCCAACCAATTTATAAAAACTCTCGGCCGAGACTGAAATTTCCTACAGAAGCTTCTCTTTAAAATGGCGGCCAGCCCCACACCCAAGCCGACCATGCCCCTCTCTTTTGACCCCATCGCCGATCAGATGCAGCACGTCATTGAACAATGCCGGCTGATTCAGATCCGTGGCCGGGTGACGCAAGTCACCGGCACGTTGCTCAAGGCCGTGGTGCCGGGCGTGCGCATTGGCGAGTTGTGTCACCTGCGCAACCCGGACCATTCGTTGTCATTGATGGCGGAGGTCATTGGTTTTCAGCAGCATCAGGCGTTGCTGACACCGCTGGGAGAAATGCACGGGATTTCCTCAAACACCGAGGTCAGCCCGACCGGCACCATGCACCAAGTGGGCGTGGGCGAACATTTGCTCGGGCAGGTGCTCGATGGCTTGGGTCAGCCTTTGCAAGGCGGACCCTTGGGCGAACCGGCCGCCTGGTATCCGGTGTATCGCGACGCGCCCGCGCCCATGAGCCGCCAGCTGATTACCCGCCCGATTTCATTGGGCGTGCGCACCCTGGACGGGCTGTTGTGTTGCGGCGAAGGCCAGCGCATGGGGATTTTTGCAGCGGCGGGCGGCGGCAAAAGCACGTTGCTGGCGACGCTGATGCGTAACGCTGAAGTGGACGTGATCGTACTCGCGCTGGTGGGTGAGCGCGGGCGCGAAGTGCGCGAATTCATTGAGTCCGACCTGGGCGAAGAGGGCCTGCGGCGTTCGGTGCTGGTGGTGGCGACCTCCGACCGGCCCGCCATGGAACGGGCCAAGGCGGGCTTCGTGGCGACCAGCATCGCGGAGTACTTTCGCGATCAGGGCAAGCGGGTGTTGCTGCTGATGGACTCGGTCACCCGCTTTGCCCGTGCCCAACGGGAGATCGGTCTGGCAGCGGGCGAACCGCCCACGCGCCGTGGCTATCCACCGTCCGTGTTTGCCGCCTTGCCGCGGTTGATGGAGCGCGCCGGGCAATCGGACACCGGCTCGATCACCGCGCTGTACACGGTGCTGGTGGAGGGCGACGACATGACCGAGCCGGTGGCCGATGAAACCCGCTCGATCCTCGACGGGCACATCATCCTGTCGCGCAAGCTGGCGGCGGCCAATCACTACCCGGCCATCGATGTGTTGCGCTCGGTGAGCCGGGTGATGAACCAGATTGTGACCCCCAGTCATCGGCACGCGGCCAGTCAGGTGCGCGAGTGGATGGCCAAATACGAAGAAGTGGAATTGCTGCTCAAGATCGGTGAGTACCAGAAAGGCCAGGACCCGATTGCCGACCGCGCCATCGACAAGATGCCTGCGATCCGGGACTGGTTGCGTCAGGGGACTCACGAACTCAGCAACTTGCCGCACAGCCTTGCCCAACTGGAGGCCCTTGCCCAGTGACCTTGCACACGCTGTTAACCATCAAGTCCTTGCGCGCCCGGCGGGCGGAGCAGGAACAACATCGCCATCAACTGCGGGTACAGGCCTGCCGACACGCCCAGGCCCTGAGCGTGACCGAGCATCAGCAGTACCAACAGTGGCGTCAGGCCGAGGAAGCGCGCCTGTTCGAGCAGTGCAAGGAGCAGCCGTTCAACCGGCAGAAACTGGAGCGGTGGCAACAACAGGTGGCCCTGTTGCGTGAAGAAGAAGCCCGCCTCGAACAAGCGATTGCCGAGCGCACGCATGTGCTGGTGCAAGAGCGCGAGTTGTGGCGCTTGAGCCAGCGCAAGCTGCTGGACGCGCAGCAACAGGTGGAAAAATTCACCGAATTGAGCCGCCATGCACTGGACGAAGAACGCCACATGAATGAGTTGAAAGAAGAAATGGAACTCGATGAATTCCGTCGTCCGGACGTGATGTCATGACCCGCATCAGCCCGGTCGAACCTTCGCTGCCGGGTGAGGCGCCAACCCCGATGCCCCCTGAAAAAGCGCTGCAACAGCACTTTGAACAGGCACTGCTTGCACCGCGAGTGAACGTGCCGACACCGTTGCGCCCGACGCTGTCGGCGCTGGGCAGATCCTTTCAACAGGCTCATCACGCGTTCGCCCAGTTGCTCAGAGGGCCTGAACCCCAGGCGACACCTGCGCCCCCGGCCGACGAACAGCACAGGCAGCACGCCGCAGAAGCGTTCAATGTCGAGGACAGGGCGCAGCGCCCGCCCGTGCGTGCGATGGAGACCTTAAAACCTGCTGTCGACGTTGCCGAGGGCTGCGAACCTGCAGCGGTACACGCCAAGACGCACGATCATGCTCAGCCCCTCACCGCCGCGCAACTGCCTGCCCGACACCCTGCCATCGACACGTTAAATACCGTTGCGGACGCTGCCGAACCTGCCGAACCTGCCAGAGACGTCATGCCCGAGGGCGTTAGCCTCCCTTTTGCAGCCCAACAACCGGCGCAGATACCGCCCTTTCACACCGCTGCCGTCGCTGCCGAACCGGCGAAGCACGTCAAGCCTGAAGGCGATACCCAGCCGCTCACCGCCGCACCGCTGACGCTGCGGGAGGCGTTGAAAACCATCGTGTCCATCGCCGCAGGTGACGTACACCCTGTCGATTCCCACGGCGCAGCGGCGCCGGTTGCGCCTGCGAACGACAGCCGCGCTCAGGATGACCCGCCTCAGGACGAGCCGACTCGCGATCTGCCCCTGGTGGATGACCCGCCTGACGCGTTCGCCGCCTTGATGACCCCCGGCGACAAGCTGCTCGCCCGTTTACAGCCCACTCCGGCCGCCCCCGTTTTGACGCGGGACGTGCAGCAGTTGCTCAGCGCGTTGCAGCCGCACATCCAGTGCGCTGTCACCCCCACCGGCAGCGCCAGTGTGGTGCAGGTGCATTTGCCGCAGCTCGGGCATGTGGAGGTGCAGTTGGTGACGATTCACGGTCAGTTACAAGTCGATATTCAGGCCAGCCCCGGCAGCCTGTTGCAGTTGCAACTGGCGCGCCATGAGCTGCTGGAGCGTCTGCAACGGGTCAGCCCGGAGCAACCGGTGCACCTGTCATTCAGCAATGCCCAGGACGGCGATCAGCGCTCGCGTCAGCGGCGCAGTGTGTATGACGAGTGGGAGCCGCAGCCATGAACGGCTTGGGACTTAAGGCGGTCGAGCCGCAGGAGTGGGCGTTGCAGCAACGCCTGGCGGTGTGCCGCAGCCGCTACCCGTTTGAGGACGGGCACGCGCAATTGGCGGTCAGCCATCCTCCGGCGGGTCTTGATATGGCGCTGCGGGTTCACTGGCGCGGCGTGCCGCTACGCTGGTTGTGCCACCGCGCCTGTCTGGCGCAATGGCTGGCGCCACGCTTGCAGGAGGCGGCTTTCGCCAGTTTGCCCCCCGCCCTGCAACTGGCGTTGCTGGAAGTGGAAGCGGCGTCGTTTAACGGCCTGGTGTGGGAGGCCGTCGAGCCGTGTGTGCCGACCGCGCGATCCCCTTGCTTGAGCCTCAGCCTGTCCCGTGGCAGCGAGCAGTTAGTGGGGTGGCTTGAGGGAGATCCCGGCGCGCTGCTGGCCATGCTCGCGCCCCGGCCGTTGCGCGAAATGCAGCCTGTGGCGCTGGTGTTGTCGTTGCAGTGGGGCCCCGTGGCGCTGACCCCCGCGCTGTTGAATTCGGTCTGCCCCGGCGATGTGCTGCTGTTGCCTGCGCACCACGACGCGCAAAGCCCGTTGCTGGCCCATATCGAAGGGCGCCCGTGGGCGCACGTTCTTCCTGAAGACTCTCACCTCAAGGTACTCGCCATGCACACACCGCCCCCGACTGACCCCGACCACGCCCTGGCAGGCCTCGATCAACTCGACGTGCAGGTCAGTTTTGAGGTGGGTCGTCAAACCCTCGACCTGCACACGCTGGCAGCGCTGGAGCCGGGCGCGCTGATTGATCTGGCCTGCGGGCTGGAAGGCGAGGTGCGCATCCTGGCCAATCAGCGCTGCGTCGGCACCGGTGAGCTGGTGCGCATTCAGGATCGGTTGGGGGTGCGCGTCACCCGCCTGTTGCCGGGCAGCGCCGCATGATTCAGTTACCGGACGAACTCAGCCTCATCATGGGGCTGGCCTTGCTGGCCCTGTTGCCGTTTATCGCGGTGATGGCCACATCGTTTATCAAAATGACGGTGGTGTTTTCGCTGCTGCGCAACGCGCTGGGCGTGCAACAAATCCCGCCCAACATGGCGATGTATGGGCTGGCCATTATTTTGAGTGTGTACGTGATGGCCCCCGTGGGGTTCGCCACCCGCGACTACCTGAAAACCCATGAGGTGAGCCTGAGTAAAACCGAATCGGTCGAGTTGTTTCTCGATGAAGGCATGCAGCCGTACCGCGATTTTCTCAAGCGTCAGATCCAGACCCGCGAGCACGCGTTTTTCGTCGACAGCACGCGGCAGATCTGGCCCGCCGAATACGCCGACCGTCTGGAACCCGACAGCCTGCTGATCCTGCTGCCTGCGTTCACCGTCAGTGAGCTGACCCGCGCGTTTGAAATCGGCTTTTTGATCTACCTGCCGTTTATTGCCATCGACCTGATCATCTCCAACATCCTGCTGGCGATGGGGATGATGATGGTGTCGCCGATGACCATTTCGCTGCCGTTCAAACTGTTGCTGTTTGTATTGCTCGACGGCTGGGCGCGCCTGACCCATGGGCTGGTCATCAGTTACGGGGTGTGGCCGTGAACAACGCCGACATCCTGCACTTCACCAGCCAGAGCCTGTGGCTGGTGCTGGTGTTGTCGCTGCCCACGGTGCTGATTGCCGCCGCCGTCGGGACACTGGTGTCGCTGCTGCAAGCCCTGACGCAAATCCAGGAACAAACCCTGGGCTTCGTCGCCAAGCTGGTGGCGGTGGTGGTGACTTTGTTTGCCACGGCGGGCTGGATGGGCAACGAGCTGTTCACGTTCGCGGACATGACGCTGCATAAGGTGGCGCTGGTCCGATGAGCATTCAGGACCTGCAACAGCTGCTGCTGGCCTACACGCTGCTGTTGCCGCGCATCCTGTGCTGTTTTGTGGTGATGCCGATCCTGAGCAAACAGATGCTCGGTGGCGGGCTGGTGCGCAACGGCGTGGCCTGTTCGCTAGCGCTGTTCATCTACCCGGCCGTGGCCGGCACGCTGCCTGCGACCCTGACGGGGCTGGAGCTGGCGCTGGTGATCGGCAAGGAAATCCTGCTGGGGCTGTTGATCGGCTTCGTGGCGACCATTCCGTTCTGGGCGATTGAGGCCACCGGCTTCATCATTGACAACCAGCGCGGCGCCTCGATTGCCTCGACCCTGAACCCGACGCTGGGCAGCCAGACCAGCCCCACCGGGTTATTGCTGACGCAAACCCTGATCACGTTGTTTTTCTCCGGCGGCGCGTTTTTGATGTTGCTCGGGGCGCTGTTCCAGAGCTACGTGAGCTGGCCGGTGGCGACGTTTTTTCCGCACGTGGGCGAGCAATGGGTGGTTTTTTTCTACAGCCAGTTCAGCCAGCTGCTCAGCCTGTGCGTGCTGCTGGCCGCGCCGCTGTTGATCGCGATGTTTCTGGCAGAGTTCGGACTGGCCCTGATCAGCCGATTTGCGCCGTCGCTCAACGTGTTCATTCTGGCCATGCCGATCAAAAGCATCATCGCCAGTTTTTTGCTGGTGATTTACCTCAACGTCCTGATGACCCACGCCTATGACAGCCTGTTGCTGGCGCTGGACCCGGTGCAGTTACTGACGCCGGTGCTGGAGGGGCGATGAGCGGTGAAAAAAGCGAACAGCCCACGCCCAAGAAACTGCGCGATGCGCGGGTCAAGGGGCAGGTGGTCAAAAGCCGTGAAGTGGTGTCCACGGCGTTGATTCTGGCCTTGGTCGCGTTGTTCATGGGCGCCTCGTCGTACTACATGGAACACTTGGGCGGCCTGATGCTGATGCCCGCCACCTACCTGAACCTGCCCTTTGGCCAGGCCTTCGAGCTGGTGCTGGAAAACCTCATGCAGGAGCTGGTGTACCTGTGCCTGCCGATACTGGCCGTGGCTGCGCTGGTGGTGATCGCCTCGCACCTGGCGCAATACGGCTTTCTGCTCAGTGGCGACGCGATCAAGCCTGACCTCAAAAAGATCAACCCGGTGGAAGGCGCGAAGAAGATCTTTTCGGTTCGCAGCCTGGTGGAGTTTCTCAAGTCCACCCTCAAGGTTGCGCTGTTGACGCTGTTGGTGTGGGTCACGCTGGAGGGCAACCTCAACGCGTTGATTCGTTTGCCCGCCTGCGGCCTGGGCTGCATTGCACCGGTCATCGGCCTGATGCTTGAGCAGTTGATGCTGGTATGCGGTGTCGGCTTTGTGCTGATTTCAGCCGCGGACTATGCGTTTGAGCGCTACCAGCACAACAAGCAGTTGCGCATGAGCAAGGACGAGATCAAGCGTGAGTACAAGGAAATGGAAGGCAGCCCCGAGATCAAGAGCAAACGGCGGCAGTTTCACCAGGAGCTACAGACCAGCAACCTGCGCGCTGACGTGCAGCGCTCGTCGGTCATCGTCGCCAACCCTACGCACATCGCCATTGGCATTCGATATGTGCGGGGCGAGACGCCGTTGCCGCTGATTACCCTCAAATACACCGACGCCCAAGCGCTTCAGGTGCGGCGCATCGCCGAGGAAGAAGGCATCCCGGTTTTGCAGCGCATCCCGCTGGCGCGCGCGTTGTATCAGGGCGGTCATGTGGATCAGTACATTCCGGCCGATTTGATCGAGCCCACGGCCGAAGTGTTGCGCTGGCTGGCCGACTTGCACAAAGAACCGTAAATCCGGCTGATCGTGCAACCTGGCAGGCCTTTTGTGGTCAATGCTGGCCGGGCGTTGCGTCGGTTTGTCACGCTTGGCCATGTGCCGCTGCACCCGGCTTTTGCATCAAACCAACGCCCGGCCTGATCGGGCCTCCCTCCATCTCGCCACCACAGGAACTCGGATGCTTGAGCTTGTTGCTGCGTTTATCTGCCTGACGTCGTTGCTGACGTATGTGAATTACCGTTTTATCGGCCTACCGCCCACGATTGGCGTGATGGTCACCGCCCTTTTATTTTCCCTGCTGTTGCAAGGGTTGAGCGTACTCGGCTACCCGGGCCTCGAAGACCGCGTGCAACAGTTGATCGGCCAGATCGATTTTGGCGATCTGCTCATGAACTGGATGCTGGGCTTTTTGCTGTTTGCGGGCGCCTTGCACGTTAACTTCAACGACGTGCGCAGCTACCGCTGGCCGATCGGTTTGTTGGCCACCGTGGGTGTCTTGATTGCTACCACGGTGATCGGCAGCCTGGCGTACTGGATTTTTGGCCTGTTCGGCTGGCACATCAGCTTCCTCTACTGCCTGCTGTTCGGCGCGCTGATTTCCCCCACCGATCCGATTGCAGTACTCGGTGTGCTGCGGACCGCCAACGCCTCCAAACCCCTGAAAACCACCATCGTGGGCGAGTCGCTGTTCAATGATGGCACCGCCGTTGTGGTGTTCACCGTGTTGCTGGGCATTGTCCAGTTGGGCGAAACCCCCAGTGTCAGCGCCACGGCCATGATGTTCGCCCACGAAGCCATTGGCGGCGTGGTGTTTGGCGGGCTGATCGGTTATCTGGTGTACCGGATGATCAAAAGCATTGAGCAGTACCAGATCGAAGTCATGCTGACCCTGGCGCTGGTGATCGGCGGCTCGGCCATGGCCAGCGAGCTGCACGTGTCGGCGCCGATTGCGATGGTGGTGGCCGGTCTGATTATCGGCAATCTGGGCCGTAACAAAGCCATGAACGAGATGACCCGTCGTTACATGGACGGTTTCTGGGAGTTGCTGGATGACATGCTCAACGCGCTGCTGTTTGCGCTGATCGGCATGGAGTTGTTGCTGCTGCCGTTCTCGTGGCTGCATTTGCTGGCTGCCAGTGCGTTGGCCGTGGCGATTCTGCTGTCGCGCCTGCTCACCGTCGCCCCGGCCATTGTGTTGCTGCGCCGCTGGCGCGCCGTGCCCCGGGGCACCATCCGCATCCTGACCTGGGGCGGCCTGCGGGGCGGGGTGTCGGTTGCTCTGGCACTGGCGTTGCCGCTGGGCCCGGAGCGTGACCTGATCCTGAGTATCACCTACATCGTGGTGCTGTCGTCGATCCTGTTCCAAGGGTTGACCATCGGCAAACTGGTCAGACACGTGACCCACGATGCGCCTGCCCCCGCCGCGGCCAACAGCGCGCATTAACCCCACCACCCGGCACAGACCCTCTGGTCGCTGACGAGCCGTGCGAGGCTGCACATGCAGCCTCGCCCCTCAACAGCGACTACGTAAGACCCTTCTTGCATCCTTGTGGGTGCTTCCCTACACGTTGACTACACTGAATCTCGTTTGGCTGAAGGTGCTTTCGGCAATGGCCTGAGTGCGCCTGTTCGTTCGGGTTTTCCTTACATACCCAATGTGTACATAACGGAAAAGGGGAAAGGGATGAGTACATCTGCATATGCGTCACCCGCGGCAACGCCCAGGCGTCACGTGGGTGCTTATATTTTGATCGTCGCGGCACTGGTGGCACTGGTCATCACGGCGTGGCGCTTCTTCACCCCGCTGTCGGGCATTGATGGCTCGGGCGGAGCGATGACGGCGATGTTTGCCGAACTGGTGATGGTTGTACTCGGGCTGTTACTGCTCAAAAGCCATGCAGGCGGGCTGCGAGGCTTTCTCCTGTTTTTGAGTTGGGCGGGGATTATCGGGACCTTTATCGCCGCCCTGTTTTTGCACGGGTGGTGGACTGCCGCCGTGCTGGCAGTGGGCGCGGTGGGTGTCGTGATTGAAACCTTCACCCCGGCAACCAGGAGCGCGTGACATGACTGGAATGAAAAAACACCTTTTGAGCGCCCCGGCCTTGTGCATGCTCGCGGGCTTTTCCACGGCCCAGGCCGACACCTACACCGTACCCGCGCCGCTGCTGGCCCCGTCGAACGTATCGGCCGAGAGCGCCAGGCTGCCGACGCCGAACGGCAAGGAATGGGACAGCTTTCACGGCCAGTTGAGTGCGCAAAAGTATTCGCCCCTCACGCAAATCAATAAGGACAACGTCGGCAACCTGACCAAGGTCTGGCAGTACTTCACCGGGGACATGTCCACCGGCACCGGCAAAATCCCGCCGTCTGTCTGGTCGGCCACGCCGATTTTTGCCAATGACACCTTGTACATCGGCACGCCGTTTTACCGAATCATTGCCCTCGAACCCGAGACTGGCAAAGAGAAATGGGTGTTTGATACCAAGTCGCCTCTGGTGGCCGAAACCCAGCCCGCGTTGAAATCCCGTGGCGTGGCCTATTGGCAGGAGAAAACCCCGCAAGCGGGCGTGGCCTGCCAGAAAGTCGTGTACCTGGGCAACATGACGGCGCAGCTGTTTGCGGTCGATGCCGACACCGGAAAGCCGTGCGAAAACTTCGGCAAAAATGGCGTCGTAGACATCAACCAGTGGAACACCCTCAACGCCAAATGGCCGCTGTCGGTCCTGCAACCGCCTACCGTGATTGGCGACAAACTGATCGTGGGCTGGGCGGGCAAAGACTGGGAATACGAAGTCGAATCACCGGGCTCGCTGTTCGCCCTGAACGCCCGCACCGGCGAGCTGGAATGGGAGTTCAAGCCGATTCCGCCTGAAGAAGAGGGCAAAACCGGTACGGCCAACATCTGGACGGCCATGTCCTACGACCCGGCGCTGGGCTTGCTGTACATCCCGGTGTCCTCGCCGTCGCCCAACTACTGGGGCGGCAACCGCACCAAGCCGATCCCGCTGGGCACATCTACCACCGCGCTGGATATCAACACCGGCAAAGTCGTCTGGTCGCGTCAGTGGGTTCACCATGACCTGTGGGATTACGACATCAACTCGGCACCGACGTTGATGGACATTACGGTGAATGGCAAACCGGTGGCTGCCTTGGTGCAAGCGACCAAGATGGGCTTCCTGTTCACGGTTGACCGGCGTACCGGCGAAGACGTGTGGCCGATCGAGGAGCGTCCGGTGCCGCAGGGCGATGCCGATGGCGAAGTGTACTCACCGACCCAGCCGTTCCCGACCAAACCTGCGCCGTTGATGGACCAGTCCAAGAAACCGGCGATCTGGAAAGTCGCGGACATCGTTGGCTTTGGCCAGTGCTCGAAGATGTGGGACGGTCTGGAATACAACGGCATGTACTCGCCGCCGAGCACCAAAGGCAATGGCGTGCTCGCCTACCCGGACAGTGCCGGTGGCGTGCAGTGGGGCGGGGTTGCGTTTGACCCG
The DNA here is from genome assembly GCF_001806145.1 of Pseudomonas sp. BS-2016. NCBI lineage: Bacteria > Pseudomonadati > Pseudomonadota > Gammaproteobacteria > Pseudomonadales > Pseudomonadaceae > Pseudomonas > Pseudomonas sp. BS-2016. Next base: position 498,424 of record NZ_MLCT01000013.1, read on the forward strand.
GTCAACCAGGTGGCCATCGTGAACACCTCGCACATCGTGCAGATGATCAAACTGTGGGACCGCGCCGCGTACGACAAACAGCCCAAGGACGCCGGTAACGAAAACGGCTTCTACCCGCAGATCGGCGCGCCGTATGGCATGTCCTTGCTGAACGCGCAGAACTGGGCCGGCATGCCATGCTGGGCGCCGCCGTTCGGCGAAATCGTGGCCCTGGACATGCGCACCGGCGACGTGAAGTGGCGTCGCCCGATGGGCGCGGTTCAGCAGTGGGGCTGGTACATGCCGCAAGACATGGGCTCACCCACCATCGGTGGCCCGGCGGTGACGGCGGGCGGCGTGATCTTCATCGGTGCCTCGATGGACGCCAAAGTCCGTGCCTACGCGCTGGATGACGGCAAGGAGCTGTGGTCCGACATCGTCATGGCCCCCGCCGTGGCCAACCCTGCGGTATACGAATACAAAGGCCGGCAATACGTGGCCTTCGTCGCGGGGGGCAACTCGATCCTCAAGGATCAAGTGGGCGATCAGGTGGTGGTGTACGCATTGCCGAAGTAATGCCTGACACCTGCATGCGCAGTGGCTGCCGCCCTGCGGCGGGCTTTGAGGTTTAAAGCCCGCCTCGGGGTGGCAGTACGTCTACAGCGACAAACGCTGCAACTGTTCGCTGGCGTGTTGCGCGAACAATTGCAGCAATCCCTCCAGCGTATGCGGGCCCGGTTCGTCGGCTCGGGTCAGGGCGTACAGCGTGATCGGCAAGGCGGGTGTCAGGGGCCGGATCCTGGTGCGCTCGCGTGATGCCCCCAACGCGGTAAACGGGTCAATCACGGCAAGCCCGGCACCCGATTCCACCATGGCGCTGGCCAGTGAATAGGTCTGCACCGCCAGCCCGATACGGGGCGGCGGTTCGATGGCTTGCAGGTAACGTTCAAATCGCGCAAACAGCGGGTCTGCGCTGCTCAGGCCAATCAGCGGTGCATTCGCCAACTCATCCAGTGCCAGCGGCAACCCGAGCTCGGCGTCGGGCCAGTAATCCCGTGGTGCCAGTGCCACCAGCACGCCGTGGGCCAGCGCCTGCGCCTTGATGCCGGGGTGATCGGGTTGTTTGAAGGTCAGGGCGACGTCGAGTTCGCGCATCAGCAGGTTTTGCACCAATTCGCGGGTATGCGCGCTGGCCAGTTCGCACCGGGTGTCGGGGTAGCGCCGGGTCCATTCATTGATGACCGGCGGCATCAGCGACAGGGCCAGCGCCGGGGTGCTGCCGATGCGCAAACGATGCCCCGGCTCGCGGCGCAGGCTGGCGGCCAGGCGCTGCACGCCTTGCAAGCTTTCGGTGACCTTATCAACCTCACGCTCCAGCAACAGCGCTTCGGGCGTGGGCTGGAGTTTGCCGCGTACCCGCAGGAATAATGCAAACCCCAGTTGTAATTCGGCGTGCTGCAACACCTTGCTGACCGCCGGTTGCGAGACGTGCAGCAACTGGGCAGCGGCACTCACCGAGCCAGTTTGGCGGATGGCCTGAAAAACCTCGATATGTCGCAAACGCATGGCAGTCGTCCATAACCTTTGTTTATGGGATGAGCATCTTTATTCATTGTTCGTGGCCTGTCACCTGCCCCTAATCTGAAAGCCGCATAACTTTGGGTTAAGGACTGACATGGCACAGCGGGTTTGCATCATCGGCGGCGGCGTTATCGGGCTGGCAACAGCGTATGCGCTGGTGCGCGAAGGTTTTGATGTGACGCTGATCGAAGCCCAGCCCACCCTCGGCAGTCAGACCAGTTTCGCCAATGGTGGCCAGTTGTCGTATCGCTATGTGGCGCCCCTGGCCGATGCCGGGGTGCCGTGGCAAGCCTTGGGGTGGATGCTGCGCGCCGATTCGCCCCTCAAACTTCGCCCGCGCATGGACCCGGCTCAATGGCGTTGGCTGGCCTCGTTTGTTGGCGCTTGCCGGGGCTCGGTCAATCAGCGCAACGGTGCGCACCTGCTGCGCTTGGCGCTGCTTAGCCAGGCCACCTTGCAGCAGTGGCGCGAAGAAGATCAGCTCGACGGCTTCGAGTGGCGGCGCAATGGCAAACTCGTGGCCTTTCGTGAACCCGCGCACTTCGATAAGGCGCAGCAAAAGGTTATCCACAGCTCGTTTCAACAGGCGCTGTCAGCCAGTGAGTGCGCGGCGCTGGAGCCGGGTCTGCAAGGCGCTCCCTTTGTCGGCGGTATTTACACCCCGGACGAGGAGGTGGGCGATTGCCATCTGTTTTGTCAGCAGTTGGTGGCGCGCTTGCACGCCTCTGGCCGTTGCACGTTTTTGTTGGGCAAAACCGTGACGCGTCTCGTGCAGCATCAGGGCGCCGTGACCGCGGTGGAGATGGGGCATGACCTGTTGCCGGTCAGTCAGCTGGTACTGGCTGCGGGCCATAACAGCCCTGCGCTGCGCTTACCCGGACTGGACCTGCCGATGTACCCGCTCAAGGGCTACAGCCTGACCTTGCCCTTGGCCGATGTGAAAAAAGCCCCGGATGTGAGCCTCACCGACTACGACCGCAAGATTGTGTACGCACGCATTGGCGACCAGTTGCGTATCGCCGCGATGGTCGACATCGTCGGGTTCGACGCAGCGCCGGACCCCAAGCGCCTGGCTCAAATGCGCCAGTTGGCGCAAAGCACCTTCCCTGAGGCCGGTGACTATGGCGACGCCATCGAATGGGCTGGCATGCGCCCTGCAACACCGACGGGTGTGCCGATCCTGGGGGCCAGCGGCTATCGCAACTTGTGGCTCAACCTGGGGCATGGCGCCCTGGGCTTCACGCTGGCCTGTGGCAGCGGCCGATTGCTGACGGAATTGATCGCGCAGCGCCAACCTTCCATCGACATGCAGGGCCTTGCGCCCCATGCCGCTTGAATCTGTACCCACAACAAGGAACCACCCGATGACGATTCACCGAATTAACAGCAATGACCGTTTGAGCGCCGCCGCGACGTTTGAGGCGTTGGTGTTTTTGTCCGGGCAAGTTCCCACGCACACTCAGGACATTGCCGCGCAAACCGAAGAAGTGCTGGGCAAGATTGATGCGCTGTTGGCCGAAGCAGGCAGTGACAAAGACCACATTCTCAACGCCACTATTTATGTGCAAAACATCCAGCGTGATTTTGCGGCCATGAATGCGGTGTGGTCGGCCTGGCTGTCGGCTGGCAAGGCGCCGACCCGTACCACGCTGCAAGCCGAGCTGGCGCGGCCCGAAGTGCTGGTGGAAATCAGCGTGATTGCTGTACGTCGTTAATCTGTTTTAAAGGGGAAATAAGAAGATGAAAAAACTCACCTTGATCAGTTGCACGCTGGGCCTGCTGATCAGTCAGGCAGTATCCGCCAATGACGCACCGTTGCAGGGCACGTTGAAAAAGATCGCGGATTCGGGGCGCATCACCCTCGGCTATCGGGACGCGTCGGTGCCGTTCTCGTATGTCGGCGACAATTCGGGCAAGCCCATGGGCTACTCGGTGGATCTGGCGAATAAAATCGTCGAAAACGTGCAAAAGAAGCTGGGCGACAAGCCCCTGAACATCAAATACAACCTGGTGACGTCGCAAACCCGCATCCCGCTGGTGCAAAACGGCACGGTGGATCTGGAGTGCGGCTCAACTGGCGTTACGGCTGAACGTCAGAAGCAGGTGGCGTTTTCCTACGGGTTTATCTACGTCAAAGGCCAGTTGCTGACCGCCAAGGACAGTGGCATCAAGGGGTTTGATGACCTGCGCGAGAAAAACGTAGTGACCACCGCGGGCACCACTAATGAGCGTTTCATCAAAAGCTACAGCGCCGATCACAAAATGGGCATGAACGTCATCAGCGCCAAAGACCATGGCGAAGCGTTCAAAATGCTCGAAACCGGCCGTGCCGTGGCGTTTTATATGGATGATGCATTGCTGTACGGCGAACGCGCCAAGGCGCGCGACCCGCATAACTGGGTGGTGGTCGGGGACGAACAATCGCGGGAAATCTACAGCTGCATGGTGCGCAAAGATGACCCGCAATTTCTGGCGGTGGTGAATCAAACCCTGGCCGACCTCTACAGCTCGGGTGAAATCAACGGCATCTACCAGCGCTGGTTCGAGCAACCGATTGCGCCCAATAACCTGAACCTTGAGTTCCCGATGACCGCTGAGTTAAAGCAAATCATCGCAAAGCCGGTGAGTGATCCGGTGGAGTAACGCCGATCTGTCGCTGTCGAGCGGCATCAGCGAGTGCTCGACAGCGATACAGACGGTGGGTCAACGCCGGTTTTACTCCGGCAGCGCTGCACCTTTGGGCCACAGTAGCCAGATATTGCCTTTCTGCTTCATGTCGCCCGCCAGTTTGCCCGCCTCGGGGCCTGTGCCGACGAAGAAGTCGGCACGCACTTCACCTGCTATCGCACCGCCGGTGTCTTGTGCGGCCACCGGGCGCACGATGGGCTGGCCATCTGGCTGAGTGGTGGAGAGCCACAACAGGCTACCCAGTGGAATCACCTTGCGGTCCACCGCCACGCTGTAGCCAGCGGTCAGGGGCACGTTCAGCGAGCCGCGCGGGCCTTCGTTGCTGTCGGGGTTTTGGGTGAAGAACACGTAGCTCGGGTTGCTGGCCAGCAGTTCGTTGACGCGCTCGGGGTGCGCCATGGCCCAGGCGTGAATGGTGCCCATGGTCACGTCTTCTTTCTTCAATTGCCCCTGTTCCACCAGCCAGCGGCCGATCGGTTTGTAGGGATGGCCATTCTGGTCGGCGTAGCCAATGCGCAATTGGCGGCCGTCATCCAGTTGCACGCGGCCCGAACCCTGGATCTGCAGGAACTGCAGGTCCATCGGGTCGGTCAACCACGCAATCACAGGCGCGTTCAGGCCTTGGGCATTGATGGTGGCCGCGGTGTCGTAGGGTTTGATCACACGGCCTTCAAGGCGACCGCGCAGACGCTTGCCCTTGAGTTCCGGGTAGAGGCTGTCGAGGTTGACCACGATCAGGTCGGACGGCACGCCGTAAACCGGCACCTTGGCGACCTCGTTGGCTGTCAGGCTGCCGGGGTAGACGGGTTCGTAATAACCGGTAATCAGGCCGTCGCGGCTGCCCTGCGCCGAACGCAGGCTGTAGACATCCAGGTGGGTTTGCAGAAAATCGCTGATCTGGGCCACGCTCGGGCTGGCCGGTAATTGGGCCGCCTCGCTGCAAATGCGGCCCCAGTTGGCGTCGGCCTTGAGCCGGGTGCAGGCGCTGCGCCAAGAGGCGAACCCGCCTTGCAGATCCGTACCGGTCACTTCGGGCAATGCACCCCAGTCCGCTTTGCTGTACGTGGTGTGAGGGGCTTCAGGCTGTTTGGCGTCCTGATCGGTGCCGTTGCAGCCGGCCAACAACATGACGACGGGCAAGGCCCACACCCATGGCTTTAAAAGACGACTCATCTGCGATGTTCCTTTGCGGTTGCCGGGGTTCGAGAACCGTCAGGGCAATCCTTATATTCATTAGGGGTATTGGTCTTTACAGGTGACGCGAGGATACTGGCGACCGATTTTCGTGATGTGAAGCGACCATGACTCTGAAACGATTGACTGTTGTACTGCTGGCCTGCCTGACGCTGTCGGCGTGTGGTGGGGTTGATCCCAATTCGCCGCTGGGCCAGCGCAAAGCGATTTTCAAACAAATGCTCAAGACCAGTGAAGACCTGGGCGGCATGTTGCGTGGGCGAATTCCGTTTGATGGCCCGCGTTTTACCGAGGGCGCGATCAAGCTGGATGCATTGGCCCATGAGCCGTGGAAGCATTTCTCGCAGGTGAAAGAGTCCGACCAGACCAGCGCGACCGATGATGTGTGGCAAAAACAGGCACGTTTTCAAGACCTGGCCCGTCAACTGGAAGCGGCCACGGGTGAGTTGGTCATTGCCAGTCAGGTTCAACCGTACAAGGCCAGCCACCTCGCGCCTGCGGTGCAGAAAGTCGAAGACACGTGCAGCGCGTGTCACAAGGAATTTCGCAACCACTGATCAGGCCTTCACATTCCCAGCTTGGCCGGCCCTCTCACTGCGTGAAAGGGCCGTGCGAGGCTGGCGTGAGGCTTACTGGTCCAGTTGATCCAGCGCTTCTTGCAATTCTTTGCGCGACTCAGCCAGCTTGTCTTTGCGCTTGTTGATTTTTTCCGGGTCGCCTTTCTTCATGGCTTTGTCCAGATCGGCCTGACGCCGGCTGACTTCATGCTTGGCATCGAGCACCTTGCTTTCGCGCTCCTTCTTCAAGCTTGAATCGGTGCAATACTTTTTGACTTTTTCCAGGGCTGTTTCAAGACCGGCAATCTGCCCGCTGTTGTTGTGAGCGCGGGCGTATTCCAGCTGCGTTTCGATTTCTTTGATCTTGGCAGCGCAGCCCTTCAACTCGGGCGCTTGATCCGCAGCCATCAGCGGGGCAGCCATCAGGCCGCAAACAGTAAACAGGGCGAGCGGTGAAAGAAATTTCATGAATAGCTCCATAACAAAAAGTGACAATACACACAGTTCAAAAATGCGAAACGCAGCATGGGTGTTGAATAAGTCTGAAGCAGGCTAGTCGAAGCCCGGCACTGCAGCAGCCCGTAATGTTTCGCTTATTGCCCGTACGTTCGGGTCTTGCAGGAACGCACTCAATTGTTCGGCACGGCGTGGGCCAATGCCCGGCTCTGCCCGCCAGGCGTCGGTATCACGCGCAACCAGCGCCTGCCACGAGTGGCCCAACGCCGCGTCCCCCGTGGGCGGCAACCCGATTGCTTTGACCCAGCGCTCGAACGGTTGTTGCCGGGCGCCCTGAAAACTGGTCAATAAACGTTCACTGCTGCGCTCGCCGAAGCCCGCAATCTTAACAAGCCGGGAAGCATCCAGGGTCAACCAATCGGTCAGGCTGTTGATTTGTCCGCTCTGGATCAACTTTTTCCACGTTCCGGGCCCGACAAACGGTAGGGCCAGACCCTGCTTGCTGCTCAACCTGTTCAGTCGCGCCAAAAATTGGCTTTCGCAGCCCGGCGTCGGCTGCCAGCAGCTCAGGCTGTGGAAGTTCTGGGGGGTGGGGGCGTTGACTTCAAGGCGCTCGGGTGCGCGCAGCACCACACTGTCCAGGCGGGGAATGGTCATGCCTGCGAGGCTGATGGCCACGTGGTCTCCGGGGCGAATATCCAGGGTTTGCCAGCGTTGCAGTGAGCCGACGCTGATGCGCTGGATGCGCCGGTCATCGAGTGTCACGGGGGCCAGCGTCAGCATCGGCGTGATGCGCCCGGTGCGGCCGATATTGAACGTCACGCTGCGCACTTCGGAGATGGCTTGGGCGTGGGGGTATTTCCAGGCAACGGCCCAGTTTGGGGGGGTTGCCTGCCAGCGCTTGGCGTCGGGGCGTTCGCTCTGGCGTAACACAACGCCATCGGTGGCAAACGGCAACGCCGTGGTGTGCCAGCGCTGGCGCCAATCTCGCGCCTGTTCGAAGTGTTCGACTGGCTGGCTGTAGGTCTGGCTGTCGACAAACCCCAGGCGGGTCAGGTGCTGCAAACGCTCGTTCAGCGTGGCCGGGCCGTCGGGCCAGTCCCAGACAAACAGGCCAATACGCTCGGCATGCTCAGGGGCGAGGGTGTGGCGTGCCATCAGGCCTGCAACCAGGCTGCGCGCATTCAGGCTGCCAGAGGTGGCTTGGACATGGCCGGGCAAGCGCCAGTAGAGTTCGCCGTGCAGCACCAGCGTGACAGGGTGCGCCAAGGTACGGGGAATGGCATTGAGGGTAAGGGCCGAGGCTGTCCAGTCCTGACCTTTCTCTCCGTCCCCCCGGCTGATCACGTGTTGCAGTTGGCCTTGTCGATAGGTCAGCGTCACGGCCACGCCGTCGACCTTGGGTTGCACCCAAATCCCCCGGCGGTTGGCCAGCCAGCGTTTAACGGCCTGGTCGTCGGGCAGTTTGCTCAGACCGGTGTGGGGCACGGGGTGCGCCACCTTGCCCCGTGCTGTGTGCAGCGGGTCACTCGCAGGCGTTGCGCCGACGCAACGTTGCCACTGTTCCAGGCGCGCACGTGCTTGATCGTATTGAGCATCCGTCACGAGGGAAACGCCTAGGCGATGGTAGCTGTCATCCCAGATCTGCACTTGTTGTTCGAGACGGCTGATGGACAGGTTGGCCTGGGCCGGTGACCCGTCGGGGCAGGTGGCGGCGCCTGCAAAGGCCGTGAGAAACGCGAGCGCAAGCCCGCTGAGAAGACGAAGTGTGACCAGCATCATGAGCGTCCTTGCCCGGTAAGAATGCTTAAGGCTAGTGCAGGTTCTCAGTCGGACCGTGCCGCAGCTTTACCGCATGTTTCGCGGGCAACACGTTCACCGGGCGCAGCACCAAAAAAGCCCCGGACAGTTGCCTGTCCGGGGCTTTTGGGTGCAGCGGGGCGCGGTTACACGCCAGCGGCAGCGCGCAGCTCTTCAGCGCGGTCAGTGCGCTCCCACGTGAACGTGGTGAAGGTGTCGTCGCCGACCGTTTTGGTCTGCGGCGTGCGGCCGAAGTGGCCGTAAGCGGCGGTTTCCTGGTACATCGGGTGCAGCAGGTCGAGCATCTTGGTGATGGCATAAGGACGCAGGTCGAACACGTCACGCACCAACTTGATGATTTTCTCGTCAGAGATTTTGCCAGTGCCGAAGGTGTTCAACGAGATCGAAGTCGGTTGAGCGACGCCAATTGCGTAGGAAACCTGAATCTCGCAACGCTCGGCCAGACCGGCAGCCACAATGTTCTTGGCCACATAACGACCCGCGTAAGCCGCCGAACGGTCAACCTTGGAAGGATCTTTACCCGAGAATGCACCGCCGCCGTGACGGGCCATGCCGCCGTAGGTGTCAACGATGATCTTGCGACCGGTCAGGCCGCAGTCACCCACCGGGCCGCCAATGATGAACTGGCCAGTCGGGTTGATGTGGAACTGGGTGTCTTTGTGCAGCAGTTCGGCAGGCAGTACGTGCTTGACGATCAGCTCCATCACGCCTTCGCGCAGGTCGGCTGCGCTGACGTCCGGGTTGTGCTGGGTCGACAGCACGATTGCGTCGATGCCCACCACCTTGCCATTGTCGTAGCGGCACGTGACCTGGGATTTTGCGTCCGGACGCAGCCAAGGCAGCAGGCCGGATTTACGGGCTTCGGCCTGGCGCTGAACCAGCTGGTGCGAGAAGGTGATCGGCGCTGGCATCAGCACGTCAGTTTCGTTGCTGGCGTAGCCGAACATCAGGCCCTGGTCGCCGGCGCCCTGATCTTCAGGCTTGGCGCGGTCAACACCCTGGTTGATGTCAGGGGACTGCTTGCCGATGATGTTCATCACGCCGCAGGTAGCGCCGTCGAAGCCGACGTCAGAGCTGGTGTAGCCGATGTCGGTGATCACGTCACGAACGATCTGCTCCAGGTCAACCCAGGCCGACGTGGTCACTTCGCCGGCGATGATCGCTACGCCGGTTTTCACCAGAGTCTCGCACGCCACACGGGCGAACTTGTCTTCAGCAATGATGGCGTCCAGCACCGCGTCAGAAATCTGGTCGGCGATTTTGTCCGGATGCCCTTCAGACACGGACTCGGAGGTGAAAATGGAGTATTCGCTCATCTCGACGGTTTCCTAATATTTACCGATGGTGAGTGTCGCCAGAAGGTCGCTGAAAGTGGCGGACCTGAATCTGGAAACCATTACGTAAGCCTACATAGAGGCTTTCCCCGGGAGCGAGTCCCGCAGCGGTGGCCCAACGGGCCAGATCATCTTGTTCAAAACCTAGCCACAAATCGCCGCACGCCTCGCGGGCCCACGCCTGATTATGGCTACACAACTCTGTTACCAGCAGGCTACCGCCAGGTTGCAGCAAGGTGGCCAGTTGCTTCACTGCTTCGGCCGGTGCGGCGAAATGGTGCAGGACCATGTTCACCACCACGCAATCGACTTGAATCTGCGAACCGTTGAGCGCGTCGGCCAGGATCAGGCTGACGTTGTTCAGTGATTCGCGCTCACACACCTGACGCGCCAGTTCAAGCATCGCCGGGCTGTTGTCCAGTGCCGTGACCTGGTCAAAGCGTCGGGCCAGATCAGGCAAGAAGCTGCCATCGCCGGGGCCGACCTCCAACGCAGTGGCGGGCGCAGTGAAGCTCAGTTTGTCGAGCAATGCCAATACGCTGTCCCGGTACTGCGGCAAGCCTGCAATCAGGTCTTGCTGGGCGCGAAATTTCTCGGCAATGCGCGAGAAAAAGTCTTGGCTAGCGGCAGCGCGTTGCCCGTGTACGGCGCTGATGCGTGCCTGTACGTCGGCGGGCAGGGTCAGGTTGTCGACCTCACCCAGTAACGCGGCGTGCAACGTGCCGCCCAATTGTTCGGTGTGGGGCAGGGCGCGGCGATAAAAGATCGCGTTGCCTTCACGCCGTGTAGCCACCAGCCCGGCCTGGGACAGCACCTTGAGGTGATGGCTCATGCCAGATTGGCCGGTCGCGAAAATCTGGGTCAGCTCCAGCACACCAAATGAATCGTTGGCCAACGCGCGCAGCACATTCAGTCGCAGCGGGTCGCCTCCAGCCTTGCACAAGGCGGAGAGCTCATCGCAATCGTCATGGCGAATTGAAGGCACGCGTAAGTTCATGGGGTCGCAGTCTAGTTACCCCGTTCTGTCGTCGCAAGACCAATATCAAAACATTTTGATATTGGTCGATAACTGGCACGTTGGTCGGACGGCTTAAGTGTAATGACGAGCGCAGCGGTCCAATCCTCAACAGATTGAACGGTTAAGCACAGGAAAAATGATTCAAGTGACTATCTGTCATTGCCCGAGGGCGCTGCCTGAGGGAAAATGCTCGCCTTTTTCCGATTCGTTTTTATTTACCAATTCCCAGGAGAACAGCGATGCCCAGCCGTCGTGAGCGTGCCAACGCCATTCGTGCACTCAGCATGGATGCCGTGCAAAAAGCCAACAGCGGCCACCCGGGTGCCCCGATGGGCATGGCGGATATCGCCGAAGTACTGTGGCGCGATTATCTGAAGCACAACCCGAGCAACCCGTCGTTCGCTGACCGTGACCGCTTCGTGCTGTCCAACGGCCATGGTTCGATGCTGATCTACTCGTTGCTGCACCTGACCGGCTACGACCTGTCGATCGACGACCTGAAAAACTTCCGCCAACTGCACAGCCGCACCCCGGGTCACCCGGAGCTGGGCTACACGCCGGGTGTTGAGACCACCACCGGCCCGTTGGGTCAGGGTCTGGCCAATGCCGTGGGCTTTGCCCTGGCAGAAAAAGTCATGGGCGCGCAGTTCAACCGCCCTGGCCACACGGTAGTCGACCACCACACCTACGTGTTCCTGGGTGATGGCTGCATGATGGAAGGCATCTCCCACGAAGTCGGCTCGTTGGCCGGTACGTTGGGTCTGGGCAAGCTGATCGCGTTCTACGACGACAACGGCATCTCCATCGACGGCGAAGTTGAAGGCTGGTTCACCGACGACACGCCAAAGCGTTTCGAAGCCTACAACTGGCAAGTGATCCGCAATGTTGACGGCCACGATCCGGAAGAGATCAAGACCGCCATCGAAACCGCGCGCAAAAGCGACCAGCCAACGCTGATCTGCTGCAAGACCACCATCGGTTTCGGTTCGCCGAACAAGCAGGGCAAAGAAGACTGCCACGGTGCTCCGCTGGGCAACGACGAAATCGCCCTGACCCGCCAGGCGCTGAACTGGAACCACGGCCCGTTTGAAATCCCGGCTGATATCTACGCCGAATGGGACGCCAAGCAAGCCGGTGCTGCCGTTGAGTCCGAGTGGGAAAAACGTTTTGCAGCCTATGCGGCCGAGTTCCCGGAACTGGCGGCAGAGCTGTCCCGTCGCCTGAGCGGCGAACTGCCCGCTGACTTCGATGCCAAGGCCACGGCCTACATCAACGAAGTCGCGGCCAAAGGCGAGACCATCGCCAGCCGTAAAGCCAGCCAGAACACCCTGAATGCCTTCGGCCCGCTGCTGCCGGAACTGCTGGGCGGCTCGGCCGACCTGGCCGGTTCCAACCTGACCCTGTGGAAAGGCTGCAAAGGTGTGTCGGCAGAAGACGCCAACGGTAACTACGTGTACTACGGCGTGCGCGAGTTCGGCATGAGCGCCATCATGAACGGCGTGGCAGTACACGGCGGTCTGGTGCCTTACGGTGCGACCTTCCTGATGTTCATGGAATACGCTCGTAACGCCATTCGCATGTCGGCCCTGATGAAGCAGCGCGTGATTTACGTGTTCACCCACGACTCCATCGGTCTGGGCGAAGACGGCCCGACGCACCAGCCCATCGAGCAACTGACCAGCCTGCGCACCACGCCGAACCTGGACACCTGGCGCCCGGCTGACGCGGTGGAATCCGCAGCGGCCTGGAAGTTCGCTCTGGAGCGTAAGGACGGCCCGTCGGCGCTGATCTTCTCGCGTCAGAACCTCAACCACCAAACCCGTGATGCCGCGCAAATTGCCGACATCAACCGCGGTGGTTACGTGCTCAAGGACTGTGCAGGCGAGCCTGAGCTGATCCTGATCTCGGCCGGTTCCGAAGTCGGCCTGGCGGTTCAGGCTTACGAGAAGCTGACCGAGCAAGGCCGCAAGGTTCGCGTAGTGTCGATGCCCTGCACCAGCGTGTATGAAGCGCAGGACGCAGGCTACAAGCAATCGGTTCTGCCGTTGCAGGTCAGCGCGCGTATTGCCATCGAAGCGTCCCACGCAGACTACTGGTACAAGTACGTTGGCCTGGAAGGTCGCGTCATCGGCATGACCACCTACGGCGAGTCGGCGCCTGCGCCTGCCTTGTTCGAAGAGTTTGGTTTCACCCTGGAAAACATCCTGGGTCAGGCTGAAGAACTGCTCGAAGACTAAACGCCCGACGCGGCGGCCCTTTGGCTGCCGCGCTTCCCGTCGTCGTTGCCCACGGTTGTGAAGGGGCGCTGTGCAACCCTTTGCTGAAGGCCTGCGGGCCTGATCGCAGCTTTGGGCAGCGACTGCAGGTTTTGAAGAATAAGAGAACCCCATGCCTCAACCGCGTCCTTACAAAGTTGCACTCAACGGCTACGGCCGCATTGGTCGTTGCGTCTTGCGTGCGTTGTGTGAGCGGGGAGCGGCTGCCGGGTTTGAAATTGTTGCCCTCAATGACTTGGCCGATATGGCCAGCCTCGAATATTTGACGCGCTTCGACTCCACGCATGGCCGGTTTCCCGGCGAGATCCGGATCGAAGGCGACTGCCTGCATATCAATGGCGACTGCGTGAAAGTGTTCCGCAGTGCCACCCCTGAAGGGATCGACTGGGCCGCGCTCGGTGTTGATCTGGTACTGGAATGTTCCGGTGCCTACAACACGCGCACCGATGGCCAGCGTTTTCTCGACGCCGGGGCCCCCGCTGTATTGTTTTCGCAACCGATGGCCAGCGAGGCCGATGCCGACGCCACCATCGTGTACGGCGTGAACCAGCACAGCCTGACCGGCACCGAGCGCCTGATTTCCAACGCGTCATGCACCACCAACTGCGGCGTGCCGCTGTTGCGTCTGCTGGATCAGGCGTTTGGTCTGGAGTACGTGTCGATCACCACCATTCACTCAGCGATGAACGATCAGCCGGTGATTGATGCTTACCATGACGAAGACCTTCGTCGTACACGCTCGGCGTTTCAGTCAGTGATTCCGGTGTCCACCGGTCTGGCCAAAGGTATTGAACGTTTGCTGCCGGAACTTGCTGGCCGAATTCAAGCCAAAGCCGTACGGGTGCCGACCTTGAATGTGTCGTGCCTGGATATCACGTTGGTCACCGCGCGCGACACCACCGCGGTGGAAGTGAACCGGATGTTGCGCGAGGCCGCGACCAGCGGCCCGCTCAAAGGCTTGTTGGCGTATACCGAATTGCCCCATGCCAGCTGTGATTTCAACCATGACCCGCATTCGGCGATTGTCGATGCCAGCCAGACCCGTGTGTCCGGCCCGCGGTTGGTTAACCTGCTGGCCTGGTTTGACAACGAATGGGGTTTTGCCAATCGAATGATCGATGTGGCAGAGCACTATCTGCATGTAACTCACCCAAAAACCGTTCTCTCACATTAGAAACTCAGGAACTGCGACCCATGACCGTGTTGAAGATGACCGACCTCGATCTGCAAGGTAAGCGCGTACTGATCCGCGAAGACCTCAACGTCCCAGTCAAGGACGGTGTTGTCACCAGCGATGCGCGCATCCTTGCTTCGCTGCCGACCATCAAGCTGGCGTTGGAAAAAGGCGCGGCGGTCATGGTCTGTTCGCACCTGGGCCGCCCGACTGAAGGCGAATTCTCCGCTGAAAACAGCCTCAAGCCCGTGGCTGACTACCTGAGCAAGGCGCTGGGCCGTGAAGTGCCGCTGGTGAGCGACTACCTCAATGGCGTCGACGTGAACGCCGGCGACATCGTATTGTTCGAGAACGTGCGCTTCAACAAGGGCGAAAAGAAGAACGCCGATGAACTGGCCAAGCAATACGCGGCCTTGTGCGACGTGTTCGTGATGGACGCTTTCGGCACCGCGCACCGCGCTGAAGGTTCGACCCACGGCGTGGCCAAGTTCGCCAAGGTTGCAGCGGCAGGTCCGTTGCTGGCTGCCGAGCTGGAAGCGCTGGGCAAAGCCCTGGGCGCCCCGGCCAAACCCATGGCTGCGATTGTCGCGGGCTCCAAGGTGTCGACCAAACTCGACGTCCTGAACAGCCTGAGCCAGATTTGCGACCTGCTGATCGTGGGCGGCGGCATTGCCAACACGTTCCTCGCGGCGGCCGGCCACCCGGTGGGCAAGTCGCTGTACGAACCCGACCTGTTGGACACCGCGCGCGCCATCGCCGCCAAGGTCAATGTGCCGTTGCCGACCGACGTGGTGGTGGCCAAGGAATTCGCTGAAAGCGCTGAAGCCACTGTCAAACTGATTGCTGACGTGGCAGAAGACGACATGATTCTGGACATCGGCCCGCAGACGGCTGCGCACTTCGCCGAGCTGCTGAAATCATCCAAGACTATTCTGTGGAACGGTCCGGTCGGCGTTTTTGAGTTTGACCAGTTCGGCAATGGCACCAAAGTGTTGGCCCACGCCATCGCTGACAGCGCTGCATTCTCGATTGCAGGCGGTGGTGACACACTGGCCGCCATCGACAAGTACGGCGTTGCTGACAAAATCTCTTACATCTCGACCGGTGGCGGTGCGTTCCTGGAATTCGTTGAAGGCAAGGTATTGCCTGCCGTGGACGTTCTGGAAAGCCGCGCGAAAGCCTGAACGTGAATCAGGCCCTGAAAGGAAGCATGGACATGCTCAAGTTGTTACCGCTGTTGATGATTGCAGGCTTCGTGGCCGGGTGTTCCGGCTCGCCCAAGCCCGCGCCTGAAGCGGCCACGCCTGAAGAGAGCGGCTGCTACCAGGCTGACTGGCAGGCGCAGAGCGTGCCATTGGTTAATAAACGATCAGGGCCTGAGGCACTGGAGAAATACGAGTCACCCACGCCTTCTAAAGAGCGCGGGTGCCCGTAACGCTTTGAGCTGTAGGCGTGGCTGATTCAGTGATGGGCTTTGAGCCGACTGCGGCAGCGACTACAGATGAGGCTAATGACGCGCAGAGCGGTTACCCCCGATCTGCAAAAACTTGAATAGCAGCCGCCGCTCCGGCAGGCTTGCACGATTAACGACCCTCGTCCGGGAGAGACACGCACAATGGCACTTATCAGCATGCGCCAGATGCTGGACCACGCCGCCGAATTCGGCTACGGCGTTCCAGCTTTTAACGTCAACAACCTTGAGCAGATGCGCGCCATCATGGAAGCCGCTGACAAGACTGACTCCCCGGTGATCGTTCAGGCTTCGGCCGGTGCGCGCAAATACGCAGGTGCTCCGTTCCTGCGTCACCTGATCCTGGCCGCGATCGAAGAATTCCCGCATATCCCGGTGTGCATGCACCAGGACCACGGCACCAGCCCTGACGTGTGTCAGCGTTCCATCCAACTGGGCTTCAGCTCGGTGATGATGGACGGCTCGCTGGGTGAAGACGGCAAGACCCCGACTGACTACGACTACAACGTGCGCGTGACTCAGCAAACCGTGGCCCTGGCTCACGCCTGTGGTGTGTCGGTAGAAGGCGAGCTGGGTTGCCTGGGTTCGCTGGAAACCGGTATGGCCGGCGAAGAAGACGGCATCGGCGCGGAAGGCGTGCTGGATCACAGCCAAATGCTGACCGATCCTGAAGAAGCCGCTGACTTTGTAAAACGCACCCAAGTGGACGCCCTGGCCATTGCCATCGGTACATCCCACGGCGCGTACAAATTCACCAAGCCGCCGACTGGCGACGTGCTGGCGATTGATCGCATCAAAGAAATCCACAAGCGCATTCCGAACACTCACCTGGTGATGCACGGTTCGTCCTCGGTGCCGCAAGAGTGGCTGAAAATCATCAACGAGTACGGCGGCGACATCAAAGAAACCTACGGCGTGCCGGTTGAAGAAATCGTTGAAGGCATCAAGCACGGCGTGCGCAAGGTCAACATCGACACCGACCTGCGTCTGGCATCGACGGGCGCCATGCGTCGCCTGATGGCCACCAACCCGAGCGAGTTTGACCCGCGCAAATTCTTCGGCGCTACGGTAACGGCCATGCGTGATGTCTGCATCGCCCGTTACGAAGCCTTCGGCACCGCCGGTAACGCTTCGAAGATCAAGCCGATCTCTCTGGAAGCCATGTACCAGCGTTACCTCAAAGGTGAGCTGAACGCCAAGGTCAACTAAGACCTGCGCGTCCTGCTGTTGAGTGAAGGCCGGTTGGTCCGTGCTCAGTCAGCAAAAACATCCGGCGTCTCTCAGGGGCGTCGGATTTTTTTTGCCTGTTGTTTGGGTTTTACCCCACCCGTAGCGTTTCATCCGCGGCGTTCTGGCCACTGCCTCAAGTCACCCTGCCATCAAATGACCCTTGCATAATCAGCTTGCCATCACGACAATGCGAGCGATTACCATTTACGCATGGGTGGCATGTTCATGTCGGCGCTTGATCGCTCAGCACTTCATCAGTTGTACAGCGACCACAACAGTTGGCTGAAGGGCTGGTTGCGGGTTCGGTTGGGCAATGCGGCCGATGCCGCCGATCTGGCGCAGGATACGTTTGTGCGGGTCATGACGGCCCGGATCGACACGCCAATCCGCGAGCCACGCGGTTATCTGAGCGCCATCGCGCGGTCGCTGTTAATCGATAAATCCCGTCGCCGCACCATCGAGCAGGCCTATTTGCAGGCTTTATCGCTGCGCCCTGAACCGGTCGATATTTCGCCGGAAACGCGGCTGTCGATCATCGAAATGCTGGTCTCAATCGATACGCTGCTCGATGAACTGGGCTGTCGGACACGGGATATTTTCCTCGCGGTGCAACTTGAAGGACTCAGCTACGTGGCGACGGCCGAACGCTACGGCGTGTCCGTCACCACGGTGAAAAATCATTTGATTCGGGCCATGACCCGCTGCCTGTTACTGATGGAGCACGAATGAGCGGTGCTCCCGACCTCAAGGTCCTTGAGGCCGCCGCAACGTGGTACGTGCAATTGAATGACGACACCTGCTGCGACGCCACGTCCCGCGCCTGGCAAACCTGGCTGCACGCCAGCCCCCAGCATGCGGCGGCGTGGGCACGTGTCGAGAAACTTCAGCAACAATGGGCCCGCGTGCCCCGTCAAACGGCCTTGTCCAGCCTCAGTGCAGCCAAGGCGCAGCGCCGGGAGGTCTTGAAAATACTCAGTCTGCTACTGGCCGCAGGTGCCTGTTCCTGGCTGGCGGTTGAAGAGCTGCCCTACCGTTCGATGCTCGCCGGGCAACGTACGGGCAGCCGCGAGCGGCGTTCGCTGCGCCTGGACGATGGCTCGCAGGTGCAGATGAATGCCCACACATCGCTGGACATCCGCTTCGATTCAACCCAGCGCCTGATCCAGCTGCACGGTGGGGAAATTCTGGTTCAGACCGCCAAGGACTCGGCCCTGCGGCCTTTTATTGTAGATACCGGAGAAGGGCGCGTGCGGGCACTGGGCACGCAATTCAGCGTGCGCCAACTGCCCGGGCGCACCCGTGTCGGCGTGTTGCAGGCCGCGGTTGAAGTGACGGCCCGTCGGTCATCCGGTCATCCTGTGCGGGTGGAGGCTGGGCAGCAAGTGACGTTTGACCGCGAGGCGATCGAGGACATTAGCCCTTTAGCAGCAGGGTCGACGGCTTGGGTCCACGGCATGCTGCGTGTGGACGACTGGCGGCTGGGGGACTTTGTCGAGGAACTGAACCGCTATCGGCCCGGCGTGTTGCAGTGTGCGACAGCGGTTCAGGACCTACGCATATCGGGCGCTTTTCGTATCGATGACACCGAAACCGTACTGGAGAACCTGAGTAAAACCCTGCCAGTAAAGGTGCGTTTCATGACCCGCTATTGGGCCAGCATCGAGCCCGCTTAAAAGGTTTCCTGTTGAACCTTGCTGATTTTGATTCTCATCCGTCAATGACATAAGCCGCGATCGCAGCGAGTTACTGCCATGACAACGCAAGGATCACCCAATGCACCCGCTCCCCCTCACTGCCACCCATAAAATCACCCGTGCTGTGCGCCTGTCGCTGCTGGGCGCGTCCCTGGCCAGCCTGTCTGCGCTGGCGATGATGCCCGCGCTGAGTTATGCGCACAGCCAAACGACCTACCAGATACCGGCTGGCCCGCTGGGCAGCGCCTTGACCCAATTTGGCGTGCAAGCGGGGGTGACGATTTCGTTTGATACCGAGCAGGCTCGTCAGCTCACCACCGCCGGGCTTGAAGGGTCATACAGCATTGAAGAGGCGTTGGACCGCTTGCTGGCCAGCAGCGGGCTGCACGCCGAGCGTCAGACGAACGGGGGCTATGTGCTGGTCGCGCGCAGCCTTCAGTCCGGCCTCCAGCTGGGTGCCACTGAAGTGGTGACCAACCAGTTGGGTTCAGTGACCGAAGGCACTGGCTCTTACGCGCCGGGCTACATCGCCACGGCCACGCGCATGGTGCTCAAGCCCCGCGAGACACCGCAATCGATCAGCGTCATCACCCGCCAGCATATGGATGATTTCGCGCTCGACAACGTTGACGATGTGATGCGTCACACACCGGGCATCACCGTCTCGGCGTACGACACGGACCGGACCAATTACTACTCGCGCGGTTTCTCGATCAACAACTTCCAGTACGACGGCATTCCTTCGGCGGTGCGCAACGTTGCCTATTCGGCGGGCAACACCCTGAGCGACATGGCGATCTATGACCGTATCGAGGTGCTCAAGGGGGCTTCCGGATTGTTGAGCGGCGCCGGTTCGCTGGGCGGCACCATCAACCTGGTGCGCAAGAAGCCCACCCATGATTTTCATGGCCATATCACCACGGGCGCCGGCTCCTGGGACAACTACCGCACGGAAGCGGACATCAGCGGCCCGTTGACCGACAGCGGCAACGTACGTGGCCGCGCAGTGGCGGCCTATCAAGACCGTCAGTCCTATATCGACCGCTACTCCAACCAGAGTTCGGTGTTCTACGGCATCCTCGAAGCCGACCTCACGCCTGACACGTTGCTGACCGTGGGCGCCGACTATCAGGACAACCGGCCTCAGGGGTCAACCTGGTCGGGGAGTTTTCCGCTGTACAACTACGCTGGCGAGATCAACGACGCCAAGCGTTCATTCAGCAATGCCACCGACTGGAGCAGTTGGCAGCAATACACCCGCACCGTTTTTGCCACGCTGGAACAAGACCTCGGCGGTGGCTGGGTCGGCAAGCTGCAACTCGATCACAAGCTCAATGGCTACGACGCCCAGTTGGGCGCCATCCAGTTCAACCAGCCCGCAGCCGATGGCACGGCGACCATCAATGCGCAACGCTACAAGGGTGAAACCACCAGCGATGCGGCTGACCTCTATATCAGTGGCCCTTACAGCCTGATGGGGCGTGAACACCAACTGGTGCTGGGCGGCTCGATCAGCAAGGCAAACTGGCAAGGCAAAGGTTTCTGGGACGTTAAGTTCTCCACGCCCAACCTGGTCGATTACTTCAACTGGAACGGGCACCTGGCCAAACCTGATTGGGGCAGGGCATCCCAAATCAGCGATGACACGGTGCGTCAGACGGGGATGTACGGGACCACCCGGCTCTCTATCACCGACGACCTGAATGTGTTTCTCGGTGCGCGAGTGGTGGACTACACCCTGACCGGCACCACCACGACCTACCATGAATCTGGCCGCGTGATCCCCTATGCGGGCATCACGTATGACCTGACCGACTCCCTCACGGCGTATGCCAGCTACACCGACGTGTTCATGCCGCAGGAGTTCTACAACCTGGATCGACACAGCAAGATGCTCGACCCGGACCAGGGTGAAAACTATGAAATCGGCCTCAAGAGCGAAATGTTCGAGGGCCGCCTGAATGCCAGCCTGGCGTACTTTGAGATCAAGGAAAGCAATCGCCCCATCCCCGACGACGCCTGGAACAACCTGTCGCCCACGCCACCCAACTATGCCTTCAAGGGCACTGCCGCGAGGACCAAGGGCTATGAGCTGGAAATATCCGGGGAGTTGAGCCCCGGCTGGAGCTTGCAAGGTGGCTACACGCACAAGGTAGTACGCGATGACACAGGCAAGAAAATCTCGACCTTTGAGCCCGAAGACCAGCTCAGCTTCTACACCATTTACAAACTCAAGGGCGACCTGAGCAAAGTCTCCGTGGGCGGTGGTGCCCGTTGGCAGAGCACGGCCTGGCAAGAAATGTACAACGGCCCGAAAAACCGCTACGAGGATTTCTCGCAGAAGCCCTATTGGCTGGTCGACCTGATGACCCGTTATCAATTCACGGAAAACCTGTCGACCACCCTTAACGTCAATAACGTGTTCGACAAGTACTACTTCACCAACATCGGGTTCTATAACTCGGCGATTTATGGCGAGCCACGCAACTTTATGGTGACCACGCGCTGGGACTTCTGAGCCTGACGGTCAGGGGCTCACCTTGCCCCTGACTGTGGAAAAAAAACCAATGAGTGACGGTCAGTGAGCAGAGAGTGATCGTTGCTCAAGGTTGACAGCACTGCCAGCGCAACTGGTTTTGAGTTGGGGCTAAAAAGGGTCTGGATCTGCCTGCCTACAACGAATCAGGGTCCACGCCATTGCCCCTGAGCAGTGCGTCCACCAGCGAGCGGGTCATCTCGACGGAATGCAGCATCGACCAGATCAGCCCTCGCTCTATGCCGCTGGCGCGTTCGGTGATCTCGTCCGAAACCTCCTCGGTGCTTTTGAGCATGATCGACATATGCTTCAAGGCTTCCAACGCCCGCACGTCACCGCGCACGGCGAAAGGCGAGGCCGGGCTGACCTCGGCGGGTTGAGTCGGGTTGAGTTCGTCCAGCGGAGCGGGTGCAGCGTTGAGGTCATCAAGCAGGCGTCGAGTTTTTTCATCGTGCTGGTGATCGTCGCGCTTTTTCTTCATGTCGATTCCACTAGGAGCATCAATTGGGCCAGGCCGCTTGGCGACTCAAGAAGATAGCCCTGTGACTTTCAGGGCCGCAAGCAGTGCCTGCGGGGGGATCGTCATCTCAGAAGTGCCCTTCACTTACATACGGAAACATCCCACTTTTGACCGGGGATGGATCCGTTGACTCGCATCATCTGGCCATCACGTTACGTAACCCATAGTGGTTAAAAAACCATAACGTGAAGGAGAACACCGTGATTAAACCGTGGGTTGCACTGTGCAGTTTGATGCTGGGGGTGCAGGCGTGGGCCGCCGTGCCGATCAATGAACCGATACAGCCGATACAACCGGCAAAAATAACTGACCCGGCGAAGGTGGAACTGGGCAAGCAGTTATGGTTTGACCCGAGGTTGTCCAAGTCCGGATTTATTTCCTGTAACTCGTGCCACAACTTGAGCATGGGCGGTAGCGATAATTTACCGACGTCCATTGGTCACAACTGGCATCAAGGGCCGATCAATTCGCCCACGGTGCTTAACTCCAGCCTGAACGTCGTGCAGTTTTGGGACGGGCGCGCCAAAACCCTCAAGGAACAGGCGGGCGGGCCGATTGCCAACCCCGGTGAAATGGGCTTTACCCACAACCTGGCCTCTGACGTGGTGCGCTCGATCCCGCAATATCGCGCTTCATTCAAAGCGGTGTATGGCGATGACACGGTCAGTATCGACCACATCACCGATGCACTGGCGGCATTCGAGGAGACGCTGGTCACACCCAATGCGCCGTTTGACCGGTGGTTAAAAGGTGAAAAAGACGCTATCAGCCCGGCCGCGGTTAAAGGGTATGAACTGTTTAAAAACACGGGCTGCATTGCTTGCCATAACGGCGAGGCCGTGGGCGGAGCATCGATGCAGAAAATGGGGATGATCGAGCCCTATGTGACCAAGAACCCGTCCGAAGGTGTCGCCGGGCTGACGGGTAAAGACACCGACCGCATGCTGTTCAAGGTGCCCACCTTGCGCAACGTCGAGCTGACTTATCCGTACTTCCATGACGGTGCGTACTGGAATCTGGATGAAGCGGTGGATGTGATGGCCCGACTGCAATTGGGTCGCAAACTGAGCCAGGAGGAGGTGGGGCAGATAGTGGCTTTCCTTAAAACCCTGACGGGCGATCAGCCGAGCTTTATGTTGCCGCAGTTGCCGCCGTCCTCTGCACACACCCCGCACCCCGTGCCATTCGGCCAGTGATGCATTGAAGACAGAGCCGCCACGGCGGCTCTGCGCTTAACTCAGGGCGCGTTGTGGTCGATGTCCAGCTTGCTGAACGTGACTTGCCCGCCTTCTTTGCTATTGCCTGTGTTGTCCTGCACGTACGCCCCGGCCTTGAAGTACAACGGTTTGTCGCGCCATGTAGCGCTGATGGGCGTGTTCCAGACTTTATTGGCGCCCTTGACGTTCAAGGTGCCGTCGGGTGTCAGGTTGATGACATAGGTGAAGCTCTTTTGCAGAGGCACATTCTCGGCCACCGTTACGGTCTTGATGGTGGTGTCGTTGGGGCGTATGCGCACCTTGGCCACCAGGTTGCCGCTGAGTTTGCTGGTCTTGTATTGGTATTCCAGCTTGAGCAGGGGCTGCTGACTTTGAAACGCATGGATCTGCCCGATCACGACCTTGCCGGAGGAGGGCACTTGATTGACGGCCAGCGTGGCGTTCAAAAAATGGTTGGCGCTGGGGTACAGCCAATTGCGCAAAGAGCCATCGGCGCGGGTTTCACGTAATTCGCTGCGCGGGTAAATGGCGTTGACGGTGGTGCTTCCGGTCACCGGCGCCCAGAAAAAAAGCGTGCCGGAATCGGCATGGAAATACACATTTTTGAAACCCTTAAGCAGGCGGGGAGTGTCGATGGTCGTCGGAGTGGAGCCGACCGGAACGCTCAGGTTCCAGGTTGCCAGATCGATCATGTTTCGGGCCTTGTGCTGCTGCGCTTACAGGCCACACACACCGGGGTGGTGTCTGGACCAAGGCTTTGACGGGAGGTCTTTATAGGACGAACGGTATGGCCAGTTAAATGATGGCACTTTTATTTGACGTCAAAAAAAACGTTATAACCGTAAAGCCCGCATTACACGTGGGGATAAACGGGCATACCGTTAGTCGGTTGGATCCACTTATGTCTAATTGCGTAGCGCAAGGTCGCTTCTGCTTTGCAGTGCCCGGGTTTAGAGTTGAACTTCAGTTTTAGTCCGGTTTTCACCTGAGTTCAGGACAGTCATATAGAGAAGCAGCATGGAATGCGTGCCCGAGAAACCGGCTGAGGCTGGTTCAGTTCTTTTGGTAGTGGATGATTACCCTGAAAATCTGATCAGCATGCAGGCGTTGTTGCAGCGCCCCGACTGGCACATTCTGACCGCCGCGTCAGGTGTTGAAGCCCTGGACATGTTGCTGCGCCACGAGGTCGATCTGGTGCTGCTGGACGTTCAGATGCCCGTCATGGACGGGTTTGAAGTCGCGCGTTTGATGCGTGGCAGCCAGCGTACGCGTTTTACCCCCATTATTTTCCTGACCGCCAACGCGCAATCGCGGGATGCCGTCCTGGAGGGCTACGCATGCGGTGCCGTTGACTACCTGCTCAAGCCTTTTGATTCCCAAATTCTCAAACCCAAAGTGCAGGCGCTGCTGGAGCATCAAAGCAATGCCAGGGCGTTGCGTCGCCTGAGCCGCGATCTGGAAATTGCCCAGGCGTTCAATGCTTCGGTACTGGAAAACGCCGCCGAGGGGATTCTGGTGGTCAACGAGGACGGCCGTATCCGCTTTGCCAACCCGGCCATTTCGCGCCTGCTCAAGGTCTCGGTGGCGGGGCTCGAAGGCGTGCCGCTGCTGGATTTTCTGCAAAAGCCCCACGTTCCGGACTGGTATGAATCTGCCATCTACCACGGCTACCAGCGGGGCGAAACCTACCGGGTGCATGACGCCATCCTGCGTTCGGCCCACGACCAGTTGCTCCCCGTGACCTTGTCCTGTGCGCCGCTTTCCGGGCAGCAACACGCCATGGTGGTGACGGTGCTGGACATGTCCGAAGTGTGCCATCTGCATCAGCAGCTTGAACTGCAAGCCATCACCGATTCGCTTACGGGGTTATTGAACCGGCGCGGTTTTCAACGGGCTGTCGACGCATTGCTGATGCGCGATGACGTCGATGCGCAACTGCGCGTGTTGTTGTACCTGGACCTGGATGGGTTCAAGCGCATCAATGACTCGCTGGGGCATGAGGTCGGAGACCACGCCCTGAGCTGGGTCTCCGAACAGCTGGAGCAGTGCGCCCGCCCCGGCGATATTCTGGGCCGCATTGGCGGGGATGAATTCACCCTGTTGTTGAACGTCGATGAGCCGCAGGAAGCCGCGCAGATTGCCGAGCAACTGATCGAGCGGATTGCAGTGCATCAGCTCATCCAGGGGCTGGATGTCAGCCTCGGCGTCAGCATTGGCATTGCGGTTTACCCCGGCGGCGACACCGGCCTTGAAACCCTGATGCGCGCAGCCGACGCGGCCATGTATGAAGCCAAGCGGGCAGGGCGTCAGCAGTACCGTTTTTATGACGCGCTGATCAGCACCCAGGCGCTGCTCAGCCCTGCTCACTGGAAGTAAGGGCCGGTGCGCCGCTACACTGGCGCACCTTTACGCGTCGCGCGGGCCCCATGACTGTTCTCAAATACCTCCAGGCATACCCTCAGACCTTGCAGGATCAAGTGCGGCAATTGATCGAGCGCGATCAGTTAGGCGCGTACCTGAACGAACGCTACCCCGGCAAACATGCCGTGCAAAGCGACAAGGCCCTGTACGCGTACGCGCTCGAACTCAAGCAGGAACACCTGCGCAATGCGCCGTCCTTCGACAAGGTGCTGTTCGATAACCGCCTCGACCTGACCCACCGCGCACTGGGCTTGCACACCACCATTTCACGGGTACAGGGCGGCAAGCTCAAGGCCAAGAAAGAGCTGCGCGTGGCCTCTTTGTTCAAAGACACCGCGCCCGCGTTCCTGAAGATGATCGTCGTCCACGAGTTGGCCCACTTGAAAGAATCGGACCACAACAAAGCGTTCTACAAACTGTGCCAGTACATGTTGCCCGACTACCACCAGCTGGAATTCGACTTGCGGGTGTACCTGACGTGGCGTGACATGCAGGGCAAACCCTGACTTGACCGGCGGCCGCGCACCGGTTCGCGCAGTCGGCAATCCAACGTGTGACAGGAGTGATCAATGGACGTCAGTAAAACCAAAAGCAGCTTTTACCGGCGCCTGTATGTGGCCTGGTTGATTGATACCCAACGGGCCAGCAATGTGCCGGCGCTCACCGAAGTGACCGGCATGCCCCGCCGCACGGCGCAGGACACCCTTGCAGCGCTCGCTGACCTGGACATCCTGTGCGAATTCGAACAAGAGGACGGCGCCCGCAATCACGCCGGGCGCTACGTGATCCGCAGTTGGGGCCCGATTGATAAAAGTTGGGTCGCCCGACAGGTGGAGCAGATCAAGCAGGTATTGAATTACCCCTGAGCGTCGGCGTTCAGGCGCATGCCGATATGCGGGATGTTGTCTTCGAAGTAGGGCTCGCCCACGGCGTTAAAACCGTGCTTGGCGTACAGCGATTGCAGGTGCGCCTGGGCGGACAGGAAGACAGGCTCCTGCGGCCAGTTTTCTTTGATGTTATGCAGCGCCTGGTCCATCAAATCATGGCCCAGGCTCTGCCCACGTGCCTGCGGTGCAACAATTACCCGGCCAATCACCACGTCCCCGGCATGGGACTCAGGGTCGAGCAAGCGGGCATACGCCACCAGTTGATCGTTTTGCCAGCCCATCAGGTGCAGCGTGTCACCTTCCAGATCCTGCCCGTCGATGTCCAGATAGGCGCATTCCTGTTCAACGATGAACACTTCGCAGCGCAGCTTCAAAATGGCGTACAGCTGTTCTTTACCCAGGTCAGAGTGGTGTTTACAGATCCAGTCAGTGGTCACGGTGTTGTCCTGAAAGAGTGGCAATCGCCAGATACTAGGCGCGAATGGCAAAGCAGGCCAAGCGTAAAAGTGTCAGCAGATAAGGCTTTTTGATATCAACCTACCGCGATTGGGGGTTATCTTTAAGTGGCCCGGGCCTTCATCCCTTGACGCTGATCAGGATGAGACCCAATAAATGGCAGCTAAATAATAGTGGGCAGCCCCTTAAGGATCTTGCATGTCTCGCTTGCGCAGAGCTTTGATTGTGTCTGGATTGACCTTATGGGCTCATCACGCCAGCGCCGACACGCTGCGCCTGGTGGGCGATCACTGGCCGCCGTTTACCGATGGCACGCTGGTCAATGGCGGGCTGGCCACCGATCTGGTCAGCACGGCCCTTGCGCGGGCCGGTTACCCCAGCGCTTTTGAGCAAGTGCCGTGGGCCAGGGCGTTGCAAGGGATACAAAACGGTCGTTACGACGTGCTGGTTAACGCCTGGTTCCATGAAGATCGTCAGAAAATCGGGCAGTTTTCAGCGCCGTATCTGCAAAACCGCCTGCGTTTTATCCGCCGCAAAGACTCCCCCGTTGAATACGACACGCTGGGGCAGTTGACCGGTTATGCCATCGCCTATGTGCCCGGTTACGCCTATACCCCCGAGTTCGACAACAGCACCCAGCTCAACAAAGTCCCTGTGCATAACTTTGCGATGGCTGTGCGCATGCTGGTGGCAGGCCGGGTGAGCCTGACGCTGGAAGACGAGTATGTGGCGCGCTACCGGCTGTCGCGCGAATCGGCGCGGGTGCGCAACGCGGTGGAGTTCATGCCCAAGGCCTTGAGCGAAAACCAGCTGCATATTCTGGTCAGCCTGCAAAACCCCGATCACGCCAAAATCGTCTCGGATTTCGACCGTGAAATCACCGCCATGAAAGCCGACGGCAGTTTTGAACGCCTGCTCAAAGCCCATGGCATGTAGGCCGTATTAGTCGCCCGAGGCGCTAAATGGCTTTACGGGGTTTTGATCAAGTGCGCAGCCAGTGTGCGCAAAGGCCCGAGCTGGCGGCAGATCAGCGCCAGTTGGGTTTGCACCAGTCGCTGGCTTTCGTCGATGTCATCCGGCATCTGCTCCAGCGCGCTGGCCAGCGCTTCCTCGTCATCGCTTTGCACCGCCACCGGTTGACGGTTGACCAGCCCTTGGGCGATCAGGTCAATGCTGTCGGCAATCGTGCGCCCGGCCCCTTCGATCAACTGTTCGCGCACCTCGGGCGGTAACTGCGTGTCGCGGTGCGCACCCAGCCCTGACAGATAACTGAGCAAGGTGTGCGACAACACCAGAAAGCGGAAGCCCATGTCCGCATCCTTACGGAAGTGCCCCGGTTCCATCAGCATGTTGGCCAGCGTGGTCGACAGCGCGGCATCCGCGTTGTGGGCATTGCGTCGGGCCAGCCGATAGGCCAGGTCGTCGCTTTTGCCCTGCGCGTATTGCTGCAAGATCTGGCGCAGGTACTGGCTGTTGCAGCTCAAGGTGTTGGCCAGCACTTTATTCAGGCGCCGCCCTTGCCAGTCGGGCAGGAACAGGAACACGGCGGCAGCCGCAATCACGCTGCCCACCAAGGTGTCGAACAGGCGCGGCAGGAACAACCCGTAGCCGTCGCCCACCTGATTGAAGCAAAACAGCACCATCAAGGTGATGGCCGCGGTGCTCAAGGTGTAGCGCGAGGTGCGGTTAATAAAGAACACCACCCCGGCCGCCACCGCAAACATCGACTGGATCAGCGGGTTGGGGAACAGATCGAACAGCGCCCAGCCCACCGCCAGGCCGATGGCCGTGCCGATGATGCGCTGGCTGAACTTGCGCCGCGTAGCCCCGTAGCTGGGCGAGCACACAAACAATGTGGTCAGGATGATCCAGTAGCCTTGGGTCGGGTGAATCCAGTGCACCATGGCAAAGCCGATGCACAGTGCCAACGGCAGGCGCAGGGCGTGACGAAAGATCAGCGACGTGGGCGTCAGGTTCTGGCGCAGACGCGACCACACATCCTTCAGGTTGCGCGGCGAGCGGTCCAGCAAGCTGCTGTCGGTGGCGTCCGCCAAGGTGTCGGGGTTGCTGGCGTCACTCAGCAACCGGTCGAGGGTGCCGAGGTTCGCGGCCAGCGCCCGCAGGGAGCGCAACAGCCCGCGCCAGGCCGGATTGCTCTGGATGCGCAAGTGTTCGAGCGAGGCATGCAAGTCGCCCAGCGCTTCGGCAAAACTGTCGTCATAGACAAAGGCTTGGCGCAGCTTGATCGATTCGGACAACCGCTGGCAGGCGACCCCTTGCTGGCGCAGCAGGCGCTGGCAGCGGAACATGACGTCACTGTGGAAGAAGGCATCGGCCAGCGCGTTGTAAGGGTAGTGCGAGGAGCTGGCGCGCTCGTGAATGTCCTGGGCCAGGAAGTACAGCTTCAAGTAGCGACTGAGGGTGGAGCCCGGCCGCGAGTTGCCGACCCGGTGCAGGATGATTTCCTTGGCGGTGTTCAGGGCTGCCACCACTTTGCCGTTCTGACGGGCCAGCTCAAGGCGACCGGCTTCCACGTCCAGCGTGCGGATCGGTTCGAACAACGACGATTTGAGCTTGAGGTACAGCCCCAATTCCCAAAACAGCCGCGCCAGGCTTTGCTGCACCGGCTGATTGGAAAACAGCGCCTGCCACAGTACCGACAGCACGCCATACCAGGCGGCGCCCGCCACCAGCAGCAGCGGTTCGTGCCAGAAGTCGGTCACTTCGCCGCCACGCTGATCCACACCGATCATCGTGTACACCGCCAGAATCAGCGTGGCAGAGGCAATGGCGCCATAGCGCTCACCCAAGGCCCCGAGCATGGTCAGGCCAAAGCTGGCCAGCGCCAGCGCGCACACCATCAACAGCGGGTAGGGGAATAACAGTTCAACCGTGGTCGCAGCGGCGGTGAAACACACCAGCGTCACCAGCAAGGCATTCAGACGGCCTTGCCAGCTGTCATCGGTTTCGGACAGGGCGCTGGCGATGATCCCCAAAAACAGCGGGATCAGCAGCTTCATTTCATTCTGATACCAGCAAAAGGCCATGCTGCCGGTCAGGGCGATAAACACCCGCACGCTGTAACTGAACTTGTCCTGTGCCCACAGGCGGCGCAGAGACTGTCGAACGGTTTTCGATGACATTGAAGTGGCGTTGCCTTGCGAGTCGTTTCGCTAAATTGAGCCAGTTATGACGACAGTGCAATGACACTGTTCACATCGCCCCCAAAAAAATTCAGGGGCTGTCAACGCGGTCAGACGTATTGCGCTGCCGCGTAGCCCGAAGCCCAGGCCCACTGAAAATTGAAGCCGCCCAAGTGGCCGCTGACATCCAGCACCTCGCCCACGAAATACAGGCCAGGGCTTTTCAGCGATTCCATGGTTTTGGACGACACTTCGCGCGTGTCCACACCCCCCAGCGTCACCTCGGCGGTGCGGTAGCCTTCGGTGCCCGCCGGTACGACCTTCCAGCTCGCCAGTTTGTCCGCCACGTCCGCCAGCTCACCGGGCGTGTATTGCTTCATTGGCTTGGACACAAACCAGTGTTCGGCCAGCAGGTTGGCCATCTTCTTGGTGAAAATCTCGCCCAGCAGGGTTTTCAGCTCGCTGTTCGGGCGTTCGGCCTGCTGGCTGTGCAGCCAGTCGAGGGCGTCGAGGTCGGGCAGCAGGTTGATTTCAACCGTATCGCCAGGGTTCCAGAACGATGAAATCTGCAAAATCGCCGGGCCGCTCAAGCCACGGTGAGTGAACAGGATGTTCTCGCGAAAGCTCTGGTCGTTGCAGCTCACCAGGCAATCCACCGAGGTGCCGGACAGTTCGGTGCAGATCGCTTTCAACTGGTCTGTGATGGTGAACGGCACCAGCCCGGCGCGGGTCGGCAGCAGGGTATGCCCGAACTGCTTGGCCACTTGATAGCCGAAACCGGTCGCACCGAGGGTCGGGATCGACAAGCCGCCGGTGGCGATCACCAGCGATTGGCACTGCAACGCATCGAGCGTGGTGTTCACGGTGTAGCCGGCTTCGGTTTTCTCGATCTGCTCGACGGACGTGTCCAGGTGCAGGCTGACCCCCGCGTGCTGGCATTCGTCCAGGAGCATCTCAAGGATGTCGCTGGACTTGTTGTCGCAAAACAGTTGGCCGAGTTTTTTCTCGTGGTACGGCACGCCATGCTTGGCCACCATCGCGATGAAATCCCACTGGGTGTAACGGGCCAATGCCGACTTGCAGAAGTGCGGGTTCTGCGACAGAAAATTGTTGGGTTCGGTGTACATATTGGTGAAGTTGCAACGTCCACCGCCGGACATGAGGATTTTTTTGCCCGCCTTGTTGGCGTGGTCGATCAACATCACCTTGCGCCCACGTCCGGCAGCGGTCAGCGCGCACATCAAGCCTGCGGCGCCAGCGCCAATGATTACAACGTCGGTAGAACGCACAGCGCAGTCCTCACTAAAAGCTACCCTCACCCCGGCCTCTCCCGGTGGGGGAGGCCTGAGATGAGACGATCTTGAATTCTGCCCCCTCGCCCTCCGGGAGAGGGTTGGGGCGAGGGGGTTTTTTAAAGCGTTTTACAACACCCGAACGCGCAGCGAACGGCCTTTGATCTTGCCGTCGCTCAGGCGCTGAGCGGCCTGCTTGGCGATGGTGCGATCCACGGCCACGTACGCCTGGAAGTCGAAAATCGCAATTTTGCCGACCTGAGCGCCCGGGATTCCGGCGTCGCCTGTCAGCGCGCCAAGAATGTCGCCCGGACGCACTTTGTCTTTACGACCGGCACCGATGCACAACGTGCTCATGGCCGGCAGCAGCGGCGCGCCACCCTGCGAGGTGAGGGTGTCGAGGGTTTCCCAATTCAGCGGGGCTTTCTGCAATTGTTCGATGGCCTGGGCGCGGTGCGCTTCGGACGGGGCGACCAGGCTGATGGCGATGCCTTTTTCACCGGCACGGCCGGTACGCCCTACACGGTGAATGTGGATTTCGGAATCGCGCGCCAGTTCGACGTTGATGACCATGTCCAGGGCATCGATGTCCAGACCACGGGCGGCTACGTCCGTGGCCACCAGCACCGACGTCGAGCGGTTGGCGAACATGGCCAGTACCTGATCGCGGTCGCGCTGTTCCAGATCGCCGTGCAGGCCGACCGCCGAAATGCCTTTGGAGGTCAGGTGGTCGACGGTTTCCTGAACCTGCTGCTTGGTGAAGCAGAAGGCCACGCACGATTGCGGGCGGAAATGGCCCAGCACCTTGGTCACGGCGCTCATGCGTTCTTCAGGGGAGATCTCGTAGAAACGCTGCTCGATCTGGCTGTCAGTGTGCAACGCCTCGGCCTTGACCTGCTGCGGGTTGCGCATGAACTTGGACGACAACTGCTTGATGCCGACCGGGTACGTGGCCGAGAACAGCAAGGTCTGACGGCGCTCCGGGGTTTGCACGATGATGTCTTCGATGGCGTCGTAGAAGCCCATGTCGAGCATGCGGTCGGCTTCGTCCAGCACCAGCGTGTTCAGGCCGTCGAGGACCAGCGAACCTTTGCGCAAGTGCTGCTGGATGCGGCCCGGGGTGCCGACGATGATGTGCGCGCCGTGCTCCAGCGAACCGATCTGCGGCCCGAAGGACACGCCACCACACAGGGTCAGCACTTTGATGTTGTCTTCGGCGCGGGCCAGACGGCGGATTTCTTTGGCGACCTGGTCAGCCAGTTCGCGGGTCGGGCAAATCACCAACGCCTGACAGCCGAAGAAGCGCGGGTTGATCGGGTTCAGCAGGCCGATACCAAAGGCGGCGGTCTTGCCGCTGCCGGTCTTGGCCTGAGCGATCAGGTCCATGCCTTTGAGGATCACCGGCAAGCTCTGCGCCTGAATCGGCGTCATCTGGGCATAACCGAGGGAGTCGAGGTTAGCCAACATGGCGGCGGACAAGGGCAAAGTATTAAAAGCGGTGGCGATGGTGGTCACGGGACTGGCCTGCAAAACAAAATGTCGCGCAGTGTAACAGCCCAAGGCCCTTCGCCTGAAGATTCTGGACGAGTTGTCGCCCAGAATCTGCGGCAACGATCAGTGTTCCAGTTCGTGCTCCGAGTGGGCTTTGGGCTTACGGCCATCCTGAGGCGACAGTTGCAGGAAGATCGCCGCCGCCAGCATGGCCATGATGCCCACCGTCAGGAAGGTCAGCTGGAACGCCCCCAGCACCGTGTCGACCCCATCCCCGCCACCATCGCCCGTGAAACCGCCGAGCAGCGCGCCGGCACAGGCCACGCCCAGGCTGAGCGACAACTGCGCCACCACCGACAGCAAGCTGTTGCCACTGCTGGCGCTGGCGTCGTCGAGGTCGATCAGGGTCACGGTGTTCATGGCCGTGAACTGCAACGAGTTGATGGCGCCGAGCACGGCCAGCATCGACAGCAACAGCGGGTAGGGCGTATGTGCCGTCACCAACCCCATGCTGGCCAGCATGATGCCCAGCGCGAAGGTGTTGAAGGTCAGTACTTTGCGATAGCCCAGGCGCTCGATCAGCGGCCGCGCGACCCATTTGGCCAGCATCGCGGCGCCTGCCAGCGGCAGCATGCTCATCCCGGCCTGAGAAGGCGAATACCCCAACGCCACTTGCAGCAGCAACGGCACCAGAAACGGCAGCGCGCCACTGCCCAGACGCGCAAACAGGTTGCCGAGGATGCCCACGGCAAAGGTCTTGGTCTTGAACAGCCTGGGCGAAAACAGCGGGTTGGCGATGTTACCGGCGCGCAGCCAATACGCCGCCAGACACGCCATGCCCGCGAACAGCAGCAACATCACCCGCAAGTGCGGCATGTGCAGTTCGCCCAACCCTTCCATGGCAATGGTGATGAACACCATTGCCGCGCCAAACAGCAAAAAGCCCAGGCCATCGAAGCGGGTGCGTTCGTCGCCGCGCAAATCCGGAATGAAGTGCCAGACCGCCCAACAGCCGAACGCGCCGACCGGCAGGTTAATCAGGAAGATCCAGTGCCAGCTCAGGTACTGCACCATCCAGCCGCCCATGGTCGGGCCGATCAACGGGCCGAGCAGGCCGGGAATGGTGATGAAACCCATGATCCGCACCAGCTCCGAGCGCGGATACGCCTTAAGCACCACCAGCCGCCCCACCGGCAGCATCAGGGCGCCGCCCAGCCCTTGAATCACGCGGGCGCCGATCAGTTGATTGAGGGTGCCGGACAACGCGCACAGCAAAGAGCCGAGGCTGAACAGGAGGATGGCACTGAAGAAGATTTTCTTGGTGCCGAAGCGGTCGGCAATCCAGCCGGAAGCCGGGATCAGCAAGGCCACCGTGAGCATGTAAGCGACGATCACGCCCTGCATGCGCAAGGGGTTCTCGTCGAGGTCGCGGGCCATGTCGGGCAACGCCGTGTTGAGGATCGTGCCATCGAGTGACTGCATGAAGAACGCGATGGCGACCACCCACGGCAACCAGCGCAATGTTTCAGGACTGAGAACCGGGCGAGCGGGCATAAGACCTCGTCGTGTGAAAAGTCAGCGGTTTCGCCGCTGCCGCAGGCGGCATGGGGCCAGCGGCAGCGATGGCGCGCAAGGTTACAACGTCAACGTGAGTGTTTTGACCAGTGCGCCGGGCAACAGGTTCGATGCCGTCTGGCGTTGGTCGTACGTGCTGGCCGACACCAGCCATTCGCGCTCCACCGTCAGCGCTTCCAGTTGCGAACCCAGCAGACTATAGACGCTGTCATCAAAACGCATGGTGTTCACCGGGGCGATGATCTGGCCGTCTTCGACCCAGAATGTCGCGAAACGGGTCATGCCGGTCATGCGCGCGGCAGGCTGGTCCGAGTAGTTCAAGTACCACAGGTTGCTGATGTACAGCCCGGTGCCCAGTTGCGTGAGGATATCGGCCTGTTCCAGCGTGCCCGGCGCCATTGCCAGCGCACTCGGGGACTCGCCCGGCAGCGCGCCGTTGACCTGCAAGCCATACTCGGCCGCGCTGCGTGAGCCCACCAGTTGTTGATCGGCCATGCCGTGCCTGACCAGTGACAAGTCCTGGCGCGGATACCCTTCCCCGGAAAACGCCGGGCTCAGGGACTGGCTCACCTGTTCGTCCAGCGACACCAGCGGGCTGAGGCGGGCGTCACCGGCGTAGAGCTTTTGCAGCGGGCTGGCCTTGCTGGCCAACGCCTGGGCCGAAAACCCGCCCCAGCTCAGCATGCTCATGACTTCTTCCAGCGCCGCCGGGGCCAGGTAGGCACGGTATTGGCCGGGGGCCAACACGTGGGCCGGGCGGCCAAGAAACGCCAGTTGTTCGCGCGCCAGTTGCATGCGCCGGGCGAAGCGTTGGCTGTCCCATTGGGCGCCCGCGTAACTGGCTTTCACCGCCTGACCGTTGCTGTGGAACAGGCTCCAGTCGAAATTGAAGCTGTTGGCCTGATGCCAGCCAAACGCATCTTCGGAGCTGGCATAGCCATAGCTGATCGGCCCGCTGGCGTAAAAGCCCACCAGGTCGACGCCGTGCGACGCACTGCGGATTTCGTCCAGCACCTGTGCGGTGTCCGGCAAAGGCGAGTCTTGTACGTTGCGGCTCTGCCAGGACTCGGCGCTGAGCAGCAAATACGGGTCCACCGGCAGCAGCGGCAAGGTCTCGCGCAGTTGCTGTAACGCCAGGGCCAGACGCGATTGATCAACCTCGGCCTCACCGCTGAGGGTCACGCGGATATCGGCATGACGG
Organism: Pseudomonas sp. BS-2016; assembly: GCF_001806145.1. Classification (NCBI taxonomy): domain Bacteria; kingdom Pseudomonadati; phylum Pseudomonadota; class Gammaproteobacteria; order Pseudomonadales; family Pseudomonadaceae; genus Pseudomonas; species Pseudomonas sp. BS-2016. The sequence goes on from NZ_MLCT01000013.1 coordinate 533,636, forward strand.
CCTTCGTTAATCAACTTGAGGCTCAGGCTGGCCTGTTGCACGTTTCCGGCCTGTCGCACCTTGCCCTTGTTGAAACGGATGAACGTCGAAGTTTCGGCGTTGTAGTTCAGGGTGAACCGCTCAGGGCCGCGCAACGCTGCCCGTAACCCGTCGACCAGCCCTTCGAAATGCCTGGCTTCACGCATTGATTGATCCATCAGGCATCCCCTCCAAAGACATCGATATCACTGAATACACACGCTGGCGAAGCATGCCCGACGCGGATGACCTGATTGGGTTCGCCTTTGCCACAGTTGGGTGTGCCCAGCACTTTGAAGGTGCTGAGGTCGCCCACCGCGCTGAGGCTGCGCCAGAACTGTTCGGAAATGCCCCGGTAGTTGGGGTTTTTCACCACGCCCTTGAGTTCGCCGTTTTCGATCAACTGGCCCCATTCGCAGCCGAACTGGAATTTGTTGCGGGCATCGTCAATCGACCACGAGCGGTTGGTGGCCATGAGAATGCCGCGCTCAATGCCGCCAATCAGTTGGGGCAGGCTTTGGTCACCGGGCTCCACGTTGAGGTTGGCCATGCGGTCAGTCGGCGGTCGGTTCCAACTGCAAGCGCGGCTGTTGGCCACGCCCTCCAGCCCGGAGCGGAACTGCGACAGCGCACCGCCCAGCGGGCGCAGCAACAGCCCTTCGCGGATCAGGAATGCCTTGTGAGCCGGGGTGCCGTCGTCATCGTGGCTGTAGCTGGCGAGTTGCTCCGGCAGGGTGGGGTCGAAGGTCACGTTCAACAACGGCGAGCCGTATTGCAGCTGCCCGAAGTCGCTGGTTTTGACAAAGCTGGTGCCCGCGTAATTGCGCTCGTCACCCAGGATGCGGTCCAGTTCCAGCGGGTGGCCGATGGATTCGTGGATTTGCAGGATCATTTGGTCCGGCATCAGCAGCAGGTCACGTTTGCCTTGAGGCGCATTGGGTGCCAACAGCAGTTGCAGCGCTTGATCCGCCACGTTGGGCGCAGCGCCCACCAGCCCGCTGCGGTGGATGACATCGGCGCCGCCCTGCTGGCCAAAGTTCTCGCGGCCCAGGCTGCGGGTCTGGCTGTCGTGGCCGTCGAACGCCGTGACTGACATCCCCGGATAGACAAACCGCTGCGCCTGGCGCACCTCGGCCCCCGCACTGTTGAGGTAGATCTGCTCGACGTGGGTAAGCCCCAGGCTGACGTCCCAACTCACCAGTCGTTCGTCCTTCGGCACCGCAGCGGACTCGGCGCCCAGCAGTGCGTAGCAATCGCTCAGGGAAGGGAAGGGCTGATGGAGGTCGGGCGAGCAGTAATCGGCGCACTCGCTGGAAACCGGCTCCTGCGTCAAATCGAGCAGGGCGTGGCTGGCGATCAGGCGCGCCAGTTGCTCGGCGCGTTCGAGCGCTGCCTGCAAACCGGCGGGCGTCACGTCATGAGTGGCCGCATAGGCCTCGACCCCGTTGACCCGCGCCGTGAGCATCACGCCCTGGTCCTGACTGAAGTAAGGAGGTTCTGCGACATGCTTGCGCACCGACAGAAATTGCCCGGATTCGCGCACATACCGCAACGAATGGAACTCGGCCCGGGTGTGCAACGCGGCAAAGCATCGCTTGAGCTGAGGGTAGAAATCGAACATGCACAGAACTCCTGACTGAGAGCGAACCGGCCTTCACCCTGACCCTCTCGCGCAGGCGAGGGTCAGGACAACGCAGCGTAGCGTTTTAAACCGGGCAGCCCTTGGCGCGCAGGATGGCGTCGAAACGGTCCGGGTCCAGGGTGCCTTCTTCGATGGCTTTGAGCGTGGCTTGTTCACGCGCCAGCAGGTCATGGCAGCGGATCAGCAGTTCAGGCAGTTCGCTGCGCGACGCGGCAACCACACCGTCGCCATCGCCAATCATCAGGTCGCCAGGCATCACCAGCATCCCGGCACAAGAGATCGGCACGTTGATTTCGCCGCCGCCGTCGGTGCTCGGGCCACGGTGTACGCCGCCGATGGCGTAGGCGGGCAACTCGCCGGTTTGCCACTCGTCCAGGTCACGCAGGGCGCCGTTGATGACCACCCCGACGATGCCAGCCTTGAGTGCCATGGCGCGCATGATGCCGCCGAACACGGCGCGGGTCAGGTCAGCGCTGCCGTCGATCACCAGCACATCGCCGGGACGCGCCATTTGCATGGCCTTGAGGATCATCAGGTTGTCGCCGGGGCGCACGCGCACCGTCAACGCGCTGCCCAGCATCGGGCGGTTGCCGTGGAAAGACTTGAGGCCCAGGCCGCCGACATTGCGGCCCAGGCAGTCGCTCACAGCGGCGGCAGGGATTTTGCTGAACTCGGTCAGCCACTTCGGATCGAGAGGTTCTGCGTTTGGATTAATCAGGAAGCCGGTTGGCCATTTGCTCGAAGAAACAACATCAAACATAGAAAACCTCGTGGCCAGGCAGGTGCTGGCATGTCGGGTGGGGCGGGGGGGTGTGGCGCGAAACGAGGCATTAGAGTAGGCCTGCGTTGAGGCCGGGGCAAGCGGGGGAGGATGAAACACATGCGGGAAAAAACCTGCAAACGCTGGCACAGGTTGCGCCAGCGGTTGCAGGTTCAGGCTTGCTTACTGCGCCGTACGGCTCACATCACGCAGCGGCTTGCCACGCACTGGTGCGTCGCCTGCCACGTAGTAATCGGCGGTGCTGCGTGGCAACGGTGCGCGGCCACGGATCTTGTCGGCGATTTTCTCGGCGATCATGATCGTTGGCGCGTTCAGGTTGCCGGTGGTGATCAGCGGCATGATCGAGGCATCGACCACACGCAGACCTTGCATGCCATGCACGCGGCCTTCGCCGTCTACAACCGCCATCTCGTCGGTGCCCATCTTGCACGAGCACGACGGGTGGAACGCGGTCTCGGCGTGTTCGCGGATGAACGTGTCCAGCTCTTCGTCCGTCTGCTTGTCGATACCGGGGCTGATTTCGCGGCCACGGTACGCGTCCAGAGCCGGCTGCTGCATGATTTCACGGGTCAGGCGGATGCCGTCGCGGAACTCCTGCCAGTCCTGCTCGGTGGACATGTAGTTAAACAGGATGCTCGGGTACTCACGCGGGTCCTTGGACTTCACGTTGATCCGGCCACGGCTTGGCGAACGCATGGAACCCATGTGTGCCTGGAAACCGTGTTCTTTCACGCCATTGCTGCCGTTGTAGTTAATCGCGACCGGCAGGAAGTGGTACTGAATGTTCGGCCATTCGAAATGTTCACGGGTGCGGATAAAACCACCGGCTTCGAACTGGTTGCTCGCGCCAATGCCTTTGCCCATGAACAGCCACTCGGCACCGATCGCCGGCTGGTTCCACCACAACAGTGACGGGTACAGCGAAACCGGCTGCGTGCACGCGTATTGCAGGTACAGCTCAAGGTGGTCTTGCAGGTTGCGGCCAACGCCCGGCAGGTCATGCACCACGGGAATGTCGAGGCTGTTCAACAGCTCGGCGGGGCCCACACCGGAACGTTGCAACACGGTTGGGGAACCAATGGCGCCGCTGCACAGCAGGACTTCTTTGCGTGCCTTGGCTTCAATGCGCGTATCGCTGTCGCCCACCATGTACGCCACGCCCACTGCGCGCTTGCCTTCGAACAGGATTTTGTCGGTCAGGGCATGGGTGACGATTTTCAGCGTCGAACGCTGTTTGGCCGTGTCCAGGTAGCCGCGTGCGGTGCTGGCGCGACGGCCGTTCGGCGTCACGGTACGGTCCATCGGGCCGAAACCTTCCTGCTGGTAGCCGTTCAAGTCTTCGGTGCGCGGGTAGCCCGCTTGCACACCGGCTTCAACCATGGCGTGGAACAGCACGTTATTACCGGCTTTTGGCGTGGTCACGCTCACCGGGCCGTCGCCACCGTGGTAGTCGTTCGGGCCGATGTCACGGGTTTCTGCCTTGCGGAAATACGGCAGGCAATCCAGGTAGCTCCAGTCTTCCAGGCCCGGGTTTTTCGCCCAGCCGTCATAGTCCATCGCGTTGCCACGGATGTAGCACATGCCGTTGATCAGCGACGAGCCGCCCAGGCCCTTGCCACGGCCACATTCCATGCGGCGACCGTCCATGTGCGGCTCTGGATCGGTTTCGAACGCCCAGTTATAGCGACGGCCTTGCAGCGGGTACGCCAGTGCCGCAGGCATCTGGGTACGGAAGTCGAAACGGTAGTCCGGGCCGCCCGCTTCAAGCAGCAGCACGGTGACGCCCTGGTCTTCAGTCAGACGGGTCGCCAGGGTGTTACCGGCAGAGCCGGCACCAATAATGATGTAGTCGAATTCTTGGGACATAAAATGCACCCTCTTTGAAATAGATAAACCGAAGTCGCTGCCCAAGGCTGCGAAGGGTTGTGCGCCAACCCGTTTTTGCAGAGGCCGTACAGGCGTGCTCGCAGCCTTGTGCCAGGCTTAGAACACCGAAACGTAATCGCCCAGCTCGACCTGTACCGATTTGATCTGTGTGTACTGCGCCAGCGAGCTGATGCCGTTTTCGCGGCCAATGCCCGACTGCTTGTAGCCGCCTACTGGCATTTTTGCGTCGGACTCGCCCCAGGCGTTGATCCAGCAAATACCGGCTTGCAGCTGATGAATCACGCGGTGCGCGCGGTTCAGGTCCTTGGTCACCAGACCGGCGGCCAGACCGAACTCGGTGTCGTTGGCGCGACGGATGACTTCCTCTTCGGTGTCGTACGTCAGGATGCTCATCACCGGGCCGAAGATTTCTTCTTTAACGATGGTCATCTCGTCGGTGCAATCGGTGAACACGGTCGGGGCCACGTAGGCGCCTTTGCCCAGTGCGCCTTCGGTCAGACGTTCGCCGCCGCACAGCAGACGGGCGCCTTCTTCTTTACCCTTGGCGATGTAGCCCAGCACGCTTTCCATGTGAGCAAAGCTAACCAGCGGGCCGAAGTTGATGTTTTCGTCTTCCGGGTTACCGATGCGGATGCGCGCAACGCGCTCCAGGATTTTGGCTTCGAAGGCGGCTTTGAGCGACGTCGGTACGAACACGCGAGTGCCGTTGGTGCAGACCTGACCCGAGCTGTAGAAGTTGGCCATCATTGCGGTATCGGCAGCGCGGTCCAGATCGGCGTCGTCGAAAATGATCAGCGGCGACTTGCCGCCCAGTTCCATGGTCACTTCCTTCAAGGAAGAGCTGGTGGCGCTGGACGTTACTTTTTTGCCGGTGTCGGTGCCGCCGGTGAACGAGATCTTCTCGATGCGCGGGTGCTCGGTCAGCCAGGTGCCGACTTCACGGCCGCTGCCGGTCAGCACGTTGAACACACCGTTCGGCAGGCCGGCTTCGGTGAAGATTTCAGCCAGTTTCAGGGTGGTCAGCGACGTCACTTCGCTTGGCTTGAAAATCATCGCGTTGCCCGCGGCCAATGCCGGAGCCGATTTCCACAGGGCGATCTGGATCGGGTAGTTCCACGCGCCGATACCGGCCACAACGCCCAGCGGCTCGCGACGGGTGTAGACAAACGAGGTGTCACGCAGCGGGATTTGCTCGCCTTCAATGGCCGGGGCCAGGCCCGCGTAGTATTCCAGTACGTCGGCGCCGGTCACGATGTCGACGTAACGGGTTTCGGAGTACGACTTACCGGTGTCCAGGGTTTCCAGTGCGGCCAGTTCATCGTTGCGCTCGCGCAGGATGTCCACGGCACGGCGCAGGATGCGCGAACGCTCCATGGAGGTCATGGCGGCCCAGATCTTCTGGCCTTTTTCAGCGCTGACAACGGCGCGTTCGACGTCTTCTTTGGTCGCACGCTGCACTTGGGCGAGGACTTCGCCGTTGGCCGGGTTGATGGCATCGAAGGTTGCATCGCTGCTGGCGTCGGTGTAGCCGCCGTCGATGTAAAGTTTTTGCAGTTCGAAACGGGCCATAAAATCCTCGCAAGTGCATAAGTGGTTGGCGTTGATCGTGTCACTGGATGCCATCTGACTGGGGCAACTCAGATTCACGACAGTTCAGGGGTTAAGCAGTCATTGAGGCCTAACTCACCTGTTTCGCCAGTTGTAGATCCATGTATTCGTAGCAGATGCGTTGCGCCTGCTCGGTGTCGAAAGCGTCTCCCGACAGGGCACCCCGCAACCAAAGACCATCGATGAGAGCCGCCAGTCCGCGGGCTGCCGAGCGGGCTTCCGCCAACGGCAATACACGACGGAACTGGCAGCACAGATTGGAATACAGGCGGTGATCGTTGATCCGCTGCAATCTGTGCAACGACGGCTGATGCATGCTGGCGGCCCAAAAGGCCAGCCAGGTTTTCATTGCCGGGCCACTGACCTGGCTGGCGTCGAAGTTGCCTTCAACGATGACCTGCAAGTGCGCCCTGGGGCTGTCGTCACCCAACGCTTGGCGGCGCTCGGTGACGTTGTCGATCAAGACGTTCATCAAGTACCGCATGGTGGCGGCAATCAGACCGTTCTTGTCTCGAAAGTAGTGGCTGATGATGCCGTTCGACACGCCGGCCAAACGGGCAATCAGCGCAATGCTGGCATCCGCCATACCAACCTGATCGACGGCCTGTAACGTGGCTTCAATCAACTGCTGACGGCGTATGGGTTGCATACCGACCTTGGGCATTTTTGCTCATCTCCTTGGGCCGGCGGACAGTGCAGGGAAGCTCACTGAACGGCGGCCAGTCTATTTTGTTTTGATTGAACGTTCAATCAACAAAGAATACTATCTGCGACAATTCGTCGCGATTGATGCCGGTTTCCTACGCATGAATGGCGCAATTCGGCACGGCAAACATCACCAAACCCCCTGATTTTGCAGGAGCACACCGGCTCGCGAAGGTCATGACCGATAGACGCGCCAGAGGCACAGGCGCGGCGCTCTTGGGATTTTCGCCAGCCTGCGTGCTGCGACAAAGGTTGTGTTCACAGGGGCCGTTTTTTTTGCGGTGTCTTTATATCACCCGACCGTTGGTCGCTATCTAAGCGAATAGTCGGGTGGTGCGTTGCTGATCGTTCTTCTCTCGCACTGCCTGGAGCATCCGTGCAATGAGTTCTGCCTCTCTTATAAAGACCCCACCGCAAAAGGTGACGGTCAACGGTTGGGTGTTTTACACCTCCACTGCCTTGATACTGTTGTTGACTGCCATCCTGATCGCCGCTCCCGAAGAAGCCGGCCGCGTGTTGGGCGTTGCCCAAGAGTGGCTGTCGCGGACCTTTGGTTGGTACTACATGGTGGTGATCGCCGCTTACCTGATTTTTGTGGTCGGGTTGGCGTTCTCCTCGTACGGCAAACTGAAACTGGGGACCAAGCAAGACACCCCGGATTTCAGCTACGGCGCCTGGGCCGGGATGCTGTTCTCCTCGGGCATCGGCATCTCCTTGCTGTACTTCGGCGCCTCCGAGCCGCTGGACCACTACTTCAACCCGCCTGAAGGCGTGTCGGGCAGCCATGAAGCGGCGCGTCAGGCGCTGCAACTGACCTTCCTGCACTGGGGCCTGCACGGCTGGGCGATCTACGCGTTGGTCGGGTTGGCCGTGGCGTACTTTGCGTACCGTCACAACCAGCCGCTGGCCTTGCGTTCGGCGCTGTACCCGTTGATGGGCGAGCGTTGGGTCAAAGGCGCTGCGGGCCACGCGGTGGACGGCTTCGGCATGTTCGTCACCTTGCTCGGCCTGGTGACCAACCTGGGCATTGGTGCAATGCAAGTGTCCTCCGGGCTGGAAAACCTGTTCGGCATGGAACACAGCAACACCAACCTGCTGATCGTCATCATCGTGATGAGCACCGTGGCCACCATCGCGGCGGTCTCCGGTGTTGAAAACGGCATTCGTCGCCTGTCCAATCTGAACATCGTGCTGTTCAGTGGCTTGCTGATTTTTGTGTTGTTGTTCGGCCCGACCCTGCACCTGCTCAACGGCTTTGTGCAGAACACCGGTGACTACCTCAACGGGTTGATCATGAAAACCTTCGACCTGTACGTGTATGCAGGCGACACCGGCAAAACCGAAGGCTGGCTGGGCCTGTGGACCCTGTTCTACTGGGCCTGGTGGATTTCCTGGGCCCCGTTTGTCGGCATGTTCATCGCGCGTATTTCCCGTGGCCGCACCGTGCGTGAGCTGGTGGCGGGCGTGCTGCTGATCCCGCTGGGCTTCACCCTGGCATGGCTGTCGATCTTCGGTAACTCGGCGCTGGATCTGGTGGTCAACCAGGGCGCAGTGGAACTGGGCAAAACCGCGCTGGAACAGCCCTCGATGGCGATTTACCAACTGCTTGAGCATTACCCGGCGTCGAAAATCGTGATCGGCGTGTCGATCTTTGTTGGCTTTGTGTTGTTCCTGACACCCGCCGACTCGGGCGCCGTGATGATGGCCAACCTGTCCTGCAAAGGCGGCGACGTCGACGAAGACGCCCCGCACTGGCTGCGAATCTTCTGGTCGGTGGTGATTACGCTGGTGACCATCGGTCTGTTGTTCGCCGGTAACTTTGCGGCAATGCAAACCATGGTGGTGTTGGCGGGCCTGCCGTTCTCGGTGGTGCTGATCCTGTTCATGTTCGGCCTGCACAAAGCGATGCGTCAGGACGCCCAAATGGAACTGGAACAGGCCGAACTGGCGGCGCGTGGACGTCGTGGTTTCTTCAGCGAGCGCTTGACCGCCCAAGAGCTGCAACCGACCCAAGCGGTGGTTCAGCGCTTCATGGACAAACATGTGACGCCCGCGCTGGAAGAAGCGGCCGTGCATTTGCGCAGTCAGGGCCTGGACGTACAAACCCTGCTGGGCAAAGCCAAGCGTTGCATGGGCGTGCGGGTTGAAATGGACGAGGGCAACCCGTTCGTTTACGAAGTCAGCCTGGACGGCTACCTGGCGGCCCCAAGCGAGTCGGAGCAAAACGCGACGAGCAGCGAAGAAGTGCGCAGCCGTTACTACCGTGCCGAAGTGTATTTGCACAACGGCAGCCAGGAGTACGACTTGATGGGCTTCACGGATGACCAGATCACCCGTGACGTGCTCGACCAGTTCGAAAGCCATCGCCAACTCCTTGGCCGGGTGTATAGCTGAGTGGAGCGGGGTGCAAGGCAGGGTCGGCCGTGTTGGCCCTCACCCCAACCCTCTCCCGCAGGGAGAGGGGGCTGATTGAGGCGTTAGCGAGAGCCCGTTCATTCAGTTAAATCGTCTGGCCACCCCAACCCTTTCTCTGTGGGAGAGGGCTGGGGCGAAGGCCGGCGTCTAACCTAAATTCTTGCCTAACAACGCGTGATACAGCTCCGTATCCCCCAAAATCCCCACCACTTGCTGATTGTCATGCAGCACCAGTTTGTTGCCCGTCTGGTAACGAATCTGCAACGCATCACGCATGCCAATGTTGCTGTCCACCAGCGTCGGGCCGCGGCCCAGTCCTTCCACGGCCTGCCCGTGCTGCCACTGCTGCAAATTCAGTGACGTCGCCCCCTGGCGTACACCCTTGATGGTGTTGCCCTGCGCCAGGTCAATCCAGGAATCATCCCCCGGATCAATGCACACCGAACCATTGACCCGTTTGCAGTTGTCCAGCGAACGCATCAGGCTGCGCCCGCACAACACGTTCAGCGGGTTGGTGTGGGCGACGAAGGTGCGCACGTAATCATCCGCCGGGTTGAGGACGATCTCTTCCGGTTTGCTGTACTGGATGATGCGCCCGTCTTTCATGATCGCGATGCGGCTGCCCAGCTTCAGCGCTTCATCCAGGTCATGGCTGACAAACACAATGGTCTTGCTCAGCTTGCGTTGCAGCTCCAGCAGTTCGTCCTGCAACCCCTGGCGGATCAACGGGTCGAGCGCTGAAAACGGCTCATCCATCAGCAAAATGTCGGCGTCCATCGCCAAGGCGCGCGCCAGCCCGACCCGCTGCTGCATGCCGCCACTCAGCTCATCCGGTTTTTTATTGCGCCATTGGGTCAGGCCAACCAGCTCCAGTTTTTCATCCACCAGCGTGCGCCGCTCTTTCTCCGGGCGACCCTGCATCTCAAGCCCAAAACTGATGTTCTCGCGCACGGTCAGCCACGGCATCAACGCGAACTTCTGAAACACCATGGCAATCCGTTGAGTGCGCATCATCTTCAGCTCGGCCGGGCTGCACGAGGCGATGTCGATTTGCTTGCCTTCATGCTCCACGTACAAATGGCCACGGCTGACGGTGTTCAGGCCATTGATACAGCGCAGCAAGCTGGATTTGCCCGAGCCGGACAAGCCCATCAATACGCAAATTTCACCCTTGTCGATGTCCAGGCTGGCCTTTTCGACGCCCACAATCTGACCGGTTTTTTTCAGGATCTGGTCACGGGTCATCCCCTGATCCAGCAAACCCAGCGCCTCACGCGGGTCTTTGGCGAAAATCACGTCTACGTTATCGAAGCGAATAATGCTCATGCGTCGGCTCCTTTCTTGGCGTCCGGCTGCTTGCAGATCCGGTCGAGCATGATGGCCAACAACACAATCGCCAGCCCGGCTTCAAAGCCCAGCGCGATGTCAGCGGTGTTGAGCGCGTTGACCACCGGCTTGCCCAGGCCGTCAGCCCCCACCAGCGCGGCGATGACCACCATCGACAACGACAACATGATGCATTGCGTAATGCCCGCCGCGATGCTCGGCATGGCATGGGGCAGTTCGATGCGGGTCAGCAGTTGGCGTCGCGAGCAGCCAAACGCCTTGCCCGCATCGAGCAGTTCGTGTGGCACGTCGCGAATGCCCAGATAGGTCAGGCGGATCGGCGCCGCAATGGCGAACACAACGGTTGAAATCAACCCCGGCACTACCCCGAGCCCAAACAGGGTCAAGGTGGGGATCAAGTAAACGAACGTAGGAACGGTCTGCATCAGATCCAGTACCGGTCGCATAAAAGTGTAGAACATGGGTTTGTGCGCCGCGAGAATCCCCAGCGGCACCCCGATAATCACGCACACGAACGTGGCAAACAGCACCTGCGCCAGGGTCTCCATGGTCTCCTGCCAATAGCCCAGGTTCAGGATCAGCAGAAACGACAGCGCCACAAACACCGTCAGCGCCCATTTGCGCTGGATGACATGCGCCAGCAGGGCGATTAGCCCGATAAAGACAAAAGGGTTGAACCAGGTCAGCGCAAACGTCACGCCGTGGATCATCGTTTCCAGCGACGTCGCGATGGCATCGAACGTGCTGGCGCCGTGTTGCGTCAACCAGTCGACAAAGCCCGCAATGTACTGGCCTAAAGGGATTTTTTGATCGATCAGCATGGTAGTGAACGTCCGCATGCAGGGGGAATGGAAACGGCGCCCGGCAAACCCGTTGCCCGGCGCCCGCAATTACTGCGCAAGGCTGGCTTTCACGGCCTCCAGACCCGGTTTGCCATCCAGCGTTGTCACGCCCGCCAACCACGTGTCGAGCACCTGCGGGTTCTGTTTGAGCCACGCCTTGGCGGCCACGTTTGGCTTGATCTTTTTATCCAGCACCTCGCCCATCAAGGTGCTTTCCATGTCCAGGCTGAACACCAGGTTTTTCAGCAACTGACCCACGTTGCTGCACTCCTCGGAATAGCCCTTGCGGGTATTGGTGTAGATGGTGGCCTGCCCATAATTGGGTCCAAAGAAATCGTCACCGCCGGTGAGGTATTTCATTTTGAAACGGGTGTTCATCGGGTGCGGTTCCCAGCCCAGAAACACCACGTCAGTGCCACGGCGCTGCGCGCGGTCGACCTGCGACAGCATCCCCGCCTCGCTGGATTCCACCACTTTGAACCCGGCGTCTTTCAAGCCGAACGCGTTCTTGTCGATCATGGTCTGGATCATGCGATTGCCGTCATTGCCGGGCTCGATGCCATAGATCTTCGCGCCCAGTTCCTGCTTGAACTTCGGCAAGTCGGCAAAGTCCTTCAAGCCCTTGTTGTAGAGCGCTTCAGGGACGGCAAGCGTGTACTTGGCGTTCTCCAGGTTGGCGCGCACGGTCTCCACCGTCCCGGCGTCGCGATACGGCTTGATGTCGTTCTCCATGGTCGGCATCCAGTTGCCCAAAAACACGTCCATGTTCTTGCCGTCCGCCAGCGACTTGTAGGTGACCGGCACCGAAATCATGGTGGTTTTAGTCGTGTAACCGAGTGCGTCCAACAACGTGCTGGCGACGGCGGTGGTGACGGTGATGTCTGTCCAGCCGACATCCGAGAAGTTCACCGTGGCGCATTGCGCAGGTTCGGCGGCGTGGGTGATGACCGGCAGACTCAACAGTGCAGCCAACAACACTGATCGGGTGTGGTTCATGGTTCGACTCCTGGCGTTCGTGGGGCGGTTTCGAGCGTGAAACCGTACGTATCAGTTGCGGTTGGGCAATGCCGGGCTGACCGGGCATCGTGCAATCGAGTCAAGAACGATCATGTAACAGTCAAATTCAAACGCCTACAGGGAGCGTCGCATCCAGTACAGGGAGGGTCGTATCTGATGCCTGCGAGGTCGTATCTGGAAATTTATCGCCTGAAAACCGCGTGTTTAGCGTCGCGCCCGCGTTTAAAACGGCGAAGGCGCTGGCGGGCAACCGTGGGTCGCAGGTGGACGTTTTGCGCGGCGCAAGAGGGCTGATGATGGGCGCACTCATCCCCCGAGGTTTGTGCACATGGCTATCAGCGTGTTTGACCTGTTCAAGATTGGCATTGGCCCCTCCAGCTCCCACACCGTAGGGCCGATGCGGGCGGCGGCGTTGTTCGTGCAAGGGTTGCGCGAGCGCGATCAACTGCAACAGGTGCAACGCGTCGAAGTGCAGTTGTACGGCTCGTTGGCCGCCACCGGCGTGGGCCATGGCAGCGACAATGCCGTCATCATGGGGCTGATGGGCGAATGGCCGGACACCATAGACCCGGCCTGCATCGCCCCGCGCATCGCGCACGTGCGCGATTGCAACACCCTGTTGCTCAATGGCGACCTGCCCATTGCCTTTGAATGGACGCGGGACATGCGCTTGATCGAGCAGAACCTGCCGTTTCACCCCAACGCCTTGACCCTGATCGCGTCTACCCACCACGGCGAACTGCACCGCGACACCTATTACTCGGTGGGCGGCGGCTTTGTGGTGGACGCAGCGCAAGCCGCCAGCGGCCTGGCCGATGCCGACCGCAGCCAATTGCCCTATGACTTTGACAGCGCCGTGGCGTTGCTTGAGCTGTGCCGCACGCACCACCTGAGCGTGGCCGCCCTAATGATGGCCAACGAACGCACATGGCGCAGCGAAGACGACATCCGCTGCGGGCTCATGACCCTCTGGCGCGCCATGCAAGACTGTGTCGAACAGGGCCTCACCCACGAAGGCATCCTGCCCGGCGGGTTAAACGTGCGCCGCCGCGCCGCGCGGTTGCACCGCAGCCTGCTGGAGCTGGGCAAACCTAATGTCATCGGCTCAACCCTCAGCGCGATGGAATGGGTCAACCTGTTTGCACTGGCGGTCAACGAAGAAAACGCCGCAGGCGGGCGCATGGTCACGGCACCCACCAACGGCGCGGCGGGCATCATCCCCGCAGTGCTGCACTACTTCATGAAATTCAGCGAGGACGTCAGCGAAGCCCACGTGGTCGACTATTTATTAAGCGCGGCGGCCATCGGCATTTTGTGCAAAAAGAACGCCTCGATCTCCGGCGCCGAAGTGGGCTGCCAGGGGGAGGTCGGTTCGGCCTGCGCCATGGCAGCGGCGGGGCTGGCGCAGATCCTCGGCGCGACGCCCGAGCAACTGTGCAATGCCGCAGAAATTGGCCTGGAACACAACCTGGGCCTGACCTGCGACCCGGTGGGCGGGTTGGTGCAAGTGCCGTGCATCGAGCGCAATGCCATCGCGGCGGTGAAAGCCATCAATGCGGCGCAAATGGCCTTGCGCGGGGATGGCCAGCACTTTATTTCACTGGACCGGGTGATCCGCACGATGCGCGACACCGGCGCCGACATGCACGACAAATACAAAGAAACCTCACGCGGCGGGCTGGCGGTGAGTGCCGTGGAGTGCTGAATGCCCCGGCGGCGGGGCCAAGGACGGTTTGACGCGCCTGTCGCCAAGCAGGCGCGTGCGGCTTAGTGCGTCACCAGACAATCCAGCGATTTATCGACATACGCTCTGGCCAGCTCCGCCAGGTGCACAATCGACAGCACCACATCGCGCTGCGCCCCGTGCAAACCATTCCCCGCCTCGTTCGCCGTTGCCCCCATGCAGCGCAACAAGTCTGACGCTTGGGCCAAAGCCGCTTCTAAATTGACGCTGTTGGGGATGGCATACGTGCAACTGCCCGCAATACGAACAGGCCGATGGTCGGTGAGGTAGTAGTCGAGCGCGCGATTGGCGGCCGCACGGTCCAGTGACTCGGGCGTGCACCCAGCCGCATCCGGCAGGGTGAAAGCGGGCGGATCGGGAACAATTTTTTTCATGAACAACTCCAAACTCATTAAGGGAGCTGCCGTCCGTCGCTACTAAACGAATGGGTGGCAGCCGTACGCAGGTTAGTAGACCGGTGAGTTCGGAAACCGGCGCGCCCGAAGGCGCCCTGCGCACGGCCACCATAAAGCGGAGGCCGAAAAAAGCGCCTCATTCAGGTGGCGCCTTGCGCCAAACTCATACATCGGGCTACTAAACCCGGTCGCTGATTTGGCAGCGACCGGGCGAGACTAGACCCCGAATGTGAGCGGCGCAAGCGAGCGGGATTTTCTCGGAAGTTTCCTCGGAATGAAAGGGAGGCGTCGTACGAATCGCCTGATTTCACCCGCCAGTTACCCCCGCCAACCTGTCAACGTTGCCAGTAGTCAACGTGGGCGAGCGAGCGCAATTTGACGGTATCCCTGAGCCGAGCCTAAGCCGATGGCAACCTACCATTATCACTACGACCCCCTCGACCGATTGATCCAAACGGCGGGTATTCAACGCTTCTACAATCAATCGCGAATGACGACGGAGCTTGAGGGCACGCAGAGTTATAGCGTGTTCCAACAGGACGGGCGGTTATTGGCTCAAAGGCGACGTGACCGTACGAAAGATGAGTGCCACTTATTGGGCACGGATTTACAGCAATCGGTGTTGCACGCAGTGGGTGCCGATAAACATCACTCGATGGCTTATAACGCTTACGGCCATCGCCCGGCAGAAAATGGATTAATCAGTCTATTGGGGTTTAATGGCGAGCGTGCTGACCCCGTGACCGGGCATTATTTATTGGGCAATGGGTATCGGGCGTTTAATCCGGTATTGATGCGGTTTAATAGTCCTGACAGTTGGAGCCCATTTGGGCGGGGCGGGATTAATAGTTATGGGTATTGTGATGGGGATCCAGTTGGCCGAGAGGATCGAAGTGGGCATATTTCTTTTATGGTGAAACTGAGCAAAGGGTTTACACCAATTGGAAAAGGCTTTTTTTCAAAAAAAATTCCAGATTCAAAAAAATTTACCGAATTTTATGAACTTAAGGAAATTGCTCCTGGTGTCGCGGCAGCGAAAGAAACGAGAAAGGGTGGAACTTCTCGACTGACGATACATGCGCATGGTGGTGCTGGGTATATTGCTGCAAAAAATTCGATATTACATGGGGCCAACAGCATAGCCAAGCTTCTGGATGAGGCGGGCTATAAAGGTTACTCATCAATCAGGCTGCTGTCTTGCCATTCTGCTGATGGGGGGGCAACCTCACTTGGGCAAAAATTATCTAATATTACGGGGTTGCCAGTTAAAGGGTACATAGGACCGGTACATGATTTTTATGGCCCCAAAAGATTAATAAAAAGTTTTAGGCAGCTTGAAGGCAAGGACGTTGTCTGGGATGACAGTTTTTTTGTACCGAGAAAAGAGGTGCTGGTCAAAACGAAAGAGCAAGTTCTTGATTCTCGGTGGAAGTTTCTTGGCTATGAACCCGTTAGTTTCAACCCTATTAGAGACTCTTGAGGCGCGGGCATGGCGCTTCTTTCCAGTGCGTACTGACTCTTTTGAGAGCATTAAAGGAAACCTGTGAGGTCGGTGACACTGCCTGTCGGGGTTGTTCCCAGGATTTGCCCTAAGTGCTACCGATGTGCGCAATGTTGGTGCAAGCACGGTGACGTGCCAGTTGATCAGGCGATAACCCCACTGGCTCGGCCTCCCACCCAGCCCCATTGCGACGTCGTTTTCAGGCTTTATTGAATGCCTATTCAAGTTTAGGCATGGCATTTGCGTTGTCTTCGCCAAGCCCCCAGCCAAGTGGGCAATAACAAGAGCCTGCGCCTGGGCCATTCTCTGCATTGTGTGAGGAGATACTGCGATGACGTCGTTCAACTCCGGGGCTCAACCCCAGAACCGTGCGCCTCAATCCATCGGCTTTTTGCTGCTGGACAATTTCACGCTCATTTCCCTGGCCTCCGCGATAGAGCCCTTGCGCATGGCCAATCAGTTGTCCGGCCGCGAGTTGTATCGCTGGTCCACGCTTACCGCCGATGGCAGCCAGGTGTGGGCCAGTGACGGCCTGCAAGTCACGCCCGATGCCAGCATGCACAAGGCCCCGGCGCTGGACATGGTGATTGTGTGCGGCGGTATCGGTATTCAACGCACTGTTACCCGCGAACACGTTTCATGGTTGCAAAGTCAGGCGCGTCAGTCCCGCCGGTTGGGCGCGGTGTGCACCGGCAGTTGGGCGCTGGCGTACGCCGGTTTGCTAGACGGGTTTGATTGCAGCGTGCATTGGGAGTGCCTGGCGTCGATGCAGGAAGCCTTCCCGCGGGTGTCGATGAGCACCCGTTTGTTCACCTTGGACCGTTGCCGGTTTACCAGCTCGGGCGGCACGGCGCCGCTGGACATGATGCTGCACCTGATCAGCCGCGATCATGGCCGCGAGTTGTCGGCGGCGATTTCCGAGATGTTTGTCTACGAGCGTATTCGCAACGAGCAAGACCACCAGCGCGTGCCGCTCAAGCACATGCTCGGCACCAATCAGCCCAAGTTGCAGGAAATCGTGGCGTTGATGGAGGCCAACCTTGAGGAGCCCATCGACCTTGACGAGCTGGCCGAGTACGTGACGGTGTCGCGTCGCCAACTGGAGCGGCTGTTCCAGAAATACCTGCATTGTTCGCCGTCGCGTTATTACCTCAAGCTGCGGCTGGTCCGGGCCCGGCAACTGCTCAAGCAAACGCCGATGTCGATCATCGAAGTGGCGGCGGTGTGCGGGTTTGTGTCAACGCCGCACTTTTCGAAATGTTACCGCGAGTATTTTGGCATTCCGCCGCGCGATGAGCGCGTAGGCTCCAACACCGCGCAACAGACCACGTTGGTGCCGATCCCGCAGTCGTTGCTGCTCAGCCCGCTGGCGGGGCCGCTGTCGGCGTTGAACCAAGCGCGCAATGAATCGACGTTTGCCAGCGTGCGGCTGTAACCGCACGCCTGGGTCGGGGGCAATCAGGTGCGTTTGAAACGCACCAGCCCCGGTAGCAGTTGTTGGTCGATGGCTTGGCGCACCGCTGGCAAGAGTGTGGCGTTGCCGGTGTAGAGTTTTTCGACCATCTGTTTGAGTGCCTGCGCGCCGGTTTCACTCAAACCGCACACCGCGCTCTTGCAGGCCTGCTCCGCGCTGCCCGACACCTCAAAGCCCAGCGAGCGCAACTGGTTGACCAGGTCCACTTCATCAATCAAGTCTGCGTGCATCATAGTTTTTTATCCTTCTGCAGGGCATGAACGTGAAGTGAGTCTGGTCGTGCTCGTGGCAATGGGCAAGCGCACGTTGACCGGATGTCTGGTTTGCCTAAAAGCAGGTCGTTTTCAGGCTTTTAACAAGGCGGCGCACGCTGTTTTGTAAGCGTCATGTTGGTATTTGTTGAGCGACGCAGGCAGGTCGAACGCGTGTTTTTTGAATTGCGCGGTCAGGGTTTGCGGCGAGAGCAATTGCACGTCGCAGTGGTCCAGCAACTGGATGATGCCCTCGATCTTGAACGTGGTCGGGCCACCGGCAAACTCGCCTTTTTTACTCCTTTTTTTGATGGCAATGCGCGTGATGGCGTGGGTGTCCACGAAGGCCGCGATCGAGGCAGCAAATGCTTTGACATGAGCGGCGTTTTCATCGTCGTCCAGGGCAATCTTTTTAGTGGCAATGGCCACGTGCTCCAGACCGTGGGCGCCTTGGGTGGCCACGGCGAAAATGGCTTCACTGCCTTTGATATCAATGCCGCAAATAGTCATAAAAAACCTGTGTTGAGTGAGTGACGTGAACCAGTCGTCGAGTCTGTTATTTCTGACAGTATTTTAGGGGGCCGTATTCACGGATAAGTGCTGGGCAGTGCGTGAGTGTCAGCGTGCACGTTGTACTCCCTGATGTATTAACTCAACACAAAGGATGTAGTGACATGAGTGCTAAAAAACAAAATCTGCCAGCGCCTACCGTTCAAAACTCTCAAAATATTGAACTGAAGGAAATTTCCATAAAAGGCAATGGAACCCACGTGAATGTGGTCGTCTCTGGCCTGCCCGGCAACACCAAGTTGACGGCCAACTTCAAGGTCGGCACCCATGATCGGCATGTGAGTGGCACCACGAGCGGCACAACGCCACTGAGGCTACGTCTGGAATCAGGCTGGTACAGCCAATTTTCAGGTCAAACGGCAACTGTGACGTACACGACCGACCAAGGCACTTCAGATGCACTGAGCATCAAGATTGTTGATTAAGGTGCTCGCGACAGCCCCCCGCCTTTACGCGCCAGCCAAGGCGGTAGCTGTCGCATTCATTCCTGCCCAATCGATTCCAAAAACTCCGAGCGGTCATCGCTGACGCGGGCAATGCAGTCGTTCTGCGCAATGTTGAACGCCTCGGTGCCTGCCGTGGCCGGGAACACGGCAACCGCGCAATCGGCGTCGCGCTGGTGCAACCACAACGATTGGGCGGTTTTGATTTTGCTGGTGATGTTGTTGAGTTGGGTCGGGTTGCTGCCATACAACGAGGTCATGCGGGCTTGCAGGGCTTCGTAGTTATCGGTCAGCAACTGCTCGGCAGCGTTGCGGCTGAACACCGAACACGCCAGGGTTTGCTGGTCGTTTTCGACCGCGTCACAGGGGTTGAAGTCGGCATCATCGGCCGCGTATGCGCCGCTTGTGATCAACGCCAAGGCCAGGAGAATCGATTTCATTGCGCCTTCCTAATCCAGAGTTGGGACCGATTCTGGCTGAACCGCCCCCCAAATAACAGTCAGGCAGCATAGGCCATCAAGCGGCGGCGATGCGCTTTGTCGTGGATTGACGCTTTCGGCAATCGCGCTGTCGCTTTTGCACCCGGCCGCTTTTAACCCCCGGCCTATGCTGGCCCCACAGCGCCGGCAGACGATTCGGCGCCGCAATCGCCACCAAGGGGACGCCTGATGAGCCCAGCCGAGTTGCACGCCGACAGCATCGTTATCGACGGGCTGATCATTGCCAAATGGAGCCGCGACCTGTTCGAAGACATGCGCAAGGGGGGCCTGACGGCGGCCAACTGCACCGTGTCCGTGTGGGAAGGGTTTCAGGCGACGATCAATAACATCGTCGCCAGCCAGACGCTGATCCGCGAGAACAGTGACCTGGTCATCCCGGTCAAGACCACGGCCGACATCCGCCGCGCCAAGGAGCAGGGCAAGACCGGGATCATTTTCGGCTTCCAGAACGCCCATGCGTTCGAAGACCAACTGGGCTATATCGAGATCTTCAAGCAGCTCGGCGTCGGCGTGGTGCAGCTGTGCTACAACACGCAGAACCTGGTGGGCACCGGTTGCTACGAACGCGATGGCGGGCTGTCGGGGTTCGGGCATGAAGTGGTGGCCGAAATGAACCGCGCCGGCATCCTGTGCGACTTGTCCCATGTGGGCGCCAAAACCTCTGAAGAGGTGATCCTGGCTTCCACCAAACCGGTCTGCTATTCGCACTGCTTGCCGTCCGGTCTTAAAGAACACCCGCGCAATAAATCCGACGCAGAACTCAAGTTCATTGCCGACCATGGCGGCTTTGTCGGCGTGACCATGTTCGCGCCGTTTTTGGCCAAGGGCATCGACTCGACCATCGACGATTACGCCGAGGCCATCGAATACACCCTCAACCTCGTGGGCGAAGACGCCATCGGGATTGGCACCGACTTTACCCAGGGCCATGGGCAGGATTTTTTCGAAATGCTGACCCACGACAAAGGCTACGCCCGGCGCCTGACCCGCTTCGGCGAAATCATCAACCCGCTGGGCATCCGCACCGTGGGCGAGTTCCCCAACCTCACCGAAACACTGCTCAAGCGCGGCCACAGCGAACGCCTGGTGCGCAAGATCATGGGGGAAAACTGGGTCAACGTGCTCAAGGACGTGTGGGGCGAGTGACGCGCGCTCACACCTGCTGCGCTCACCGGTAAAGGCGCCAGCGCCACGCAACACTGTGAATCAATTTCTGGAGTGGTACCCATGGCTAAAATCGCCCCGCAACTGCCCATCGAAGTCGACAGCGAAACCGGCGTCTGGACCTCCGACGCCTTGCCGATGCTGTACGTGCCGCGCCACTTTTTCGTCAACAACCACCGGGGCATCGAGGACGTGCTGGGGGCCGATGCGTACGCCGAGATTCTCTACAAGGCCGGTTACACATCCGCCTGGCATTGGTGCGAAAAAGAAGCCCAATGCCACGGCCTTGAAGGCGTCGCGGTGTTCGAGCACTACATGAAACGCCTGTCGCAGCGCGGCTGGGGGCTGTTCAACATCCAGGCCATTGACCTCGACGCGGGGACGGCCACGGTCACGCTCCAACACTCGTGCTTTGTGTACGTGTACGGCAAGGTCGGGCGCAAGGTCGACTACATGTTCACCGGTTGGTTTGCCGGGGCGATGGACCAGATTCTGCACGCGCGGGGCAGTCAGTTACGCACCGTGGCCGAGCAGGTCTACAGCGGATCGCAAGAAGGCCACGACCACGGCCTGTTTACCGTCAAGCCGTTGTAAGTCGAGGATCGGGATATGGCGTTCGAAGCGATGTTTGAGCCGATTCAAATCGGCAAGTTGACCATCCGTAACCGTGTGCTCAGCACGGCCCATGCCGAGGTGTATGCCACCGACGGCGGCATGACCACCGAGCGCTACGTGCAGTACTACGAAGAAAAGGCCAAGGGCGGCATCGGGCTGGCCATTTGTGGCGGTTCATCGGTGGTGGCCATCGACAGCCCGCAAGAGTGGTGGAGTTCGGTCAACCTGAGCACCGACCGCATCATCCCGCACTTTCAGAACCTGGCCGATGCGATGCACAAGCACGGCGCCAAAATCATGATCCAGATCACCCACATGGGCCGTCGCTCGCGGTGGGACGGTTTTAACTGGCCGACCCTGATGTCGCCGTCAGGCGTGCGCGAACCGGTGCACCGCGCCACCTGCAAAACCATCGAACCCGAAGAAATCTGGCGCATCATCGGCAACTACGCCAGCGCCGCGGGCCGGGCCAAGGCAGGTGGGCTGGACGGCGTGGAACTGTCGGCGGTGCACCAGCACATGATCGACCAGTTCTGGAGCCCGCGCGTCAACAAACGCACCGACGAATGGGGCGGCAGTTTTGAAAACCGCATGCGTTTTGGCCTTGAAGTGCTCAAAGCGGTGCGTGCCGAAGTCGGCCCGGATTTTTGTGTGGGCATTCGCCTGTGCGGCGACGAGTTTCACCCCGATGGCCTGAGCCATGAGGACATGAAGCAGATTGCAAAGTATTACGACGACACCGGCATGCTGGATTTCATCGGCGTGGTCGGCTCGGGCTGCGACACCCACAACACGCTGGCCAACGTCATCCCGAACATGAGCTACCCGCCTGAGCCGTTCCTGCACCTGGCGGCGGGCATCAAGGAGGTGGTCAAGGCGCCGGTGCTGCACGCACAAAACATCAAAGACCCGACCCAGGCCACGCGCATCCTGGAAGGCGGTTATGTGGACATGGTCGGCATGACCCGTGCCCACATCGCTGACCCGCACCTGATCGCCAAAATCAAAATGGGCCAGGTCGATCAGATCAAACAATGCGTGGGTGCCAACTACTGCATCGACCGTCAGTACCAGGGGCTGGACGTGCTGTGCATCCAGAACGCCGCCACCTCCCGTGAATACATGGGCGTGCCGCACCTCATCCAGAAGTCCACCGGCCCCAAACGCAGCGTGGTGATTGTGGGCGCTGGCCCTGCGGGCATGGAAGCCGCGCGGGTGGCGGCCGAACGCGGGCACCACGTGACCCTGTTTGAAAAACGCGAGGCCATGGGCGGGCAAATCAGCCTGGCCGCCAAAGCCCCGCAGCGTGACCAGATGGCCGGCATCACGCGTTGGTTTCAACTGGAACTGGCGCGCCTGAACGTAGACGTGCGGCTCGGAACGGCGGCCGATGAGGCCACGATTTTAGACCTGCGCCCTGACATCGTGGTGCTGGCTGTGGGCGGGCACGCGTATGTGGAACAGAACGAACACTGGGGCGCCGCCCAAGGGTTGGTGGTCAGCAGTTGGGACATCCTGGACGGCAAGGTGGCGCCGGGTAAAAACGTGCTGGTGTACGACACCATTTGCGAATTCACGGGCATGTCGGTGGCCGACTTCTTGGCCGAGAAAGGCGCGCAGGTCGAGATCGTCACCGACGACATCAAACCCGGCGTGGCGATAGGCGGCACCTCGTTCCCCACCTACTACCGCAGCCTGTACCCCAAAGAAGTCATCATGACCGGCGACATGATGCTGGAGCAGGTGTACCGCGAAGGCGACACGCTGATTGCCGTGCTGGAAAACGAATACACCGGGGCCCGGGAAGAGCGCGTGCTGGACCAGGTGGTGGTGGAAAACGGCGTGCGCCCGGACGAAGCGTTGTACTACGCACTCAAGCCCGGTTCGCGCAATAAAGGGCAGATAGACGTTGAAGCGTTGTTCGCGATCCAGCCGCAGCCGTGCCTGAGCGAGGCGGGTGACGGGTACTTGTTGTTCCGCATTGGCGACTGCGTGGCGCAACGCAACGTGCATGCGGCGATCTATGACGCGCTCAGGTTGTGCAAGGACTTCTGAGGTAAACCCCGGCATAGCGGCCATACACCGTACCGCCGCCTTTCCCGGCGGGAGAGGGCTGGGGTGAGGGCCTGTGTTTAAACCGACTGTTGATGGGAGCCACCCATGCTGACTATTGTTCTTCCCATCCTGATCTTCGCGGCACTGGGCCTGACCCTCATTGGCGCGTTTCGGCGAATCCACCTCTGGCGTCAGGGCCGCCCGTCCCGCGTCGATCTGCTGGGCGGCCTGCTGGCCATGCCCAAGCGCTACATGAACGACCTGCACCACGTCGTGGCCCGCGACCGCTACATGGCCAACACCCACGTGGCCACGGCGGGCGGCTTTGTGCTGGCGGCGGTGCTGGCGATTCTGGTTCATGGGGTGGGCGTGCATCAGCGCGTCCTCGCCTACGCCTTGCTGTGTGCCACGGCGCTGATGGGTGTGGGGGCGCTGTTTGTCTTCAAACGTCGCCTCAACCCGCCGAGCCGTCTGTCCAAAGGCCCGTGGATGCGCCTGCCGAAAAGCCTGCTGGTGTTTGCCGCGAGTTTTTTCATCCTGACCCTGCCCGTGGCGGGGGTGTTGCCTGAAGGCTTTGGGGGCTGGTCGCTGGCCGCGCTGTTGGTTGTGGGCGTGGTCTGGGGCGTGGGCGAATTGTTCTTCGGCATGACCTGGGGCGGGCCGATGAAGCATGCGTTTGCTGGCGCCTTGCACCTGGCCTGGCACCGCCGCCCCGAGCGATTTGGCGGCGGGCGCTCCACCGGTTTGAAAGCCCTGGACCTGACCGATCGCCGCGCCCCTTTGGGCGTAGAAAAACCTGAAGACTTCACCTGGAACCAGCTCCTGGGGTTTGACGCCTGTGTGCAATGCGGCAAGTGCGAAGCCGCGTGCCCGGCCTTTGCGGCAGGCCAGCCGCTGAACCCGAAGAAGTTGATTCAAGACATGGTGGTGGGCATGGCGGGGGGCACCGATGCTCACTTTGCGGGCAGCCCTTACCCCGGCAAGCCCCTCGGTGAGCACGGGGGCACTGCGCATCAGCCCATCGTCAACGGCCTGGTGGACGCTGACACGTTGTGGTCTTGCACCACGTGCCGAGCCTGTGTCGAAGAGTGCCCGATGATGATCGAGCACGTGGACGCCATCGTCGACATGCGGCGCTTTCTCACGCTGGAGAAAGGCGCCACGCCCAATACCGGTGCGCAGGTGCTGGACAACCTGATCGCCACGGACAACCCCGGCGGGTTCGCACCGGGCGGGCGCATGAACTGGGCCGCCGATTTGAACCTGCCGCTGATGCGCGACAAGCGTTCGGCGCACGTGCTGTTTTGGGTCGGTGACGGCGCGTTCGACATGCGCAATCAACGCACCCTGCGCGCTTTTGTCAGCGTCCTGAAGGCGGCGGGTGTTGATTTCGCCGTCCTGGGGCTTGAAGAACGCGACAGTGGCGACGTGGCCCGGCGTCTGGGCGACGAAGCCACGTTTCAAGCGTTGGCCACGCGCAATATCCAGATCCTGGCGCAATACGCCTTCAGCCGCATCGTCACCTGCGACCCCCACAGCTTTCACGTGTTGAAAAACGAATACGGCGCCTTGGGCGGTGATTACCGGGTGCAGCACCACAGCACCTACATGGCCGAGTTGATCGAGGGCGGGCTGCTTGAGCTTAAACCGGACACCGGAGGCCGCGTGACCTACCACGACCCGTGTTACCTGGGCCGCTACAACGGCGAATACGAGGCCCCGCGTCAGGTGCTGCGTGCACTGGGGCTTGAGGTTCAGGAAATGCAACGTTCGGGGTTCCGTTCCCGCTGTTGCGGCGGCGGGGGCGGGGCGCCGATTACCGACATCCCCGGCTCACAGCGCATCCCCGACATGCGCATGGCCGACATCCGCGAAACCGGCGTCGAACGGGTGGCCGTGGGCTGCCCGCAATGCACGGCCATGCTCGAAGGCGTGGTCGCGCCGCGCCCGCAGATCAAAGACCTGGCCGAACTGGTGGCCGATGCATTGGTGGAGCCAGCTACAGCGCCCGGCCTCGCGAAGCACAACACCCAGGAGGTGATCGCATGAGTGACGTGCTTCGTCGTGACCCGCGTGCCGAGTGGATTGCCCGTAATCGTCTGCACCCGCTGCATGCGGCCTTGCAACCGCGACCTGAACGCTGGATGGGGCCCAACGGCGTGCTGCGCAAAAATGTCCACGGCGTGGGGTTTATCGGCCCGCAGGGGCTTAAGCGCATTGACCGCAGTGGCGGCCAGCAAGGCGGGTCGACCCGGCGTGCGGTCAGTGTGCAGGCTCAACGGCCGTTGCATCAGGTGCCGAGTCCTGCGTTCTACATCGCCGTCGTGCCCGACCTGCCTGGAGGCCGCTTGAGTGCTCACGATCGCGACGTGCTTGGCTTGGCGCATGTCTTGGCAGGCAGCGAAGGCGCGGTGTTGGCCGTGGTATTCGGGGAGCATAAGGAGCGTGCTTTTGCAGAGGCCGGGGTGGATCGATTGCTGATGCTCGACCATCAAGGTTATGCACCGGAGCAGCTAGTGTTGGCGCTCCAGGCTGTGGATAACCAATTTTCCCCCCGGCATTGGGTGTTGCCCGACAGCCGCGAAGGGGGCGGTGAGCGGGGTCGGCGGTTTGCCGCGCGCATCGGTGAGCGCCCTGCAACTCGGGTCTGGCAGGTCAAGGACGGTCTGTGCATCGGCCGTGCGGGCGCGGGTGTGCAAGACCTGCAACAACCCGTGCCCCGGTTGATTTTGGCGGCGGCCGAATGCGCCGATGCGGTGAGCGAGACCCGCCACCAAGCGCTGGCTGTTGAGTTATCCACACCCGTTGTCGCCAACGTGCCGCGCATAGAAGACTTGGGGCCGGTTGAAGTCGATCCGTCGGTGATCCCGATGGCTGAAGCGCCGTTCATTCTCAGTGGCGGCAATGGGGTCAAAGACTGGGGGCTTTTCCACAGGACCGCTGCGGCGTTGGGCGCCACTGAAGGTGCCTCCCGGGTGGCCGTGGACGCAGGCTTTATGGCGCGTGAGCGGCAAGTTGGCGCCAGCGGCACCTGGGTGACCGCCCGCGTGTATGTGGCGGTCGGGATCAGTGGCGCCATTCAGCACCTGCAAGGCATGGGGGCGTGCGACAAAGTCGTGGCGATCAACCTCGATCCGGCGTGCGACATGATCAAACGCGCCGACTTGTCGGTGATTGGGGATGCGGCGTTAGTGCTTGAGGCGTTGCTGGCGGCTGTGGATAAGTGGCGGCAAGACAACGTGCGGGATGCAGCTTAACCGCGCCCACACCCCCAACCCTCTCCCTCTGCGAGCGGGCCAGGGTGAGGGCTTTTGATTTGGAGCGTGATTCATGACCATCCCCACCGTCGTATTGGTATCCATCGGTATCCACCCCGCCTCACAGCGCCCACGCCGCGCCGAACAAGATGCCCGCGCGGTAGAAATGGGCCTGCAACTGGCCGGCGATGACCTGCACGTGCTGCACGCGGGCAACCCCCATGAGCCCGCATTGCGCGCGTATCTGGGCATGGGGCTGGCGCAGTTGCAGGTGCTCGAACAACCCCCACAGGCCGATGCCGTGCCCGTGCTGCGCGACTATCTGCGTGAGGCGGGTGTGCAGTTGGTGCTCACCGGCAATCAGGCAGAAACCGGCGAGGGCTCCGGCATGCTCCCCTACCTGCTGGCCGAGCAACTGGGCTGGCCGCTGGTGGTAGGGGTGGCGCAGATCGAGTCTGTCCACGACGGCGTGGCCAGTGTGTTGCAAGCCTTGCCCCGTGGGCAGCGTCGACGCCTGCACGTGCGCTTGCCCTTTCTGGCCACTGTGGATAACGCCGCGCCCATTGGCCGACAAAGCGCTTATGGCCCGGCCATGCGGGGGGAGATCCACGCGCAAGACGTTGAGGTGGTTGACGATCAGTTATCCACAGCAGCCACGTTATCCCCTGCCAAGCCCCGACCCAAACGCCTCAAGGTGATCAAGGCCAAGAGCGGCGCCGACCGCATGAAAGCCGCGACAGCCAAGGCCGCAGGCGGCAGCGGACGCGTCCTCAGCGGGGTGAGTGCTGAAGAAGGCGCGCAAGCGATTTTGACGTTGCTGATCGAAGAAGGGGTGGTGCGGTGAGACTTGCCCACAAAGTCTGTTAGCGCTTGTGTGGATAACATGTTCGCTATCCGCTGCAAGCCATGCAGAACGTGGCTTGCAGGGTTTTGATCAAAAAATAGCCAAATACCGGTTTTATCCACGGCTCGCTCGCTAAAGCCTTGAATCGTGGCGCTTTCAAGGGCTTTTCCACAGCGGCAGGCACCGTGCATAAGTTGCGCACATTCTCTGTTGGCGGATGTGTGGATAACGTGTTCGCTTTCCGCTGTAGGCCACGCAGGACGTGGCGTGCAGGGTTTTGTACAAAAATTGATCAGTGGGCGCTGGGTGGATGAGGTGTCAACTTCCCCACAATTGCTGTGGGTGTGCCTGTGGATAACGTGTTCGTGCTTGGCTACGCGCCTTTGTAGGCACGGGGTGCGTGCGCTTGATCAAATAATGATCACTGGATGGAAATACCTCGTTATACATAGCCTGCAAGCAGGCGTTGTGACAGCCCCCGTCGCGGGCTAAAAAGCCTATCCATCCCGGCGTAAGAGGCACCCATGACTGTTTTATTCAGACCGGCTCAGCGTGGCGACGCCCGCGAGATTGCACGTTTCTTCCAGATCACCTCGGAAGGCGGGGCGGATTACATCTGGAGCCTGATTGCACAACCCGGCGAGGACTTGCTGGAGGTGGGGGCGGCGCGTTACGCCCGTGAGGGGGTGAATTTTTCGTATGAGAACTGCCTGATCGCGGAGCACCAAGGGCGCGTGATCGGCATGATGCACAGCTACGTGATGCGCCACGACCCGCACGCCGAGCCGGTGACTGACCCGGTGTTGGCGCCCTATGCCGACATGGAAATACCGGACACGCTCTACATTTCAAGCCTGGCGCTGGACGAGGGCTGGCGCAATCAGGGGTTGGGGACGACCTTTCTCCAAGCGGCCCAGGCGCGTTGTGACGCACTGGGGCTCGATGGCCTGAGCCTGATCGATTACGCCGCCAATACCGGGGCTCGACGATTTTATGAGCGCCACGGCTTTCACATTGTCAAAACCTGCCAGATCACCCCTCATCCGCTGTTTCGCGTGACCGGGCAGGCCTATCTGATGAGCAGGCCCGTGACCCGGTAACGCTGGCTTGGGCCGGGTCGATCGCCTCAGCGACACGTGCGCCGAGGCGATCGACGGCGGGCGTCAGGGCGCGCTCACTTCTTTAAGGTAGGGCGCAGGCGCGGCACCGAGGTTGCTGAGCATGCGCTCGCTGTACCAGTCCACGAAGTTGATCACGCCAAATTCGTACGTTTTGGAGTATGGCCCCGGCTGATAAGCGGTGGAGTTGATCCCGCGCTGATTTTCTTCGGCCAGTCGCCGGTCCTGATCGTTGGTGGCGTCCCACACGGTGCGCATGCGCTGCACGTCGTAGTCCACACCTTCGACGGCCTCCTTGTGCACCAGCCATTTGGTGGTGACCACGGTCTCCTGCGCGCTGATCGGCCAGACCGTGAACACAATGATGTGGTCGCCCATGCAGTGGTTCCACGAATGCGGCAGGTGCAGGATGCGCATTGAACCCAAGTCCGGGTTTTTGATGCGGCCCATGAGTTTTGCACAGCCTTGTTTGCCATCCAGCGTCATCGACACCGTGCCCTTGAGCAGGGGCATGCGCACGATGCGGTTGCGCAGGCCAAAGCTTTGGTGGGCATAGGGGATGTGTTCGGCATCCCACGCAGCGGCCGAGGCGGCAACGTGGTCCTTGAACGCCTGATCGGCGCGCGGGTCGGTGACGTCGTCCCATTCCAGCAAGGTTTTGAGCAGTTCCGGGTGCGAGGCGTTGCAGTGGTAACACTCGCGGTTGTTTTCCAGCACCAGTTTCCAGTTGGCTTTCTCCACCAGCGTGGTCTGGATCGCCACTTTGGTGTTTTCCATGTCGTAGGGTTCCATGTAGTGATCGAGCGTGGCGAGGAACTCATCAATGGCCGGCGGGTGCTCGGCCAGGCTGATAAAGACGTAACCGCCCGCGGTTTTCACGTTCACCGGTTTGAGGCCGTACTGCTTCATGTCGAAGTCAGCGCCCATTTCAGTGCCGGCAAACAGCAGGCGCCCATCCAGCTCGTAGGTCCACTGGTGGTAATGGCACACCAGCTTGGCGACTTTGCCTTTCTCGCTGGTACACAGCCTGGACCCCCGGTGGCGGCACACGTTATGAAAGGCATGCACCTGGCCTTCGGCGCCGCGAATCACGATGATCGGGTTGTTGCCCACTTGCAGGGTCAGGAAGTTGCCCTTGCTCGGGATCTCGCAGGTCATGCCTGCGATCAGCCATTCCTTCTGAAAAATCTCCTGCATGTCGATGGCGAATAACCGCTCATCGTTGTAGAACGGCTGGGGCAGGGAAAACGTCCGTTCGCGGGTGTGCAACATTTCGGCGGTGGCCTTGCGTGCGGGTTCCAGTGGATCGCCCAGGCTCAGGGTTGCGGTGACGTCCATCGTGTGGTCCTCATGGCCATGGGAGGCGGCCTTCAAGTGGCGGGTCAAGGGTGCGACGCAAGGTGAAGCCAATGGCGCTGAGTGTGCGTTTCAAGCGCGCGGCGGCCCTGTCTGTGAGCGACATGGCCCAATCTGTTCCCGACGCCCGGGCGCCCGTTTTCAGGGGCTGGTCGCGATAAGCATGTGAATGTCGCGAATAGATAAATGGCGCTCACGGCGCATGCGCAAAATCGCCAGCAAGAGGCCGGCAGTCGGCCGTGGAGAAGCGCATGTCCAACAGCTTTCTGAACCCGGTAACCACCCAGACCTGGGCCAACGGCCGCCACACCGTTCGCTGCGTGAAAGTGATTCAGGAAACCTGGGACGTGCGCACGTTCTGTTTTATGGCCGACCAGCCGATCCTGTTCTTTTTCAAGCCGGGGCAGTTCGTGACACTGGAACTGGACATCGACGGCGAGCAAGTGATGCGCTCGTACACCATCTCCAGCTCACCCTCGGTGCCGTACAGTTTTTCCGTCACCATCAAGCGCGTCCCCGGCGGGCGGGTGTCCAACTGGCTGCATGACACCTTGCAGGAAGGTCAGGAGCTGGCCGTGCATGGCCCGGTGGGTCTGTTCAACGCCATCGATGCGCCGAGCCCCAAAGTGCTGTACCTCAGTGGCGGGGTGGGCATTACCCCGGTGATGTCGATGGCGCGCTGGTTTTACGACACCAATGCCAATGTCGACATGGTGTTTATCCACAGCGCCCGGTCCCCCAAAGACATCATTTACCACCGCGAGCTGGAGCACATGGCCTCGCGCATCGACAACTTCAGCCTGCACCTGATCTGCGAAAAGCACGGCCTGGGCGAACCCTGGGCGGGGTATCGCGGGTATTTGAATCACAAAATGCTGGAACTGATGGCCCCTGATTTTCTGGAGCGCGAAGTGTTCTGCTGCGGCCCCACACCGTACATGACGGCGGTCAAACGGTTGCTCGAAGCCAGCGGGTTTGACATGAGCCGTTACCACGAAGAGTCATTCGGCGCGACGCCGCCCGGCGTGCGGGCCGATGCGCAAGAGCAGGCCGAGCAGGCGGCCGATGCCCCCGAACTGGACGCGTCCGAGCTTAATCAGGTGGAGTTCACGGCGTCGGGCAAGAGCATCCGCGTGGGCCCGGCGGAAACCGTGCATGCGGCGGCGGCCAAGTTGGGGCTGATGATTCCCAAGGCATGCGGGATGGGGATCTGCGGGACGTGCAAAGTGTTGAAGCTGGGCGGGAACGTGGAGATGGAGCACAACGGCGGCATTACCGATGAAGACGTGGCCGAAGGCTACATCCTGTCGTGTTGCAGTGTGCCGAAGGGGGATGTGCGGATCGAGTTTTAGGGTGGCTAGGCCCCTCTCCCTTTGGGTGAGGGGCTTTTGACGTCTGGCTTACAAGCTGAAGCGCGAAACCATGCTGTTCAGGTCTACCGCCAAGCGCGACAGCTCATTGCTCGCCGAGCTGGTCTGGCTGGCACCCGTCGCTGATTGCACCGACAAGTCGCGGATGTTGACCAGGTTGCGGTCCACTTCGCGGGCCACTTGGGCCTGTTCTTCGGCGGCGCTGGCAATCACCAGGTTGCGCTCGTTGATTTCCACAATCGCCGTGTTGATGGTGTCCAGCGCCAGGCCCGCGCCTTTGGCTATGTTGAGCGTCGATTCGGCGCGCTCGGTGCTGTTGCGCATCGAGTCCACGGCCTGTTCGGTGCCGCCCTGAATGCTGCCAATCATGCGTTCAATTTCGCTGGTCGACTGCTGCGTGCGATGTGCCAGTGCCCGCACTTCGTCCGCCACGACCGCAAACCCGCGGCCCGCTTCACCGGCACGCGCCGCTTCGATGGCCGCGTTCAAGGCCAGCAGGTTGGTCTGATCGGCCAGGCCGCGAATCACGTCCAGTACTTTGCCAATGTCCCGCGATTCAGCGGCCAAGTTGCCAATCAGGGTCGCGGTGCTCTGCACATCGCCACTCATGCGTTCGATGGCGCTGACGGTTTCGAGTACCAGGTCGCGGCCATCACCGGCCGATGCGGTCGCGTTTTTCGAGGCTTCGGAGGTGCTGACAGCGTTACGTGCCACTTCTTCCACGGCGCTGGTCATTTCGTTGACGGCCGTTGCGGCTTGCTCGATCTCGTTGTTCTGCTGGGTCAGGCCTTTGGCGCTTTCGTCCGTGACGCAGTTCAGCTCTTCAGCCGCAGACGCCAATTGCGTGGCCGAGCCCGAAATGCGTTGCAGGGTGTCACGCAGCTTGCCTTGCATCTTGGCCATGGCCTGCAACAGACGGCCCGCTTCATCGCTGCCATCGACCTTGATCGGGCGAGTGAGGTTGCCTTCGGCAATCGCTTCGGCCGCCTCAAGCGCCTGCGCAATGGGCTGGGTGATGCTGCGGGTCAGGAGCAGGGCGCAGGCGATGGTCAGCGCAGTGGCCAGTAACAGCAAGAACACCACCAGCTTGATCGCCGCCGAATACATGTCGCTGGCACGCTGATTGGCTTCAGTGATTTGCTGGCCATTAATGCGCATCAGGTTGTTGAGTTCTTTGTTGATCGCTTCGGAGTTTTCCAGCAGTTCGGTGTTGAGCAGTTCGCGCAATTGATCGACCTGGTCATTGCGCGAGTAGTTGCGCATGCGGTCTTGCAGTTGCCCGTATTGACCCATCAGTTGTTTGTAACGATCGTACACCGCTTGCTCTTGAGGGCTGCTGATGTACTTCTCGTATTGCGTTTCGGCCGTACGGATCTCTTGATTGCGCAGGTCCAGCAGTTCCATGGTTTTTTGCTGAACGTCGGGCTCACGGTTAATCAGCAAGCGGTACGACAGCACGCGCAGGCGCAACGCCAGTTGGGTGAACTCATCCAGGTTCTGGATGCTCGGCACGCTCGTGGTGCTGATGTCCTCGGCCGCAGAGCGGATCTGGCCCATCTGGAGCAGTGCGCCAGCCCCCAGAATCAGCATCAGTGTGCCGATCAGCGCAAAGCCTAAAAAGGCGCGCGGAGCGATATTCATATTGCGTAAAGACATGATGTTTCCTGAGGGATGAGGCGCGTTCCGTGCGACGTCAATGCGAGGTGTATATGACCTATCGGTCATAAGACTAAAGTCTTGAATGCCGTCCGCGAAATTGTTGCGCCGCAGGCTTTGCCGACCGGGGGCGGGAACCTAGTTGGCCTGCCACAGTCTTTAGGGGGCTAAATGAACGGCGCCCCTAGCTAAATCGGGCCTTTGGGCCTGAATAACCCTGGCTTAGAAGGTGACTTTTCTTTATCGTACGCGCCCTCTGAAACTGCTTGAGATCTTCCCCATGATTGAGTCATCCCTTAGCAAACTTGAACAACTGGTCAGCGACCTGGTTCAGCAAAAGCAAGAACTGCTGGACGCCAACTCTCAGCTGACGGCTGAACTGGCCCAGGCCAAAGACGAAAACGAAAGCCTGCAACTGAGCCTGATGGAACAGGAAGAGAAGCAAGGCGCCACCGCAGCACGCATTCAGGCACTGGTTGAGCGCGCGAGCGTGAGCCCTGTCAACGCATGAGCGTGGACAGAGACGGTGTAAATGTCGTCTCGATTCTGGGTAACGACTACACGATCAAGGCACCTGAAGGGGAACAACAAACCCTGATGGCCGCCACCGTGATGTTGAAAGCCGCCCTGGCCGAAACGAAACGCAAGTACCCGAGCCTGATCGGGGACAAACTGTTGGTGCTGGCAGCCTTGAATCTGTGTTCGCAACAGATCGAACTGCAACTGAGCCACAAACAGGAGCTCGACCGTTATCAAGAGCAAGTCAGCGCCACGGTCGACGTGATAGAGCGAACACTCGGGCAATCCTGATGATTCGCCATGTTGTGCACAGCGCGCGTAACCCCTGAGCATGCAGGTGAGGGTTACGTCGCTGAACGCAGCCTCGCGGCACCCGTCCACGACCACAGGCATGACTTGATCCTGTAGCCGTCCCGAGACACGAGGCTGCGATCGATTGCGCCGCAGCCGCGGCGCTTATCCCGCCATCACTTCCCGAATATCCGCCGCCAGCTCCCGTACGCGGGCTTCTTCTGTGTCCCACGAGCACATGAAGCGGGCGCCGCCTTTGCCGATGAAGGTATAGAAGCGCCAGCCCTTGGCGGTCAGTGCCGCTACCGCCGGTTCCGACAGTTGCAGGAACACGCCATTGGCCTGCACCGGGAACATCAGTTCAACCCCGTCAATGTCACTCACCAGTTCACTGAGCAATTGCGCGCAGTGGTTGGCGTGTTTGGCGTGTTTGAGCCAGGCGCCGTTTTCCAGCAAGCCGACCCACGGCGCCGACAAAAAGCGCATCTTCGAAGCCAGTTGCCCGGCCTGTTTGCAGCGGTAATCGAAGTCCACCGCCAGGTCGTGGTCGAAAAACAGGATCGCTTCGCCCACCGCCATGCCGTTTTTGGTCCCGCCAAAACACAGCACGTCCACGCCCGCTTTCCACGACAGCTCGGCCGGGGTGCAGCCCAGGTAGGCGCAGGCATTGGAGAAACGCGCGCCGTCCATGTGCAGCAACAGGCCGAGTTCTTTGCAGGTGGCGCTGATGGCGCGGATTTCTTCCGGGCTGTAGACACTGCCCACTTCAGTGGCCTGGGTGATGGTCACCACGCGAGGCTTGGGGTAGTGGATGTCTTTGCGCTTGAGGGCGATCTCGCGGATGGATTCGGGGGTGATCTTGCCGTTTTCAGTGCGGGCGATCAGCAGTTTGGAGCCGTTGGAGAAGAACTCCGGGGCGCCGCATTCGTCAGTTTCGACGTGGGCCGTTTCGGAGCAGATGACGCTGTGGAAACTTTGGCACAACGCCGACAGCGCCAGCGAGTTGGCCGCCGTGCCGTTGAAGGCGAAGTACACCTCGCAGTCGGTTTCGAACAGTTTGCGAAAGTCGTCCGCCGCGCGCAGGGTCCATTGGTCATCGCCATAGGAACGCTGGTGGCCGTGATTGGCCTTTTCCATCGCAGACCAGACTTCGGGGCAGATACCGGAGTAGTTGTCGCTGGCGAATTGTTGGCTCTTGTCAGTCATTTCCCGGTTCCATGGTCAAAGTTGTCGTGCACTTTAGCCAAGAAATCTGCGGGTGCACAGGCACTGCTTAAGTCGCGGAAATCTCTTACGCCCAAACCGGCGAATGACCGGTCTGGCTTGTAGGAGCACGCCTGCCTTGCACGGTGCGTCGCGGGTTCGCCAGGCAATCTCACCGGCATGTCGTAAACGCACCACTGCGTGGCGCGCGTGGGCATTTGATCGCCCCGCGCCGGCCCTACCATCGGTCTCACAGGGCAAGCCCTCATCCAGACCAATGGCGCGCTGGCGCCGGGAGAACGCGATGTTCAGCAAGCAGGATCAGATACAGGGGTACGACGACGCCTTGTTAGCGGCCATGAATGCCGAAGATCAGCGTCAGGAAGATCACATCGAACTCATCGCGTCCGAAAACTACACCAGCCAGCGCGTCATGCAGGCCCAAGGCAGCGGCCTGACCAACAAGTATGCCGAGGGCTATCCGGGCAAGCGGTACTACGGTGGCTGCCAGCATGTGGATAAAGTCGAGCAATTGGCCATCGACCGCGCCAAGCAACTGTTCGGCGCCGATTACGCCAATGTTCAGCCGCACTCAGGCAGCCAGGCCAACGCGGCGGTCTACCTGGCCTTGCTCAATGCCGGTGACACCGTGCTGGGCATGAGTCTGGCCCATGGTGGCCACTTGACCCACGGCGCCAGTGTGAGTTTTTCCGGCAAGCTCTATCACGCCGTGCAGTACGGCATCGACACCGCGACCGGGTTGATTGACTACGACGACGTGGAGCGGCTGGCCGTCGAGCACCAGCCCAAAATGATCATTGCCGGTTTTTCGGCTTACTCCAAAACCCTGGATTTTCCACGCTTTCGTGAGATTGCGGACAAGGTGGGCGCGTACCTGTTTGTCGACATGGCCCACGTCGCCGGGCTGGTGGCCGCAGGCTTATACCCCAACCCGGTGCCGTACGCCGACGTGGTGACCACCACCACCCACAAAACCCTGCGCGGGCCACGGGGCGGGCTGATTCTGGCCCGTGGCAATGAAGCCCTGGAGAAAAAACTCAATGCCGCCGTGTTCCCCGGCGGGCAGGGCGGGCCGCTGATGCACGTGATTGCGGCCAAGGCCGTGTGCTTCAAGGAAGCCTTGGAGCCTGCGTTCACCACCTATCAACAGCACGTGATCGACAACGCTCAGGCGATGGCCGAGGTGTTTATCAAACGCGGCTATGACGTCGTGTCCGGTGGTACGGACAACCATTTGTTTCTGGTCAGCCTGATCCGTCAGGGCTTGACCGGCAAAGACGCCGATGCCGCGCTGGGCCGCGCCCACATCACCGTCAACAAGAACGCAGTGCCCAATGACCCGCAGTCGCCGTTCGTGACCTCGGGGTTGCGCATCGGCACCCCGGCGGTCACCACCCGCGGTTTCAAAGTGGCGCAATGCACCGAGCTGGCTGGCTGGATCTGCGACATCCTCGATCACCTCGGCGATGCCGACATTGAGGCGGACGTGGCGCGGCAAGTGACGGCGCTGTGCAAAGACTTCCCGGTTTATCGCTGAGCGCGGTTTTGGAGTAGATCCTATGCAACGGTATTCAGGCTTCGGCCTCTTCAAGCACTCCCTCAGCCACCACGAAAACTGGCAGAAGATGTGGCGCACACCGACGCCGAAAAAGGTCTACGACGTGGTCATCGTCGGGGGCGGCGGGCACGGGTTGGCCACTGCGTATTACTTGGCCAAGGCACACGGCATCACCAATGTGGCCGTGGTCGAGAAAGGCTGGCTGGGGGGCGGCAATACAGCGCGTAACACCACCATCGTGCGTTCCAACTATTTGTGGGACGAGTCGGCGCACTTGTATGAACACGCGATGAAACTCTGGGAAGGCCTGTCCCAGGACCTCAACTACAACGTCATGTTCTCCCAGCGCGGCGTCTACAACCTGTGCCATACCCTGCAAGACATGCGCGACTCGGAACGCCGGGTCAGCGCCAACCGCCTCAATGGCGTGGACGGCGAACTGCTCAACACGCAGCAGGTGGCCGATGAAATCCCGTACCTGGATTGCTCAAAAAACACCCGCTACCCGATCCTGGGCGCCACCGTGCAACGTCGCGGCGGCGTGGCGCGTCACGACGCCGTGGCCTGGGGCTTTGCCCGGGCAGCCGATGCGTTGGGCGTGGACTTGATTCAACAAACCGAAGTGCTGGGCTTTCGCAAGGAAAACGGCGTGTGCATCGGCGTCGAAACCAGCAAAGGCTTTATCGGCGCCAAGCGCGTGGGCGTGGTCACGGCGGGCAATTCGGGGCACATGGCGCGTCAGGCCGGGTTCCGCCTGCCCATCGAGTCGCACCCGCTGCAAGCGCTGGTGTCCGAGCCGATCAAGCCGATTATCGACAGCGTCATCATGTCCAACGCTGTCCACGGCTACATCAGCCAGTCCGACAAAGGCGACCTGGTGATCGGCGCGGGGATTGACGGCTGGGTCGGCTACGGCCAGCGCGGCTCCTACCCGGTGATCGAGCACACGATCCAGGCGATTGTGGAAATGTTCCCGGTGTTGTCCCGCGTGCGCATGAACCGCCAGTGGGGCGGCATCGTCGACACCACGCCCGACGCGTGCCCGATCATCTCCAAAACCCCGGTGCCCAACCTGTTTTTCAACTGCGGCTGGGGCACGGGCGGCTTCAAGGCTACCCCAGGCTCGGGCAACGTGTTTGCCGCCAGTCTGGCCAAGGGCGAGATGCACCCGCTGGCCGCCCCGTTTTCCCTTGAGCGCTTCCACAACGGCGCGCTGATCGACGAACACGGCGCTGCTGCCGTCGCTCACTAACAGGAGAAAGACCTATGTTGCATATCTTCTGTCCCCACTGCGGCGAGTTGCGCTCTGAAGAAGAGTTCCACGCCTCAGGGCAAGCACACATCCCGCGCCCGCTGGACCCCAATAGCTGCACCGATGCCGAGTGGGGCGATTACCTGTTCTTTCGCGACAACCCGCGCGGCCTGCACCACGAGTTGTGGAACCACGTGGCCGGGTGCCGTCAGTTTTTCAACGCGACCCGCAACACCGTGACGTACGAAATTCTTGAGACCTACCGCATCGGCAGCCAGCCGCAGTTCACTGAACAGTCGCCTGCGCCAGCCCCGACAACGGCCCCCCGCGAGCTGGGAGAAAAGGTATGAGCCAGACCCATCGCTTGGCCCATGGCGGCCGTGTTGATCGCACGCGCGTGCTGACCTTCACCTTTAACGGGCACACCTACACCGGTTACGAAGGCGACAGCCTGGCGGCCGCGTTGTTGGCCAATGGCGTACACATCATCGGCCGCAGTTTCAAATATTCCCGGCCACGGGGCATCTATGCCGCAGGCGCCGAAGAGCCCAATGCCGTGCTGCAAATCGGGGCGACCGAGGCCACGCAAATCCCTAACGTGCGCGCCACACAACAAGCGCTGTACCAAGGGCTGGTGGCCACCAGCACCAACGGCTGGCCCAACGTCAACACCGACATGATGGGCATCTTGGGCAAGGTGGGCGGCAAGCTGATGCCGCCGGGGTTCTACTACAAAACCTTCATGTACCCGAAGTCGTTCTGGATGACCTACGAGAAGTACATCCGCAAGGCGGCCGGGTTGGGCCGTTCACCGACGCAAAACGACCCCGACACCTACGACTACATGAACCGTCACTGTGACGTACTGATTGTCGGCGCCGGGCCTGCCGGGCTGGCGGCAGCGCTGGCGGCGGCGCGCAGTGGCGCCCGGGTGATCGTGGCCGATGAACAGGAAGAGTTCGGTGGCAGCCTGCTCGACAGCCGCGAAAGCCTGGACGGCAAACCGGCCATGGACTGGGTCGCCAGCGTGGTGGCCGAGCTGCGCGGCATGCCGGACGTGGTGTTGCTGCCACGGGCCACCGTCAACGGTTATCACGACCACAACTTTCTGACGATTCACGAACGCCTGACCGACCACCTGGGCGACCGCGCGCCGATTGGCCTGGTGCGTCAACGCATCCACCGGGTGCGTGCCAAACGTGTGGTGCTGGCCACGGGCGCCTGCGAACGGCCATTGGTGTATGGCAACAACGACGTACCGGGCAACATGCTGGCCGGTGCGGTGTCCACCTATGTGCGGCGTTACGGCGTGGCGCCGGGGCGCACGTTGCTGCTGAGCACCAATAACGATCATGCCTATCGCGTGGCGCTGGACTGGCTCGACGCCAGCCTGCCAGTGGTGGCCATTGCCGATGCCCGCAGCAACCCGCGCGGCGCGCTGGTGGAAGAAGCCCGCGCCAAGGGCATCCGCATTCTGACCGGCAGCGCCGTGATTGAAGCCCGTGGCAGCAAACACGTGACCGGTGCCCGGGTGGCGGCGATCGACCTCAACACCCACCGCGTCACCAGCCCCGGCGAACTGCTCGATTGCGACCTGATTGCCACCTCGGGCGGCTACAGCCCGGTGGTGCACTTGGCGTCGCACTTGGGCGGCAAACCGGTCTGGCGCGAAGACATCCTCGGGTTTGTGCCCGGTGACGCACCGCAAAAACGTGTGTGCGTGGGCGGGATCAATGGCGTCTATCGCTTGGGCGACTGCCTGGCGGACGGCTTTGAAGGCGGCGTGCGTGCGGCCTGTGAAGCCGGGTTCAACGCCGTGGAAGGCGTGTTGCCCAAAGCCCTCAATCATCACCAGGAACCCACGCTGGCGCTGTTTCACGTGCCCCACGAAAAAGGCACGGCACGGGCGCCGAAACAATTTGTCGACCTGCAAAACGACGTCACGGCGGCTGCCATCGAACTGGCCACCCGCGAAGGGTTTGAGTCGGTCGAGCACGTCAAACGCTACACCGCGCTGGGGTTTGGCACCGATCAGGGCAAGCTCGGCAACGTCAACGGGCTGGCCATTGCGGCGCGTTCGTTGAACGTCAGCATCCCGCAAATGGGCACCACCATGTTCCGCCCCAACTACACGCCCGTGACCTTTGGCGCGGTGGCGGGGCGTCATTGCGGGCACATTTTCGAGCCCGTGCGCTACACCGCATTGCAGGCGTGGCACGTCAAACAGGGCGCAGCGTTTGAAGACGTCGGGCAGTGGAAGCGGCCGTGGTACTTCCCGCGTCCCGGTGAAGACCTGCACGCAGCCGTCAAGCGCGAGTGCCAGGCCGTGCGTGACAGCGTCGGCATGCTGGATGCCTCGACCCTGGGCAAAATTGACATTCAGGGGCCGGACGCGCGGGAATTCCTCAACCGCATCTACACCAACGCCTGGACCAAACTGGACGTGGGCAAGGCGCGCTACGGGCTGATGTGCAAAGAAGACGGCATGGTCTTCGACGACGGCGTGACCGCCTGCCTGGCCGACAACCATTTCGTGATGACCACCACCACGGGCGGCGCGGCGCGGGTGCTGCAATGGCTGGAGCTGTACCAGCAGACCGAATGGCCGGAGCTGAAGGTGTACTTCACCTCGGTCACCGACCACTACGCGACCCTGACCTTGTCCGGCCCTAACAGCCGCAAACTGCTGAGCGAAGTGACCGACATCGACCTGGACCGCGACGCCTTCCCGTTCATGAGCTGGAAAGAAGGCCGGGTGGCCGGCGTGCCGGCGCGGGTGTTCCGCATCTCGTTTACTGGCGAATTGTCGTACGAGGTCAACATCCAGGCCGACTACGCCATGGGTGTGCTGGAAGCCATCGTCGAGGCCGGCAAAGCCTACAACCTGACCCCCTACGGCACCGAGACCATGCACGTGTTGCGGGCCGAGAAGGGGTTCATCATCGTCGGCCAGGACACCGACGGCTCCATGACCCCGGATGACCTGAACATGGGCTGGTGCGTGGGTCGCAACAAGCCATTTTCATGGATTGGCTGGCGCGGCATGAACCGCGAAGACTGCGTGCGCGAGGCGCGTAAACAACTGGTGGGGCTCAAGCCGGTGAACCCGACTCAATGGCTGCCGGAAGGTGCACAACTGGTGTTCGACCCCAAGCAGGCGATCCCCATGAGCATGGTCGGCCACGTGACCTCCAGTTACACCTGCGGCTCGCTGGGGTATTCATTCGCCATGGGCGTGGTCAAGGACGGTCTCAAGCGTATGGGTGAACGGGTATTCGCCCCGTTGGCCGATGGCAGCGTGATCGAAGCGGAAATCGTGTCTTCGGTGTTTTTCGACCCCAAAGGCGAACGGCAGAACATTTGATGGGTGATCACATGACTAGCGCAAACGTATACCAACAGCGTCCGGAGTCGGGCGCTAAAGCTGAGTCATCCTTGCACCACGCCCGGTTGTCGGCGCTCATCGGCCAGGGGCGGCAAAACCCCGGCGTCACGGTGCGTGAGAAAAAGCTGCTGGGCCACCTGACCTTGCGTGGCGACGCGCGCGATCCGGCGTTCAGCGAAGGCGTACACCAGGCCCTGGGCCTCGAACTGCCGGTGGCGCTGAGCCTGGTGGCCAGCGGCGAAACGTCCTTGCAATGGATGGGCCCGGACGAATGGCTCCTGATCGTGCCGGGCGGTGAAGAGTTCAAGGTGGAACAGGCGTTGCGCGAGGCGTTGGCGGGTCAGCACATTGCCGTGGTGAACGTCAGCGGCGGGCAACAACTGCTGGAGCTGCGCGGGCCGAACGTGCGCGAGGTGCTGATGAAATCCACCAGCTACGACGTCCACCCTGACAACTTCCCGGTGGGCAAAGCGGTGGGCACGGTGTTTGCGAAATCGCAGCTGGTGATCCGGCATACGGCCGAAGACACGTGGGAACTGCTGATCCGCCGCAGCTTCTCGGATTATTGGTGGCTCTGGTTGCAGGATGCGGCGGCGCAATATGGGTTAAGTGTTGAGGCCTGAGTCGCGGCTGGCCCTCACCCTAAGCCTCTCCCGTTAGGAAAGGGTTAGGGTGAGGGGCTTTTGCTTTTCACATCAGAACACTAAAAGGAGCCCTTCATGAGCCGCGCCCCGGACACCTGGATTCTCACCGCCGATTGCCCCAGCAGGCTGGGCACGGTCGACGCCGTGACGCGTCACCTGTTTGAACACCAGTGCTATGTCACTGAGCACCATTCCTTCGACGATCAACGTTCCGGCCGGTTCTTTATCCGGGTCGAATTTCGTCAGCCACAAGGTTTTGACGAACCGGCCTTTCGCCGCGGGCTCAGCGAGCGCGGTCAATCCTTCGGCATGGCCTTCGAACTCACCCCGCCGCATTACCGGCCCAAAGTGCTGATCATGGTGTCCAAGTCCGACCACTGCCTGAACGATTTGCTGTATCGCCAGCGCATCGGGCAGTTGTCGATGGACGTGGTGGCCGTGGTCTCCAATCACCCGGACCTGGAGCCGCTGGCGCAGTGGCACGGTATCGCCTATCACCACTTCGCCCTCGACCCCAACGACAAACCCGCGCAAGAGGCGCGGGTCTGGCGCGTGATCGAAGACACCGGTGCCGAACTGGTGATCCTTGCCCGTTACATGCAAGTGCTCTCACCTGAGTTGTGCCGCAAGCTCGATGGCAAGGCGATCAACATTCATCACTCGTTACTGCCCGGCTTCAAAGGCGCCAAGCCGTATCACCAGGCCTACGAGAAAGGCGTGAAACTGGTGGGCGCCACGGCGCACTACATCAACAACGACCTCGACGAAGGGCCGATCATCGCTCAGGGCGTCGAGGTCGTGGACCACAGTTACTACCCCGAAGACTTGATTGCCAGAGGCCGCGACATTGAAGCCCAGACATTGGCCCGGGGTGTGGGTTATCACATAGAGCGGCGCGTTTTCCTAAATGGAGGTCGTACCGTGGTGCTGTGACACGCCAGCGCCCACTAAGCTGCAAGCAGATCGGCGGGCGGCTGGCCGGTCATCCCGCTCCATAACAACAAGGGTGAACTCAATGGCGGACAATCGCGGTGTGGTGTACCTGGGCAACGGCCAGGTTGAAGTGCAGAGCATTCCGTTTCCCAAGATGCAAAACCCTCAAGGCAAGCCCATCCACCACGGGGTGATCTTGCGCGTGGTGTCGACCAATATTTGCGGCTCAGACCAGCACATGGTGCGCGGCCGTACCACGGCGCAAACCGGGCTCGTACTGGGGCACGAAATTACCGGCGAGGTGATCGAGGCCGGGCGTGACGTGGAGCATCTGAAGGTCGGGGATTTGGTATCGGTGCCGTTCAACGTGGCCTGTGGGCGGTGCCGCAGTTGCAAAGAGCAAAACACCGGCGTGTGCCTGACCGTCAACCCGGCCCGTCCCGGCGGTGCTTATGGTTACGTGGACATGGGCGACTGGGTGGGCGGTCAAGCGGAATATGTATTGGTCCCTTATGCGGATTTCAACCTGCTCAAACTCCCGAACCGCGACGCCGCGATGGAGAAAATCCGCGACCTGACTTGCCTCTCTGACATCCTGCCCACCGGTTACCACGGCGCCGTCACGGCGGGCGTTGGCCCCGGCAGCACGGTCTACATTGCGGGCGCCGGGCCGGTGGGGCTTGCGGCGGCGGCGTCCGCGCGTTTGCTGGGCGCCGCCGTGGTGATCGTGGGGGACGTGAACCCGATTCGCTTGGCCCACGCCAAGGCGCAGGGCTTTGAAATTGCCGACCTGTCCAAAGACACCCCGCTGCATGAACAAATCGCTGACTTGCTGGGTGAGCCTGAAGTGGACTGTGCCGTCGATGCCGTGGGCTTTGAAGCCCGAGGCCACGGGCACGACGGCGTCAAGCACGAAGCCCCGGCCACCGTGCTGAACTCACTGATGGGCGTGGTGCGGGTGGCGGGCAAAATCGGCATTCCGGGGTTGTACGTGACCGAAGACCCCGGCGCTGTGGATGCCGCCGCCAAAATGGGCAGCCTGAGCATCCGCTTCGGACTGGGCTGGGCCAAATCCCACAGCTTTCATACCGGGCAAACCCCGGTGATGAAATACAACCGCCAATTGATGCAAGCGATCATGTGGGACCGGATCAAAATTGCCGACATTGTCGGGGTCGAAGTCATCAGCCTCGATGAGGCACCTCGCGGCTACGGGGAGTTTGATGCGGGCGTGCCGAAGAAGTTTGTGATTGATCCGCATCGGTTATTGCGCACCTGCACGTGAACTGAAAATGAAACAGTGGCAATTTAAATTGCCACTGTTTGATATCTCAACTAAAGCAGCTCACCCTCTGATCATAGATACGCTTACAGGAATGCTAGTTGGCGAAGGGCGTGGTAGCGCGGTTGCCGATTGTGAGGCGCTTGAAGTTGCAATGTTAGATGAGACGGGTGAATAAGTGAGTGTTGATGAACCAGCTGAAAGCGTTTTCCGCCCTGCACTGACGGGCCCAAAATACTCGACGGCCCCGCGGGGCATTAGCGTACTCCGAGGGATTCTATTTGGATCTTCAAGGGCGGTTGCCACTTTTGCTAAGTATTTGTTCCGCATAGCCGCATCTATTCCGGAACTACTTTCAAGCTTTGTCAGCGAAGTCTTCATCACTGTAGGTTGCGCGGGCATGCTGGGTTGAGCTGCTTTCGCTGCTTTCGCTGCTTTCGCTGCTTTCGCTGCTTTCGCTGCTTTCGCTGCTTTCGCAGTGCCAGGTGTTCTGGCACCGATTGAATTAAGAAGGCCTTTAAGGCCGCGTCTTAAAAAAACCCAAAAGTGCCCAGTTGGATCTTGCATCATTAAAGGGTTTGTAGGATACGCATACGCATTATTCTCCCCCTCCCCAAACGGGCTCCAACTGTCCGGGCTATTAAAGCGCATTAACACCGGGTTATAAGCCCGATAACCCTGGCCCAACAAATAATGCCCGGTGACGGCTTCCGGGTGCTCGCCATTGAAAGCCAGGAGCCGGGTGATGCCATTTTCGGCCGGGTGATGGCCATAAGGGGTATAGGCATACGCCTGTGTGCCTGCCGCGCTGGCGTGTTGCAGCACCGAGGTTTGCAGGTCGGTGGCCAGCAGGCTAGTGGTCTGCCCTTCTTGCACGGCTAAAGGTTGTGCGTCGAATTCCATGAAGCGGCGGGTGTTGGCCCCTTCAACCTCGGTGGCAATGCG
This sequence comes from Pseudomonas sp. BS-2016, assembly GCF_001806145.1. Taxonomy (NCBI): domain Bacteria; kingdom Pseudomonadati; phylum Pseudomonadota; class Gammaproteobacteria; order Pseudomonadales; family Pseudomonadaceae; genus Pseudomonas; species Pseudomonas sp. BS-2016. The sequence continues at coordinate 578,244 of NZ_MLCT01000013.1, forward strand.
ATCGTTTTGATAAAACCGATGCGTGGCGTTGCGGGTGGTCAGGCGGTCCAGTGCGTCGTATTTGTAATTGTCTTGAAGCGTGGCGGGGGACTTTTTCATGCTCAATACCGAATCAGTGGTTGGATACGCTTTGAGCATCCATACGTATTCGGGGGATGTATAGCTGGCAGAAGTGATAGGTATGCGGCCTCACGGGCGGGCTCAAGTGCTGCAGGCGCGTGCGCTGCTCCCGTTCGGGCGAGCAGCAGACATCCCTTATTGCCCGTGCGGCCACCCCTGTCGGCTGTGGCAGTTATAAACATCGTCTGGGCTATTCGTCGTTCAGCGCTTGCTGGTCGAGGGCCAAGGAGTGAGTGTTTTTAATGATCGCTAGAGTGACGTTCTGATTGTATTGAGTGCTGCAATCTGTTCTTTATAACGAGTGACTTTTCTCATAAGGCGACGCTCAAGTAAGTCTTGATAGGCCAAGCCTAGTTGCACTCTGTAATAGAGTTCATCGCTCTGCAACGAGCTGATGGCTTTTTCAGCGTCTGCTTTAATGATCTTCTTTAGGGCGTCGTATTCACGATGGTATTGATCGAGTTTTGCTTGTTGCTTTGGTGTTATACCATCATAGTCGTAGTTCTTAGTATAGGGGCCTTTTATGTCAGGTGATTTGTTTATCCAGTATCTTTGAGAACCCAGATTTTTGTTCAGTTTATTTTGATAATGTTTTATGGCTAGATCATGTCGGCCCCCAAAGTTTTGGGGGGGCTCTGGAGACTGGCGTGGCCTTGTTACGCCTTCATCGAGTAAATATCTTATGTCTCTGCGGTTATAAAACTGATCTGTTAATAAAGCGTTGGTTTTGACTGTTGATTTTTCCATGAGGCCCAACGCCCTTAACAGCGGTTTAAATGAGAAGTGTCCAGAGGGGTCCACTTCGTCCAGCGGCTTATGACTGTACGCATACGCATTAATCCCCCCCTTTCCGAACGGGCTCCAACTGTCCGGGCTAATAAAGCGCATTAACACCGGGTTATAAGCCCGATAACCCTGGCCCAATAAATAATGCCCAGTGACGGCTTCCGGGTGCTCGCCATTGAAAGCCAGTAGCGGGGTGATGCCATTTTCGGCCGGGTGATGGCCATAGGGGGTATAGGCACAGGCCTGTGTGCCCGCTGCGCTGACCTGTTGCAGCACCGAGGTTTGCCGGTCGGTGGCCAACAGGCTAGTGGCCTGCCCTTCTTGCACGGCTAAAGGTTGTGCGTCGAACGCGATGAAGCGGCGGGTGTTGGCCCCTTCAACCTCGATGGCAATGCGATCGTTTTGATAAAACCGATGCGTGGCGTTGCGGGTGGTCAGGCGGTCCAGTGCGTCGTATTGGTAATTGTTTTGAAGCGTGGGAGGGGACTGTTTCATGGTCAATACCGAATCAGAGGTTGGATACGATCCAAGCATCCACACGCATTCGGGGGGTGTATAGCTGGCAGAAGTGATAGGTCAGCAGCGCCCGTTGCCGGGCACTGCCTGAGTCACGGCCTGTCTTGACTCAGGTTGACACGTGCAAACGCCGGCCCAGTACGTCCAGCAGGTCGCAGCCGTCGCGCAGCAAGATGGCGCAGGCGTGGGTGAGGTGTTTGAGGTCGACGCTGTCAGCGTCGTTGAGTTCGAGCCGGTCAAGGCTTTCGAGCGCCTGGGTCACGGCCAGAATGCGCGCCGCCGCGTTGGCATGCAGCACGTCGGGCGGGCTTTGGGTGTCTATCAGCAGGCTGGGGATCAAGCAGTCGATGGCGGTCAGCGGGATGTAGGGGTTCATGGTGAAGCCTCGTTGTAGTGGTTGAGACTGCCACCCAATCGTCGCCAAACGAATAGGTGGCAGCTGCACGCAGGTTGGCGAACCGGCAACGAGACACCCGGCAGACCCGAAGGTCTCCCACGCGCAGCTGCCATAAAGCAACTTCGCGGATACGAATCATCCTGCAAAAAACAGGAGTTTTCGCACTCGTTGGTCAGGTCGCCAAACCCGGTCGTCATGAGGACGACCGGCGGACTATAAGCCGCTGGCCCGCAACCGGCAAACCTCAATTGCTGTAGGCCGTAGCGCTTTTGCATTAAGCTTGCCGGCCGTGGGACCGGCGACGGGCGTTGGGAACAACGGCCGGGGCGGCAGGTCTTACACACAGTTTCACTGCTCCGCCGGGAGTGGTCTTTGGCTTTTAAGAGGTGGACGCAATGAAGAAGTTGAGCGCCGTAGCACTGGCAACATGGATGACCGTGGCCGCGAGCCCGGTGTTTGCAGGGGGCTTTAGCCTGAACGATGCCGCAGGCATTTTGAATCAGGTTCAGGGCGGCAACAGCGCGAAGTCCGACCAGACCGTTCAGGCCCTGGCCCTGCTGAATAAAGCCCAACAGATGGGTGTTAAGCCTGAGCAGGCAGCCGGTGGCGTGGGCGCGATGTTGAGCTTGGCCAAAAACCAGCTCACCACCAATGATTACGCGGCCTTGACGCAGCAAGTACCGGGCATCAACAAAGTCACCGGTGCCGGTGCCTTGACCCAACTGAGCCAGTTCAGCGCCAAGAACCCGCAGATTGAGGCCCTCGTGGGGCAGATCAACCCGGTCAGCAAAGATGCCAAAGTGGCAGTGAGCAACGTGACGAATCAGTCGCAGCTCAACAGCGCGTTCGAAGCGCTGGGCATGAACAGCAGCCTGATTCAGGAGTTCGCACCGTTGATCACTCAGTACTTGGGCCAACAGGGCGTAGCCAGCCCGCTGTTGACCACGTTGAGTACGCTGTGGGGCGCTTAAAGGTCAGTTGCGCTCGGCACGCAAGGTGCTGATGCGCTGGTCCTTCTTGATCCAGAGCTGGTTGACCCAGCTCTGGACAACCTCACGAAACACCGGGTCGTTTTCGTAATCACCCTGCCACAACGCCGGGTCCAGCTCACGGGTCTGGATGTCGACAATCACTTTGGGCACTTGCCCGCTGATCAACTCCCAAAACCCCGGAATCCTGGCCTGTGGGTACACCACGGTCACGTCGAGTACGGCATCCAGTTGTTCACCCATCGCCGCCAGCACAAACGCCACGCCGCCCGCCTTGGGCTTGAGCAGGTAGGTGTAGGGCGAGTGTTGCAGCGCGCTTTTGGCCGGGGTGAAGCGCGTGCCTTCCAGGTAGTTGACCACCGTCACTGGCTGGCGCTTGAACAATTCGCAGGCGGCGCGGGTGATTTTCAGGTCTTGCCCTTTGAGCTCGGGGTGCTTGGCCAGGAACGCTTTGGAATAGCGCTTCATGAACGGGTAATCGAGCGCCCACCAGGCCAGCCCGAGAAACGGCACCCAGATCAGTTCCTTCTTTAAAAAGAATTTGAAGAACGGCGTGCGGCGATTCAGGCCCTGCATCAACGCCGGGATGTCGACCCACGATTGGTGATTGCTGATGACCAGATAAGAGGTGTCGCGGCTCAAGCCCTCGGCGCCGCGGATGTCCCATTGCGTTGGCAGGCACAGGGCGAAAATGCGCTTGTCGATGTCGGACCACGTTTCAGCGATCCACATGACCGCCCGCGAGTTGTAATCGCGCAGACGCCCCGGCGAGATCAGCTTGAGCAGGGCAAACAGCATCAGCGGACCAAATAAAACCAGGGTGTTGCACAGCAGCAAAAACGTGACCAAACAGCCGGTGAGCAGGCGGCGCATAAGCGACTCTTGACGATGTGAGGGTCGCCAATGATAAGCAGCACGTCACAGAACGCCAAACGGGAGTGTGGACAAATGTTTCACAGGCGATGAACTAGGCTGCGCGCACACCCGAACACGTGCCGCCCAAACGCGCTGCGTGCGATCGCCAGCGACCACGCCCAACGACCGGTTGCCCTTTGCCCGCGGGAACCAAGGCGCAAACCGGGGTCTAACCCGCAACCTCTACAGGAAACTGCCACCATGAAATCCGTTTTCGTTTTGTTGTCCGTTCTGGCTTTGCCGGTGATGGCGGCCGAGCCCACGCTGTACGGGCGTTATGAATACATCAAGCTCCCGGAAATCGGTGAAACCTTGCAGGCCAAGATGGACACGGGCGCGCTGACGGCGTCGTTGTCGGCCAAGAACATCGAAACCTTCACCCGCGATGGCGAGCCCTGGGTGCGTTTCCAGCTCGCGACCAAAGGCGCGAGCGACAAGGTGTACGAGCACAAAGTGGCGCGCATCAGCAAAATCAAAAACCGCGCCGATGAAGACGACGACAAGGAAGAGCCCGCGAGCGCCAAGCGCCCGGTGGTTGACCTTGAAATGTGCCTGGGTAGTGTCAAGCGCACCGTGGAGGTCAACCTGACCGACCGCAGCAGTTTCAACTACCCGCTGTTGATCGGCGCCAAGGCACTCAGGGAATTTGGCGCGGCGGTCAACCCGGCCCGTCGCTACACGGCCGATAAGCCGGACTGTTAAACCGATGTCGAGCATTACTGGCGAATGCTCGACGCTAGGCCCTCTGTTTTAACGGTGGGATTGTCAGGCGAAGGTCGGATATTTAGGGTCAATTTTCGTTCTTTTTTTGATTTTTTAGCGGTGAGCTGAAGAACGATTTCTCTTTTTCTATCTAAATTATTGGACTCGACAAACTCAACCAGTAGTGGTTTGTTTTTCCTGATAAACGTATGAAGTTTTAAATTTTGTTTTTGGCTTCGCGGAAAAATCCTCAGGTCTTTTGTCAGTTCAAGTTGGCTTTTATCAATCCTGGTGGTGAAAGATGTCACTGCTTCGTTCTCTGGAATAGCATCCAGGCTGTTGGCAAATGCCCACGTGCGGGGCGGTTTCTTTGCTAAACCATCCGTAATAATCGTAAACGCCCGGCTCAGCATCAGTGCGCTGATATTACCGTCGGGATCGATACGGTTTATAGGGTCGCCCAAGCAATACGCATACGCATTAATCCCGCCTTTGCCAAACGGGCTCCAACGGTCGGGGCTGTTAAAGCGCATCAATATCGGGTTAAACGCCCGGTAGCCGCTGCCCAGCAAGTAATGCCCAGTCAGCGGGTCCGGGCGTTCACCATTAAAGCCGGGCACCCTGTGTGTGCCGGGCGTTAAGGGCTGATGCCCATATGGTGTAAAAGTCACTGATGCCTGTTGGCTGTGGTTCAGAACCGACAGTGTTGAACGTTTAGTGTCCCCGGCGATCAGTGACGTCGTGAGTCCCTCACCCTGATGGACTCTATAAGCCAGTACCGCCTCTTCACACTCAAAGACTTGCGCACGGGTATGGTCTCTGATTTCAGTGGCCACACGTTCACGACAATAAAACAGGTGAGTGGCTGGGTCTTCAGCAGTGCCGGTACTCACATGACGGTCTAGCGGGTCAAAGGCGTACTGGTGCAGTTGCAGGGGCTTTTGCGCTGACATGGCATTTACCGTATTGCTTGCTCAATGAACAGGCAGTGTTAGCGGCTAAATGCCGTGAGCGGTACTGATAGAACGGCTAGGTTTGTGTGCCGTTGGTCGCCAAGCGATAGGGGTAGCGCACCGGTCAACGCTTAAGCAACCCGCGCACGCTGAGCCACACCGGTATGCCCAGGCCGATCCAGCTCAGGACATCCCACGCGCCGTCGTCCAGCAATGCGCTGAACAGGCCCATGGCGCTGAGCAGGCCGATGGCCAGCGGGATGGAGAAGACTTTCCAGAAACTCGACTGACGCGGTTTCATCGCGTGTGCTCCTTCGCGGCGGTGCGTCGTACCCACCATAAATACAGGCCGCTGCCGAGCACGATGACGGTCAACACGTCGAGCGCTGCCCAGAGGATTTTCATCGGCATGCCGCCGTAGTCACCGAAGTGCAAAGGCTGGGACATGCCCATGGCGTCCATGTACCACGGTCGCGTGCCCACGGCCGTTACCTGCAGGGTGCTGGCGTCGATCAACACCGGCGTGAGCAAGTGTGAGGTCAGGTGCGTGCTGCCTTTCATGAACACCGCGTAATGGTGCTCGCTGGAAAAACGCGTGCCGGGGAAGGCGATGAAGTCCGGGCGCATGCCGGGGGCGGCGGAGGCAGCGATGTCCAGCAGGTGCGTGGCCGGGGCCAGTTGGGTCAACGGGGGTGCGTTGCGGTAGGGCTCGACCATGGCCGTGAGGCTGTCGGTGCGCCATGCGGCAATGATCAAGTCGGCGCACGCGCTGATCACGCCCGTGACGCCGACCACCAAGGCCCAGGTCAGCGTCACGACGCCAATCAGGTTGTGCAGGTCGAGCCAGCGCAGGCGTGTGGATTTGTCAGTGCGTACGGTGGCGAAGGTGTGTCGGCGCATGAACGGCAGGTACAACACCGCGCCCGAGACAATCGCCAGCACGAACAGAATGCCCATGAAGGCCAGCAACAGCTTGCCCGGCAGCCCGGCGAACATGTCCACGTGCAGGCGCAACATGACCATCATCAGGCCGCCATTGGCCGACGGCATTTCCAGGGCTTCGCCGGTACGGGCGTCGAGCATGAACGTGTGCGAGGCATTAGGCTCGGTGCCCGCCGTGGGGGCCATGATGGCGATCACCGCGTTGGGTTCGTCGTCTTCACTGCCGAAGTACTGCATGACCTCGCCGGGCCGGTGTGCCTCGGCGGCCTTGACCAGTTGTTGCAGGTTCAGGCGCGGGGTATCGGCGGGCATTTCCCGAAGCTGCGGGCTGTCGCCCAGCAGGTGATCGATTTCATGATGAAAAATCAGCGGCAAACCGGTCAGCGCCAGCAACAGCAAAAACGCGGTGCAAATCAGGCTGGTCCACGTGTGGATAAAGGACCAGCGACGGATGGTTTTGCTTTTCATGACATTCCAAAAATGACGCAGGCTGCGAGGGGGCGCCGGGCAGCCCGTTTATCGAGACTTCAGCCCGGTGAGGGCGGGCGGGGTGATTAGAACTCCAACTGCGCCGAGAACTGTACAGTACGCGGATCACCCAGGTAGTGGCTGTTGAGCCAGTAGTCTTTGTTGGCCAGGTTGCTGACGTTCATGCGCAAGGTCAGGTCGTTCTGCGACACCTTCATGCGGTAGCGCGCACCGGCGTCAAACGTGGTGAACGAGGGCAATTGGTAGTCATTGGCTTCGTCGGTGTATTGCTTGCCGGTGTAGAACGCACCGCCGGTCAGCGCCAGGCCGGGCACCGCGTTGATGTCGTATTCGGCGTAGACCTTGGCCAGTTGTTTGGCCACATCGACCGGGGCATTGCCGTCGTTGGCCTTGACGTTGGCGTCTTTGATTTTCGGGTCCAGCAGGGTGAAGCCGCCGACCACGGTCAGTTCGGGCGTGACCTTACCCGTCACGCTGAACTCCAGGCCGTTGTTCACCTGTTTGCCGCTTTCGCTGTAGACCATCGACTCATTCAGAAAACCGTTGGGCTTTTCAATGTTGAACAGCGCAAGGGTGAGCAAGGTTTCGCCCACGGTCGCTTTGGCGCCCACTTCGTATTGTTTGCTGACTTGCGGCGCGAAAATTTCGCCCACGTTGACGGCGTTGTACGGCGCCGTGCCGCCCGCCTGCAACCCTTCGATGTACGTGGCGTAAGTGGTCAGCCAGGGCACGGGCTTGTAGATCAACGACACACTGGGGGAAGTTTTAGTGGCGTCGTAACGGGTTTTCTTGTCCGTGGCGGAGTACACGAAGTCATTGGCGTAGGACTTGATCTGGGTGCGGGTGACCCCCAGGATGCTCGACCATTGATCGTTGAAGGTGATGATGTCGCCGATCAGGACATTGTTGGTCTCGGAGGTGTTTGCCAACCGCTGGTTGCCATGCCCGATGGAGTAAGCCGGTTTGCCCACTTGCAGGGAGGTGCCAAACGGCAAAGGCCCGCCGCCGACATCGCCGTACTGCGCGCCGTTGGTGGGAATGTGATCCTCGTACATGCGCACGCGCGAGTTGTTGCCCTGATAACCGAGGGTCATCTGGTGGCCGATAGCGCCCGTGTTGAAGGCGGCGTCGAGGAACAGATACCCGGAGTTTTCCTGATGCTCGATGGGCGCGAATGCGTACAACGGCTGGGTGTAAACACCGGCGCTGGACACGGTCGGCCCGGTGTAGGTGTTTTCTTCGGTGAATGTTTGCGCGGCGAAGGCGGCTCGCAGGGTGAAGGTGTCGTTCAAGCGCCATTTGGCGCGAACGCCGCCCTTGTCGGTTTCGTTGTCCGAGAACGACCAGCGCTGGCTGTACAGTTTGTCGTTATCCAGCACTGAAGCCCGAGGGCGCAGCGCCTGGTCGCTGAAGTACCAATAACTGGTCAACCCGCGCACTTGGTTTTTTTTGTGCGAGGCGTCGAACTGGATTTGCAGGTCGTCGCTGACGTTCCAGTCGACCGCCAGGCTGATCAGTTCGCGGCGGCGTTTCTGCATATCGATGGCGGTTTCGCCATCTTGAGTGAGCAGGTTCAAGCGATAGGCAAACTGGCCTTCGTCGTCGAGCTTGCCGCCAAAATCGCCGTGCAGGTAATAGTTATCACCGCCCGCATTGCCCAGCGTCACGCTGCGGTACGTCTGGTAGGTGGGGCGCTTGAGCACGTAGTTGACCAGACCGCCGGGTGACGCAGGCCCATACAGAAACCCGGTGAGGCCGGTGACGACTTCCAGTTGTTCGGTTTCTTCGAGGAAGTTACCGGCGTCGGCCAGGGTCGAAAACCGCAGGCCGTCGTTGGCAATGCTCAAGTTGCCCGGTGCGCTAAACCCCCGAATGTTCACCGCGCTGGCGTATCCCGCGCCCGTGGGGGAAAACACCTGGGTGAAGGGGTTACGTTTAAACACGTCATCCAGTGAGGTGGCCTGCGTGTTTTTCAGAAAGGCCTGTGAGGTCACGCTCATCGAGTAGGGCGCGTCTTGCAATTTCATCCCGCCCAGCGCGCCGACATTGTTGACGTTTTCACTGACATAGCCCGCGGCCTCGGAGCCTTCGGCCGCGGCGGTGGCGTTGATGTTCACATCACCCAGCGTCAGGGTGCCTGTTTCGATGGGCAGCAGGGTGTAGGTGCCGCTGCCACTTTGTTGCAACTGCAAACCGCTGCCTTGTAACGCCTCGCGCAGTGCGGTGGTCGGCTCGAACTGGCCGTTGACCGGCGCCGAGGTTTTGCCTGCCAGTAAGGACGAGTCGATGGCCAGCGTGATCCCCGCCTGACTGGCGATCTGGTTCAGGGTCGAGGCCAGTGGGCCGGCGGGCAGGTTATAGCTGCGGGCGGTTGTGCTGTGTTCGGCGGCCATCAGCACGCTGCTGGTCAACGGGACGCTGAACGCAATGGCGACGGCTAGCAGGCTGGGGCGCAACAACGTGTCGAGGGTACGGGACATTCGGCAGATTCCTGAATGGAAATGTTTCTCAATGCCTGTATGCCGAACGAGTCTGGAAAAGTGATAGGGCTAAGCGAAATAAATGTGCAGGGGGGTCGTGCGCAGCCGCAAACGCTGGCGCAGGCAGTACAGCACCTGCGCCAGCGGATGTGCCTATGGTTTAAGCGCGAGGTCGGCCCGCAGGTCAAGGGCGTTTTGGGTCAGAGGCGCATAGGTCCGCGCACCGGGCAGGATTTTGCTGACGCAGCGAGCCATGTAGCCGTTGCCGCCCAAATCGATGAATAACGGATTGTGGATGGCACGGCTCAGGACGCTCAGGGTGTTGGGCAGGTGGCAGGGTTTGATCGTGTTGTCGGTCATCCCTTCGACCAAGTCATCCTGCGGGGTGTAGGCCCGTTGTTGCACGGTGGAGTAGAGCGCGAGTTTGAGCGGCACTTGGGGAATGCCGGGCATGGTGCGCAACGCAGCCTGTTTGATGGCTATGTGCTGCGGATGGTGGGCGGCATAGCCGATGTTGAGTTCGCGCGGGGGCGGCCCGCCCGCCGGGGTGGCGTCGATCATGGCTTGCAACGCGTCATGGGGGCCGCTGACCACGGTGTGGGTCGGTGAGTTGACGGTGGCGAGCATCAGCTGCGGGTGGTTGATTTCACGCAGCACGGCGCGGGTCTGCTCTTCGCTGGCGCTGACCAGCAGCATGTCGCCTTGATCCAGCACCGCGCGGTACGCGTCGTTCAACGCACACGCCGTTCGGGCGCCATTGATGACCGTTATGTTGCCTGCACATTCGCGGGCGGCGATTTCACCGAAGCTCTCCCCGAGCGCGGCATCCGGTTCAATCCCTGCGCGGCGCAACACCTGGCTCACGGCCACTGCGCTGGTGTAGAGGCCCAGTTGCTTGAGCCCGTAAGGCAGCGTCGTGCCGGTGTCCGGGGTGAGCAACAGCGTGCGCACCATGCCGGGAGCAAGGGCGTGGCCCTGTTGCTGGCGTTCTTCGACCACGCTGTCGACGGCTGTCAGCACGTCGTCGATGGTGTGTCGGATGTCCTCACTCAGGCCATATAACGCTTGCAAGCTCCCTTGTGGGCTCCCGCCTTGGCCAGGGTACAAAAAGACGATGGGTCGACTGCTGATTTCAGGTAATAGCGGCATGGATCCTTCCTCGGCTATTGAGCGTTAGCGCTGCGAATACACAGCGCGCACGAGCTTAGCCGCAGAGGCGAAACCTGCTCTAACGCGTGGCCTTGGGGCGATAGCCGGTAGCCGTTACCCGATCACCGGGCTTCCGGTTTGCCGCTGACCGTGACCCACCACGGGGTGCGTTGGGTGATTTGCACCGGCAGGGTCGGCAGCAGTGCGTTGAGTGCCAGTTCAATGTTGTTCAACGGGAAGCTGCCGGTGATGCGCAGGTCAGCGACGTCCGGGTCAACCCCCAGGTGGCCGCGCCGGTAGCGGTTGAGCTCGCTGACCATGTCACTCAGGCGCACGTTGTCGAGCACCAGCATGCCGCGGGTCCAGGCGTCTGCGCCGGGGTTGAGCGCCAGCCGCTGGCCCAGACCGTCGCGGTGCATCACCACTTGCTGGCCTTCGGCGTAGACAGTTTCGTCGGCGGTGTGTTCGGGGTGCGCAGCCACTCGCGATTGCAGGACGCTGAGGCGGGTGCCGTCGTCTTCGCGCTTGACCATAAACCGGGTGCCCAGGGCGCGCAGGCTGCCGTCGCGGGTTTTGACGATAAACGGGCGGGCGTCGTTGTGGCCGGTTTGCACCATGATTTCACCCTCGTACAGCACGATCAGGCGCGTGGTTTCGTCAAACCGCACGTCCACCGCGCTGTGGGTGTTGAGGTTGAGCCGGGTGCCGTCGGCGAGTGTGACCACGCGTTGCTCGCCCGTGGCGGTGCGTTGATCGGCCATCCAATAATCAATCGGCAGGTGGTTTTTGCCCACCAGTAAGGTCAACCCGACCACCAGCGCAAGGCTGGCCAGCCCGCTGCCGATTTTGCGCATCCGGTGGTGGGCGCTGTCACGGGCCTTGAGCAAGGCATTGCGCGCCGGGACGCTGGCGGTGCTGAAACGGTGGTCGAGCATGCCCAACTGCAGCCATGCGCGGGCGTGTTCTTCACTGGCGGCGTACCACTTGGCGAATTCGGCCTGTTCAACCTCACTGCCGTTGCCGCAGTCCAGGCATAACTGCCAGGCAATGGCGGCGTCGAGCACGCGAGCGGACACCGGTTTGCTGTTGGCCTGGCTCATGTCGGTTCGCCATACAGCGCGATGTAGCACTGGCGAATGCCTTGGGCCAGGTACTGGCGCACCCTGGGCACCGATACGCCCAGGCGCTCAGCGATGTCGGCGTGGGTCAGGCCGTCGAGGCGGCTGTACAAGAAGGCCGCGCGGGACTTGCTCGACAGCTTGCCCAGCAAGCGATCAATGGCCTTGAGGTCTTCGAGGATCAATTGCTGTTCTTCAGGCGAAGGCTGCTCGGCTTCGGGAATCAGCATCAATTCGTTGAGGTAGGCCTGTTCCAGTGCGGCGCGCCGGAAGTAATCGAACAGCAGGCCTTTGGCGATGGCCGCCAAAAAGGCGCGCGGTTCGCGGGGGGCTTGCAATTGGGGTCGGCCCAGCAGGCGCACAAAGGTGTCCTGGCTCAAGTCTTCAGCCCGCTGCGGGCAGGCGACATTGCGCCGCAACCACGCCAGCAGCCAGCTGCGATGGTCGCGATAAAGCGATCCAACCAGCTCACTGTGGGGATTTTGGACTGACGACAAAGGCATCACCGAATGCAAGTTTTAACTAACGATAATTATTCGCGATTGTGTCAGAGCCAAAAGCCATGCGCAATTGACGCTCATCGGATGAACGCCCTCACGCTGACCTTCGCGCAACGGGAAAGAAGAGAGGCGGCGTCAGTGCAAGCGCCCCCGACATCAGGCTTGGGCAGGGGGGTTAGAAGCTGTGCATCTGCTTGCGCCGCTGCCACTGATTGAGCCGCTGTTGCAGGGCCAAGGGGCTGTCGAGGTGTTGAGCGCGGGCGCGGCTGAACAGGATCAGCGCCAGTTCGGCGGTGGCCAGTGCATCGGCACTGGCGTTATGACGGTCTTCAACCTGCAAGTTGAAGTGCCGAACCCAGTGGTCCAGCCCCGCATCCCGCACGTCGGCGTGCGGGCACAACAGGGGCGCCAGGGCCGCCACGTCCATGAACGGGTGCTGTAAGCGATACCCCAGGCTGTCTTTCAAGGCCCGCCCCAGCATGTGCTGGTCAAACGGGGCATGGAACGCCAGCAGCGGGCTGTCGCCCACAAACGTCATGAAGTCGAGCAGGGCATCAGCGGGGTCGCACCCGGCGGCAATCGCTTCGGGGCCCAGGCCATGCAGTAACACGCTGGGGTTCAGCGGGTTGTGGGTGCGCAGCAAGGTGCGCTCAAACGCTTGGCCCAGATCAATTGCGCCATCCTCAATCACCATGGCGCCAATCGACAGCACTTGGTCGCGATTGAGGTTCAGCCCGCTGGTCTCCAGATCCACCACCACCCAACGCTGGCTGCGCAAGGACGCCTCACCCAGCCCCGGCGCGGGCGGCAGTTGCAGCAGGCGCTGTTGCTGGTCAAGGCTCAAGACCGGGGTCTTGCGTGGCAGCAACCAGGAAAACAGGCTCATAGCTGATACCGCAGCGCCAGACTGCTTTGCAGACGCTGGGCCTGACGCAGCGCTTCGCGCAGGATGCGTCGGTCAAGCTGGTTGAGGTTGTCCGGGTCGACCCGGTTGGAGTACGGGCGGTTTTCCCGCGTTTGCAATTGGTGCTGTTGCATGCGCGTTTGCTGAATGAAGTGATACGCCTCTTCGTAGGCCGCGCCGTCCAGCGTTTCGATCACGCCGAGCGTCACCAGCTGGCGCAAACGCTCCAGCGTATTAATGGCCTCGACGCCATGGGCCAGCGCCAGTAGTCGGGCACCGTCCACAAAAGGCGTCAGACCTTGCACTTTAAGGTCGAGGGTGGCTTTGTCGCTGCCTTTGCGCTCCAGCACAAATTCGCGGAAGCGCCCCACGGGCGGGCGATGGCGCAAGGCGTTGTCGGCCATCATGCGCTGGAACAGGCGATTATCAGCCACCTGTTCAAGGATGCCGCGCCGCAGTTGCCGGCAGCCGCTTTCGTCGCCCCACACCACGCGCAGGTCGAAATAGATGCTCGATGCCAGCAGGTTTTCGGGCGTGGCTTCGCGGATAAACGCGGCGAAGCGGCGCGCCCATTCGGCTCGGGATAAACACAGGTCGGGGTTGCCGGCCATGATGTTGCCTTTGCACAGGGTAAAACCGCAGGCCGCCAGGTGCGTGTTGATGAGCTGGGCGATGGGCAGCAAGCGCTGACGTATCTCGGCCGCCTGCGCCGCATCGGCCGCTTCGAACAGGATGCCGTTGTCCTGATCGGTGTGCAGTGTCTGCTCCCGTCGCCCTTCGCTGCCGAAGCACAGCCAGGTAAACGGCACGCCGGGGTCGCCTTTTTCGGCCAGCACCAGCTCGATGACGCGGCACACGGTGTGGTCGTTGAGCAGGGTGATGATGTGGGTGATTTGGGTCGATGACGCACCGTGGGCCAGCATGCGCTCCACCAGTTGACCGATTTCGCCGCGCAGGTTGATCAGGTTGTCCAGTCGCGGGGCATGGCGAATGGTGCGCGCCAGGTGCACCAGGTCGACCCGTTGCAGGGAGAACAGGTCGCGTTCGGACACCACGCCGCACAAACGGTGTTCCTTGACCAGGCACACGTGGGCAATGTGGCGTTCGGTCATGGCGATGGCGGCATCGAACGCGCTGTGGTCGGGGGACAAGTAGAACGGGCCGGGCGTCATGTGCTGTTCGATGGCTTGCTCAAAATCCTGCGTGCCGTCGGCCACCACTTGGCGCAAATCGCGCAGGGTGAAAATCCCCAGCGGCGCTTTGTCCTCGTCCACCACCACGATGCTGCCCACCTGTTGTTCGTGCATCAGCCGCACGGCTTCGCGCAGGGCCGTGCCGGGCAGGCAGGTCACCGGATGGCGCATGGCCAGTTCGCCCAGGCGGGTGTTGAGCGAGTATTGCGTGCCGAGGGTTTCGACGGCCTTTTGCTGAACTTGCTGATTGACCTTGTCGAGCAGGCTGCTGACCCCGCGCAGGGCGAAGTCGCGGAACTCTTCGGACAGGGCGAATAACTTGATAAACGCAGGCTTGTTTAATTGAAGACAAAACGTGTCTTCGGCCGCGCGATGTTCGGTGCGCGTGGCGCGCTCGCCCAGCAACGCGGCGAGGGGGAAACACTCGCCGGCCGTGATTTCAAACGTGGTCTCGGCCTCCTGACGCCCCACATGGGTACGTTCGCCCACCACGCGGCCCTGCTTGACGATGTAGAAGTGTTCGACCGGGCCATCGGCGGGTCGAATGATGCTTTCACCGGGGCCATAGAAGCGCAGTTGGCACTGCTCGACCAGAAACGCCAGGTGAGTGTTTTCCATTTGGTTGAAGGGCGGGAATCGCTGCAAAAACTGCATGGTGCCGTGAATGTTCTGCAACACCGCGGTTTTTCCTGCCTGGAGAAACGCATCCGATTTACTCATTGACCGTTACCGCATGTCTGACCGTTGTTGTTATGGCGGGGTCGTGCCCCCTGTCGTCTTGATGCGCTTCATGCTCGGTTGTCTGCGCCCACGTGCCCATTGGACGTAAGTCTATGGCAGGCCTTACAGGGGTAATGGCCTATTGATATTTTTGAATCACCTCACAGAAAACAGGTCCGTTTATTGTGTTGCAAGACTTGGAAATGCAGCTTTGCGAGTGCACATTGGGCGTAGAGCTTAGGGAAAGCTGACTGCACCGGTGGGATATTTGACTCAACCACGCCGTTTGAGAACCGTATGACCGAACACGACATCTTGAGTGACGCCGAGCGGGAGGCCCTGAGTGAGGTGATGAAAGCGCCTGCTCCGGTACAGCCTGTGCAGTGTGTATTGATTGTCGAAGACGATCAGTTTGCACGCGATCTGCTCAGTGAATTGCTGCAGATGCATGGCATCCCCTCCATCAAGGCGGCCAGTGCCCGACAAGCCATTCGCGCGTTGATGACGGAAAAAACCATTGGCTTGATCCTCACCGATTTACGCATGCCCGAGCGCGACGGTTTGCACCTGATTCGCAAGGTGCGCAGTTCGCAATGGGCCAATTTGCCGGTGATCATCATGTCGGGCGACGCCGAGGTGCGCGACACCATCGCCGCGATGCATTTGAGCGTGGTGGATTTTCTGCTCAAACCCATTGATACCGATCAGTTGCTCAAACTGATCAAGCGCGAGTTGCGCATCGAATGAACGCCCACAAAAACCCCGGCACGTGGCCGGGGTTTTTGATGACGCGCCGTTAACGCTGACTCACAGACCCTGTTTGGCCTTGAACTCGCGACGGCGACGGTGCAGCACCGGCTCGGTGTAACCGTTCGGCTGTTTAGTGCCTTCGATCACCAGTTCGACCGCCGCCTGGAAGGCGATGTTGCTGTCGAAGTCCGGGGCCAGCGGGCGGTACAGCGGGTCGTTGGCGTTCTGACGGTCAACCACCGGCGCCATGCGCTTGAGGCTGGCCATCACTTGCGCTTCGTTGACAATGCCATGACGCAGCCAGTTGGCGATGTGCTGGCTTGAAATACGCAGCGTGGCGCGGTCTTCCATCAGGCCGATGTCATTGATGTCCGGCACCTTCGAACACCCCACGCCCTGGTCGATCCAGCGCACCACGTAACCCAGGATGCCCTGCGAGTTGTTGTCCAGTTCGTTCTGGATCTGCTCGGGCGTCCACTGCGGGTTCACGGCCAGCGGGATGGTCAGAATGTCGTCCACCGACGCTTTGGCGCGCTTGGCCAGTTCGGCCTGGCGGGCGAACACGTCGACCTTGTGATAGTGCAGCGCGTGCAGGGCCGCGGCCGTGGGCGACGGCACCCAGGCGGTGTTGGCGCCTGCCAGCGGGTGAGCGATTTTCTGTTCCAGCATGGCGGCCATCAGGTCCGGCATGGCCCACATGCCTTTACCGATTTGGGCGCGGCCTTGCAGGCCTGTGCTCAAGCCGACATCGACGTTGTTGTTCTCGTAGGCCGAGATCCACTTCTCGGCTTTCATGTCGGCCTTGCGCACGACCGGGCCGGCTTCCATCGAGGTATGAATTTCGTCGCCAGTGCGGTCCAGGAAGCCGGTGTTGATGAACACCACGCGCTCGCTGGCAGCCTTGATGCAGGCCTTGAGGTTGACCGTGGTGCGGCGCTCCTCGTCCATGATCCCGACTTTGAGGGTGTTGCGCGGCAGGTTCAGGACTTCTTCGATACGGCCGAACAGCTCGTTGGTGAACGCGGCTTCTTCGGCACCGTGCATTTTGGGTTTCACGATGTAAACCGAACCGGTGCGGCTGTTGCTGCGCGAGGTGTTGCCGTTGAGGCTGTGGATCGCCGCGAGGCTGGTGATCAGGCCGTCGAGGATGCCTTCTGGCACTTCGTTGCCGTCTTTGTCGAGGATCGCGTCGATGGTCATCAAGTGACCCACGTTGCGCACGAACAACAGCGAGCGGCCATGCAGGTTCACGGTGCCGCCGTTGGGGGCGGTGTACTCGCGGTCCGGGTTCATGGTGCGGGTGAAGGTCTGGCCGCCCTTGGACACTTGCTCGCTGAGGTCGCCTTTCATCAGGCCCAGCCAGTTGCGGTAGATCACCACTTTGTCGTCGGCATCGACGGCGGCCACGGAGTCTTCGCAGTCCATGATGGTGGTCAGCGCGGCTTCCATCAGCACGTCTTTGACGCCCGCGGCATCGGTCTGGCCGACGGGGCTTGAGGCGTCGATCTGGATTTCAAAGTGCAGGCCGTTGTGCTTGAGCAGCACGGCGGTCGGTGCGGCGGCTTCGCCGTGGTAGCCAATCAGTTGCGCCGCGTCGCGCAGGCCGCTGCTGGCACCGCCCTTGAGGGCCACGCGCAGTGCGCCATTGACCACCGCGTAACCCAGCGAGTCCACGTGGGAGCCATTGGCCAGCGGTGCGGCTTCGTCGAGGAAGGCGCGGGCGAAGGCAATCACCTTGTCGCCACGTACCTTGTTGTAGCCTTTGCCCTTTTCGGCGCCATCGGCTTCGCTGATGGCATCGGTGCCGTACAGCGCGTCATACAGTGAACCCCAGCGGGCGTTCGACGCGTTGAGGGCAAAGCGCGCATTCATCACGGGCACCACCAACTGCGGGCCGGCCATGCGAGCGATTTCGTCATCGACGTTTTGCGTCGTTGCCTGGAAATCCGCGGCTTCTGGCTGCAGATACCCAATGTCTTGGAGGAAGGCTTTATAAGCCACGGCGTCATGGGCCTTGCCGGCCTGAGCCTGGTGCCAGGCGTCGATGCGCGCCTGCAAATCATCGCGTTTGGCGAGCAGTGCTTTGTTCTTGGGTGCCAGGTCGTGAATAACCTTGTCGGCACCGGCCCAGAACTGGTCGGCATTCAGACCGGTACCGGGGATAGCTTCGTTGTTTACGAAGTCGAACAGGACTTTGGCGACCTGCAGGCCACCGACGTGAACGTGTTCAGTCATTGCTTGCCTCACTCATTTTTATTTAAAGCCTGGAGCGCTTCTCAAAACACCGCGTGGCTCATGCTTGCGGGGTTGTACGGGGTATTGCAGACGCTTTGGCGAACCGTGTTACGAATTATGTAGTGCTCGCCGAGGCATACTACATGATCAATTGCAGATGTGAAAATCAGACTAATCACGTCGTTCCACGACCATTTTTAAGGGTCTGGTCATGTAGAAGAACAGGATGTTCTCAAGAAACACACAGGTTGTTCCAGATAATTCTAAAAACAGTACACAATTTAATGTGCAAATGCTGTGTTCGCGCCACTGTCGTTCGCGGTCCGCCCGTGTAAACAGCCGCTGCGCAGCCAACTGTAGTCGGCCAGGCGGATGGCGCACGGTTGCCTATACTCAGTCGACCCCTTTTCAGAGTGCTGGCGCCATGAACCATCTCGTGATTACGGTTTTTGCCCCGGACAAACCCGGTCAGGTCGAGCGCATCGCCCAATGCATTGCCGAACATGGCGGCAATTGGCTGGAGAGTCGCATGTCGCGCATGGCCGGACAGTTCGCTGGCATTTTGCGGGTGGGGGTGTCAGCCGAAACCTACGAGGAGTTGGTGGACGCGCTTAAAAGGCTGGAGACCGAAGGCATTCGGGTGCTGGTGGCTGAAAGCGGGATTGAGCAAGCCTGCACCTGGAAACCCATTGCCATGGACCTGGTCGGCAACGACCGCCCTGGCATCGTGCGCGATATCACCAAGGTGCTGACCGATCATGAGGTCAGCCTGGAGCGGCTGGTGACGGAGGTGCGGCCCGCGCCCATGAGCAATGAGCCGTTGTTTCATGCCGAAGCCATTCTGGCCGTGCCGCTGACGCTGTCGCTGGAGGTGCTGCAAGAGCGGCTGGAAAAACTCGCCGATGAGATGCTAGTCGAACTGAAGTTACGCACAGACGAGTAAAGCCAAAGGTTATCCCATGAAACGCTGCACCTGCCTGTGGATAACCGTTGGAAACATCGTTGCAGGCCACAGGGGGTATGGCCTGCATTGAAGTGTACGTTTTTTGATCAGGCGCGACGGCGCAGGTTGACCCACGCATCGATGCTGTAGACCAGCAACCCCGCCCAAATGAACATGAACGCGATCAGTGTGCTTTCAGACAAGTGTTCGCCGTACAGCGTGACGGCCAGAATCAGCACAATGGTGGGCGCCAAGTACTGCATGAAACCCAGTGTGGTGTAGGGCAAATGCCGTGCGGCGGCGTTGAAGCACACCAGCGGGATCAGCGTTGCCGGGCCTGCGGCCACCAGCAACCAGGCTTCGGAGCTTGCCCAGAATTCGGCGTGCGCGCTGTTGGCCTCCGGGTGCATCAGCAGCCAGCCAATGGCAATCGGCACCAGAATCCAGGTTTCAACCACCAGGCCGGGCAATGCCTTGACCGGCGCCTGTTTGCGGATCAGTCCATAAAAGCCGAACGTCAGCGCCAACGCCAGCGACACCCAGGGCAGGCTGCCCACCTGCCACACTTGCTGCGCCACGCCGACCGCCGCCAGCCCGACGGCGACCCACTGCAAGCGACGCAGACGTTCGCCCAGCAGCAACATGCCCAGCAGCACATTGACCAGCGGGTTGATGTAGTACCCGAGGCTGGCTTCGAGCATCCGGTCGTTGTTGACCGCCCACACGTAGGTCAGCCAGTTGGCCGCAATCAGCAGGCCGCTTACGGTCAGTACCGCCAGGCGTTTGGGGTTGTCGCGTAACTCTTGCCACCAGCCGGGGTGTTTCCACACCAACAACAGTAACGAGCCGAAGAGTGCAGACCAGAGCACGCGGTTGACGATGATTTCTGCGGCGGGGACGCTGGCCAGCAGCTTGAAGTAGATCGGGAACAGGCCCCAGATGATGTAGGCGCTCAGGCCCAGAATGTACCCGTGGCGCGGGTTGGCGGCTTGCATGCGGAATCCTTGCGTGAACAACTGTCAGACACTGTGAAGGGCAAGAGTGTAAGCAGGTTTTACGAAGGTGTCGTGTGAAAGGCGGGGGCAGACAGCATTTTTGCGGCCGACGCCCGAGGCCGCGAAAACGTGCTCCCGGGCCTCAGCAACGCGGTGTCAGGGCGTTCAGAACAGCTTCAGCGGTTCTTCATTTAACGCGGACAGTTGCTCGCGCAACGCCAGCACTTGGTCGCCCCAGTAACGTTCGGTGCCAAACCACGGAAAGCTGTGGGGGAAGGCCGGGTCGTCCCAGCGCCTTGCCAGCCAGGCGCTGTAGTGCATCAGGCGCAGGGCGCGCAGCGGCTCGATCAAGGCCAGTTCACGCGGGTTGAAATCATGGAACTCGCTGTAGCCGTCCATCAATTCCGACAGCTGGCCCAAACATTCCTGACGATCCCCGGCGAGCATCATCCACAGGTCCTGCACCGCAGGCCCCATGCGACAGTCGTCCAGGTCGACAATGTGGAACACCTCGTCGCGGCACATCATGTTGCCGGGGTGGCAATCGCCGTGCATGCGGATCGTGGTGTGCGGGGTTGCGGCATAGACATCTTCGACGCGCTTGAGGAGATCGCGTGCCACAGACTCGTAGGCCGGGAGCAAACTGCGGGGTATGAAGTTGCCTTCAAGCAAAGTCGTCAGGGAATCATGGCCAAAGTTCTTTACGCCCAGGGCCTCGCGGTGTTCGAACGGCTTGGTAGCGCCGACCGCGTGCAGACGGCCGAGCAGTTGGCCGAGGCGATAGAGTTGATCGAGGTTGCCCGGCTCCGGCGCACGGCCACCCCGGCGCGGGAACAGGGTGAAGCGGAAACCGGCGTGTTCGAACAGGCTTTCGCCGTTGTGAATCAACGGTGCGACCACCGGCACGTCGCAGTCGGCCAGTTCAAAGGTGAAACGGTGTTCTTCGAGAATGGCTGCGTTGGTCCAGCGCTGTGGACGGTAGAACTTGGCGATCAGCGGTTCCGAGCCTTCGATGCCGACTTGATACACGCGGTTTTCATAGCTGTTGAGCGCGAGCACGCGGGCGTCGCTGAGAAAACCGATGCTTTCAACGGCGTCGAGCACCAAATCTGGGGTAAGTGTTGCAAACGGATGAGACATGCTGACTCCTGCGCGCAGCAGGCTGCCGCGTCCGGCCCCGCATGTTAGCGCAGACAGCTGAGCAGAGGGCGATAGATATCCATCGCCCTGCGGGTGTTGACCTTACGCGCCGACAATTCCTCCGTCTTCGCGGCTGATGGCCATTACCGAGGACCGCGGCTTGCCGCCAGGCAGGTGCTCGGGGAAGGTCGAACCGCCGTTTTCGCCCGGGTGCTGGATGCCCACGAACAGGGTTTTCTGATCCGGGGCAAAGCTGATCCCCGTCACTTCGCAACCGACCGGGCCGACCATGAAGCGACGGATTTCACCCGTGTTGGGGTCGGCGCAGAGCATCTGGTTGTTGCCCATGCCGGCAAAGTCGCCGGTGTTGCTGACGTCGCCGTCGGTCAGAATCCAGAGTCTTCCCGCCTCGTCAAAGCCCATGCCGTCCGGGCTGTTGAACATGTTTTGCGGGGTGATATTGGCCGAACCGCCCTTGGGCTGTTTGGGATGCACGGCCGGGTTGCCCGCGACGACGAACAGGTCCCAGTCAAACGTGGCAGCGCCAGGGTCATTGCCTTGCTCGCTCCAGCGCAGGATTTGCCCGTACACATTTTTCTCGCGCGGGTTGGGGCCGCCGACGGGCTGACCGTCTTCACCGCGTTTAACGTTGTTGGTCAGGGTGCAATACACCTGACCGTCCTTGGGGCTGACGACGATCCACTCCGGGCGATCCATGCGTGTGGCGCCGACCGTGCTGGCGGCCAGGCGGGCGTGGATCAGCACTTCAGCCTGATTGGCGAAGCCGCTGCCCGCGTTGATGCCGTTTTTGCCGTGGGTCAGTTCGATCCATTGGCCTTTGCCCTTGGGCCGGTCGGGGTGACTGTCGCCGTTATCAAAGCGCGCGACATACAAGGTGCCGTGATCCAGCAGGTCGCGGTTGGCCTTGGGGGTTTGGTGGTCGATCTTGTCGCGGCTGATGAACTTGTAAATGAACTCCCCGCGCTCGTCGTCGCCCATGTACACCACGGCATGGCCGTCGCGGGTTTCAGTCAGTGCGGCGTTTTCGTGTTTGAAGCGGCCCAGTGCCGTGCGTTTGACCGGCGTTGATTGCGGGTCGAACGGGTCGATTTCCACCACCCAGCCGTGACGGTTCAATTCGTTGGGGGTGTGCGCCAGGTCGAAACGCGGGTCGTGCAGGTGCCAGTTGATGTCTTTACTGGCGGCGACCACGCCGTAACGCTTTTGCGCGGCATCAAAGGTTTGATTCGGGTCGGTGCTGCCAAAGCAGTCAGTGAAGTTTTCTTCGCACGTCAGGTACGTGCCCCACGGGGTTTTACCGTTAGCGCAGTTTTGAAACGTGCCCAGCGCCCGGGTGCCGGTGCTGTCGGCCTGGGTGCGCAGCAACGCATGGCCAGCGGCGGGGCCGCTCAGGCGAATCGGCGTATTGCCGTGAATGCGCCGGTTGAAGGGCGATCCTTGGACAAACTGCCAGCGGTCGCCCTTGCGCTGAATTTCAATCACCGACACGCCTTCACTGGCCTGCGCCTTGTGCGCGTCTTCGGCCGAGGTCGGCTGTCCACCGTGGGGGTAGAGGTAGCGGTAGTTGGTGTATTCGTTGTTGATGGCCATCAGGGCGCGGTCGGGGTCGTCGGGGAATGCAAACAGGCTCATGCCGTCGTTGTTATCGCCGAATTGCACTTCCTGTTGCGCCGCCGTGCCGCTGCCGTCGGGCATGAAAGCCGGGCCATCGGCGTGCAGCGGTTGGCCCCAGCTGATGAGCACCGAGGCGCGGTAGCCGGGTGGCAGGGTGAGGGTGTCGGTGGTGGCGGCGTCGATGCTGTTAAAGCCCAGTAACGGGCTGGACGCTGCGCGCACCCCGTCGGCCAGCACGCTGCGGCTCAGCAGGCTGCCGCCCAGAAACATCGCCGCGCCGCACAAGGCGCCCGCGCTGATGAAGCCCCGACGGCTGAGGCCGATGATCTGTTCAAGATCGGTGGTTTGGTCTTCTTGTAATAGGTTCATGTCAGGCTGCCCCTCGCAACGGTTTTGGCAGCCACCTTAATCAGAGGGTGTGACAGGGATGTTTCAGAGGGTGGCGGGCGACGTGTTAAAGCGGCGTACCCAACAGCACCAAGGTCGGCGCGAACTGCACCAGGGCTTCACTGCCCTCCACCAAGGCGAGTGTTTCGAGGTGTTGCGCTTCGCTCAGCGCACACAGGGTCTGGCCATTGGGCAGGCTGATGCGCACTTCGCTCGGGCCGTCGTGCGCGTGGAAAATCTGCTCGATCTTGCCGTGTAACCGGTTGTGACCCTCCACCGCAGCTTCGGGTTTAATCAGCTGCAACCAACCGGCCTTGATTAACGCCACCACCGGCGTGCCGGGTTCAAGCTCCAGGCGCTGCGTGCTGTCGCGGGTGATGTGCGCTTGCAGGGTCAGCCCACCTGCCAATTGCAGATCGATCAGGTCGTAATGGCCGTGGCCGTGAATGCTCGCGACGGTGCCGTGCAACTGGTTGCGGGCGCTGGTGCGCAGCATCAGACGGCCCAGCAGCTCAAGGTCTTGGGCTTCTTCGGCGGCGTCCAGTACCTGGCTTTGCAGCACTTGCAGCCGTTGATAAAGCCGCAGCACACGCTCGCCCGCTACTGACAACCGGGCACCGCCACCGCCCTTGCCCCCCACGCTGCGTTCTACCAAGGGGGTTTGGGCCAGATTGTTCAGTTCATCAATGGCCTCCCACGCGGCCTTGTAACTGATGCCGGCGCTTTTGGCGGCTCGGGTGATCGAACCTTGCTCGGCGATGTGCTGCAACAGCGCTATTCGCTGTGGGCGGCGGACGATGTGCTGCGTCAGCAAGGTCGGCAAATGCATGTCGATTGATTCGTTTGGCAGGGGGCTTGGCAAAGTGCCCACTTGCTGGGGCGTCGTCAAGCCGGGCCGTCCGGTTTTGGCGTGCGCGCGAGGCAGTACACATCCACCCGTTTCGCTCCGGCCTTGAGCAACACCAGGGCGAGGCTTTGCGCCGTGGCGCCGGTGGTCAATACGTCATCCACCAACGCCACATGCAGCCCCCGGACCTGCGCGTCGGGCGCCAGCGCGAAGGCGTTGAGCAAGTTGCGTTTGCGGGTTTTGGCGTCGAGCGCCTGTTGTGCCGGGGTGTCCAGGGTGCGCAACAGCCAGTGGGCCTGGCAGGGAATATCAAGCCGGTCACTGAGCCACTGACCCAGCATGGCGCACTGGTTGTAACCGCGTTGACGTTGCCGGGCGGTGGACAGCGGGACGGGTAGCAGCACATCCGGCCGGGGTTGAGCCTGCTGGTAGCTATCGAGCAGCGATTGGCTGAGCAGTGCTGCCAACAGGCGGCCAAAAGGCCAGCGACTGTTGTGTTTGAACCGCAGGATCAGGCTGTCCACCGGAAAGTCATACAGCCACGGCGCATGCACCCCCGCAAACGCGGGCGGGTGTTTAAGGCAGCCCCCGCAGGTCAGGCCCGGCATGGACAACGGCAGGGCACAGCGCTGACAGGGGTTTTGCAGCCACGGCAGTTCGTGTTTGCAGGGCCCGCATACCGGTAGTTGCGTAGCTGAAGGCTCATCACACAGTAAGCAGGTTTGTACATTAAATAACCAGATGTAAACCTCCACTTCTCTCTGGGTTGACAGCGTAGGTAACATCCTTAAACATACCGGCCATCCGTGCCCTGCCTGAAAGACCGAATTCAGGTTTAAACCAAAGCATAAACAAGAGAGACGCCGATGAGCGCCAGCACCTTTAACACCATGCGTCATGATTGGTCTTTAGCCGAAGTGCGGGCGTTGTTTACCCAGCCGTTCAATGACCTGATGTTCGCGGCACAACAGGTGCATCGCGCGCATTTCGACGCTAACCGGGTGCAGGTCTCGACGCTGCTTTCAATCAAAACCGGCGCCTGCCCGGAAGATTGCAAATATTGTCCACAGTCCGGTCACTACAACACCGGGCTGGCGAAAGAAAAGTTGATGCAGGTTCAGGCGGTGCTGGAGGAAGCGGCGAAAGCCAAGGCCATCGGCGCCACGCGTTTCTGCATGGGGGCCGCGTGGAAGCACCCGTCGGCCAAAGACATGCCCTATGTGCTGAAAATGGTTGAAGGCGTGAAAGCGCTGGGGCTGGAAACCTGCATGACATTGGGCAAGCTCGATCAGGAGCAAACCGCCGCGCTGGCCCAGGCAGGGCTCGACTACTACAACCACAACCTCGATACATCGCCCGAGTTCTACACCACCATCATCACCACCCGCACTTACAGTGAGCGCCTGCAAACCCTCAGTTATGTGCGCGAGGCGGGCATGAAGATTTGTTCGGGCGGCATTCTGGGCATGGGTGAGTCGCTCGATGACCGCGCCAATTTGCTGATCCAACTGGCCAACCTGCCGGAACACCCGGAATCCGTGCCGATCAACATGCTGGTGAAAGTGGCGGGGACGCCGCTGGAAAACGCTGACGAAGTGGACCCGTTTGACTTCATCCGCATGTTGGCCGTGGCGCGCATCATGATGCCCAAGAGCCATGTACGGCTGTCGGCCGGACGGGAAACCATGAACGAACAAATGCAGGCGCTGGCCTTCATGGCCGGGGCCAATTCGATTTTTTACGGCGACAAACTGCTCACCACGTCCAACCCGCAGGCGGACAAGGACATGCAGTTGTTCAGTCGCCTGGGCATCCTCCCCGAGGCCCGCGAAGATCATGCTGACGAAGTGCATCAGGCGGCCATCGAGCACGCGCTGATGGATCAAAAATCCAGCGAGCAGTTCTACAACGCTGCGGTTTAACGCTACCCACCGCACAGGTAGGCGCGGGCGCACGCTGCGCTCAGGTCTGTAACGGCCCGGCTTTGCCCGCCGCGCAGCCTGTCGCAGCGTGCGCCGGTGGCTACAAGAGGGCTCGCCCAGCATGTCTTTTGATTTAAGTGCCCGTCTGGCTGCGCGCCGGGCGGACAATCTCTATCGCCATCGCCCTTTGCTTGAAAGCCCGCAAGGCCCTCAAGTGGTGGTCGACGGGCAGCCGTTATTGGCGTTTTGCAACAACGACTACCTGGGCCTGGCCAATCACCCGCAAGTCATTGAAGCCTGGCAGCAGGGCGCTTCGCGCTGGGGCGTCGGGGGCGGTGCATCGCATTTGGTGATCGGTCACAGCCGCCCGCACCACGCACTGGAAGAAGCACTGGCCGAATTCACCGGTCGCCCGCGCGCACTCTTATTCAGCAATGGCTACATGGCCAACCTGGGGGCCGTCACGGCGCTGGTGGGGCAGGGCGATACGGTGCTCGAAGATCGCCTCAACCATGCGTCACTGCTGGATGCGGGCTTGTTGAGCGGGGCGCGGTTCAGTCGTTATCTGCACAACGATGCCGCCAGTTTGGCCACGCGTCTGGAGAAAGCCGTCGGCAATACGCTGGTGGTCACGGACGGCGTGTTCAGCATGGACGGCAATGTGGCCGACGTGCCCGCGCTGGCCCGCGAAGCCAAGGCCAAAGGGGCCTGGCTGATGGTCGATGATGCCCATGGTTTTGGGGCGCTGGGTGCCACGGGTGGCGGGATTGTCGAGCATTTCGGCTTGGGGCTGGACGATGTTCCCGTTCTGATCGGAACCCTCGGCAAAGCTTTCGGCACCAGCGGTGCGTTTGTGGCGGGCAGTGAGGCGTTGATCGAAAGCCTGATCCAGTTCGCCCGCCCTTACATCTACACCACCAGCCAGCCCCCGGCCTTGGCCTGCGCGACGTTAAAA
Organism: Pseudomonas sp. BS-2016; assembly: GCF_001806145.1. Lineage (NCBI taxonomy): Bacteria > Pseudomonadati > Pseudomonadota > Gammaproteobacteria > Pseudomonadales > Pseudomonadaceae > Pseudomonas > Pseudomonas sp. BS-2016. The sequence goes on from NZ_MLCT01000013.1 coordinate 604,926, forward strand.
AGCCTTGAGCTGCTGCGCAGTGAACACTGGCGACGTGAGCACTTGAACCGGTTGATTGGTCAGTTCCGTCAAGGGGCCGAGCAGATGGGCCTGCAACTGATGGACAGCTTCACGCCGATTCAACCCATCCTCGTGGGTGACAGCGCGCAAGCGGTGCGTTTATCGCAGCAATTGCGTGCGCGCGGCCTGCTGGTGACCGCCATCCGGCCGCCGACGGTGCCGGCTGGCGGTGCGCGTTTACGCGTCACCTTGTCGGCCGCGCACACCGAGGCCCAGGTACAGCTACTGTTAAACGCATTAAACGACTGCTGGCCAACCGTGGAGTCGAACCATGCGTGACCGCTTGATTCTGTTGCCGGGCTGGGGGCTTGGCGTGTCGCCGCTGGAGCCTTTGGCGGCCGCCTTGCGAGGGCTGAACGAGCACTTGCGGGTTGAGATCGAACCGTTGCCGGTGCTTGCGTCGGCGCAGTTGGACGACTGGCTGGATGAACTGGAGGCTGTTGTGCCTCAAGACGTTTGGCTGGGCGGTTGGTCTTTGGGCGGCATGCTCGCCAGTGAGCTGGCTGCGCGCCGGGCAGAGCGCTGCTGCGGGTTGGTGACGCTGGCCAGTAACCCGCGTTTTGTCCGCACCGACGACTGGCCGGGCGCCATGCCGGGTGCCACGTTTGACGCGTTTATCAACGGGTTTCGGGAGGCGCCCAACACAACGTTGAAGCGTTTTTCTTTGTTGTGCAGTGACGGCAAGGCCATGGCCAGTCGGCTGCTCAACGGCGCACCGCACGCGCAGCCGGATACCCTGCTGGCGGGGCTTGAGCTGCTCGCTACGCTGGACACCCGAGGGGCGCTCAAAGCGTTTAACGGGCCGCAATTTCACGTTTTCGCCGGGCAAGACGGGCTGGTGCCCGCGCAGGCCGCCAGCGATTTGCTGGCGTTATTGCCCGATGTTCAAGTGGGCCTGATGGAACAGGCCTGTCACGCGTTTCTTCTGCAAGCACCCCACGAACTGGCGGCGGCGATCCAGAGTTTTTTAAACGAGTTGGGTGATGACTGATCTGAGTGTGGGCAACCTGCCGGACAAGCGTCTGGTGGCGGTGTCGTTTTCGCGTGCGGCTGCCAGTTATGACAGCGTGGCTGAATTGCAACGGGCAGTCGGTCATGAATTGATCGGGCGATTACCGCCTGATGTGAGCCCCGGACGCTGGCTGGATGTGGGCAGTGGCACCGGGTATTTCAGTCGCGTGCTGGGTCAGCAATTTGCGGGCAGTGAAGGCGTGGCGCTGGATATCGCGCAGGGCATGCTCACCTATGCGCGGCCGCTGGGCGGCGCGCAGCACTTTATTGCCGGGGACGCTGAGTGCTTGCCGCTGCAAGACAACAGCTGCGACCTGATCTTTTCCAGCCTGGCGTTGCAGTGGTGCGAGCATTTTGACGGGGTGCTCAAAGAAGCCCGGCGCGTGCTCAGGCCGGGCGGGGTGTTGGCGTTTGCCAGCCTGTGCGTCGGCACGCTGAGCGAGTTGCGCGACAGTTGGCAGGCGGTTGACGGGCAAGTCCATGTCAACCGTTTCCGGTCGTTCGCCGCGTATCAGCAACGCTGTGCCGACAGTGGTTTTCAAGTGCTCAGCTTGCAGACTCAGCCCCATGTGCTGCACTACCCTCAGGTGCGCCACCTGACCCATGAACTCAAAGCCCTGGGCGCGCATAACCTTAATCCGGGACGGCCCGAAGGCTTGACCGGCAGGGCGCGGCTTCAGGGGTTGATGGCCGCTTATGAACACTTCCGTCAGCCCCAAGGGTTACCGGCGACGTATCAGGTGGTCTACGGCATTTTGGAGAACCCGCGATGAGCCCTGCTTATTTCATTACCGGTACGGACACCGATGTCGGCAAAACCACGGTCGCGGCGGGTCTGTTACAGGCCGCGCGTGCGGCGGGCTTGAGCACGGCGGCGGGTAAACCGGTGGCCTCCGGGTGCGAGGTGACGCCCGAGGGGCTGCGTAACGCAGACGCGCTGGCATTGATGGCTCAATGCACCCTTGCATTGAGCTATGAAGAGGTCAACCCGGTCGCGTTTGAACCCGCCATCGCGCCGCACATCGCGGCCCGTGAGGCAGGCGTGGCCCTGACGGTGCAGGCATTACTCACACCGATGCAGCGCATCCTGCGTCAGCGCGCCGATTTCACCCTTATAGAAGGCGCAGGCGGTTGGCGCGTGCCGTTGTCGGGGCAGGACAGTTTGTCGGATGTGGCTCAGGGTCTGGATTTGCCGGTGATCCTGGTGGTGGGGGTGAGGCTGGGGTGCATCAGCCATGCCTTGCTCACGGCTGAAGCGATTGCTCAGGATGGCCTGCAACTGGCTGGCTGGGTGGCCAATATCATTGACCCGAAGACCTCGCGTCTTGAGGAAAACCTCGCCACCTTGGCCGAACGCTTGCCTGCACCGTGTTTGGGGCGAGTGCCCAAACTCAAGTCACCGACCCCCGAGGCCGTCGCGCAGTACCTTGAACTGGACCTGCTGGACTGAACCTGACGCTATTGCCGGGGCCTATCGACTGGCCAACAGCCATGAGCTTTTTTGACGGGCCTTTTGCCATCAGGTCTGCTTGAATGAAGGTCGACTCCCTCTTCAAAGGATGATGCCGCCATGGAAATCTCAGGAAGCACTGCGTTTTACGCGGGTCTGAGCACCGTTCAGGCCGGGCAGAACCGGGTCGACCAAGCCGCCGGGCAGATCGCCGGTGCGACGGTTGATCGCGCGGTGGGTAGCCAATCCTCCGACACTCAAGTCAACCGCATGCGTGCCGTTGACCGTAGCCAGCTTTCTGATGTTGCCAGTGATGTGGCTGATTTAAGCGTAGGCAAAGCACAAGTCGAACTCGGCGCCAAAGTGGTACGCACGGCTGACGAAATGGTCGGTACGTTGATCGATACCTACGCCTGATCTGCGGGTGTAGACCTCGACGCGGCTTCAGGCCGGGTCGATGTCCACTCTGGATCTTCCCAAGGGCTGCCCGGCGCAGCCTGACGCCACCCCGGCATTGTCGCGCTTAACTGTTTTCAACGCTTTTTCACAGGCAGGTCGCCGTGTGTCCGTCGGGACGAACGGCGTATTGCGGCTGCTTGACAATAAATGGGCGTAAACGTATGTTTCAAACACCTGTTTGACCGCAATAACAAATTCTACGCGGTTGTTCATTCCCGGATTCATCAGCAGAGGTTTATCGCTATGCCTGATTACAAGGCCCCCTTGCGTGATATTCGCTTCGTACGTGACGAACTGCTCGGTTACGAAGCGCACTATCAGAGCCTGCCGGCTTGCCAGGACGCTACTCCAGATATGGTTGACGCCATTCTTGAAGAAGGCGCCAAGTTTTGTGAACAGGTGCTGGCACCTCTGAACCGTGTGGGTGACACCGAAGGCTGCACCTGGAGCGAGTCTGGCGTTAAAACCCCGACCGGCTTCAAAGAAGCCTACAAACAATTCGTTGAAGGCGGCTGGCCAAGCCTGGCTCACGACGTCGCGCACGGTGGTCAGGGTCTGCCTGAGTCGCTGGGTTTGGCGGTCAGTGAAATGGTGGGCGAAGCCAACTGGTCGTGGGGCATGTACCCCGGCCTGTCTCATGGTGCGATGAACACCATCTCCGAGCACGGCACCCCCGAGCAGCAAGAGACGTACCTGAGCAAGCTGGTCACGGGCGAGTGGACCGGCACCATGTGCCTGACCGAGCCGCACTGCGGCACCGACCTGGGCATGCTGCGCACCAAGGCCGAGCCTCAGGTTGATGGTTCGTACAAAGTTTCCGGCACCAAGATCTTCATCTCGGCCGGTGAACACGACATGGCCGACAACATCGTCCACATCGTTCTGGCGCGCCTGCCGGATGCACCGGCTGGCACCAAGGGCATTTCGCTGTTCATCGTGCCCAAGTTCGTGCCCGCTGCCGATGGCACCATCGGTGAGCGCAACGCAGTGAGCTGTGGTTCGCTTGAGCACAAAATGGGCATTCACGGTAATGCCACGTGCGTGATGAACTTTGACGGCGCGACCGGTTTCCTGATCGGCCCGCCGAACAAAGGCCTGAACTGCATGTTCACCTTTATGAACACCGCCCGTCTGGGCACTGCGCTGCAAGGCCTGGCCCACGCTGAAATCGGCTTCCAGGGCGGCCTGAAATACGCCCGTGACCGCCTGCAAATGCGTTCGCTTACCGGCCCTAAATTCCCGGAAAAAGCCGCTGACCCGATCATCGTCCACCCGGACGTGCGTCGCATGCTGTTGACCATGAAGGCCTTCGCCGAAGGCAACCGTGCGATGGTCTACTTCACTGCCAAGCAAGTCGACATCGTGAAATACGGCGTTGATGAAGAAGAGAAGAAAAAGGCCGACGCACTGCTGGCGTTCATGACGCCGATCGCGAAAGCGTTCATGACCGAAGTTGGTTTTGAAGCCGCCAACCACGGCGTTCAAATCTACGGCGGTCACGGTTTCATCTCTGAATGGGGCATGGAGCAAAACGTTCGCGACAGCCGTATTTCGATGCTGTACGAAGGCACCACCGGCATTCAGGCACTCGACCTGCTGGGCCGCAAAGTGTTGATGACCCAAGGCGAAGCCCTCAAAGGCTTCACCAAGATCGTGCACAAGTTCTGCCAGAACAACGAAGGCAACGAAGGCGTTCAGGAGTTCATCGCACCGTTGGCGGCGCTGAACAAAGAATGGGGCGAACTGACCATGAAGGTCGGCATGGCAGCCATGAAGGACCGTGAAGAAGTGGGCGCGGCTTCGGTCGACTACCTGATGTATTCGGGTTATGCCTGCCTGGCGTACTTCTGGGCTGACATGGCGCGTCTGGCGGCTGAGAAACTCGCTGCTGGCACCTCGGAAGAAGCGTTCTACAAAGCTAAATTGCAGACCGCTCGCTTCTACTTCCAGCGCATCCTGCCACGCACTCGCACTCACGTGGCCGCCATGCTGTCGGGTGCCGCCAACCTGATGGACATGAAAGAAGAAGACTTCGACCTGGGCTACTAAGCTCCGCCGCTGTCCCCTTCCAAAAGCCGCTTCTCCTTCGGGGGAAGCGGCTTTTTTTGTGGTTGGCAAAGTGATTCATCGTCTACGCCGTGCGCTGCGCCTTGCCTGTCTCGACCTGCAACATTTAAACCCGACAAATCCTCTAAGACTTTCGCCTTATCAGCCGTTAAAACCTATGGCCGAGGCGAACGGGACGTCGCCAAGTGTGCTTAACTGCGGAAAAAGCAGGCACAATGCCACTACTTGGTTGTTCAGGTTGGAGCCTTACTTTTGTCGCGTCCTTCTGCTGCACGTTTCAGTCACTTTTTGCCGTCTATTCTGCTGCTGACAGCGGGCCTTGCGGCTGCGTATGTCAAAGACCTCAATGTGTTTTTTACCTCATTGTTCAATGTGCTCCCCACCCTGGTGCTGCTGTTGGGCGGTGCTTACTGCGCGGTCTACCGGCGTCAGCGCGAACTGTTTTTGATGCTGACGGTGTACATCGCCTACTTTCTGCTCGATACCCAGACCGATTACTACCGTGACAACGGACAAGTGCGCACCGATGCCGCTGTGGTGTTCCATTTGTGTTCACTGTTATTGCCGCTGTTGTACAGCCTCTACGCGGCCTGGGAGGAGCGCACTCACCTGTTTCAGGATTTAGTGGCGCGCTTTGCTGTGCTGTTGGCGGTCGGCAGTGTCGCGCTGGGGCTGGAGCAAAGTTACCCACAGGTGCTGCTGAACTGGCTGGCAGAAATTCGCTGGCCCGCTTTGCATGGCGCCTGGATGAGCCTGATTCAATTGTCTTATCCGGTGTTTTTTATCGGTTTTGTACTGCTCGGCTGGCAGTACTGGCGCAACCCCCGGCCGCTGCATGCGGCCCAATTGGTGGGGTTGCTGGGGCTGTTCTGGATGTTGCCGCAAACGTTCATCCTGCCGTTCACGCTCAACATCATGTGCAGCCAGGTGATGTTGATGATCGCGGCCGCTGTGGCGCACGAGGCCTATCAAATGGCTTTCCGTGACGAGCTGACCGGCTTGCCAGGGCGTCGCGCACTGAACGAACGCTTGCAACGGTTGGGGCGTAATTACGTCCTGGCCATGAGCGACGTCGATCATTTCAAGAAATTCAACGACACCCACGGTCACGATGTCGGCGATCAGGTCTTGCGTCTGGTTGCCAGCAAGCTGTCCAAAGTCGGTGGCGGCGGCCGTGCCTATCGCTACGGCGGCGAGGAGTTCGCGCTGGTTTTCGCAGGCAAAACCCTGGACGAATGCATGCCGCATCTCGATGAGTTGCGTGAGTCCATTGCCATTTACAACATCCAGTTACGTAATCAGGAAAGCCGCCCGCAAGATGACCAACAAGGTCGACAGCGCCGTGCAGGCACGCGGGCCAGCAGTGTGTCGGTCACGGTGAGTATCGGCGTCGCCGAGCGCATGCCGGAGCAGCGCACGGCCGAAGAGGTGCTCAAGGCGGCGGACAAGGCGCTCTACAGTGCGAAGAGTGCAGGCCGCAATTGCGTCATTGCCTATGGCCAAACCCGGCGGGGCGCCGTCCGGACCACTGAAGTCCCGGCCTGAAGTGACTGTATCTGTCTATTCAGTCACTAGGCGACCCTATGTATCGCTCTCGTTGTTAAGTTAGACTGTGCCACTTCTATCCGTGGCCCGTCCGGGCTTTGACCGTTAGCGATTACGAGGTTTGCTATGGCTGATTACAAAGCGCCCCTGCGCGATATGCGCTTCGTCCTCAATGAAGTGTTCGAGGTCGCCTCCCTTTGGGCAACACTGCCGGCACTGGCCGAGACCGTGGACGCCGAAACGGTTGAAGCCATTCTTGAAGAAGCGGGCAAAGTGACAGCCAAAAGCATCGCGCCGTTGAGCCGTAGCGGTGATGAAGAAGGTTGCCATTGGAACGATACGGTCGTGACCACCCCCGCCGGTTTTGTCGAGGCCTATAAAACGTACGCCGAGGGCGGCTGGGTAGGCGTCGGCGGCGATCCCGAGTTCGGCGGCATGGGCATGCCCAAGGCGGTGTCGGCTCAAGTTGAAGAGATGATCAACTCCTCCAGCCTCGCGTTCGGCCTGTACCCGATGCTGACGGCCGGTGCCTGCGTGTCGATCAACGCCCATGCCAGCGATGCGCTGAAAGCCACCTACTTGCCGAATATGTACGCCGGGGTGTGGGCTGGTTCCATGTGCTTGACCGAGCCACACGCTGGCACCGATCTGGGCATTATTCGGACCAAGGCCGAGCCTCAGGCCGATGGCTCATACCGGGTCAGCGGCACCAAGATTTTCATCACCGGTGGTGAGCACGACCTGACGGAAAACATCATCCATTTGGTGCTGGCCAAACTGCCGGACGCCCCGGCGGGGCCTAAAGGCATTTCGCTGTTTCTGGTGCCCAAGTTCATGGTCAATGCCGATGGCAGCCTCGGCCAGCGCAACCCGGTCACCTGCGGCTCTATCGAACACAAAATGGGCATTCAGGCCTCGGCCACGTGTGTGATGAACTTCGACGAGGCTGTCGGCTACCTGGTGGGCGAGCCGAACCGTGGCCTGGCGGCCATGTTCACCATGATGAACTATGAGCGTCTGGGGGTAGGCATTCAGGGGCTGGCATCGGGCGAACGCTCGTACCAGAACGCGGTGGAATACGCGCGTGATCGCCTGCAAGGCCGGGCAGCCACTGGCGCTCAAGCCAAAGACAAAGCCGCCGACCCGATCATCGTCCACGCTGACGTGCGTCGCATGCTGCTGACCATGAAAGCGTCGAACGAAGGCGGACGTGCCTTTTCCACCTACGTGGCCAATCAGCTGGACATTGCCAAGTTCAGCGATGACCCGGGCGCCCGCGAGCGGGCCGATGCCCTGGTGGCATTGCTGACACCGGTGGCGAAGGCGTTCATCACCGACCTGGGCCTCGAAACAACCGTTCACGGCCAGCAGGTGTTTGGCGGTCACGGTTACATCCGTGAGTGGGGCCAGGAGCAACTGGTGCGGGATGTGCGCATCACGCAAATCTACGAAGGCACCAACGGTATTCAGGCGCTGGACTTGGTCGGGCGCAAGATCGTGGGTAATAACGGCGCGTATTACCGTTTGTACGCCGATGAAATCCGTCAGTTCATTGCGTCGGCTTGCGGCGACCTGCATGAGTTCACGGCGCCTTTGGCGTCAGCTTTGGACACACTTGATGCGTTGACGGCATGGGTTCTGGAACGTGCGAAATCCAACCCTAACGAGATCGGCGCTGCCTCGGTCGAGTACCTGCACGTTTTTGGTTACATAACGTATGCCTACATGTGGGCAATGATGGCCAAAGCCGCTAAGGGCAAGGAGGCGCAAGACGCGTTCTATGTCAGCAAAATGGGCACTGCACGCTTCTATTTCGAGCGTTTGCTGCCCCGTATTCATTCTCTGAGTGCGTCGGTCAAGGCGGGCAGCGAGTCGTTGTATTTGCTGGATGAAGCACATTTTTAACCTGTTTAGGCATATGTAAGCATTTGCTTACACAACGCGCTGCCAATCGTCCATATCGCAGAATTGGATCCAGCGGTAATCTACTTCACATGGACGTCGAGCAGGAAGCTCAAAGCAACAACAGGGACACGTAGGATTCTGCCAGGAAGGCGGAGTGAAAAGGATGTCAGGGAAACAGTCTGCAAAACCCCGCTTCGGCGGGGTTTTCTTTTTGTGGCGCAGAAAAATGTTTACGCCGTGTAGGAGCAAGCCTTCTCGTGGGTCGTAAACGTTAGAGCGGGGTTTCTTCCTGCTGGATCACATCCTCAAGCAACGTGCGCAGTAACCCCAATGTGGCTTGCTGGCGTTGCACATCTCGACACACTAATCCCACTTTCAATGGCACCCTCGGCTCGCTGAGCGGTTTCCAGAGCAGCGCCTTGTCGTCGTGTTCGTGACGCGAACGCCCCGGCAGCACCGTGGCCAATTTGGTGTGCGGCAAACTGTCGAGAATCCCGGCCATGTTGTTGAGCTCCGCCTGGACCTGTGGGCGACGGCCTAGATTGGCCAATTGGCTCTGCCAGATCTGGCGCACCTGAAACTCTTCCCCCAACAGCAGCATCGGCAACTCTGCCGCCTGCGTCAGCGAGACCTTCTTGAATTCCCGCAGTGGGTGATCTGCCGGGATGACCAGTTGCAGCTCATCTTCGTACAGCAGCATGCCGTGTAACCCTGGCTGGCGCGGCGGCAGGTAGCTGATGCCGATGTCGAGTGAGCCATTGAGCAGGCGACGTTCAATCTCAAGGCCTGTCAGCTCATAAATCTGCACCACCAGGTGCGGTTGCGCCTGACGCACTCGCTCCAGCATCTGCGGCACCAAGCTGGTGTGCACGGTTTGCAGCACGCCAATGGCAATGGTGCGCAAGGCTTGGCCCTGAAAGTTGCGCAAGGCTTCTTTCGCCCGCTGCAACCCGTCAAGCAGTGGCAATGCGTGGTTATACAACGTGTGTGCGGCCAGTGTGGGCAGCAAGCGTTTGCTGCTGCGCTCGAACAGGCTGACATCAAGGTTGTGTTCGAGATGGCGGATCTGTTGCGAAAGGGCCGGTTGTGAGATGGAAAGCCGTTCGGCAGCGCGTCCCACATGACCTTCTTCGTACACCGCGACGAAATAACGCAGTTGCTTGAAATCCATAAGTAATACTTATCGAAAATGCTTAAAAAACGAAATGGCTCAAACGCCGTCAGGCGCCTAGTCTACGCCCATTCCACAGGGCTCATAGCGTCACAGAGCCCAATGAAGTGCATGGGCGTAGCGCAATTTTGCATAGGAAAGGCAGAAAACCCCGCAGAGGGATTCACCCTGAATATGCCCCGCCCCCGGTTGCAAATCGAAACGGCTTATGGTCACAAGGTCAGCGTGCATGAACCTGTTTAACCTGCGTCGCCAATCCCCCAGCCTTGATGAGCTGGCGATTGAGCCTCAGTCATTGCCTATGAATAACGCCGTATCCAGAGCGTGTTTGATGCCCAGCGTAGAGCGGCCAGCGCAGGTTTTCGTGCGCGGTCAGGGGTCCTGGATGTGGGACAGCGACAGTCGGGCTTACTTGGATTTCACCCAGGGCGGGGCCGCCAATTGTCTGGGCCACAGCCCGGCCGTGCTGACCCGGGCGATCGCAGAACAGGCGCAGTCATTGATCAACCCCGGCTCCGGTTTTTTCAATCGCGGCATGCTGGACCTGGCTGAACGCCTGTGCCACAGCACGGGCAGCGATCAGGTGCATTTTTTGAACACCGGGGCCGAGGCTAACGAAGGCGCGATCAAGCTGGCGCGCAAATGGGGCCAACTGCATCGCGGCGGCGCTCACCGGATCATCACGGCGACCGGCAGTTGTCACGGTCGCAGCTTTGGCGCGATGTCGGCGTCGGGCAGCGGCACGTTCGATAACCGTTTCGAGCCGCAACTGCCGGGGTTCATCAATGTGCCGTTCAACGATCTACCCGCGTTGCACGCCGCGGTCGATGCGCAAACCGTGGCCATCATGCTGGAACCGGTGCAGAGCGAAGCGGGGGTGATTCCCGCGACCGAGCATTACCTCAAAGGGGTCGAGCGCCTGTGCCGGGAGTTGGGCATTTTGCTGATTCTCGATGAGGTCCACACCGGTATGGGGCGCTGCGGCACCCTGCTGGCGGAACAGAATTACGGCATTCGTGCCGATGTCATCACCCTGGGCAAAGGCTTGGGCGGTGGTGTGCCACTGGCTGCGCTGCTGGCGCGCGGCAAAGCGTGTTGCCTGGAAGCGGACGAGCTGGGCGGCACCCATCACGGCAATGCCTTGATGACGGCAGCGGGCAGTGCCGTGCTGGAAACGCTCGTTGAAAAAGGCTTTTTGCAGCAGGTTCGCGACGCAGGGCAACACTTGCGCGAGGGCCTGGGGCGTTTGGCCAGCCGTTATGCACAGGGGGAATTACGCGGTCAAGGCCTGATGTGGGGCCTGACACTGTCGGATGATTCGGCAGATGAGGTCGTAAAAGCAGCGTTGTATGAAGGCTTGCTGATTACCGCGCCGCAACCCGACTGCCTGCGCTTTACCCCGGCGCTGTGCGTCAGCAAAGGCAATATTGATGAAATGTTGCTGCGTTTGGCCCGCGCGTTTTCCCGGGTCAGAACCGCGCAGTTGCAGTGTCGCCGTGCCGTGTTGGCGTAATCGCTGACACACCGGCACACACAGAATTTAAAGAACCGTCTCGCGGTATAACGCATCGCCCCGTGCCTGTTTCGTTCGGCACGGGGCGTTTTTTTGCCTGTGGAAAAGTACCGACTGAACCTTTTGACAGTGCTCAGAGTCGATTAACCATAGGGCTTGATTGAGCCCACCATTGATTGGGGACTGAACACATGGACATTATTCGAATCATCATCGCCATCCTGCTGCCGCCGCTGGGTGTGTTTTTACAAGTCGGTTTCGGCGGTGCTTTCTGGCTCAATATTCTGTTGACGCTGTTGGGGTATTTCCCGGGCGTGATCCACGCGGTGTACATCATCGCCAAGCGATAACCTTCCTTTCGCCCTGATCGGTCACTGTTGCCGCTCCGTACGAAGCTGCGCCCCACGCAGCTTCGTTACCTGGCAGCGATTCGCCCGACTTATTCAGGGTTTGATTGCATCACTTCCCGATAAAACATCCATTCCTGCTCCAGGGCGTGGGCCTGATTGCTGGCCTTGCGGAACCCGTGGCGTTCGTCGGGGTAGTAATACGCTTTGGCAGGGATACCGTTCGCCTGCAAGGCGCTCAGCATGTCGCGGGTTTGCTGCGGTACCACGACCGCATCCAGCTCCCCTTGAAAGAAAATAACCGGCACGCGGATGTTGGCGGCGTGCAACAAGGGCGTGCGCGCGGCATAACGCTCGGCATCCCGGTCGGGATCGCCAATCAGCCACTCCATGTAATCGCCTTCGAACTTATGGGTATCGCGTGCCAGCGCCACCGGGTCGCTGACCCCGTACAGGCTGGCGCCTGCCCGAAACACGTCCTTGAATGCCAGCGCGCACAGCGTGGTGTAACCGCCTGCGCTGCCGCCACGAATGAAGGCATGTTGGCGATCAATCAACCCCTGATCGGCCAGATAGCTGACCACTGCACAGGCATCCTCCACATCCACGTCACCCCATTTCAGGTGCAGCGCCTGCCGGTACTCGCGGCCATAGCCGGTGCTGCCCCGGTAGTTGAGGTCCGCGACGGCAAAGCCGCGTTGCGTCCAGTATTGAATGCGCGGGTCGAGCATCGGATAACACGCCGAGGTCGGGCCACCATGGATAAACACCACCAGCGGCGGCTGTTTTTCGCCGTGCATCGCCGGGTAGAAAAATCCATGAGCCTCGCCCCCCGCCGTGGGGTAGCGCAGCGTTTGCGGGCGGCTGACGCGATCAGCTGGCAATGGCGCCACCCCACCGGCCAACACCGTCACCTGCCGGCTGTTGCGGGCAATGCGAAGGATGGCCGACGGGCCTACCGGTGAGGCCGCGATGCAATAAAGGGCGTCGTCATCCAGCGCCAGACTGCGGAAACGGCTGTATTCGCCTGTGTAATCCTCAAGGCTGGCGTCGGATGCGCGTATGCCCAAGCGTCCGAAACCGTCTTGCGTCCAACTGGCGACATACGCGTTGTCACTCAGCGGTTGCCAGGTGTTGCCACCTAGCTGCCAGGGCGCAGGCGCATGGTCGGCGCGCTCGCACGGCAAGCGCTTCAAGCCCCCGGACGATTCCACCCACGGTTGCCAGAAACCTTCGCGGTCCGTCAGGCAGTACAGGCGGTTGTGCTCATCGAAACGCGGTTGTTGCAGCGACTCCTCGCCCGCCTCGCCCGCGATGCACTGCGGCGCTTGCCAATGGTTTTCGTGACTGCGCCGGGCGACCATCAAGCGGGTTGAGGTCCACGGCTGATGCGGGCGATACCACTCGATCCACGCCAGGCGCTGGCCGTCCGGGCTGAGCGTCGGCGCCGCATAAAAATCAGCGCCTTCGGCCAGTACGTGGCGCGCCCGCGAAGCGGTGTCAAGGCTGACCAAACGATGCCGGTCGTTGTCTTCTTCGACCGCCAGCACCTGCCCATGGGCAAACTGCACATCGCCATAGCGGCAGTTGCCTTGGGACAGTGCGTGAGGTGCAGTGCCCTCCAGTGTTTGCACATACACCTGTTGATCGGCCTCGTTGACGAACACCACGCCGTCATCGCTCAGGCAAAACGACCCGCCGCCGTACTCATACACACGACTGCGCACGCTGAAGCCGTTGGGTGTCAGGCAGTGCGCCTGACCGTCGCGCCAGTGCCAGAGGCGGCAGGCCGCGTCCTGGGGGCGATATTCGTTCCAGAACAGGCCGTGGCGGCCGAGTTTCAATTCGGCAAAATCCACCCCGGCGGCCACGGCGAGGGCGGCGCTGAACGGTTCAGCCTTTGGCGATGAGTCGTGAGTTTCGGTCATTTCTGAAGGCCAGTTGCTCAATGGTTTGGGTGGCGTGCTCGGCTTCTTCGCGCGCCTTGAGGATCAGGTCGTGGTGCGGTGACTTGCTGCACACCGGGTCGGCGTTGCTGGCGTCGCCCGTGAGCATGAACGCCTGGCAGCGACAGCCGCCGAAGTCCTTTTCCTTCTCGTCGCAGGAGCGGCAGGGTTCGGGCATCCAGTCATACCCGCGGAAACGGTTGAAGCCAAACGAGTCGTACCAGATGTGTTGCATGCTGTGGTCGCGCACGTTGGGGAACTGAACCGGCATCTGCCGCGCACCATGGCAGGGCAACGCGGTGCCGTCCGGGGTGACGGTCAAAAAGATGCTGCCCCAGCCATTCATGCAGGCTTTGGGGCGTTCCTCGTAATAGTCCGGGGTGACGAATATCAGCTTGCAGGGATGCCCTTGGGCCTCAAGTTTGGCGCGGTATTCGTTGGTGATGCGTTCGGCCCGCACCAATTGCTCGCGGGTGGGCAGCAAACCCACGCGGTTGAGCTGCGCCCAGCCGTAGAACTGGCAGGTGGCGAGTTCGACGAAGTCGGCCTCCAGCGCGATGCACAGCTCGATGATGCGGTCGATTTTGTCGATGTTGTGTCGATGGGTCACAAAGTTGAGCACCATCGGGTAGCCGTGAGCCTTGACGGCGCGGGCCATCTCCAGCTTTTGTGCGAAGGCTTTTTTTGACCCGGCGAGCAGGTTGTTCACTTGCTCGTCGCTGGCCTGAAAACTGATCTGGATATGGTCCAGACCGGCTTTTTTGAAGTCGCTGATTTTTTGCTCGGTCAGGCCAATGCCGGAGGTGATGAGGTTGGTGTAGAACCCCAGCGTGCGCGCCTCACCAATCAGTTCGGCCAAGTCCTGACGCACCAAGGGTTCGCCGCCCGAGAAGCCCAGTTGTGCGGCGCCCATTTCGCGCGCTTCGCGAAACACCTTGATCCACTGTTCGGTGGTCAGCTCTTTGCCTTGCTGGGCGAAGTCCAGCGGGTTGGAGCAGTACGGGCATTGCAGCGGGCAGCGGTAGGTCAGCTCCGCCAATAACCACAGCGGCAAGCCGACTTCAGGCGTGGGTGGCACCCGGCTGTCAGGCCAGTTCGATCCAGTGCTCTGCACGAGCGACCTCCATAAATTGCTCGATGTCGTGACCGAGCTCGGGAACGTCGGGGAACTGTGCATCCAGTTCGCCAATGATGGCCGCGACGTCGCGCTGGCCATCGATCAGGCCGCCGATCAGCGCGGCGCTGTCATTGAGTTTGATCATGCCTTCGGGGTAGAGCAGCACGTGGCCTTTTTGCGCGGGCTCGTACTGGAAACGATAGCCGGGGCGCCAGGTCGGGATTTTGCTGCGATCGAAGCTCATAGGGTGATTCCTTTATGCCAGACGCGTTGGTCGGTCACGCTGTGGTACGGCGGGCGGTCCAGCTCGTAAGCCATGGTCATGGCGTCGAGCATGCTCCAAAGGATGTCCAGTTTGAACTGGAGAATTTCCAGCATGCGCTGCTGGCCTTCCCACGTGGTGTAGTGCTGCAACGTGATAGCCAGCCCATGCTCGACGTCGCGGCGTGCCTGGCCCAGACGCGTGCGGAAGTATTCGTAGCCCGCCGGGTCGATCCACGGGTAATGCTGCGGCCAGCTGTCGAGACGCGACTGATGGATCTGCGGGGCAAACATTTCGGTCAGCGAGCTGCTGGCGGCTTCTTCCCAAGTGGCGCGGCGGGCAAAGTTGACGTAGGCATCCACGGCAAACCGGACGCCGGGCAGCACCAGCTCTTGGGAGCGCAGTTGATCCGGGTCAAGGCCGACGGCCTGCCCCAAGCGCAACCAGGCTTCGATACCGCCGTCTTCGCCGGGGGCGCCATCGTGATCGAGCAAGCGCTGAATCCACTCGCGGCGTACTTCGCGGTCAGGGCAGTTGGCCAGAATCGCGGCGTCCTTGAGCGGGATGTTGACTTGATAGTAGAAGCGGTTGGCGACCCAGCCCTGGATCTGTTCGCGCGTGGCGCGGCCTTCGTACATCGCCACCTGATACGGGTGGTAGATGTGGTAATACGCGCCCTTGGCTCGCAATGCGGCTTCGAACTCGGTTTTGGACAGTGGGGCTTGGGTCATCGGGTGCCTCCAGAAAATACAGTGTGTCGTTGCTGCCGCAGGGGGTGACGCCGACCTGAGCGCTGCGTCCGTGAACGCAGCGTGTGGCAGCGACAGGGTGTGGCTTACAGCTCGATGCTCATGCCATCAAAGGCGACTTCTACGCCACGGCGGGCCAGTTCGGCACGTTCGGCGGAGTCTTCGTCGAGGATCGGGTTGGTGTTGTTAATGTGTATCAGCACTTTGCGTTGCTCGGGCAATTGCTCCAGCACTTCGAGCATGCCGCCGGGGCCATTTTGTGCAAGGTGGCCCATCTCACGGCCGGTGCGCGTGCCGACACCGCGGCGCTGCATTTCGTCGTCATCCCACATCGTGCCGTCCACCAGCAGGCAATCGCTGCTGGCCATGATGTCGAGCAAGGGCGCATCCACTTTGCCCAACCCTGGTGCATAGAACAGTTTGCCGCCGGTGCGCAGGTCTTCGACGATCAGGCCGATGTTGTCGCCTGGGTGCGGGTCGAAGCGGTGCGGCGAATACGGCGGCGCAGCGCTGCGTAGCGGCAACGGGCTGAAGCGCAGGTTCGGGCAGGCCGGGATGGTGAACGACCCTTCGAGTTCGATGCGGTGCCAGTTCAGGCCGCCGTTCCAGTGCTTGAGCATGGTGAACAGCGGGAAACCGGTGCTCAGGTCCTCGTGGACCATGCCGGTGCACCAGACATCGTGCGGGCAACCTTCGCGCAGGCTCAACAGGCCTGTGGTGTGGTCGATCTGGCTGTCCATCAGGATGATGGCACTGATCCCGGTGTCACGCAGGGCGCGGCCGGGCTGCATGGGGGCGAAGCTCTGGAGCTGGGCGCGGATGTCGGGCGAGGTGTTGCACAGCACCCAGTTCACGCCGTCATCGGAGATCGCAATGGAAGACTGGGTACGGGCCGTGGCGCGCAAGGTGCCCTCGCGAAAACCGGCACAGTTGACGCAGTTGCAGTTCCACTGCGGGAACCCGCCGCCAGCGGCGGAACCTAGAATCTGGACGAACATGGGAGGCTGTTCTCTTGCAAATCTGAAAATAAAAACGCCCCGGCGAACCGAGGCGTTGGGTTGCTCTGCTCAATAAAAGCGGCAGATCAACGGCTTGCGAAGTACATGGTGACTTCAAAGCCAATGCGCAGATCGGTGTAAGCCGGTTTAGTCCAAGCCATGAGGTGACTCCTTAGCAGTGGGGGTGGGTGGGGTGTCTTTAACTTAGTCCAGCTCCCGAAGGAGATGTTCAGATGCTTAGGTGGCTATGTTACTAAATTTGACTGAGCAGGAACGACCAAAGTCGAAGAAAGCTCATTACGTGGATGGTAAAAATCAGCTTCTACGCTGATAAAACGATTCAGTTTGCGGCTCGGTGGCCATGCACAGCCAGTCGCTGTACGGGTCATTGAGGCACTCAGCTGCCTTGAGTGTAGTGGCTCGGTCCAGGGTCATAAGTGCGTTGTAGAGCACCTTGAGGTAATCCGACGAGTGGCCCGCCTGTTGAGCGTGCCAGAGCAGGTCGGCGGCTTGAGCCAGGCTGAGGGCCTTGGCTGAGAACTGTTGAGCCAGTGCGGTGCGTGCCTCGATGAAAGACGCTTCATCCAGTGCGGCAATCTGCTGCGGCAATTGCCCGAGGAAAGTGCGGACCTGCTCGAAGATGTCTGCCGTCGTGGCTTGAGGCGATTGCACCCCCAGCAGCAGGCCGGTTCTGTCGCCAAGCTGGCGCACGCCGCTGAACACGGCGTAACCCATTTGCAGCTCCACCCGCAGACGCTGATAGAACGGGGTTTGCGCCAGATGGGCCAGCAGTCGCCAGGCGGCTTCTTGCGTGAGGTCGGCCCGCGGTGCCGGGCAGAACAGCAGCAACGCCTGTTCGCTCGACTCGCACGGTTCGGTGTGCCAGTGGCGTGCTGAGGGTGTTTCGACGGCGTGCGTCAGGTGCGGGTCCGGGGTGCCGGGGGCTTTGCTGAGCGCGCTGCTGATCATGGGTTGACTGGCCGAGGAAACGCCCACCGCCAGACCGAGCCATCGGGCGGAGGGCCAGACGTGCTGCACGGTGTCAGCCGCAGGCAGTGCGAAGCGGGTGTGCAGTTCCGGCAGGCGTTTGAGTAACTGGCGGATGGGCATCAGTGGCGTTTGCGGCGTCGCTCCCGGCGCATCATCCGTCAGCGGGGTGAGCAATGGCAGCGCGTGTTCGAGAATGGCAGGCATCGGCTCTTGCAGGCCATGCAACTTCAGCAACCAGTCATTGCCCTGCGCGATGAGCGACATTTCAACGCCCGCTTCGCGCGCATCGTGTTGCAGTGTCAGCAGGCGGTGTTGCAGCGTCGGTAACAGCGAGGGGGCAGGGGTCACGCCCAAGTGCCAGCGCACGTACACAGCGGCTTCGCCATTGGGGTTCGCGAGAGCAGGGCTGAACGTCATGGCCGATACTTCGCGGCGGCTGCGCAAGCGGTCCTGGGCAAACGTGCGCAAGCCGCGATGGGCACTGGTTTGTCCACGAATAAGGCCAGCGGTCACGGGGTGTTTCTCCGATATGAGGAAGGGATTGGGTGTGGGTAATTGCCAGGCGTGCTGCCCGCTCGGGCGGGGCTCGGTTTGCATGTGTTTCAGGATCACCGCCAGTGCTTCAACCCCGTGGTCTGACAGCTCTACCGGACGGTGCTGAACATCGCGGCGGGCCAATTCCAAGGCGCTGCTGACCCGTTGCTGACGCTGCTGTAGGCGTCGGTATTCGTTGCGCAGGCCGGTCCAGGGTTGCTGAGCGCTGAAAAAACACAACCAGTCGTCGACAGCGTCGCGGATCGGTTGAGCCTTGGTTGTCATGTCAGTCGACCCTGTGAACGTCAGGCCGAGCAGGGCCTGGTTCTGAAACTGGTACACCGGCGTGGCACGCAGGCTGTCGGTCAGTTGCTGCTGACGTAAGTGAGCGAGAAGTCCGCCCGGTTTGTCGGCGTTGATCCAGTGACACAGGAATGCCAGCGCTTCTTCTGATGCAGTGGGTAGCTGCTCCAAGGTAAACATCAGGTCCACGTGTAAACCCTCGACCTGCACGTACTGTGACGAACCCTCGCTCATCAGAGGCGGCGGGGGCTGTGGCGTGGCGGCCGTACCCGGTTGAAGCTCAAGGCTGTAACGCTCGGCGAGTGCGATCAGCGTGTCCTGCGATTGCGGGCCTACCAGGCTCAAGGTCATGTGCCCGGTTCGGTAAAACTGCTCATGGAAATGCGTCAAGGCGCGCTGAAAGGCTGCGCGTGGCACGGGCAAGCTGTAGCGATTGCCTGCGTGGAAGCCCCGCAGCGGGTGTGTGGCGTTGAGTGGTTGAAGCCTTTGCAGGTCGCGTTGCGCCGAAGGCTCGCGGGCCCAGGCAATGAATTCCGCGTGCAGCACTTCGCGTTCGCGCCGCTGGTCGTCCGGATCCAGACGCGGATGAGCCAGCATGTCGCACAGGCGATCCAGCCCGCCCGCAAAGGCTTCGGGGGGCAATTCAAAAAAGAAGTCGGTATGGCGTTCGCTGGTGCGCGCGTTGAGGTGCCCGCCATGCTGTTGCACATAGGCCATCAGGCCCTGCGCCGCGGGGAAGCGCTCGGTGCCGAGGAACAACAAATGCTCCAGAAAATGCGCCAGCCCCGGCCAGTCGGCGGGTACGTCATGACTGCCCACGGCCACTCGGACGCAAGCTGCGCTGCGCGTGAGCCGTGGGACATGGCGCACGGTCAGCGTCAGACCATTGCGGGTGGTCAGGCGTAGGACGTCTGGGGTGTTCAACGCGGGCATGGGCACTTCCGTTACAGAGAAGCGCTCATGCTAGCGGATTACTGGCAATCAGCGCGCGCTCAGCGCACCGTAAAGTTCCGGACGGCGGTCGGCCAAGTAGTTGTTTCCCGCCTTCGCGTCCGTCAGTTTTTGTGGATCAAGCTCGGCGGCGATCACCGTTTCGTCCCGTTGAGCCAGTGCTACTTGCTGGCCATCTGGCGCTGCGATGCTGCTTTGGCCGCAATAATGAAGCGTGTCTTCGCGGCCACAGTAATTGGCGTAGGCCACGTAACACTGATTTTCAAACGCACGGCTGCGCACCGTGACATCGGCAATGAAGTCGTAGGGTTGCATGTTGGCGGTGGGCACAACGATCAATTGCGCGCCGGCCAGGGCCAGACGCCGCGTGTTCTCCGGAAACTCCAGGTCATAGCAAATCAGCATGCCGACCTTCCAGCCGTTGAGCTCGACCACGGGGTACGCTTCTTCGCCGGCGCTGAACTGGGCGTGGTCAAGCGTCCCGAACAAGTGGGTTTTGCGGTAGTTGAGCAGGGGTTGGCCGTGGCAATCGATCAGTTGCGCGCTGTTGTAGAGGCGGCCGTCCGCACCCAGCTCCGGGTAACCGTAAGCAATGGCCATGTTGCAGGCTTTGGCTATTTGGGCGATTGCTCGGGCCGCGTCGCCGTCGTGGGGTTGAGCCAATTGCGCCACGGCAGGCTGACCAATGTTGTACCCCGTCAGGAACATTTCGGGCAGCACCAGCAGATCAACCCCGGGGTTGTGCTGGGCAACGAGGCTCAGGCGTTTCAAGTTGCCCGCGATGTCCAGTTGCAGGGGCGGGCATTGGTAAAGGGCGACGCGCATGGGGTTCTCCTGTTCCGGGTGGGTTGGCGCGCGGTTCAATCCGGCAGGGCGATTGGGCCGATGTCGTTAAACACATCGCCCGGCCCGGGATTGTCGGCGTGGGTGCGTCCGCCAAAGTGGGTCATGATGCCCCACACGGCGTTCAAGGAGGTCTGTACCGCTCCTTCCACCCAGGCAGGTGTCCACGACACATCGTCGCCGGCGATGAAAATTCCGCGTTGTTCTGCCGGTATCTCCTGCTGCATAAAGTGCGCGTACATGCGCTGGTTGTAGCGGTAATGACCGGGCAGTGCGCCTTTAAAAGCCCCCAGGAAGTGCGGGTCGGCTTCCCACGAAACGGTGATCGGGTCGCCAATAATCCGGCTGGCGATGTCGACGTTGGGGTAGATCTTTTTCAACGCGTCCAAGGCCAGCTTCACGCGTTTTTCGACGGGATGCGGCAGCATTTTCAGCGCATCGCTCATCCATGAGTACGACAGGCAAATAACGCCTGGTTTGTCGTCGCCGTTATCGAACAAATAAGTGCCACGGGTCAGGCGGTCGGTGAGGGTCATGCTCATCAGGTCGCGGCCGGTTTCCGGGTCTTTGTCTTTCCAGAACGGGCGGTCGACCATGACGAAGGTTTTGGACGATTGCATGTAGCGCGTGCGGTCGAGCGCCATCCACATCTTTTGCGAGAACAGCGCTTCTTCGCACTCGATCTGGGTGGTCAGCAGCCAGCTTTGGCACGTCACCAACACTGCCTCGAACGGGCGGGTCACACCGAGGTTGTCGGTGACAGAAAACAAACCGTCGTCTGTACGGGAAATCGCCTTGACCCCGGTTCGTGGTGCGCCATGGTGCAACGAACTGAGGCTGGTGCCTTCCGGCCAGTGAGCACAGCGCTGCGGCGCGTGGCGCCAGATTCCCAGCGGCACCTGCTCAACCCCGCCCACCACCAGGTGTTGATGGTCATCGCAGTTGGTCATGACCACGCGGAAGATCTCGAGCATTGAATTGGGGAAGTCTGAGTCCCAGCCGCCCGTCCCGAAGCCGACCTGACCGAACACTTCGCGGTGTTGGAACGAGAGTTTGGCAAAGGCTTTGGAGGTCGCGACAAAGTCATAAAACGTGCGGTCGTCCCACAGCGGAACCAGGGTGTTCCACAACGCTTTCAAACGCGGGACATCGCGATCGCGAATGGCCTGCTGGATATCGCCAAATTGCGACCCTGCTTCCAGTGCATCCGCCCACGCGTCAGCCACTTCCTGAAACAGTGCAGGCAGGTCCGACAGTTTTTGCGCGTAGAAGGTTTGTCCTTCGAGATCAATTACGGTGCTGCCAGAAGCGGGTGTCAGCGGGTTGGGGAACGGTTTGGTCTCAAGCCCGAGTTTGTCGACATAGTGATAGAAGGCGGTAGAGGACACCGGAAAGCGCATCCCGCCCAGCTCGGCGATGACGCCTTCACTGCCTTCAAACGCTTGCGAGCGCAAACGTCCGCCCATTTTCGAGGCCTCGTACACCACAGGCTTGAGGCCGAGCTTCATCAACTCATACGCGGCGACCATTCCGGCCATGCCAGCACCGACAATCGCGACCTCTGCGCCCAGTTTATGTGTGGGAATACTCCCCAGACCGGCTGGGTGTTCGATCCAGTCGTCGAAGGCAAAAGGGAAATCGGGGCCGAAAATGGTGATTGGTTTCTTGCCGTCATTCGGGTGGCGATTGTTCTTATTCATGGCTGACCTTGCTGGCGACCCGCGCTTAACGCTGAGTATAGGAAAAGACAGGCACCATGATAGGGAGCACAGAACACGTTATTAAAACGCAAAGTGTCGTCGTTTTGCATTGTCTTTGCGCAGTGTGACGAAAGCGCTGTGCAAAGTGTTGTTCGCGTCGGCCTAGCCGCGGTCGACTTTGCTGCTGAGAATGATGGAGGTCGTGGTTTTTTCAACGCCCTCGACACTGCCGATCTGGTCCAGCAATTGATCAAGTTGCTCGGGGGAATCGCTGCGCAGCCACGCGACGTAATCAAATTCTCCGCTGACGGCGCACAGTTGCTGCACCTGCGCCATGGCACTCAAACGCCTGACCACCTCCTTGCCCGAGCGTGGCTGCACGGTAATCCCGACATACGCTTGCAGCCCGCCATCAATCAGGCGCTGCCCCAGTCGAACGCCATACCCGGTGATGATGTTGTTTTTCTCCAGGCGTGACAGCCGTGACGTCACCGTGGTGCGTGCAATTCCCAACTGACGCGCCAGCATGGCGACGCTTTCGCGTGCATTGAGCTGCAAGGCGGCAATCAACTGACGATCGATTTCATCCAGCACGGGCGGGCGAGAGTCAGGCAAGAGAGGCTCCAGTGGCGTCATCGAAGTGGGCGCTCATGGTACAGCGCTTGAGGGGCGGGGCGTCCAGTGGTGGACGGGATATGGACGATCACGACTTTTCGCAGCACAGCCCTGCAAACGCCAGAAACACAAAAGCCGCGCAGTGCGCGGCTTTCAAAGTGGTGGGCCCAGTAGGACTCGAACCTACGACCAAGGGATTATGAGTCCCCTGCTCTAACCAACTGAGCTATAGGCCCTCAGTAGGTCGCGGATTATAACGATGGTTTCTCGGCAGTGCTATCCGAAAAGTCTGAAATAGAGATACGAAGAAAGGTCGTCGCGAATTCTTCAGCAGATAAAGGCACGCTGATGATGTACCCCTGAATCTGTTCGCAACCGGCGTTGGCCAAGAAGTCTTGCTGGGCCTGGTTTTCCACACCTTCGGCAATGACGGTGAATTGCATGCTGCGACCCAGGGCAATGATGGCCCGTACGATGGCTTCGTCATTGGGGTCGTGGGGTAAGCCGCGCACGAATGACTGGTCAATTTTCAAGGTGTCCAGGGGCAGGCGTTTGAGGTAGCTGAGTGAGGAATATCCGGTGCCAAAGTCATCAATCGCCAGTTGCACGCCTAATCGCTTGAGCTGATGCAGGACGTCCAGTGCTTCTTCAGTCTGGTTCATGATGAAGTTTTCAGTGATCTCAAGTTGCAGGTAACCCGGCTGGAGGTTGTATTTTTTCAGGAGTTGGCGGATGCGGCCGACCAGTCGGGGTTGGTGTAATTGGGCGCCGGCCAGGTTTACGGAGACCGGGCCAAAAGGTGCGTATGTCTGATTCCACTCATTCAATTGCATGCAGGCACGCTCCAGCACCCAGTCACCCACCTGGATAATCATGCCGTTTTCTTCGGCCAGATGAATGAAGCGCTCAGGGGCAATGACGCCCAGCGTGGGGTGGGTCCAGCGAATCAGGGCTTCAGCGCCGACCAGACTCAGGTCGTGCAGGCTGATTTTGGGTTGATAGAACAGCGATAGCTCGTTGCGCTCCAGCGCACGTCGCAGTTCCTGTTCAAGGATCACCCGTTCGCTCGCTTGTGAGGTGAGGTCATGGGTGTAGCGCTCAACCCGGTTGCGGCCTTTGAGCTTGGAGCGGTACATGGCGGCGTCGGCGTTTTTTACCAGTGTGGCCACGTCCGTGCCGTCATGCGGGTACACGCTGATGCCGATGCTGGCGCTGATAAACAGTTCGTGTTCGCCCGCTGGGAACGGTGCGCTGAAACAGGCCAGTAACTTGTTGGCAATCACCTCGGCATCACGGGGTTGCTGAAGGCCGGGCAGCAGGATAATGAATTCATCGCCGCCGAGGCGGGCGACGGTATCAATGTCGCGCAACTGGACCTTGAGGCGTGCGGTGATGCCTTTGAGCAACAGGTCGCCCACCGGGTGGCCCAGGCTGTCGTTGATGTTCTTAAAGCGATCAAGGTCCAGAAACAGTACTGCCGCGTGTTGGTCTTGCGCATTTTGCTGATTGAGGATCTGGTCCAGACGGCTCTCGAACAGCAAACGGTTCGGCAAGCCAGTCAGCGGGTCGTGATGGACCTGATGATCCAGACGCGCCTGTGCGTGCTTGAGGCTGGAAATGTCGGCAAAGACGGCCACAAAGTGAGTGACGATATTTTCGGAGTTGTGTACTGCGCTGATCGTTATCCAGCAGGGATAGACTTCCCCGTTTTTGCGCTTGTTATAAATCTCCCCTTGCCAGTGTCCCTCGCCTGACAACTGATGCCACATGGCGGCAAAGAAGGCGCTGTCGTGCTGATTGGAGGCCAAAATCCGCGGTGTCTGGCCGAGCACTTCGGCCTCGCTGTAGCCCGTGATTTCGGTGAAGGCGCGGTTCACGGCGGTGATGGTTTGCGCCGGGTCGGTGAACAAGATGCCTTCAGCCGTGCTTTCGAACACGGTGGCGGTTTGCAGGAGTTTTTCCTGCATCTGTTGGCGTTCGGTGATGTCCCGCGTGATGGTCAACATGCAGTCTTCATCACCGATTTTCAGCGGTCGGCTAGAGACTTCACAGATGCGTATGCGCCCGCTTTTGTGGCGCAATTTGCACCTGAAATCCCTTACAAACCCGTCCTCACTCAGGCGTGTGAGTAACTCTTGGCGTTGGTGAACATCGGCCCAGATGTTGAGGTCCAGAGAGGATCGATTCAGTGCGCTGGCGCTGTCGTAGCCGGTCAAGCGGCTGAAGCCTTCGTTGATTTCGATCAGCAAGCCATCACTCTGCCGACTCAACAGCAATCCGTCTGGCGATGCATGGAAGGCTTTGGCAAATTTTTCCTCAGAAAGGCGCAGCGCTTCTTCGGTTTGTTTGGTTTCGCTGATGTTGATCATCAATCCGCGCAGTACGGGCGTCTGATTGTGCGTGGAAAGCGTGATGATGTCCCGTAGCCACAGGGTTCTGCCATCGGCGGTTATCACGCGATAGTCGATGCTGTGGTCGCGCCCGGCCTTGATTTCGCTTTCGCAGTACATTTTGGTTCGGGGCAGGTCATCGGGATGGATGATTCGCTCCCAGAACCCAGGGGTCAGCCAGTCGGCCAAGGGGTAGCCGATGAGTGTTTCGGCCTGAGGGGAAACATAGGTGTAGGTGTAATCATCCCGTTGGGCCTCCCATGCGATGGCAGACAGACTTTCGACCAAGCCTCTGTAGCGGTATTCGCTACTGCGCAGTTCCTGTTCGAGGGCAACGCGGCGGGCTATTTCGGAGCTCAAGCGCCTGTTGATGCGCACGACCACGATCAATACGGTGACGAGCAACAAGATGCCCGGCAGTACATACAGCAGTAACCCGCGCCACAACGCCTGATAATCGCCGGTGTTGCCGATCCAGCGCGCTTGAATGGCTTCGATTTCACGGGGTGTCATGTCGGCCATGACTTTATCCAGCAGGCGCAACAGGATGGTTTGGTCTTTGGGTACGGCCATTGCCAGTTGATAGCGATACGGGGTTTCGCCACTGACGTACAACCCGTCCAGCTTGAGCTGGCGCAGGCTCCAGACGCTGGACGCCAGGTCGCCCACCATGGCGTCGACTTGATCGGTAGCCAATGCTTGTAGCGCGGAGCTGACATTGGGCAGGGCGACGAGATTCAGGTCGGGGTGTTGGGCATGCAACAGCTCGTGCGGGGCGTAGTTTTCGACCACGGCGATTTTCAGCCCATAGAGCTCATCAATGTTTTTTGGGGCGGGGCCGCCTTTGTGCGCGAGGATGACAATCGGGAAGTCGAGGTAGGGGCGCGTAAAGGCCAGGGTTTTCTGACGCTCAGGGGTCGACATGATGCCGGGTAGCCAGTCGAGACTGCCATCTTTGGCGAGCTCAAGGACGCTGCTCCAGTCGTAGGGCTCCACCGGTTTGATGCTCACACCCAAACGGTTTTTGATCAGTTCCACGTAGTCCGCGGCCAAGCCGGTATAGAGCCCCTTTTCGTCGCGGAACTCAAAGGGTGGCCATGACGCATCAACCCCAAGGCGTAGCTCGGGATGCTTGTCGAGCCACTGTCGCTCTTCATCGGTCAACGTCAGGGCGTTGGCCGCTGTGGAAAAGGCGATTAGCAGCAAGAGGAGGGTGGCTGGCAGTCGTGGCATGCGGGGCTCGTTCTACTCGCGAATGTGACGAGTGTAGACGGGCTGTGGGATATGGGCGTGAGGCGCTGGAAAGGTTTGGCGGGTACAAAGCAAAACCCCCGGCAGGGCCGGGGGTTTTGGTATCACTCGTCGAGGAAGGAGCGCAGGTGCTCGCTTCTCGTCGGGTGGCGCAGCTTGCGTAACGCTTTGGCTTCGATCTGACGAATCCGCTCACGGGTAACGTCGAACTGCTTACCAACCTCCTCAAGGGTGTGGTCGGTATTCATGTCGATACCGAAGCGCATGCGCAGTACTTTGGCTTCACGTGCTGTAAGGCCGCCAAGTACATCGCGTGTCGCTTCTTTAAGGCTCTCAACGGTGGCAACATCGATTGGCGACTGCATGGTCGAGTCTTCGATGAAATCACCCAGATGGGAGTCTTCGTCATCACCGATCGGGGTTTCCATGGAGATCGGCTCTTTAGCGATCTTCAATACCTTGCGGATTTTGTCCTCAGGCATTTCCATGCGTTCGCCCAGCTCTTCCGGGGTCGGTTCGCGACCCATTTCCTGCAGCATTTGGCGGGAAATACGGTTGAGCTTGTTGATCGTCTCGATCATGTGCACCGGAATACGGATGGTGCGTGCCTGGTCGGCAATCGAGCGAGTGATCGCCTGACGGATCCACCAAGTGGCATAAGTCGAGAATTTGTAGCCGCGGCGGTATTCAAACTTGTCTACCGCTTTCATCAAGCCGATGTTGCCTTCCTGGATCAGGTCGAGGAACTGCAAGCCACGGTTGGTGTACTTCTTGGCGATGGAGATCACCAGACGCAAGTTGGCTTCAACCATCTCTTTCTTCGCGCGGCGGGCCTTGGCCTCACCGATCGACATGCGACGGTTGATGTCCTTGATCTCGGCAATCTTCAAGCCGGTTTCTGCTTCTAGAGCAGACAGCTTTTGCTGGCAACGGATGATGTCCGGTTGCAAGCGGGCAATGGCTTCAGCGTATTTGCTTTTGCCTTTGGCCAGCGCGTCGCTCCAGCTTTCGTCGACTTCATTGCCCGGGAACAGGCGAAGGAAATCAGTACGCGGCATGCGTGCATCACGGACGCACAGCTGCATGATGGCCCGCTCTTGTGCACGCAGACGCTCCAGAGCGCTACGAACACGTTCAACCAGGCCTTCGAACTGCTTGGGCACCAGCTTGATCGGCATGAACAGCTCAGCCAGGGCAACCAGCTCGGCAATCGCCTGCTTGCTGTCGCGACCGTGCTTCTTCAGTGCCTTGCGAGTGATTTCCATCTGATCGGAAACGGCGCCGAAGCGCTGTGCCGCGATGATTGGATCGGGGCCGCTTTCGACCTCTTCCTCGTCATCGGTAGCGTCGTCCTTCTCTTCCTCTTCGTCATCACCTTCGGCCTTGGCCGTTTTAGGATCGACAGGAGGCGGAACCTCGGCTGCAGGCGGCGTAATTCCATCGTCCGGGTCGATATAACCGCTCAGGACGTCAGAAAGGCGACCACCTTCGGTGGTGACGCGAGTGTACTCGGAGAGAATATGGTCAACCGTGCCAGGGAAGTGCGCGATTGCGCCCATCACTTCGCGGATGCCTTCTTCGATACGCTTGGCGATTTCAATTTCGCCTTCGCGTGTCAGCAGTTCTACCGTGCCCATTTCACGCATATACATGCGTACTGGGTCGGTAGTGCGACCAATATCGGTTTCTACTGCCGCCAACGCTGCAGCTGCTTCTTCAGCAGCGGCTTCGTCGGTGTCAGCATCGGCCAACATAAGGGCGTCCGCATCCGGAGCACTCTCGTGTACGGGGATCCCCATGTCATTAATCATGCGGATGATGTCTTCCACTTGCTCCGGATCTGAAATATCTTCGGGCAGGTGGTCGTTGACCTCTGCGTAAGTCAGATACTTCTGCTCACGGCCGAGGGTGATCAACTCTTTGATACGAGACTGCTGTTGCGCTTTTCCGGACATAACACCCTATCCACTGAAGGTCTTGGCGGGCAAAAAACAAGCCGAGGATTATACCTTAGCTATGACCTCACGCGCCAGTTGAGGTCGGGTTTGATGCGGGATTATTGCGACTCAGAAGGTCGCGTAACTGATTTTTCTCCTCGCTACTTAGCTCGCCTTGACGTGCTTTTCGAAGAAGTTGTTCCAGATTTCGCTCGCGTTGGCGAGCTGACAAGCTAGTTATGGTGTCGAAAAACTGTTGTTCAAGGTTGTCGGCGTCAATTAGCCATTCCTTTTCGAGCAGTCTTTGCAGCAAGCGGCCCTGTTCAGTGCCGTGCCAACGGGACAACAACTGAATAGAGCTTAGCTTAGGATTCTTCTGTACGGCCTCGACCAGCGCGATCAAGAGCTGGTTATTCGTCTGGTCTTCTGCCGCAAAGTGGCCCGCATCTTCTACTTTTTTGGCCAGTTGCGGGTGATGCAACAAGGTGCGCAGGGCGGTTAATGTCGGCGGTTCAACGCCGACCGGGATCCAGGCCTGCTCGCGCTCGCCGCCGCGCTTGCCTTTTTTGTCCCACGGCTTGTTTTCCCACTTTTTACCGCCCGTCCCCGACTTTTTCGTGGTCCATTCCTGTTGGGGAACGTACGTTTCCGGCTGCTGAAAGTCACTGTAGTCCGGCATGGCATCGTAATCGATGCCCGGGTCGTAGGCGGGTTGCGAGGGGGGTGGTGCGCTTTGCGCCAGTTGGCTGACCGCTTCGCTGTTGAGGCCCGTAATTTCGCTCAAGCGTTGGCGCATCAGGTTGCGCAGGTTGGCGCCCGGCACTTTGTCGATGAGCGGTGCTGCCAGCGTGGCCATGTGGGCCCTGCCTTCGAGCGAGCGCGGGTCAGTTTCTTCAGTCAGTTGCTGGAAAAAATAATCTGCCAGCGGCTGCGCGTGCTGGTTAATGCGCGCCCTGAACGCATCAGTGCCTTCGGAGCGCACCAGTGTGTCCGGATCCTCGCCTTCTGGCAGAAACAGGAAGCGGGCGCGGCGGCCATCTTGCAGGCAGGGTAGCGTGGCCTCAAGTGCGCGCCAGGCGGCATTGCGGCCAGCCTGATCGCCATCAAAGCAAAACAATACGCTGGGTACGACCCGAAACAGGCGCTTCATGTGCTCTTCGCTGGTCGCGGTGCCCAGCGTGGCCACGGCATTGCGCAAGCCCTGTTGGGCCAAGGCAATGACGTCCATATAGCCTTCAACCACGATGATTTCGTCGAGGCTGCGATTGAACTTGCGCGCTTCGAACAGCCCGTACAATTCCTGTCCTTTGTGGAAGACAGGTGTTTCAGGGGAGTTCAGGTATTTGGGCTTGTCATCACCGAGCACGCGACCGCCAAACGCAATAATGCGGCCACGGCTGTCGCGAATCGGGAACATTACGCGATCGCGAAAGCGGTCATAGCGTTTGCCGGTTTCAGCGTTCTCAACCAATAAGCCCGCATCAATCATGGCTTTTTGCTGCAGGGTGTCGCTGCTCAAATGCTTGTACAGGTTGTCCCAGCCGGGCGGAGCAAAACCCAGGCCGAAATCCCGGGCGATTTCGCCGGTCAGGCCTCGGCCTTTCAAGTAGTCCACGGCGGCCCTGCGCGCCGGGTGGCTTTTCAGGGCCTGCCGATAAAAGTCGGCGGCTGCGGTCAGCAGCGGGTAGAGCGGCGAGTCGGTCGGCTGTCGCGGTTTGTGCGAGCGACCGCTTTCCTCTCTGGGGATCTCCATACCTGCGGCTTTGGCCAGTTCTTCGACAGCTTGGGGGAAGTCCAGGTTGTCGTGGTCCATGATGAAGCCGAGGGCATTACCGCCTGCACCACAACCAAAACAGTAATAAAACTGTTTATCCGGGCTGACACTGAAAGACGGTGTTTTTTCTTTATGGAAGGGGCAGCAGGCGGTGTAGTTTTTGCCTGCTTTCTTCATTTGCACGCGCGAGCTGACGACATCGACGATATCGGTGCGGTTCAGAAGGTCGTCAATAAAGCTCTGGGGGATTAACCCGGCCATGGCGTTCTCGTCATCTCAGCGCAAAAAAAGCCGTATAGAAAGGTTTGGTCATGGCGGCGTGCAGGCGAAAACGCTGCTCGTACGTGTGACGTCTGCTCAATCATGTCGGGAAGTGTATCTGTCGAAGCTCCGCAGACTCGTATTTAAAACAGAGTAAATGGGTTCGAAATATCACGCTCTGAGTCCGGGGCTGACCAATGGCTGGTCTCGGATAGCTCATAAGCAGGCATGGGAGAGATGCCTTGGGCTGATCGTCTTTGAGGAGAATCAGAGGTGTGTGCTCGTCGGTAGCCTTGAAGGCTCGTCAGTAAAGACGTGCACCGCTGGCTTAAAGGCCAGGTCTGACGTGGTGTAGCAGTTTGTCGCAGTCGCATCTGCGGCCTTGACGGTAAAGCGTGTAACTTGCTGCAACTGCCTACGGCCCGGCTTTAGGCCGGGCTTGGCAGAAGCGTGCAACGAACGTCTGTGTATTAGTACAGACGAACGGCGCGGCGCTGCTCGCGCTGAACTTTCTTCGCGTGACGCTTAACAGCGGCTGCTGCTTTGCGCTTACGCTCGGAAGTCGGCTTCTCGTAAAATTCGCGGCTGCGAACTTCAGCCAGTACACCGGCTTTTTCGCAGGAGCGCTTGAAACGACGCAGAGCTACGTCGAAGGGTTCGTTCTCTTTTACTTTGACGGCTGGCATCCAGAGCTACCTTCATTCATTACCGGGGTCAACGTCTCAAGGCAAAATCGCGTTGGAAGACGTCGGTTTTTAAGGGTTGCGGATGTTAACCCCTCATCGCCCGGAATGCAAAGCCTCTGATCGAAAACCGCTGGCCGGGGGCGGTAGTGGCGACTATTATGCGCGCCTTCGAATTTAGCCTCTACAAGGCGCAAACCCATGCTAGTACTGGGATTAGAAACCTCCTGCGACGAAACCGGCGTCGCGCTATACGACAGTGAACGCGGGCTTTTGGCCGATGCACTGTTCAGTCAGATCGATTTGCACCGTGCCTATGGTGGCGTGGTGCCTGAGCTGGCATCACGGGATCACGTCAAACGCATGCTGCCCTTGATTCGTCAGGTGTTGGCCGAGGCAGACTGCGTGCCGACCGAAATCGATGCAATTGCCTACACGGCGGGGCCAGGCCTGGTCGGGGCCTTGCTAGTCGGGGCTTCCTGCGCCCAGGCACTGGCCTTCGCATGGGGCATTCCTGCCTTGGGCGTACACCACATGGAAGGCCATTTGCTGGCCCCCATGCTGGAAGAGCAGCCCCCAGAGTTCCCGTTCGTCGCATTGTTGGTGTCAGGTGGCCATACGCAGCTGGTTCAGGTGGATGGCATCGGTCAATACGCGCTGCTGGGCGAAACGCTGGACGATGCCGCAGGCGAGGCTTTCGACAAAACGGCGAAGATGATGGGACTCAACTATCCGGGTGGCCCTGAAATTGCCCGCCTTGCCGCCCAAGGTGTGGCGGGACGCTTTGTGTTCCCGCGGCCCATGACCGATCGCCCTGGCCTCGATTTCAGTTTCAGTGGCCTCAAGACCTTTGCCTTGAACACTTGGCAGCGCTGCGTGGCGGCGGGTGATGATAACGAACAGGCCCGTTGCGACATCGCGCTGGCGTTTCAGCAGGCCGTGGTTGAGACGCTCACCATCAAGTGCAAGCGCGCCCTGAAGCAGGCAGGTATGAAGCGTCTGGTGATTGCCGGCGGTGTGAGCGCAAACAAGGCGTTGCGGGCTTCGCTGGAGACCATGCTCGGTGGCATGAACGGTCAGGTGTTTTATGCGCGCCCTGAGTTTTGTACGGACAATGGCGCGATGATCGCATTCGCCGGGTGTCAGCGTTTGCAGGCGGGCCAGCATGAAAGCCTGGCGATCAGTGTGCAGGCGCGCTGGCCGATGGAGCAGTTAAAGCCTTTGTGACGGTGGTGTTCAGGCGTTTACTGGCCAGCATGAGGTATTTTCATGCGGGTAAATCAGAAATGCCGTTCGCGCCCGGCCATCAGGTCGCGTAAATTGCCGCGGTGGCGCCAGACAATCAGTGCGGTTAATCCACACATGGGCAGCAGCGCGGCAGGCTCTTGCCAGGCCAGGAGTGGCAGGGTCAAGGGGGTGGCGATCAGCGCGGCGAGTGAGCTGGTGCGGGTCAGCTGGAAGGTCAGCAGCCAGGCCAGGACGGCCAGCAAGGCGGCGGGAGGATAAAGCCCCAGCAGCATGCCGGCAGCCGTGGCGACGCCTTTGCCGCCCCTGAAGCGGAAGTACAGGGGATACATGTGCCCGATGACGGCGCACACACCAATCCAGGCTTGTTGCTGGAGTGGCAGGTTGAGTTGGTTGGCGAGCAGGACGGGCAGCAGGCCTTTGCACAGATCACCGAGCAAGGTCAGAACGGCCAGTTTTTTACCGGCCAGGCGTAACATATTGGTCGCGCCAGCATTGCCTGAGCCACTCATTCGCGGGTCGGGATTACCCGTCAGGCGGCTGAGCAAAATGGCGAAGGACAGCGAGCCAAGCAGGTAGGCGATAATCGCCAGTAACCAAAACATGCTAACTATTCCGGGCGAGGACGCCCTGATTCTAACGGCGCATTGCGCCCTTGTCGTGCTGCGGAGAAAAGTGCTTGGACAGAGTGTTTATCGAAGGCCTGGAAGTTGACACCGTGATCGGTGCCTATGACTGGGAGCGTGGCATCCGTCAGTGTTTGCGCCTTGATCTGAATTTTGCGTGGGATAACCGCCCGGCCGCAGCAGGGGATGATCTGACCCTTGCGCTGGACTACGCCAGCGTCTCGACCAGAATTCAGGCCTTTGCCGAGCAAGCCCACTACCAATTGGTAGAAACCTTTGCCGAGCATCTGACGGAAGTGTTGATGCGTGAATTCAATATTCCCTGGATGCACCTCAAGCTGACCAAGCCGGGCGCCGTCGCGGCCGCCACAGGGGTGGGCGTGGAGATTGAGCGCGGATGTCGCTAACTCAGGTTTTTCTCGGGTTGGGCAGTAATGTCGAGCGCGAAAAGCATTTACAGGCGGGGCTCGATGCGCTGGCTGGCTTCCTGCACGGCATGCAGTGCTCGGCGGTCTTCGAAAGCCAGCCTGTAGGCATCAAGAGTGGGCCTTTTTTCAACCTGGTGGTGGTGGCCAACACGGATCTTCCTTTAGCTGAGTTGAGCCGACGTTTGAAGCTGATCGAAGCCGATAACGGACGATATGCCCAGGATCGCAAGGGTTTGCCGCTGGACATTGACGTTTTGTTTTACGGCGATCTGGTGGGCAACTTTGACGGTTTGATCCTGCCGCGCGCCGAAATTCTCAAGAATGCCTTTGTGCTGTGGCCGCTTTCGCTCATCGCCCCTGACAAATTGCACCCGATTGTGGGTATCACGCTGAGTCAGATGTGGGCTGATGCGCAGATTGACCAAGTGCTCGCCCCGGCTGCGTTTGAATGGCGGGGCGAACCCTTAACACCTAAAGAGATGCTGAGGCACCTCTAAGGCGCTGCCGCTCTAACTTGTTGGACAGCGGCTACGAAGCAGGCCCCGGGTGTTTGCGGGTCTCTTTGTACGTGTGTATAGCCCTGAGCCGTTCGCGCTTGAGGGCTTCTCCCAATTCCGGCCCCTTGAAGCCCTGTTCCAGCAGCGGCTGAACGGCAACGGCCTGTGCCGCTTTTGCGGCGCCGCGCAGGTAATCAGCCTGCGGGTAAGGCCGATCTTCAAGTCCAAGGCGGCCCTTGGCGTCCATCTCGCACGCGACGATAAACTCCTCGAAGCGCTGAGGCCGGCGGTATACGTCAAACCGTTGCAGCAAATCCAGTAAGGTCGAGGCTTTCAGCTCAAAGGCACGATGCCCGTGGGTGTGATATTCACCGACCAGCAATGCAAGTTCCTGGCAATCGCGGGGCGCCTTGAAGCGCTCGTTCACCGCCTTGATCAGGCGCAGCCCTGTGTGTTCATGGGCAATGTGGCGAGGCCATTTATCTACAGGTGTTAGGCCTTTGCCCACATCATGTAGCAGGCACGCCCAGCGGACGGTCAAAGGCTGATGATGTCGCGCAGCTTGTTCAAGCACGCTGAGGGTGTGAATGCCGCTGTCGATTTCCGGGTGATGAGCCGGCGGCTGCGGTACGCCGAACAATGCCTGAACTTCCGGTAACAGCACCTCAAGAGCGCCGCACTGTCTGAGCACGTCGATAAAGACGTGGGGATGATCTTCCATCAGCGCGCGGGAGATTTCCTTCCAGCAGCGTTCCGGTGTCAGCGCCTGCAGTTCGCCCGAAGCCGACAGTTGACGCATCAGTTCAAGTGTTTCGTCTGCAACCTTGAAACCCAGGCCCGCATAACGTGCTGCAAAACGTGCAACGCGCAGCACCCGTAGCGGATCTTCGGCGAATGCCGGGGAAACATGGCGCAGTATGCGCGCTTCCAGGTCCCGTTGGCCGTGGTAGGGATCGGTGATAGTGCCCGCGTCATCTTCGGCCATCGCGTTAATGGTCAGATCGCGGCGGATCAAATCTTCTTCAAGGGTCACGTCAGGGCTGGCATGAAATACAAAGCCCCCATAGCCACGTCCGCTTTTACGCTCGGTGCGGGCGAGGGCGTATTCCTCACCGGTTTTGGGGTGCAGAAAGACCGGGAAGTCGGAACCCACGGGACGAAAGCCCTTGGCCAGCATTTGTTCTGCGCTTGCGCCTACCACGACCCAGTCGATGTCGGTGACGGGCTTGCCCAGCAAGCGGTCTCGGACTGCGCCGCCGACTTTATAAATCTTCATAAAAAACCTCCGTTAGCGCGACAGGATAACCGCTGCGTCGCGCAAACGGAGGTTCACGTGCGTCACAGGTGAATGGCGCTCAAATCCAGGCGCCCATAGTCAGCGTCCCCATGTTCGCCTTTAGGCGGAACATGATGGACTTTCATCACTTGATCTCCTTGCAGCGTCTCCAGATGAATATCGAAGCCCCACAGGCGGTGCAGGTGTTTAAGGACCTCGTCGGTGGAGTCTCCCAGCGGTTTGCGGTCATGTTGTTGATGGCGCAGGGTGAGGGAGCGGTCGCCGCGGCGATCAATGCTCCAGATCTGCACGTTGGGCTCGCGATTACCCAAGTTGTACTGCGCTGCCAGGGTTTCACGAATTATCCTGTAGCCGTTTTCGTCATGGATGGCGGGAACGAGTAAATCGTCCTTCTGATCGTCATCCATGATGCTGAACAACTTGAGGTCGCGCATCACCTTGGGAGACAGGTATTGCAGGATGAAGCTTTCGTCCTTGAAGCTGCTCATGGCGAACTTGATGCTCGATAACCAATCGCTACCGGCCAGTTCCGGGAACCAGCGGCGGTCTTCCTCGGTGGGGTCTTCACACATGCGCCGGATATCGCGGTACATCGCAAACCCCAGGGCATACGGGTTGATACCGCTGTAATAAGGGCTGTCAAAACCCGGCTGAAACACCACGCTGGTGTGCGAGGTCAGGAACTCCATCATGAAGCCTTCCGTCACCAGCCCTTCATCGTAAAGGTCGTTCATCAGGGTGTAGTGCCAGAAGGTTGCCCAGCCTTCGTTCATGACTTGTGTCTGGCGCTGCGGGTAAAAGTACTGTGCGATTTTACGTACGATTCGCACCACTTCCCGCTGCCAGGGTTCCAGCAGCGGCGCGTGTTTCTCGATGAAATACAGGATGTTTTCCTGCGGCTCGTCGGGGAAGCGTGCATTGTCTTTTTCGTTGAATTTGTCAGCGTTCTTGGGAATGGTGCGCCACAGGTCATTGATCTGTTTTTGCAGGTGCTCTTCGCGCTCCTTCTGACGCCGCCGCTCTTCTTCGGCCGAAATCGGGTAAGGCCGTTTGTAGCGGTCTACGCCGTAGTTCATGAGTGCATGGCAAGAGTCCAGCAGGTCTTCCACGGCATCGATACCGTGGCGCTCTTCGCATTGCATGATGTATTGCTTGGCGAACACCAGGTAATCAATGATCGAACTGGCATCAGTCCAGGTCCGGAACAGGTAATTGCCCTTGAAGAAGCTGTTGTGGCCATAGCAGGCATGGGCAACCACCAGGGCTTGCATGCAAATGGTGTTTTCTTCCATCAGGTAAGCGATGCACGGGTCTGAGTTGATGACGATTTCGTACGCCAGCCCCATTTGCCCACGGCTGTAGGATTTCTCGGTACTCAAGAAATGTTTGCCGTAGGACCAATGGTGATACCCCAACGGCATCCCGACAGAGGCATAGGCGTCCATCATTTGCTCGGCGGTAATCACCTCAATCTGGTTGGGGTAGGTGTCCAGTGCATACCGTTCTGCCAGGCGACCGATTTCCCGGTCGTAGGCCTGGATCAGTTCAAAGGTCCACTCGGAGCCAGTGGAGATAGGGTGGCGCTTATTCTCTTTGGCGGTCATGTCACTAACCTGCGCTGGAAGAGTTCACGGAAGACCGGGTAAATATCGCCGGCCGAGACCAGTTGTTGCTGAGCGAAGGTGTCGGGAAAAGCCTCGTTGATACGCTCATATTCGTACCAGAGTGCCTGATGTTCGCGCGGGGTAATTTCCACGTAAGTGTAGTACTGCACGAACGGCATGATCTGGTTGATCAGAATGTCGCGGCAAATGGGTGAGTCGTCGTTCCAGTTGTCACCGTCGGAAGCCTGGGCGGCGTAAATGTTCCATTCATTCGTGGGATAGCGCTCGGCCATGATCTCCTGCATCAACTTGAGAGCGCTGGACACGATGGTGCCGCCGGTTTCCCGTGAATAGAAAAACTCCTCTTCGTCCACTTCCCGTGCGCTGGTGTGGTGGCGAATAAAGACCACCTCGATCTTGTCGTAATTTCGCTTCAGAAACAGGTACAGCAGGATAAAGAACCGCTTGGCGATGTCCTTGGTGGCTTGTGTCATGGAGCCTGAAACGTCCATCAGGCAGAACATCACCGCCTTTGAACTCGGGTTGGGGTGTTTGACCAGCAAGTTGTACTTCAGGTCGAAGGTGTCGAGGAACGGCACGCGATGAATCCGGGCGCTGAGTTTCTCGATTTCAGCTTCGATGTCTTTGATATCACCGAAATTGTCCGGTTCTTCGCGCTTCAAGCGCTCCAGTTCAGTTTTGGCTTCTTTGAGTCGAGCGCGGCTGCTGCCGGTCAGTGCGATGCGCCGGGCATGGGCTGAGCGCAAGGTCCGGATGATGTTGATGCGTGAGGGGTTGCCCTCGTTACTGATCCCGGCACGCACGGTTTTAAAGGTGTCAGTGCCGGTCAGGTGGCGTTTGACCAGGTTCGGCAACTCGAGGTCTTCGAACATGAACTCGAGGAATTCCTCCTGGGTGATTTGAAACACAAACTCATCCATGCCCTCGCCGGAATTGCCTGCTTTGCCCGGGCCGCCTCCGCCCCCGGACCCGCCTTGGGGGCGCTGAATGTGTTCGCCGCTGGTGAACTCCTTATTGCCCGGGTGTACGACGGTCTGTTTGCCGCCGCGACCGTGGTGCAACACCGGCTCATCAATGTCGCGACCGGGAATGCTGATCTGTTCGCCATGCTCCATGTCGGTGATGGAACGCCGGCCCACGGCTTCTTCGACGGCCTTTTTGATGTGGTCGCGATAGCGCCGCAGAAAACGCTGGCGGTTTACCGTGCTCTTGTTCTTGCCATTGAGGCGTCGATCGATCACATAGCTCATAAGCCCTCCGGGCCGCTTCAAGAGGTGAGCTGCACGCCGCAAGCCACTGCGAGCTCCCGGGTCAGGGAGTGTTCGTCAGGCGCGAGCAGCGTGTAGCCGGGCGCTTGCCGCTGCCTCACTGCGATTTTCTGACCCGCAGGTACCACTCAGAGAGCAGTCGTACTTGTTTGTCGGTGTAGCCGCGTTCAACCATTCGGGTCACAAAGTCGTTGTGCTTCTGTTGATCCTCTTTGCTCGCCTTGGCGTTGAAGCTGATGACCGGCAACAGGTCTTCGGTGTTGGAGAACATTTTCTTCTCGATGACCACCCGCAGTTTTTCGTAGCTGAGCCACGTCGGGTTCTTGCCATTGTTGTTGGCGCGGGCACGCAGAACGAAATTGACGATTTCGTTGCGGAAATCTTTCGGATTGCTGA
Organism: Pseudomonas sp. BS-2016; assembly: GCF_001806145.1. Lineage (NCBI taxonomy): Bacteria > Pseudomonadati > Pseudomonadota > Gammaproteobacteria > Pseudomonadales > Pseudomonadaceae > Pseudomonas > Pseudomonas sp. BS-2016. The sequence continues at coordinate 643,140 of NZ_MLCT01000013.1, forward strand.
TGCCCGCAGGTTTTTCGATTTTTTCCAGTTCCTCATTAAGGGCAATGCGGTTGAGGATTTCTCCGGTTTCGGGGTCGCGGTATTCCTGGTCTTGAATCCAGAAGTCTGCGTAAAGCACGTAGCGGTCGAAAATGTTTTGCCCGTATTCGCTATAGGACTCCAGGTAAGCGGTCTGGATTTCCTTGCCGATGAACTCGATATACCGGGGCGCCAGGTACTCTTTCAAAAAGCGCAGATAACGCTCGCGGGTTTCGGGCTGGAACTGCTCTTGTTCAATTTGTTGCTCAAGCACGTAGAGCAAGTGCACCGGGTTGGCGGCGATTTCGTGCGGGTCGAAGTTAAAGACTTTGGACAAAATCTTGAAAGCAAAGCGGGTCGAGAGACCGTTCATGCCTTCGTCCACACCGGCGCTGTCGCGGTACTCCTGAATGGATTTGGCCTTTGGATCGGTGTCCTTGAGGTTTTCGCCGTCGTAGACCCGCATTTTGGAGTAGATGTTGGAGTTTTCCGGTTCTTTGAGGCGTGACAGTACTGTGAACTGCGCCAGCATCTTCAGGGTGTCAGGTGCGCAATGGGCCTTGGCCAGCGAGCTGTTATACAGCAGCTTGTCGTAGATTTTGACTTCGTCACTGACCCGCAGGCAGTACGGCACTTTGACGATGTAAATTCGGTCGATGAACGCTTCGTTGTTTTTGTTGTTACGGAAGGTGTGCCATTCCGATTCGTTGGAGTGCGCAAGCAAAACCCCGGTAAACGGAATCGCCCCCAGTCCTTCGGTACTGTTGTAGTTACCTTCCTGAGTGGCCGTGAGCAATGGATGCAGCACCTTGATCGGTGCCTTGAACATCTCAACGAACTCCATCAGACCCTGGTTGGCGCGGCACAAAGCGCCGGAATAGCTGTAGGCGTCGGCGTCGTTTTGCGGGAATTCTTCGAGCTTGCGGATATCGACCTTGCCCACCAATGCCGAAATGTCCTGGTTGTTTTCATCACCGGGTTCGGTTTTCGCCACTGCAATCTGGTTAAGGATCGACGGGTAGAGTTTGACCACCCTGAACTGGCTGATGTCGCCGCCAAATTCAGCCAGCCGCTTGGTGGCCCAGGGCGACATGATAGTGCTCAGGTAGCGCTTGGAGATCCCGAAGTCTTCCTCAAGAATCGCGCCATCTTCCGTGGCGTTGAACAGGCCCAGTGGTGATTCGAATACCGGCGAGCCTTTAATGGCGTAGAACGGGACCTTCTCGATCAATTGCTTGAGTTTTTCAGCCAGGGACGACTTACCGCCACCCACCGGGCCGAGGAGGTAAAGGATTTGCTTTTTCTCTTCCAGCCCTTGGGCTGCATGGCGGAAGTAGGAAACGATCTGTTCAATGCACTCTTCCATTCCGTGGAAGTCGGCAAAGGCGGGATACCGGCGAATCACTTTGTTGGAGAAGATTCGCGAGAGGCGAGAGTCTGTCGAGGTGTCCAGCAGTTGCGGTTCACCAATGGCCATCAACAGCCGTTCGGCGGCCGAGGCGTAAGCGCTTTTATCGTTTTTGCACAGCTCAAGGTATTCCTGGAGCGTAAGTTCTTCCTGGCGCGTGGATTCAAAGCGCTGTTGGAAGTGGCTAAAAATACTCATGACGTCACCTCGCTCGATACGTGGAGCCGGCGATTGATCGGTCAGTTCGAGTGCTGGCATGCGGCAACGTTGCTGTTGCTGTGTACCCCCCAGGACACCATCAAAGGGGCTAACCCTTTGAAGTTACTACTGATGATCCTCACGCCGGTGTACCGGCTCTCCCCAGATTCGGATGGCCTGAGCTAAAGGATAGTTGGTTCTGGGAGAGGTCAAGGCGAGATGCGCGAATTGTTGTGTGCGACCGTTGGTCAGGCAGGGCGCCAGCCCACTGAATACGTGGGCTTGGCGTGTTTTAAAAAATTATTCCTCCGGGCTTTGGGCGATTTCGCCCGGATAAGTCGTCCGCCACAACTCGAAACCACCGTCGAGGCTATACACATCGCTGAATCCTTGACCTACCAGGTAAGCCGCCGCGCTCTGACTTGAATTGCCGTGGTAGCAAGCGACGATCAGCGGCGCATCCAGATCGGCCTTGGTAATGAAGTCGTGCAGCGAGTGGTTGTCCAAGTGCTGCGCGTTTTTGATATGCCCGGCGGCATAGGCTTGCGGGTCTCGAATGTCGACCACCACGGCGCCGTGTTCGCGCAGTGCTTGGGCCTGTTCGGGAGGGATACGTTTGAAATCGGTCATGGGAAATTCCTGTGGCCTGACTACGGGCGTGGAGTCGTTACGCCCAAAGGTTGGGAAGGGGGTTGGACGCTGGCGGGGGCTTTAAGGTGCAGATCATCGCAGTCGCAGCTCAAACGCTGGCCGCTGTCGACGTTGAGCAGGGTCATGGCGCCGCCCCAAACGCAGCCGGTGTCGAGGGCGTAGATGCCGGGCTCTTTGCAGTTGCCCTCAAGTGCGGCCCAGTGACCGAAGATAATCTTGAGGTCTTGGGTTTTGCGTTCTTTATAACTGAACCACGGTGCATAACCGGGTGGAGCGCTGCCCACGCCTTCTTTGCTTTTAAGGTCGAGTTTGCCGTCGCGGGTGCAAAACCGCATGCGGGTGAAGTAGTTGGTAATGACGCGCAGGCGTGCAATGCCCGTGAGGTCGCTGTCCCATTTGGCAGGCTCGTTGCCGTACATGCCATCAAGGAATGGGCCCAAGAGGCTGTCATCGCGCAACGCGTGCTCCACTTCGCCAGCATATTTGAGGGCTTTTTTCAGGCTCCATTGCGGGGGAATGCCTGCGTGGACCAGGGCGGTATTTCGCTCGAGGTCGTAATGCAACAGCGGTTGCTGGCGCAGCCAGTCCAGCAGTTGGTCGCAATCCGGTGCCTCAAGGATCTCGCGAAGCGTGTCACCCTTTTTCAGGCGCTCAATGTTGTTGCCCACCGCAAGCAGGTGCAGGTCGTGGTTGCCCAGCACGCAGACCAGTGATTCACGCAGGCCATACAGAAAACGCAGCGTCTCCAGCGACTCAGGGCCACGGTTTACGAGGTCGCCTACCAGCCACAGGGTGTCTTTGGTCGGATCAAAGGCGACCCGCTCCAGCAAGCATTTGAGGGGTTGGAGGCAGCCTTGGAGGTCACCCACGGCATAGACCGCCATCAGTGCAGTGCTCCGGGGACGGCGAGGCGAAAGGGCGCAATGATGGCCTTGAATTCATGATCGTCTTGGGCGTGCATCAGGTAGCTGCCCTGCATGGTGCCGACCTGTGTGGTGATCACGGAGCCGCTGCTGTAGGTGTGTGCCTGACCCGGCTTGATCAACGGTTGTTGCCCGACCACACCGGCACCGCGTACTTCTTCGCTGTGCCCGTCGCCATCGGTGATGATCCAGTGACGCGACAGCAGTTTTGCGGGGATTGAGCCGTTGTTCTTCACCGTGATGGTGTAGGCGAAGGCGAAGCGGTCGTGCTCGGGTTGAGATTGTTCTGGCAAGTAACGGGTGACGACGCTGACGTCAACCTGATAGCGGGGTTCGGACATGCGGTAGGCCTTACTTGAAAGCAGAGACACAGCTCGGGATAAAACTGATGCCTGAGTCTAGGCCAAGTCACGGGTACTAGGCCAGATGCGGCCAGTACCCGATTTGTAAGGACGGTCAGTCGGCAGCGGGCGCTGGGACGGCTTGCTCGCTTAGTTTGTCGGCCAGGCGCACAAAGGCTGCCAGGTCGAGTTGTTCGGGACGCTTGCTGCCATCGACGCCCGCGGCTTCGATTTCAGCGTTGCTCAGCAAGGCTTTGAGGGTGTTGCGCAACGTTTTGCGACGCTGGTTAAAGGCCTCGCGCACGACGCGCTCCAGCAAACGATGGTCCTTGGCCGGGTGCGGCAGGGTCTCGTGTGGCACCAGACGCACAATGGCCGAGTCGACTTTGGGCGGCGGGTTGAAGGCGCCCGGCCCGACGTTGAACAGGTGTTCCACGCGGCAATGGTACTGAACCATGATCGACAGACGGCCCCAGTCGCCACCGCCCGGACCTGCGGCCATACGCTCAACCACTTCTTTTTGCAGCATGAAGTGCATGTCGCGGATCAATTCGGCGTTTTTCAACAGGTGAAAAATCAGCGGCGTGGAGATGTTGTACGGCAGGTTGCCGACCACACGCAGGGTGCGGGGTGCCGCGCCCAGTGTGTTGAAGTCGAACTTGAGGGCGTCGCCCTGATGCAGGTTGAAGTTGCTCATGCCTGCGAACTGTTGGTTCAGGATCGGGATCAGGTCTTTGTCCAGTTCGACCACGTCAAGCTGGCCGCCACTGTGGAGGATGCCTTCAGTCAATGCGCCCTGGCCCGGGCCGATCTCCAGCAGGCGATCGCCTGCCTTGGCATTGATGGCGCGCAGGATGCGGTCGATAACACCAGCATCGTGCAGGAAGTTTTGACCAAAGCGCTTACGCGCCTTGTGTTGGTATTGCTCGTTCATAAACGGGTCTCGGCCATCTGGTAGGCGGTTTCCAGGGCGACTTGCAGGCTGCCGGTGTCGATCTTGCCGCTGCCTGCCAGATCCAGGGCAGTGCCATGGTCAACAGAGGTGCGGATGATCGGCAAGCCCAGGGTGATGTTGACGGCGGCGCCAAACCCTTTGTACTTCAGCACGGGCAGGCCTTGGTCGTGGTACATCGCCAGCACTGCGTCACAGTGCTCCAGATATTTGGGGGTAAACAGAGTGTCGGCAGGCAGCGGGCCACGCAGGTCCATGCCCTCGCTGCGCAGAAGCTCCAGGGTGGGTTCGATAATGTCGATTTCTTCATGGCCCAAATGTCCGCCTTCGCCCGCATGGGGGTTGAGCCCGCACACCAGGATTCGCGGTTGGGCAATGCCGAATTTTTGTTGCAGGTCGGCGTGCAGAATCCGCGTCACCCGCATCAGGCGTTCGGGGGTGATTGCATCCGCGACCTGACGCAGCGGCAAGTGTGTGGTGACAAGCGCCACGCGAAGGCCGCGGGTGGCGAGCATCATCACAACCTGTTCGGTGCGGGTCAGGTCGGCGAGGAATTCGGTATGACCGGAAAACGGGATGCCGGCTTCATTGATAACGCCCTTGTGGACAGGGGCGGTAATCATGCCCGCGAAGTCGCCGTCCACACAGCCTTGGGCGGCGCGGGTCAACGTGTGCAGCACAAAGGCGGCATTGGCCTTGTCCAGTACGCCGGGCGTCACCGCAGCGCTCAGTGGGGTATCCCACACATACAAGCTGCCTGCGGGCGCCGGTTGTTCGGGCCATTGCCCCGGCACGACGGGCAGCAGGTTGACGTCCACCCCCAGCTGGGCGGCCCGCTCAGAGAGCAGGTCGCAGCTGGTGATGGCAATCAGGGGATGGGGCTGGTGTTGCGAAGCGAGCAGCAGGCACAGGTCTGGACCTATGCCTGCCGGTTCGCCGGGTGTCAGTGCAAACCGCTGGGTGTTCACTGAGCCGCCTGGCTTGCGCTCTCGTCCGAGTTCGCGCCGGGCAGTTTGATCTCTACGTAGGCTTCGTCACGGATCTGACGCAACCAGCTTTGCAGCTCTTCGTCGTACTTACGGTTGCGCAAGGCGTTCATGGCCTGTTGCTCACGCGCTTGAGAGGTGCTGTCCGTGGCGCGGCGACCGAGTACTTCCAGCACATGCCAGCCGTATTGAGTCTTGAACGGTTTGGACAATACGCCTTGAGGCGTGTCGGACATGGCGGCACGGAACTCGGGAACCAGTGAGTTGGGGTTGACCCAATTCAAATCGCCGCCGTTAAGTGCCGAGCCCGGGTCTTCGGAGTAGGTTTTTGCCAGGGTGGCAAAATCTTCGCCCGCTTCGATGCGGTCGTGGATTTTGTTGATCAGGGCTTCGGTCTGCGCTTCAGTGCGGATTTCGCTTGGCTTGATCAGGATGTGACGAACATGTACTTCGTCCACTACCACTGACTGGCCGCCGCGCTTGGCATTGAGCTTAAGGATGATGAAGCCGCCCGGTGTACGAATGGGCTCGGTGATTTCGCCAACCGGCATTTTGCTGAGCAGGCTGTCAAACGGAGGTGGCAGTTGAGCTGCTTTACGCCAGCCCATGTCGCCACCTTCCAGAGCAGTGTCGCTGCCCGAACGGGCAATCGCCATCTGGCCGAAGTCGGCGCCTTTCTTCAGTTGGTTGTAGACATCAACCGCTTGCTTGTAGGCGTTCTGGATGGCTTCCGAATTCGCGCTTTCAGGCGTTGGAATCAGGATATTGGCCAACTGGAACTCTTCGGACATCTGCATCTTGCCCAGGTCCGATTTCAGGAAGTTTTGCACTTCCTGATCGGTGACCTGAATGCGCTCGGCCACACGACGCTGGCGCACACGGCTGATCGTCATTTCGCGGCGAATCTGCTCGCGGGCGTCTTCATAAGACAGACCGTCGTGTGCCAGGGCCCTGCGGAACTGATCGATGGTCATGCCATTGCGCTGGGCAATGGTGGCCACGGCATCGTTCAGCTCTTCATCGGTGATACGAATGCCCATGCGCTCGCCGAGCTGCAATTGCAGGTTCTCGACGATCAGGCGCTCCAGCACTTGCTGATCCAACACGCTGGTAGGCGGTACGCCCTGACCGCGTTTGGCGATGGTTTGCTGAACTTCATGAACACGCTGGTCCAGTTGGCTCTGCATGATCACGTCGTTGTCAACGATGGCAACGATTTTGTCGAGAGGTTTAACCGCGGCGTGAGCCGCGGTACCCAGGAACAACGCGCCCAGCACTAGCGGGCGCAAACACTCAGAAAGCTTGATCTTCACGTTCACGATAACCTTGGATGCCTTTGTCGAGGAAGCTCTCTACTTTGGTGCCAACAACGCCACCGAGACCTTTCAGCACAATTTGAAGGAAGAGACCATGGTCGCCCTTTTCGTTGGTCGGGGCTTCTTGGGTGTACTCATCGTTGTCGACCCAGTAACGGTTGATCAGACGAAGTTTCCAGCAGCAGTTGTCGTATTCGAAACCACCGAAGGCTTCCAGCGTGCGGTTACGGTTGTAGTCGTACTGCCAGCGGCTGATGACGTTCCACTGCGGCACGATCGGCCAGATAACCGAGAAATCATGCTGCTGGATCTTGTAGTAGTCCTTGATGTAGCCAGGTTCACCTTTCTTACCGAAGTCACCGCCGCCGATTTCCCACTTACCGGTGTACTGGTTGTAGCGCACCTGGTCATTGCGATAGCGATAGCCAATGTTGACGACTTTGTTCGGATTGTCTTCCGGCTGGTAATGCATCATCGCGCTGCCAGAACGTGGGCTGCGGGTTTCCGGGTCCCAGTTGTAGTCAGCGGTTGCGCGCCAGTCACGGTTGAAACGGTAGGCGTACTCAAGTGCATACGGCGAAACGCTGGAGGTGGAATCGTCGCGGTTCTCCTCAATACCTGGCATTTGCACTTTGCGATCTTTGAAGTAATAGGCTTGGCCCACGCTGATGCGCTGGCGCTCAAAGCCGTTTTCTTCAATCCAGCGGCTGGTCAGGCCCAGCGACAGTTTGTTTTCGTCGCCCACACGGTCGCTGCCCGAGAAGCGGTTGTCCCGCCACAGGGAGCCGTAGCTGAAAGTGCTTTCGCCTGTGTCGAAGACCGGGATATCAGTCTGGTCGCGTTCTGGTACGTACAGATAGAACGCACGCGGCTCGAGGGTCTGACGGTAGTTGGTGCCGAACCATTGAGTGTTGCGATCAAAGTAAAGGCCGCTGTCGATACTGGCAATTGGCACGCTGCGGTTTTGGGAACTGTTAAATTTCTGCCCGGTCTTTGTCAAATAGTCTTTGCCGGTACCATCCAGATCAAGATCGTACTGGGTGTACATGTACTTGAGCGTTGGCGTGACATAGCCATAGCTCGCTGTCATCGGCAGGCTCATGCTTGGAGCAAGATTTAGACGTGTGCCATTTGCTCGAGCCAAACCTGTGACGTTAGTGTCAAGCCGCTTAGCAGGGGTGCCGTCTTCGTTGATGAAGTCACCGTTTTCAAGGTCACGATCAAACCGTACCAGTTCGGTGTTGTAGTTAAAGTTCACACCACCCGGGTGATACGGCAGCGCACCATTGAAAGTGATTTGCGGCAGCTTGTTGTAAGGCGTGATTTGCGTCACGGTGGCCATTTGATAGGCCTGCGCATTCAACTTCGCGTTAAACGTGTCGCCACGGTACGTCACCGAACCCTGCTGGTTCACGTAGTCTTGACTTTCAATACCGATCTGTTCGGTTTCAAGATCCTGGAAGTAATACGGATCGCTGATCTTGGTGTAGTCGACCTCGGTCAGGACGCGCGAGTCCAGGCCACCCTTGTGCTGCCAGTTGAGCATGTAGCGGGTGTCTTTGTAGTCAGTCTGCTCTTTACGCTTGTCGTCCTTGTCGTTCAGGTAAGCAGCACCGAACTGGCCTTCGCTGGACTCGGTGAGGTAGCGGAATTCGCCTTCCATCAACAAGCCGCGTTTGGTCATGTAGCGCGGGTACAACGTGGCGTCGTAGTTGGGCGCCAGGTTGAAGTAGTACGGGGTCACGAGCATAAAGCCGGTGTCGGTGCTGCTGCTGAACGACGGCGGCAGGAAACCGGACTGACGGCGATCGTCGATCGGGAAGTAGATGTACGGGGTGTAGAAGACCGGAATGTCTTTGACCCGTAACGTCACGTTGGTTGCCGTACCGAAACCGGTGGCCGGGTTCAACGTGATGTTGTTGCCCTTGAGTTGCCAGGCGTTGCTGTTCGGTTCGCACGTGGTGTACGTACCATCCTTGAGGCGGATGATCGCGTTTTCGCCGCGCTTGGCGTACAGCGCACTGCCGCGAATGCGCGACTTGTGCAGGATGTATTCAGCGTTGTCGACCTTGGCCGCGCCGGTGTCGAGCTGCACATCGGCGTGATCGCCGACGATCAGTGCACCGTTGTCGCGCAGGCGGACTTTGCCATTGAGCTCGCCGCGGTTTTCAGCCTGATACAGGCTGGCTTCGTCGGCCTCAATCTGCATGCTGCCCTGACGCATGACAACGTCACCGGCCAGCGTTGCGATCTGTTCTTCCTGCTGGTAGCGGGAAGCCTTGGCGCCGATAAAGGTCGGCGCATCGCTTTTGCTGGTCGGGTCGTTCATGCCCGGACGGATCGGCTCGACATACGCGCCTGCGCAATACGGGCCGGTCTCGGCCAGTTGTGCGGGGGTCAGCTTGTCTCGCGGAACCCAGTCGAGGTGACTGTAGTCGGCACTGCGCGCTTTGAGACCACGGCCCTTGGCTTCTGTCACCAAAGGGGTCTGGGCGACCTCCTCGACGGGTTCGCCATTGGCGCCCACCGAGTTGGCGTTGTGAACCGGGCGCGGCGGCAATTGAGCCGTGGTCGCTTTCGGTGCGCAGTCCCAGCCGCCCGAAGCCGACACGGAACAGTCATACTGCTCCTCGGCAACAGCGAAAGGCGTGGCTAGAGGTTGCATGGCCAGCAAACTGCCGGTTACCAGCAACGGAAATTTTTTACGAAACGCGGGGGATTTCAATGCCATCTTATTAGTCCGGGCTTCCTGCGTGCCATCAGCCCGCGGTGGGGGCCGCACGCCTCTCGATGGTCTGGAAAAGATGCTGGATAATAAAGCATGACCCGCTTGACGGCTAGGGCCGTCGGAGACCCACGTAATGCCTGACCAAGATGTACGCTTGCAACACCTTAAAGTTTGGCTCGATGAGCAATTGTCAGCCCTGTATTTAAACAACGGATGGGGCGCCGTGCCCCCGGCCACGTTGACTGCGGCCAGCAGTGACGCAAGTTTTCGGCGGTATTTTCGCTGGGAGGGTGAGGGTCGCAGTTTTATCGTGATGGACGCGCCGCCGCCCCAGGAAAACTGCAAACCTTTCGTCGATATCGCTCAATTGCTGCGTATCAGCGAGATAAATGTGCCGGAAATTTTTGCTCAGGACCTCGATCGCGGGTTTCTTTTGCTCAATGATCTGGGCAATAAAACCTTTCTTGACGTTATTAATGACGATAACGCCGATGAACTGTTCGACGATGCCATCGAAGCCTTGCTGGCTTTTCAGCAATTGCCCATGACCGCCCCGTTGCCCAGTTATGATGTGGCGTTGCTGCGCCGCGAACTGGAATTGTTCCCTGAGTGGTACGTCCGCCGTCATCTGGGGATCGAACTGGACGCGCAACAGCAGGCGCAGTGGCAGCGGGTCAGCGATGTGCTGATCGACAGCGCGCTGGCGCAGCCCAAAGTGCTGGTGCACCGCGACTTTATGCCGCGCAACCTGATGCTGAGCATCCCCAACCCCGGCGTGCTGGATTTCCAGGATGCGGTGTACGGGCCGGTGACCTATGACATCACGTGCCTGTTCAAGGATGCCTTCCTCAGTTGGCCCGAAGAGCGGGTGCTGCAATGGCTGGCCCAGTACTGGGAAAACGCGCGTCATCTGGCGATCCCGGTGCAGCCCGTGCTGCAGGACTTCCTGCGCGCCAGTGACCTGATGGGTGTGCAGCGGCATTTGAAAGTGATCGGCATTTTTGCCCGGATTTGCCATCGCGACGGCAAACCACGTTATCTGGCCGACGTGCCGCGTTTCTTCTCTTATATAGAAGCCGTGTTGGCCCGCCGCCCGGAACTGTCAGAGCTGGGTGAGCTATTTGCCAGTCTGCGTGGGCCGGTCGAGGCTCAGGCATGAAGGCGATGATTCTGGCCGCCGGCAAAGGTGAGCGCCTGCGGCCTTTAACCCTGCATACGCCCAAGCCCTTGATCCGTGCGGGCGGCGTGCCTTTGATCGAGTACCACCTGCGGGCGCTCGCGGCCGCAGGGTTTACCGAGATCGTGATCAATCACGCCTGGCTCGGTCAGCAAATTGAAGATTACCTGGGCGACGGGTCGCGCTTCGGGGTGAGCATTCAGTACTCCGCCGAGGGCGAGCCACTGGAAACCGGCGGGGGGATTTTTAAAGCATTGCCCTTGTTGGGCGATAACCCGTTCGTGGTGGTGAACGGTGATATCTGGACCGACTACGATTTTGCTGCCTTGCGCAAACCTTGCGCCGGTCTGGCGCATCTGGTGCTGGTCGATAACCCGCCTCATCACCCCACGGGTGATTTTTGCCTGATGGGATCGCAGGTTCAGGATGCGCAACCTGATGGCCCCGCGCTGACTTACAGCGGCATTGCCGTGTTGAGCCCGGCGTTGTTCCTCGGGTGTGAGTCCGGCGCGTTCAAGCTGGCGCCTTTATTACGTACAGCCATGGCCGCAGGCCATGTCACAGGAGAGCATTTGCAAGGGCATTGGGTGGATGTAGGCACACACGAGCGTTTGGCTAAGGCCGAAGGCCTGATCAAGGGCGCTCAGTAAGATGCTGTGGCCAGGGACGCTGATCGGCGCCGGAGGCGGGTTTGTGATTGCCAGCATTCCGGGGGCCATGTTGGGTGCGTTGTTGGGGCAGGCGCTGGACCGGCGCCTGAACCTGCAAAGCTGGGCCCATCTGCGCGAACGCCTGGGCGGTCGCGCTGCGCTGCGCAATGACGAACTGTTGTTCGTGTTGCTCGGCCGTCTGGCCAAAAGCGGCGGGCGCGTGGTGGATAAGCACATCGAGCAGGCACGCCAAGAGATGCGCCTGCTCGACATGAGCGCGCCCGCGCAGCAGCGAGCGATTGCTGCGTTTAATCGGGGCAAGTCTGGCAACGACTCGTTACGCGGTTATTTGCGGCGGCTCAAGGCCCAACCCCATGCGGCCGAAGGCGTGTTGCGCGCTTGCTGGCGGATGATCGTGGCGGACGGACGTGTAGATGCTCAAGAGCGAGCCTTGATAGGGGTGTGGGGCAAATGGCTGGGCTGGACCCCGCAACAGATTCAAGCGCTGGGGGCCGATTATGAGCCGCAGAAAAAGCCGCTGGCCACGCGTGGTGGCACCTATCAGGAGTCACTCACGCTACTCGGTGTCACCCATCAGAGCGACCCGGCCTACATCAAACGGGCTTACCGACGTTTGCTCAGTCGTCATCATCCCGACAAGGTGGCCGGTTCAGGCGCCGGTCCGGCTCAGGTGCTCGACGCCACGGAGAAAACCCGCGAGCTGCATCACGCTTACGCGTTAATCCGGCAGCGTCGCGGTTTTTGACCGTTACTTATCCACAGGCTGCGGGCTGAGCCAGCCGCGAATACGGCGATACAACTGTTCTTGACTGGCATCGCGATTGCCCGGCATCGCGGACAACCCGACCTGAGTGAAATTCCCGCCATTGACCCGCTTGCTGGCTTGCAGCCGTTCCAGGGCGGCTTTGCGCGGTTGCGCATTGTCTTTGTAAAACACGTCCAGCAGCGCCACCTTCAGGTTGGGTGTCATCTGGCTCAAGTCCGCCTGTGCCTGAACCGGTGTCTGCGCGGCGACCATGATCAGTTTGCCCACTTGCGCCGGTTGTTTCTCGGCGATATAGCGTGCCGCCCAGTACGCGCCTGTGCCGTGCCCCAGCAGCACAATGCTGCGCACATTCTGTTGCTGCGCGAAGGCAATGCCCGCCTCGATACGGGCGAAAATCCGCTCGGCATCCGCCTTGTTCATGTCTTCCTGCGACGCCACTGGCGTCAGGTCCGGTGTCGGGTTTTCGGTGCCGACACTGGCGGCTTGTTCGATAGGTTTGGCTGTGGTGCTGGCGTCTTTACTGCTACTGTCTGGCGCTTGCGGTGTAGGCAATTTCTCTGGCTCGACGGTGCGTGCCTGACTGGCTTCGCTTTGCATGTCCGGCAAACTGAGGCTCAGACTTGCCCAGCGGGCGTCGGGCAGCTTGCTGCGCAGCGGGCCGACAACGATGGGCCAGTCGGCGGTTTCGCCAGCGCCGGGGACGATAATCACCGCCCCACTGGGGTCGCTGTTATTGGCGGGCTTCCAGAGGGCGAGAAAGCTGACTTCCCCGGCCTGTAGCTGTTGCTGCTCGTGGGGCGGGAGTTGCCGCTCCAGCGCGGCCGCGTCTTCCTGGCTGCGCTCGGGCAGCGGCTCGCGCACCACGGGCTGGGGTTGGGCGGGTTCTGCGGCGGGCGCCGGGTCGTCCGCCTGAACAGGTAACGCCAGGGGCAATAACAACGACAGGCACAGGGCTGGCAGTGCCAGACGGTAAGAAGACATCGTTTTTTCCAGGCCAGAAGTAATCCCGGCAGCCTAAAGGGTTGATCCGTATTTGTCAGGGTGTGAGCGTTCAGATGACACGTTTTTGCTATCTGTTAGTTATCGGCTGGTTCTGGCTGCCCTTGATGAGCCATGCAGCGCCTGTGCCGGCGGCGCAATTGAGTGCCGGGCAACAGCAGTGGCTGTCGCAGCATCGGGAATTGCGCGTGGGGCTGGTGTTGCAAGCCCCTTACGCACGCTTCGACCAGCGTTTGCAGCAGTTGTCCGGGGCCAATGTGGAGCTGATGAAATGGCTGGCGCAGGCACTTAACGTAGAGTTGCGATGGCGCAATTACCCGGACCTGACGCAACTGGAAAAAGCCGCCCAGGCCGGGGAAATTGACCTGGTGCCGGGCCTTTTGCAAACCCCCGCGGGGTTGAGGTTGTGGCAATTCTCCGACCCTTACATGCGCGTCCCGCAGTTGATTGTGGGCGTGCGCGACGGCAGTGGCTCCGTCGATCTGGAGCGGCTCGACAGCCAGACCCGCGTGGCTGTGCGCATGCCTGGCAGCACGGCAGAGTTCTTGCGCACCAGCTATCCGGGCCTGAATGTGCAGGGCGTGCCGTTGGAGCGTCAGGCCCTGCAATTGTTGCTGAGCCAGCAAGCCACTTACGCCGTGATTGATGAAGCGCAGCTCAGTCGCTTGTCCATCGAACCGGAGTTCTCCGGGTTGACCGTGGTGGGTGATATTGGTTTGCCGCTGTTGCTGCGCGTGGCGACCCGGCGTGACTGGCCGGAGTTGGCCAGCATCGTCGAGCGCGGTTTGCACGCCATCCCGGCGCGGGACATGGAGCAATTGCACGCGCGCTGGTTGCAGCCCAAGTATCCCCATGCCGGGCCGTCCCCCGGTTTTTGGCAGAATGTCAGCCTGTTGATCGGTGCCTTGCTGTTGGCGAGCATGGCGATTGTGTTCTGGCAGCGGCGTCAGCAAACCTCGCTGGAGCGTGCCCTGCTTAGCGCGCGCGAAGACATTGCCCTGCGCGCCGCCAGTGCCGAAGCCTTGCGCCTGACCCAGTTTTCAATTGATCGCAGCCCGGTTGGCATCTTGTGGGTCAATTGGGACAGCCACGTGCGCTACGCCAACCTGGCCGCCGAGCACATGCTCGGGTGCGCGCCGGGTGCTGTGCTGGAGCGGCCCTTGAGTGAATTCGAACCGGGGCTGAGCATGGACCGCTGGCTGGGGTTGTGGAAGCGTGCGCGGGCCGGTGAAGAGGGCGCGCAACGGTTTGAAACGCAGTGCGTGCGGGCGGATGGCAGCACCTTTCCGGCCGACGTCACGCTCAGTTTTTTGCGCTTTCAGGCGGCGGAATACCTGGTGGTGTACCTCAATGACATCACCGAGCGCCGCCGCGTGCAGGCCGCGCTGCAAGAAAGTGATGCACGCCTGCAAGGCATTGCGGCCAACGTCCCCGGGCTGGTGTTTCGTCTGGAACGTTCGTTGCTCACGGGCGAGTTGGACTTCCCCTACATCAGCGAAGGCAGTGAAAGCCTGGCCGGGTTCTCGCCCGCGACGTTGCGTAAACGTGAAGTCGGTCTGCGTAGCCTTGTGCACCCGGACGACAAAGCGGATTACCACCGCGTGCAGGACCAGGCGCTCGACAGCGACAGCGATTGGTCTTGGCAGGGCCGGATTGTCACGCGTGAAGGCGAGCAGCGCTGGGCCGAGATCAAGGCCATCACCCGCCGCCTGCAAGATGGCACCGTGGTCTGGGACGGCATCGTGTGGGACATCAGCGAAAGCAAGCGAATCGAGCTGGAGCTGGACAGCTCTCGCGACCAGCTGCGCGAACTGTCCGCGCACCTTGAAAGCGTGCGCGAAGAAGAAAAGGCGCGCATTGCCCGAGAAGTGCACGATGAGCTGGGGCAGATGTTGACCGTGCTCAAACTTGAAACGTCCATGTGCGAGTTGGCCTACGCGGATCTGGACCCCGGCCTGCGTGAGCGCTTGAACAGCATGAAAAAACTCATCGCGCAGTTGTTCCAGTTGGTGCGCGATGTGGCCACAGCACTGCGGCCGCCCATTTTGGATGCGGGCATCAGTTCGGCCATCGAATGGCAAGCACAGCGCTTTGAAGCGCGTACGCACATTCCGTGTCTGGTGCAGGTTCCTGAGCATCTGCCACCGCTGAGTGCAGCCAAGGAAGTCGGGCTGTTCCGAATTTTGCAGGAGGCGCTGACCAACGTGATGCGTCATGCTCAGGCGCAAACCGTAGAGTTAACCCTGAGTGTTGAAGCGCATGCGCTGTGCCTGAGCATCAGCGATGATGGCCAGGGGTTTATTCCCGCTACCGGCAGGCCGACATCCTTCGGGCTGGTGGGCATGCGTGAGCGGGTATTGATGATGGGCGGGACGCTGTCGGTGCACAGTGTGCCGGGCGAAGGCACGACCCTGAGTGTGCGGGTGCCGTTGTGACTTTGAGGAGACGTTGTCTGTGATCCGTGTACTGGTAGCTGAAGACCACACCATTGTGCGGGAGGGGATCAAGCAATTGATCGGCCTGGCCAAAGACCTGCGGGTGGTGGGGGAGGCGAGCAACGGCGAGCAATTGCTGGAAACCCTGCGCCATGTGCCGTGCGAGGTGGTGCTGCTGGACATCTCCATGCCCGGCGTTAACGGGCTGGAAGCGATCCCGCGCATCCGCGCCTTGAATAACCCGCCCGCGATCCTGGTGCTGTCGATGCACGACGAGGCGCAGATGGCGGCGCGGGCGTTGAAGTTCGGCGCGGCCGGATACGCGACCAAGGACAGCGACCCGGCACTCTTGCTCATGGCCATTCGTAAAGTGGCGGCAGGCGGGCGCTACATCGACCCCGAGCTGGCGGACCGCATGGTCTTTGAAGTAGGCCTGACTGACGCGCGTCCGCTGCATGCGCTGCTGTCAGAACGGGAATTCTCGGTGTTTGAACGGCTGGCGCAAGGGGTGAACGTGAATGACATCGCCCAGCAGTTGGCCCTGAGCAGCAAAACCATCAGCACCCACAAAGCGCGGCTGATGCAAAAACTTCACGTCACCTCGTTGGCCGAGCTGGTGAAATACGCCATGGAACATAAGCTGGTGTAACGGCTGACGCGCCGCGAGCATTAGAGCCGCGGCGACAGGGCATGCCTGTTTGCGACGCTTTTTGAGTGGTGCTTCAGCCGTGCGCGGTGTCTTGCGATACCCAGTGTTCTATTCGCGACATCCCTGTAGGGCGTGCCCTACCCACAATCTTCCAGCCTGCTGATGTGAATCTCTCCTGCGCCCCGATTTCTGGGGGCTGACGCCTTCTTTAGTCTTGGACTACAGCAGTCCAAAACAAAAAGGTGTGGCTATGAGTGAGGTCGGTGCAAGCGCTGGGTCGAATGACATTTTGGTCAGCTTTCGTGGTGTGCAGAAAAGCTACGATGGCGAAAACCTGATTGTAAAAGACCTCAACCTGGACATTCGCAAAGGCGAGTTCCTGACCTTGCTCGGGCCTTCCGGGTCGGGCAAAACCACCAGCCTGATGATGCTGGCGGGGTTTGAAACCCCGACCGCGGGCGAGATCCAGCTCGCGGGCCGCGCTATCAACAACGTGCCGCCGCACAAGCGCGACATCGGCATGGTGTTTCAGAACTACGCGTTGTTCCCGCACATGACCGTGGCTGAAAACCTGGGTTTTCCGTTGTCGGTGCGCGGCCTCAATCGCACCGACATCAGCGAGCGGGTCAAACGCGTGCTGAGCATGGTGCAGCTCGATGCCTTCGCCCAGCGTTACCCGGCGCAGTTGTCCGGCGGCCAGCAACAGCGGGTGGCCCTGGCACGGGCGCTGGTGTTCGAGCCGCAACTGGTGCTGATGGACGAACCGTTGGGGGCCCTGGACAAACAACTGCGCGAACACATGCAGATGGAGATCAAGCACCTGCACCAGCGCCTTGGCGTGACGGTGGTCTACGTGACCCACGATCAGGGCGAAGCCCTGACCATGTCGGACCGGGTGGCGGTGTTCCATCAAGGGGAAATTCAGCAGATTGCCCCGCCGCGTTGCTTGTACGAAGAGCCGAAAAACACCTTTGTCGCCAACTTCATCGGCGAGAACAATCGCCTCAATGGCCGCCTGCACAGCCAGGATGGCGAGCGCTGCGTGGTTGAGCTGGGGCGTGGCGAGAAGGTTCAGGCACTGGCGGTGAATGTCGGTCGCCCCGGCGAACCCGTGACCCTGTCGATCCGCCCCGAACGTATCAGCCTTAACGGCGCCAGCGAGGCGTGCGTGAACCGGTTCTCGGGGCGCGTTGAAGAGTTCATCTATCTGGGCGACCACGTGCGGGTGCGGCTGGAAGTCTGCGGCAAGAACGATTTTTTTGTGAAACAGCCGATTGCCGAACTGGACCCGACGCTGGCCGTCGGTGACGTGGTGCCACTCGGTTGGCAGGTTGAACACGTACGTGCGCTGGACCCTCTCTTAGAGGCGAATTAATCGCCCCGGCTTCACCAACCCTGTGGAGAATAAAAATGCATAACACTCTGAAATTCACGGCCCTGAGCTTGGGCCTGATGTGCGCCGCCAATGCGTTCGCCGCCACCGATCTGACCGTGATCTCGTTTGGCGGGGCGAACAAGGCCGCTCAGGTCAAAGCCTTCTACGCGCCTTGGGAAGCCAAGGGCGACGGCAAAATCATCGCCGGGGAATACAACGGCGAAATGGCCAAGATCAAGGCCATGGTCGACACCAAAAGCATTTCGTGGGACTTGGTCGAAGTGGAGTCCCCTGAATTGTCCCGTGGCTGTGACGAAGACATGTTTGAGCAACTGGACCCGGCGCTGTTTGGCAATCCCGATCAGTACGTCTCCGGTGCAATCCAGGCGTGCGGGGCTGGCTTCTTCGTATGGTCGACCGTGATGGCCTACAACGCCGACAAGCTGAAAACGGCGCCGACCAGTTGGGCGGACTTCTGGGACACCAAAACCTTCCCCGGCAAGCGCGGGTTGCGCAAGGGCGCCAAATACACGCTGGAATTTGCCTTGATGGCAGACGGCGTCGCGCCCAAGGACGTGTACAAGGTGCTGGCGAGCAAGGACGGTCAGAACCGCGCGTTCAAGAAACTCGACGAGTTGAAACCCAGCATTCAATGGTGGGAAGCCGGTGCACAGCCGCCGCAGTATTTGGCCTCGGGTGATGTGGTCATGAGTTCTGCTTACAACGGTCGAATTGCTGCCGTGCAGAAAGAAAGCAACCTGAAAATTGTCTGGAACGGCGGGATTTATGACTTTGACGCCTGGGCCATTCCTAAAGGTTTGAGCAAAGACAAGGCCGACGCAGCGAAGAAGTTCATGCAGTTCACGCTGCAACCTGAGCAGCAAAGCGTCTACTCGCAAAACATCGCCTATGGCCCGGCCAACAAAGCGGCAATGTCATTGCTGCCCCCGGCCGTGAAAGCCGACATGCCGACTGCTGCTGAGAACCTCAAGGATCAAGTACAGATCGACGTCAGCTTCTGGGCTGATAACGGCGAGCAACTGGAACAACGCTTCAACGCCTGGGCTGCCAAGTAAGCAGCGCTGACACGCGGCGCGCCCGACCTGGTCGCGCCGCCCCCGTTTAAAGATTTGCGGAGTTCGCCATGGCCATCGCCATCCCCCTGAACGAAGTCGCCAGCCCCAGTTTGAAGAAGCGTCTGGCGCATGCCGAGCGCGTGAATCGCTGGAAAGCGCAGGCGTTGATTGCGCCGCTGGTGATTTTCTTGCTGTTGGTGTTTCTGGTGCCGATAGCGGCGCTGCTTTATAAAAGTGTCGGCAACCCGGAAGTGGTCGAAGGCCTGCCACGCACTGTGGTGGCCGTGCACGGGTGGGATGGCAAAGGCTTACCGGCCGAACCGGTGTATCTGGCACTTAGCGAAGACTTGGCCGAAGCACGCAAGAATCAGGTGCTGGGCGATTTGTCGAAGCGTCTGAACATGGAATTGGCCGGCTATCGCAGCCTGCTGATGAAAACCGCCAAAGCGCTGCCGTTCAAGGTGGCGCCTGACTCTTATAAAGATGCACTGGAAGCCCTCGACGAGCGTTGGGGAGATCCGGCGTATTGGCAGGCGATCAAGCGCAACAGCTCAAGCGTGACCCCGTTTTACCTGTTGGCGGCCGTCGATCACCGTATTGATGACCTGGGTGAAGTGGCCCCGGCCACACCGGACCAGGCGATTTATCTGGATATCTTCGCCCGTACCTTCTGGATGGGGCTGGTCATCACCTGCATCTGTCTGGTGCTGGCGTATCCCTTGGCGTACCTGCTGGCCAATTTGCCTGCACGCCAGAGCAACCTGTTGATGATTCTGGTGTTGCTGCCGTTCTGGACGTCCGTGCTGGTGCGGGTCGCGGCCTGGATCGTGTTGCTGCAATCGGGCGGGTTGATCAACAGCGCGCTGATGAGCATGGGGCTGATCGACAAACCGCTGGAGCTGGTGTTCAACCGCACCGGCGTGTACATCGCCATGGTGCACATCTTGCTGCCGTTCATGATCCTGCCGATTTACAGCGTGATGAAGGGTATTTCTCCGACCTATATGCGTGCCGCCATCTCACTGGGGTGCCATCCATTTACCAGCTTCTGGCGTGTGTACTTCCCACAGACCTACGCGGGTGTGGGCGCCGGTTGCTTGTTGGTATTCATCATTGCGATTGGCTACTACATCACCCCGGCGTTGCTCGGCAGCCCGAACGATCAAATGGTCAGTTACTTCGTGGCGTTCTATACCAACACTAGTATCAACTGGGGCATGGCCACGGCGCTGGGCGGTTTGCTGCTGCTGGCAACCGTCGTGCTGTACCTGATTTACAACTGGCTGGTGGGTGCTACCCGCCTGCGTTTGAGTTAAGGAGATCGCCATGCTGAGCCCTTACATGTCCCCCATTGAGCGGATCTGGTTCTACAGCTTGCGCATTCTTTGCGGGCTGATCCTGTTGTTCCTGATCTTGCCTGTGCTGGTGATCATTCCGTTGTCCTTCAACTCGGGCAGCTTTCTGGTGTACCCGCTGCAAGGGTTTTCCTTGCATTGGTATCAGGACTTCTTCGCCTCTGCCGAGTGGATGCGCGCGCTGAAAAACAGCGTAATCGTGGCCCCGGCGGCCACTGTATTGGCCATGGTGTTCGGCACGTTGGCGGCGATTGGCCTGACCCGCGGCGATTTTCCGGGCAAAGCGCTGGTCATGGCGCTGGTGATTTCGCCCATGGTGGTGCCCGTGGTGATCATCGGTGTGGCCAGTTACTTGTTTTTTGCCCCGCTGGGGCTGGGCAACAGCTTCTTCTCGTTGATCGTGGTGCATGCGGTCTTGGGGGTGCCGTTTGTGATCATCACCGTGTCCGCGACTTTGCAGGGGTTCAATCACAACCTCGTGCGCGCGGCGGCTAGCCTGGGGGCGTCGCCCTTGACCGCGTTCCGCCGGGTGACTTTGCCGCTGATTGCGCCGGGGGTGATTTCAGGTGCGCTGTTTGCCTTCGCCACGTCGTTTGATGAAGTGGTGGTGACGTTGTTTCTGGCCGGGCCCGAGCAGGCGACCTTGCCACGGCAGATGTTCAGCGGCATTCGCGAAAACCTGAGCCCGACCATTGCGGCGGCGGCCACGTTATTGATTGCGTTCTCAGTGGTGCTGCTGCTGACCCTCGAATGGTTGCGCGGGCGCAGCGAGAAGATGCGTACCGCGCAGGTTCAGGCCTAGACCCAGCAGGCGTCCCATAAGGGGTAATCCCCGATTCGTGAGGTCAATTGCGCGCGAATCGGGGTGTTGATCAGGTAGCGGGCGGTGGCCTTGAGGTCATCCTCCTTGCGCAGGGCGCGGTCGTAATAGCCTTTTTGCCAGACACGTTCACTGGAACGGGTCGTCTCGTTGATGCTCCTGCTGCTGCGCGATTTAACCCTGCACATCACCTCACCCATGGTTTTGTGGCGTAACTCAACCAGCCAATGGCAATGGTCAGGCATCACAACCCACGCGATGGACTGGACGATGCCTTCGTCGTGCGCGTGTTTGAGTTGGTTGACCACCAGACGTCCCAGGGTGAAGTCACTGAAGATCGGGCGGCGGTGGTCAGTAACGGTGGTGATCAGGTAAATACGGCCGGGTTCGGGGGAGCGGTCCTTCAAACGTAGCGCGCTGCTATAGGGTCTCGGCATTCCATTGCCTTCCTTGTGGTGATCGTTTTTTAACGCTAGACCGGTTGTCAGCGCATGCCGTTGGCCTTTGTTCGCAAGATATTGCAGCGGGGGGCTTGGGCGCGGATTGCAGCCTTGGAGCGCGATCGGTCGCGTCGCGGTCGTGAGGCGGTGTGCGGGTCGCGGTCGGCGGTATACAATGCGCGCCACCGTGTTTAGCTCACTAAAAGGTGCGTCATGCAGCCCTTCGCTATTGCCCCATCGATTCTTTCCGCCGATTTCGCCCGTCTTGGCGAAGAGGTGGACAACGTTCTCGCAGCGGGTGCTGACATCGTTCACTTCGATGTCATGGACAATCATTACGTGCCCAACCTGACCATCGGCCCGATGGTGTGCGCGGCTTTGCGCAAGTACGGGATCACGGCGCCTATCGATGCGCATTTGATGGTCAGCCCTGTGGATCGCATCATCGGCGACTTCATCGAGGCGGGCGCAACCTACATCACGTTCCACCCCGAAGCCACGCAGCACATCGACCGTTCCCTGCAATTGATCCGCGAAGGCGGCTGCAAGGCCGGTCTGGTGTTTAACCCGGCCACTCCGCTGGACGTGCTCAAGTACGTGATGGACAAGGTCGACATGGTCTTGCTGATGAGCGTGAACCCCGGTTTCGGCGGTCAGAAGTTCATTCCCGGCACCCTCGACAAACTGCGTGAAGCCCGTGCACTGATCGATGCGTCGGGTCGCGACATCCGTCTCGAAATCGATGGCGGCGTCAACGTCGGCAACATCCGTGAAATCGCTGAAGCTGGCGCCGACACATTTGTTGCGGGCTCGGCCATTTTCAACACGCCGAATTACGAGCACGTCATCCAGCAAATGCGCGCCGAGCTTGCGTTGGCTCGCCCATGAGCCGTTTTGAGCAGCTCCTTCAAGGGCAGCTGCCAAAACTGGTGATGTTCGACCTGGACGGCACGCTGATTGATTCGGTGCCGGACCTGGCGGCTGCCGTGGAAACCATGCTGCAGGCGCTGGGCCGACCGCCGGCCGGGCTCGAAAACGTCAAGATGTGGATTGGCAACGGTGCGCCGATGCTGGTGCGACGTGCGCTGGCAGGCAATCTTGATGCGTCGGGCGTCGATGATGCCGAGGCGGAGCGGGCCCTGGAGATTTTCATGGAGGCCTACGACGGCGGCCATGAGCACACCAAGGTTTACCCCGGCGTACGCGAAAGCCTCAAGTGGCTGCAAAAGCAGGGCGTCGAAATGGCGCTGATCACCAACAAACCCGAGCGTTTCGTGGCGCCGCTGCTGGATGAATTGAAGCTGGGCCGGTTTTTCCGCTGGATCATCGGCGGCGACACCTTGCCGCAGAAAAAGCCCGATCCCGCTGCGCTGCAGTTTGTGATGAAAATGGCTGGCGTCACCCCGCAGCAATCGATGTTTATCGGTGATTCGCGCAATGACGTGCTGGCCGCCAAGGCGGCTGGCGTGCGTTGCGTGGCCCTGAACTACGGTTACAACCACGGTCGCCCGATTGAAGAAGAGTCGCCGGACATGGTGATTGGCAATTTGCAGGAGCTGATAGCCGGTTGCTTAGATTCGGCGGCTGAGATACCGTTGGGCTCTTCTGTTCACCCCTCTCGTAGAGATTCCATCGTGGTGGTCACTCGCAAACTCTGGATGAAAGTTATCAAGGCCCTGGCCCGCTGGCGTTGGCGCGCCTGACTTGAATCTGGCCGGAGATCCGGCACGTTTGCATACCTGACTGTTTGACCCTCAGACCACGAGGCACCTCATGATCCGTGAAGAATTCCTGCGTTTGGCCGCTGCCGGCTATAACCGTATCCCGCTTGCCCGCGAAACCCTCGCCGACTTTGACACGCCGCTGTCGATCTACCTGAAACTGGCCGATCAGCCCAACTCCTATTTGCTCGAGTCGGTGCAAGGCGGCGAGAAGTGGGGGCGTTACTCGATCATCGGTTTGCCGTGCCGCACCGTATTGCGCGTACACGACCATCAGGTGCGTGTGACCCACGACGGTGTCGAGATCGAGTCCTGCGAGGCCGAAGATCCGCTGGCGTTTGTCGAAGCCTTCAAAGCCCGCTACAACGTGCCGACCATTGCCGGGTTGCCGCGTTTCAACGGCGGGTTGGTGGGCTACTTCGGTTATGACTGTGTGCGGTACGTGGAAAAACGTTTGGGCCAATGCCCGAACCCGGATCCGCTGGGCGTGCCGGATATCCTGCTGATGGTGTCCGATGCCGTGGTGGTGTTCGACAACCTCGCAGGCAAGATGCACGCGATTGTGCTGGTCGATCCGGCGCAGCCGGGTGCGTACGAAGAGGGGCAGGCGCGACTTGAAGCATTGCTTGAGCAATTGCGTCAGCCGATTGCACCGCGCCGCGGCCTGGATTTCACGGCCCAACAGGCAGCCGACCCGGTATTCCGTTCCAGTTTTACCCAGAGCGATTACGAGAAAGCCGTCGATACCATCAAGGACTACATTCTCGCGGGCGATTGCATGCAGGTGGTGCCGTCGCAGCGCATGTCCATTGATTTCAAGGCCGCGCCGATCGATCTGTATCGCGCGCTGCGCTGCTTCAACCCGACGCCGTATATGTACTTCTTCAACTTTGGCGACTTCCACGTGGTGGGCAGCTCGCCTGAAGTGCTGGTGCGGGTTGAAGATAATTTGATCACCGTGCGCCCGATTGCCGGGACGCGTCCGCGAGGTGCGACCGAAGAGGCGGATCTGGCGCTGGAGCAGGACTTGCTCGGTGATGACAAGGAAATCGCTGAACACTTGATGCTGATCGACCTGGGGCGCAATGACACGGGGCGGGTCTCTGAAATTGGTTCAGTCAAACTCACCGAAAAAATGGTGATCGAGCGTTACTCCAACGTGATGCACATCGTGTCCAATGTCACCGGCCAGTTGAAGAGCGGTCTGACGGCGATGGACGCCTTGCGTGCGATTTTGCCGGCAGGCACGTTGTCGGGTGCGCCGAAAATCCGTGCGATGGAAATCATCGACGAACTGGAGCCGGTCAAGCGCGGCGTGTATGGCGGCGCGGTCGGTTATTTTGCGTGGAACGGCAATATGGACACGGCCATCGCCATTCGTACAGCGGTGATCAAGAACGGTGAATTGCATGTGCAAGCGGGCGGCGGGATTGTCGCCGACTCGGTACCGGCCCTGGAGTGGGAAGAGACGCTGAATAAACGCCGCGCGATGTTTCGTGCCGTAGCGCTCGCCGAACAAACCCCCGCGTCCGACGCCTGAGGAGCTTAGCCATGTTGCTGATGATCGATAATTACGACTCTTTTACGTACAACGTTGTGCAGTACCTCGGCGAGCTGGGTGCAGAGGTCAAGGTGGTGCGCAACGATGAGCTGACCGTGGCCGAGATCGAAGCGCTCAACCCCGAGCGCATTGTGGTCTCGCCCGGCCCGTGCACGCCCAATGAGGCGGGCATCTCACTTGAAGCGATTAAACACTTCGCGGGCAGATTGCCGATTCTGGGCGTGTGCCTGGGGCATCAATCCATTGGCCAGGCCTTTGGCGGCGATGTGGTGCGCGCGCGCCAAGTGATGCATGGCAAGACCAGCCCGGTTTATCACCGCGACACGGGGGTGTTCGAGGGATTGAACAACCCGTTGACCGTTACCCGCTATCACTCGTTGGTGGTCAAGCGCGAGACCCTGCCGGACTGCCTTGAGCTGACGGCCTGGACGCAACATGCCGATGGCTCGGTCGACGAGATCATGGGCGTGCGTCACAAAACCCTCAACATCGAAGGGGTGCAATTTCACCCTGAATCGATCCTGACCGAACAAGGTCATGAACTGTTCGCCAACTTTCTTAAACAAACCGGCGGCACGCGCTAAGGACTTCATATGGATATCAAGACTGCCCTGAACCGTATCGTCGGTCACCTCGACCTGAGCACCGAGGAAATGCGCGATGTAATGCGCGACATCATGACCGGCGAATGCACCGAGGCGCAGATCGGCGCCTTCATGATGGGCATGCGCATGAAGAGTGAGAGCATCGACGAAATCGTCGGTGCGGTCACGGTGATGCGTGAGCTGGCGGACAAAGTCGAGCTCAACACACTCGACGGCGTGGTCGACATTGTGGGCACCGGCGGTGACGGTGCGAATATTTTCAACGTTTCCACAGCGTCCGCTCTGGTGATCGCAGCGGCCGGTTGCACGGTAGCCAAACACGGCAATCGCGCTGTCTCCGGCAAAAGCGGCAGTGCTGACTTGCTGGAAGCCGCAGGCGTTTACCTGAACCTGACCCCGGTGCAAGTGGCTCGCTGCATTGACAGCGTGGGCATTGGTTTCATGTTTGCTCAATCCCACCATGGCGCCATGAAGCACGCGGCCATTGCGCGTCGCGATCTGGGCCTGCGTACCCTGTTCAATATGCTTGGCCCGCTTACGAATCCGGCTGGTGTGTTGCACCAGGTGGTCGGCGTGTTCAATCAGGCGCTGTGCCGTCCTTTGGCCGAAGTGTTGCAGCGTCTGGGCAGCAAGCATGTGCTGGTGGTTCATTCGCAGGACGGCCTGGACGAGTTCAGCCTTGCCGCGCCGACGTATGTCGCTGAGCTGCGCAAAGGCGAGATCACGGAGTATTGGGTTCAGCCTGAAGACCTGGGCATCAAGAGCCAAAGCCTGTTTGGCCTGGTGGTCGACAGCCCCGAGCAATCGCTGGAGCTGATTCGCGATGCGCTGGGGCGCCGTAAGACCGAGGCCGGGCAGAAGGCCGCCGAGATGATCGTGCTGAATGCGGGTGCTGCGTTATACGCTGCTGATCTTGCCTACACTCTGAAAGAGGGTGTGGCGCTGGCGCACGATGCGCTGCACACCGGGCTGGCCCGGGAGAAGCTGGAAGAACTGGGCGCGTTTACCGCGATTTTCAAGCAGGAGAATGAAGCATGAGTGTGCCAACCGTTCTGGAAAATATTCTGGCGCGCAAGGTTCAGGAAGTGGCCGAGCGTAGCGCGCGCATCAGTTTGGCTGAACTTGAACGTCAGGTCGCTCAGGCCGATCCGGTCCGTGGCTTTGCCAAAGCATTGCTGGCGCAGGCCAAGTTGAAGCAGCCGGCGGTAATTGCCGAAATCAAGAAAGCATCACCGAGCAAAGGTGTGATCCGCGAGCACTTTGTGCCTGCTGACATTGCACAAAGCTATGAAAAAGGCGGCGCAACCTGCCTTTCAGTGCTGACGGACATTGATTTTTTTCAGGGCGCAGATGCGTACCTGCAGCAGGCGCGCGCGGCGTGCAAGCTGCCGGTAATCCGCAAAGATTTCATGATCGATCCGTATCAGATCGTTGAAGCCCGCGCACTGGGTGCGGACTGCGTGCTGTTGATTGTTTCGGCGCTGGATGACGTCAAAATGGCCGAACTGGCCAGTGTTGCCAAAAGCGTGGGGCTCGACGTGCTGGTCGAAGTGCATGACGGCGATGAGCTTGAGCGAGCGCTGAAAACCCTTGATACGCCCCTGATCGGCATCAACAACCGCAACCTACACACCTTTGAGGTGAGTTTGGAAACCACACTGGACCTGTTGCCCCGTGTGCCGCGTGATCGACTGGTGATTACCGAAAGCGGAATTTTGAACCGCGCCGATGTCGAGCTGATGGAAATCAGCGAGGTGTATTCGTTCCTGGTCGGTGAAGCATTCATGCGCGCTGAAAGTCCGGGCGCAGAATTGCAACGGTTGTTCTTCCCGGAACGCGGTACACCCATTTCGGGCTCAACAGCGGATTAAACCCGGCCAGCGTTTAGCAAGGACTGCCATGACCCGTATTCAGCGTCTCTGTGTCGAAGCCGGGCTCAAAGCCGAACAAGATTTGCTGGCATCGGTCTGCGCGGGTGAGCGTGAAGCCGGGGTGCTGTTTTGGCAGCCTACCGACCGGGCGTTGGTCATGCCTAAACGCCTGGCTCGACTGCCCGGTTTTGAGAGTGCGAGTGTTGAACTGGCGACCCACGGTTGGCCGATCCTGTTGCGGGAAACAGGCGGCGAGCCAGTTCCTCAATCCGCATCTACGGTCAACATCGCGCTGGTTTACGCCCCGCTTCGCAGCGAGGGGGATCAGGGACGTATCGAAACTGCTTATCAGCGCCTGTGCCAACCCATCTGTGATCTTTTGACCGAACTGGGCGGCGTTGCTTCATTGGGAGAAATTGAAGGGGCTTTCTGTGATGGCCGTTTCAACGTCAACCTCAATGGGCGCAAGTTGGTGGGTACCGCTCAGCGCTGGCGCCAGAGTCAGGGGGGGCAACGGCCGGTGGGGCTGGTTCACGGTGCTCTGCTGCTGGATAACGAGCGCGAATCGATGGTGGCGTCGGTCAACCGATTCAATGAGCTGTGTTCACTGGAGCAGCGTTGCCGTGCGCAGAGTCACATTGCGTTGCATGAGGTGTTTGCGGCGCCCGACTTTTTTGAACAGCTGGCTTCCCGCTATCAAGACCTTCTGGCGCCGTTGCTCAAGCCTTAACGTGTGCCGTACACCACCATGGTCTTGCCTTTAACGCTGACCAGGTTCTGTTCTTCCAGATCCTTGAGCACGCGTCCCACCATCTCCCGCGAACACCCGACGATCCTGCCGATTTCCTGACGCGTCACTTTGATTTGCATGCCGTCGGGGTGAGTCATTGCGTCAGGCTGCTTGCACAGTTCCAACAAGCAACGGGCCACGCGACCAGTCACGTCAAAGAACGCCAGATCACCTACCTTGCGTGTGGTATTGCGCAATCGTTGTGCGATTTGCCCGCTAAGCGCGTAGAGGATTTCAGGTTCTTGATGCGCGTACTCCCTGAATTTGGCGTAAGTGATTTCTGCAACTTCGCATTCGGTCTTGGCCCTGACCCACGCACTGCGCGCCTGTTCCAGGCCCGGCTGTTCGAACAACCCCAGTTCGCCAATAAAATCCCCGGCGTTGAGGTAGGCGATGATCATTTCACGACCGTCGTCGTCTTCGATCACGATGGTCACGGAGCCTTTGACGATGAAGAACAGCGTCTGTGAACGTTCACCGGCGCAGATGATGTTGCTTTTGGCTTGATAACGCCTGCGTTGGCAATGAGTCAGAAATTTGTCGAGGTTCTTGATCTTGGGTATGGGAGTAAGGGCAACCATGGTTGTGTCCCGTAAAGCCTGCACGGTAAGGGGTTTGATCTATTTTTATGTAGAGCGCTTGCCGGCATGGCGCCAGCGAATTGGCGCCAGCTTAACAGACGAATTCTTCACCTAACGCAGAAATTTCCTCATGCGGCGTCAGAGAAACGCTTCTGGCCTGTCGGTCATTGAATTTTGGCCCTGTGATAAGCTGGCGCCCCTTTTAAGACAGTGGAGTCTGAGCGATGAAGGCACGCATTCAATGGGCGGGCGAAGCCATGTTTTTGGGCGAGTCGGGCAGTGGCCACGTCGTCGTCATGGACGGGCCTCCAGAAAGCGGCGGCCGGAACCTGGGTGTGCGTCCCATGGAGATGCTGCTGCTGGGCCTTGGCGGTTGCAGCAATTTTGATGTGGTCAGCATCCTCAAGAAGTCGCGTCAGGCAGTCGAAAGCTGCGAGGCGTTCCTGGAGGCGGAGCGCGCCACTGAAGACCCGAAAGTGTTTACCAAGATTCACCTGCACTTCGTGGTCAAGGGACGTGGGCTCAAAGAAGCGCAAGTTAAACGTGCGATCGAACTGTCTGCCGAGAAGTATTGCTCGGCGTCGATCATGCTGGGCGCGGCCGGCGTCGCCATCAGCCATGACTACGAAATAATCGAACTGGGCTGAGTGGACATTCAATTTTCATAAAAGCATTGCAGACTCTGGCGATCAGTCGCTGACGTCTGCATAATGCGCCACTTTTTTAAGGGTCGTGGCGGGGAATCATCCCGGCGGCGGGTCCGAACAGATAACCAAAATCGCCATCGCGAAGAGGTGTTAACCGTCCTACGCAGGTGCGTCCCACGCACTTGACGGGCATGCTGGATCACGCGGCCGAGCCGCATCGACATAGAGAGTTTTATTACGGTGAAAAGCAAACTCAAGCTCCACGGGTTCAATAACCTGACAAAGACCTTGAGCTTCAACATCTATGACATCTGCTATGCGGAAACCCCGCAAGACCAGCAGGCATACGTTGAGTACATCAATCAAGAGTACGACGCAGAACGCCTGACGCAGATCCTTACAGATGTGGTTGATATCATTGGTGCCAACATCCTGAACATCGCCCGTCAGGATTACGATCCCCAAGGCGCCAGCGTGACTATTCTGATTTCCGAGCAGCCGGTAACACCTACCGAAAGCCAGATCGAAGAATCCCCAGGCCCGCTGCCAGAGACCATTTTGGGTCACCTCGACAAAAGTCATATCACGGTACACACCTATCCGGAGATTCATCCGGTGGACGGAATCGCGACTTTCCGTGTGGACATCGACGTGTCGACGTGCGGCGTTATTTCACCGCTTAAAGCTCTCAACTATCTGATCCATCAATTTGATTCGGATATCGTGACGGTCGACTATCGCGTGCGCGGCTTTACCCGCGACGTGGAAGGTAAAAAGCACTTTATCGATCACGAGATCAATTCGATCCAGAACTACCTCTCCGAAGACACCCGCGACGGTTATCAAATGACCGACGTGAATGTGTATCAAGAGAACCTGTTTCACACCAAGATGCTGCTCAAGGACTTCGAACTGGATAACTACCTGTTCGGCGATGCCACGAGCAATCTGTCGACCGAGCAGCGCGCTCAGGTCACTGAGCGGGTGAAGCACGAAATGCTCGAAATCTTTTACGCACGCAATATGTCGTAAGCAACGAGCAACCAAAAAAGGCGGCTACCGTGAGGTGAGCCGCCTTTTTTGTGTGCATTTTGCGCAGGGGCGATTAAATGCGATAGGTACTTTTGGTCATGACTTTTGCCATCAGGCTCATCCCGAATTTTACGGGTGCCGGGAAACGGTAGCCGCCCGCCTCCAGTGCGGACTCAGCATGGTGTTCTTCATCGATGCGCATTTGTTCGAGAATGGCGCGCGACTTTTCGTCTTCGGGCGGCAGTTGCGCCAGGTGTTCGTTCAAGTGCTTGCACACTTGATCTTCGGTGGCGGCGACAAAACCCAGGCTGACTTTGTCGCTGATCAGGCCGGCCACAGCGCCAATCCCGAAAGACATGCCGTAAAACAGCGGGTTCAGTACGCTCGGGTGGCTACCCAATTGACGAATGCGTTGTTCGCACCAGGCCAGATGATCGATTTCTTCTTCAGCGGCATGTTCCATGGCTTCGCGCACCTGCGGCAGCTTGGCGGTCAGGGCTTGGCCCTGATACAAGGCCTGGGCGCAGACTTCGCCGGTATGGTTGATGCGCATCAGACCCGCCACATGACGCGTGGCCTGTTCCCCCAGAGGGTTTTCAGGTTTGACGATGGCAGGTGAGGGGCGATACGGCTGACCGCTGAAAGGCAGCAAAGTGCGCATTGCGGTATCAGCTTGTAACAGAAGACGGTCAATCGGCGAGTAGTGACGTTGGGTAGTCATGCTTACCTCCGGAAAAAATCACGGCGGCCAGTTTACCCCAATCGGACGGGCAGGGTTTGCGTTGGATCATGAGTCAGCGCAGGAGGTTTTGGCACTCCCGCGCAAACCGATCGATGAATCAGCCCGGTGGCCAGTTCATTTGGCGCTGACCCAGCACGTGCATGTGAATGTGGTAAACCGTTTGGCCGCCCTCTTCATTGCAGTTCATCACGACACGAAAGCCCTTCTCGCAGCCTTGTTCGACCGCCAGACGCTGCGCGGTGAACAAAATATGACCGGCCAGCGCTTTGTCTTCTTCGGTCAGGTCATTGAGGGTGCGGATCGGTTTTTTCGGGATGACCAGAAAGTGCACCGGCGCTTGTGGCGCAATGTCGTGAAACGCCAGAACCTGATCATCTTCATAAATGATCTTTGCGGGTATTTCACGGTTGATGATCTTGGTGAACAGAGTATCCAAAGCTGTATCTCCGTAAGTGAAGTCCGATCTGAGTGTACGCAGGGGATCGTTTGGCGGCCAGCCACCTTAACGTGGGCAGTACGACTTGTTAACCGAGGCGGCAATCTTGCGCGTCATCCAGCGTGTTAGCAGCCGGGGGACGCGGGTCATCCAGCGGTTTCGCCAGCCCGGCATGATAATCGCCTTATTCTTTTCAAGTGCGCGTACGGTGTAAAGCGCGACTTCTTCAGGGCTCAGTGCATGGCGATTGTGTTTGACGGTGTCGGCATTCATGTTCGCCGCTTCAAAAAAACCGGTGCGGGTGATGCCGGGGCAGAGCACTGACACTTTGATCCCGGTTTTCTTGACCTCTTCGCGCAGGCCCTCTGAAAAGTGCAGCACGTAGGCTTTACTGGCGAAGTAGGTGCTCAGCCAAGGGCCCGGCTGATACGCCGCGATCGAGGAAACGTTGAGGATCTGCCCGCCGCCCTGGACCGCCATCATATTGCCGATGGCATGGCACAGCCGCGTGAGGGCCAGCACATTGAGCTCGATCAAATCTTGCTCTGCGCTCCAGTCGTTGGCCAGGAAAGGGCCGCAGGTTCCGATCCCTGCGCAATTGATCAGCAAATCAATCTGCCTGTCACCTTCTTCCAGCTCCAGCAAGAAGCCGGACAAGCGCAGCGGCTCGCCCAGATCGCAGGCGCGAATCAGCACTTCTACGCCAAAGCGCTGGGTGAATTCGAGGGCTATGGCCTCCAGTGCGTCCCGTTGGCGGGCAACCAGAATCAAACTGCGCCCGCGACGGGCAAGGGCTTCTGCCAGGGCCAGGCCAATGCCGCTTGAGGCGCCAGTGATCAAAGCGTAACGGGTCATGCTGTTCTCCATCGCAACGGTTCAGTCCGGTGACAATGATGTCCCTGGCGTTAGCGCGTTTAATAAAGAGCGCAGTCTACAGGCTGTTGGTGCCGGCTGCGTTGATGAACGAGGTTGCAAGGCCCAGTGCAAAGGCGAGGACCGTCACGATTAACGAAACAATCATCAGCGTGATCGCAACCCAAGCCAGAACTTTGACTGCCGGACTGTTAGGCGGCGGTGGCGGGCCATACTGGTTCGGACCGGTCGTACCGGGCATCAGTACCAACATAAAGGACAGGATCAGGGTTGCCACAGGCACTAAATGCAGCAAGAGCATCCACGCTGACCAGTTGAGATCATGCAGGCGCTGTGCGCTGATCCTGATGCTAATGACGAAATAGGCCAGTAGCACCGTCAGGCTACAGGTGAACCCCAGCGTGTATGAGACTTGGGCTAACAGCAGGCACGGGATGAGCAGTGCAGCCGCGATTGCGGTGAGCACCAGTGGCCAGGCCAGCATTCGCATGCGGCCAATTCGACCGTCGAACCCCAGTGGGTCCAGCGTGCCATACGATTCGTGAGATTTTTTATCCAGGCTTACTTCCGGCATTACTGCGTCCTTGTCAGGTATTTAAAAAATGAAGCCCGCTGATTGGGCGGGCTTCGATGTTTCAAAGGTGTGGCCAATGGCTGGATAACCGTTGAATTCGACTTAACGCCTGACGATATTCCTCGTCCAGGCGTGCGATCAGTTCATCCGTTGAAGGCAAGTCGGAGATTTCGCCTACGCCCTGACCGGCCGACCACACGGTTTTCCATGCTTTGGCTTCATCGTTGAGCGGTTTCAGTTTGTTTCCTGATTCCCCCTTGCTTTGCAACGCTGCCAAGTCGTACCCGGCATTTTCAAGGCTTTGCCGCATGAAACTGGCAGGTACGCCTGATACCGCAGGGGTGTGAATGATATCGGCCGCGCGGGATGCTAGCAGCATCTGCTTATAAGCGTCAGGCGCATGGCTTTCGCGGGTGGCGATGAAGCGCGTGCCCATATAGGCCAAGTCGGCGCCAAGCGTTTGAGCTGCCAAGATCTCGTGGCCGTGGTTCAGGCAGCCTGCGAGCAGCAGCGTTTTGTCGAAAAACTGGCGTATCTCAGCCGCGAGAGCGAAAGGGCTCCAGGTGCCCGCATGCCCGCCTGCGCCAGCAGCAACAGCGATCAAACCGTCGACACCGGCTTGCGCGGCTTTTTCGGCGTGACGGCGGGTGGTGACATCATGGAAGACCAGCCCGCCGTAGCTGTGAACCGCGTCGATCACCTCTTTAGCGGCGCCCAGGCTGGTGATCACGATGGGCACTTTGTGCTCAATGCAAATGGCGAGGTCTGCTTCAAGTCGTGGGTTGCTGTTGTGCACGATCAGGTTCACGGCGTAGGGCGCCGGGTTATCCAGTAGCGCCAGACCTGCTTCGATTTCCTCCAGCCAGGCTTTGAACCCTTGGCTGTCGCGCTGGTTCAGTGCAGGGAAACTGCCGACTACGCCGTTACGGCAGCAGGCAAGCACCAGTTGCGGGTTTGAGATCAGAAACATAGGAGCGGCCACCACCGGCAGGCGCAAGCGTTGTTCAAGCAGAGCGGGCAGTGACATCGGATAACCTCGTTGAAAGATGAGTTGCCGTTAGAACGGTTTGACCACCACCAGAATTACGATGGCGATCAGAAACAGGACCGGTACTTCGTTGAACCAGCGGAAGTACACATGGCTGCGGGTATTTTCTCCACGGGCGAAGCGTTTAACTTGAGCCCCGCACATGTGGTGATAGCCGATGAGCAGCACCACGAGTGTCAATTTGGCATGCATCCAGCCCTGGCTAAAATAGCCGCTAGGGTTAAGGCTGATCAGCCAGCCGCCAAAAATGATTGTGGCGATCATCGCGGGGCCCATGATGCCGCGATACAGCTTGCGCTCCATGACGCTGAAGCGCTCTTTGCTGACGGAATCTTCGCTTTGGGCGTGGTAAACGAACAGGCGAGGTAGGTAAAACAGGCCAGCAAACCAGCAGACGATGCTGATGATGTGGAAGGCTTTGAGCCATAGATAAAGCATTTTTAGTTATTCCCAGATTCACGGTAGATCAAATAGTAGTAGTAGAGCGTCCGGGAGTCACCTTGGCGGTTGTCGCAGGGGCGCGCTGTCCCTATTATCGAGGGCTTTCCAGTGGGTTCGTTGAGGGGCAGGTTATGGTCAAGGTCGGTATTGTCGGCGGCACGGGTTACACCGGTGTCGAATTGCTGCGTTTGCTGGCGCAGCATCCG
Source organism: Pseudomonas sp. BS-2016 (assembly GCF_001806145.1). Lineage (NCBI taxonomy): Bacteria > Pseudomonadati > Pseudomonadota > Gammaproteobacteria > Pseudomonadales > Pseudomonadaceae > Pseudomonas > Pseudomonas sp. BS-2016. The sequence goes on from NZ_MLCT01000013.1 coordinate 677,552, forward strand.
CAGGCAGAAGTGGTAGTGATCACTTCTCGATCCGAAGCAGGCCTGCCTGTTGCTGATATGTATCCCAACCTGCGCGGTCATTACGATGGCCTTGCCTTCAGCGTGCCTGATACTCAGACATTGGCGGCGTGCGATGTGGTGTTTTTCGCGACGCCCCATGGCGTGGCTCATGCCCTGGCGGGTGAATTGCTTGCGGCCGGAACCAAGGTGATCGACCTGTCAGCCGATTTCCGTCTGCAAGATGCAGAGGAGTGGGCCAAGTGGTACGGCCAGCCGCATGGTGCGCCTGAACTGCTAGAAGAGGCGGTTTATGGCCTGCCGGAAGTCAATCGCGAACAAATCAGGAAAGCACGATTGATTGCAGTGCCGGGTTGCTATCCGACTGCTACCCAACTGGGTTTTCTTCCTTTGCTCGAAGCAGGTATTGCCGATACGTCAGTTTTGATTGCTGACTGTAAATCCGGTGTTAGCGGTGCTGGTCGGGGCGCGAGTGTTGGCTCTCTATATGCCGAAACGTCTGAAAGCATGAAGGCTTATGCCGTCAAAGGGCATCGTCACCTGCCTGAAATTCGTCAGGGTTTACGCCGTGCCGCTGGCAAAGAGGTAGGACTGACATTCGTCCCGCATTTAACGCCAATGATTCGTGGGATTCATTCCACGTTGTACGCAACGGTTACTGATCGCTCTGTGGATCTGCAGGCGCTGTTTGAAAAACGTTACGCAAACGAGCCATTTGTGGATGTAATGCCTGCTGGCAGCCATCCCGAAACACGCAGTGTGCGCGGCGCCAATGTGTGCCGCATAGCCATTCACCGCCCGCAGGATGGCGATCTGGTGGTCGTTTTGTCGGTTATCGACAACTTGGTCAAGGGGGCGTCAGGTCAGGCCGTGCAGAATATGAATATCCTGTTTGGTCTGGATGAGCGTCTGGGCCTGTCCCATGCCGGCATGCTGCCTTAAACCTTGCAGATATCCTCAAGCGGTAAGCGTCCACCTTACCGCTGCTACTTATGAATAGTTGACCGCTTTTCTAGGAGAAGCGGATAATGCGCGTCATCACGCATTATGGCGGCATAGCGCCGGGAGATAGTCAGCATGAGCGTCGAATCCTTCACCCCCATGGCTTTGCAATTCACCGAAGGTGCTGCGCACAAGGTGAAGAGCCTGGTCGATGAAGAGGGTAATGATCGTTTGAAGCTGCGCGTATTTGTGACGGGCGGCGGTTGTTCGGGTTTTCAGTACGGTTTCACTTTTGATGAAGAAGTCGCGGACGATGACACTATCGTTGAGCGCGAGGGCGTAAGCCTGGTGGTTGATCCGATGAGCTTCCAGTATCTGGCTGGCGCTGAAGTGGACTATCAGGAAGGTCTCGAAGGGTCGCGTTTTGTGATCAAGAACCCGAATGCCACCACGACCTGTGGTTGCGGTTCGTCCTTCTCGATTTGATTGTCCGCACACACGTTTGACCCTCAACGCCGCGTCGATACGCGGCGTTTTGCTGTCTGCCGTTTATTGAACGGGTGTTCAGGCGGGATAGATAGCGCCAAGGATGCGCAAGCCGCGAGCGCCAGTGACGCTGGGGCGGTTGGTAGGAATGTTTTCCAGGCAGCAATGGGCCAACCACGCAAAAGCCATGGCTTCCACCCAGTCTGGATCCACGCCTTTGACCTGGGTGCTATTGACCCGAGTTTGGGGGAGAAGTGAAGCGAGCCGCGTCATCAGTGCGGTGTTGTGCGCGCCGCCACCGCATACCAGAAGCTCGTCGGTGTGCGGTTGAGCGCTTTGCAGTGAGTCCACGATCGTTAGGGCTGTGAGTTCGAGCAGGGTTGCCTGAATGTCTTCAGCGGGGAAGGCTGGCAGGCTGAAGAGATGGTGCTTCAGCCAATTCAAGTTAAAGACTTCGCGCCCGGTGCTTTTTGGGCCTTGTGTCTTGAAGAAGGGGTCGCTGAGCAACGTGTTCAGCAAGGCAGGTTCTACTCTGCCACTGGCAGCCCATTGGCCACTACGGTCATACAGATCGCCGCGTGCGTCTTGTATCCAGGCATCCAGCAAGACGTTTCCGGGCCCGCAATCGAATCCGGCTACAGGCTCGGCAGGTGTTATCAAACTTAGGTTGCTGAATCCGCCAACATTTAAAACGGCTCGATAGCCACTCTCATGAGTGAACAAGGCTTCGTGAAATGCCGGCACGAGCGGCGCGCCCTGGCCGCCAGCTGCGACATCCCGCCGACGGAAATCGCCCACCACGCAAATCCCTGTCAGCTCGGCCAATAAAGCAGGGTTACCGATTTGAACGGTATAGCCCAGAGCGGGTTCGTGCCGGATGGTCTGGCCGTGGCTGCCTATCGCCCGGATGTCTTGTGGGGAGAGCTGTTGTTGTGTGAGGAGTGCGTTTACGCCTTGTGCGGCCAGCTCAACCCAGTGATTTTCAGCAATGGCGCAGCGGGCAACTTCGTCAGGGCCGCTGGCGCACAGGCTTAGCAATTCGGCGCGTAGTGAGGAGGGCATGGGCGTGTAGTGAGAGGCGAGAAGCTTGATGCTCGCCCCTAACTCGATCAGAGCGATGTCCATGCCATCGAGGCTTGTGCCGGACATCACTCCTATGTAGAGCGCCATGACCTAGCGCTTGCTCGAAGCCAGCATGGTGGCTTTTTCCTGATTCATGCGAGCCATCAATGGCTGGCTTTGTTGCATGAACCGGGCACGCTCGTTTTTGGCAATCGGATCAGCCATCGGGAGTTTTTGCCCCAGCGGATCTACATGGACGCCATTGACTTGAAACTCGTAATGCAGGTGTGGGCCGGTCGACAGGCCGGTCGTGCCAATGTAACCAATAACTTGCCCTTGCTTGACGGCGCCGCCCGTTTTGACGCCCTTGGCGAAGCCCTGCATGTGGCCGTAAAGCGTGCGGTACGTGTTGCCATGTTGAATGATGACGGTGTTGCCGTACCCGCCACGACGGCCTGCAAGTAATACTTTGCCATCACCGGCAGCCTTGATCGGTGTTCCACGTGGTGCCGCGTAATCCACGCCTTTGTGGGCACGGATCTTGTTCAGGATCGGGTGTTTGCGTCCCGAAGAGAAGCGTGAACTGATGCGGGCGAAATCTACTGGGGTGCGGATGAAGGCTTTGCGCATGCTATTGCCGTCAGCGGTGTAGTAATTGCTGATGCCCAGCTTATTGGTGTAACGCACTGCCGTATAGGTTTTGCCTCGGTTGGTGAAGCGAGCAGACAAGATGTTGCCCGTGCCAACCGTTTTGCCGTTGACCACTTTTTGCTCGTAGATGACCTCGAACTGATCGCCGGGCCGTATATCTTGTGCAAAGTCGATGTCATAGCCGAATACTTTGGCCATATCCATCGTCATGCTGTGAGGCAGGCCGGCGCGCTGGCCGGAAGCAGACAGGGAGCTGCTGATTACACCGTGAACATAGGCGGTGCGCATTGTCGGTTGAGCGGTCACACGGCGAAACGAATATCCCTTGGCTGTTTTGCTCAAGGTGATGGTTTCGAGATCGCTGATGCGGCTGTGCAGGTTATTGAGCTGACCGTCTGTGCCCATTTCAAACTCGAGCTTCTGCCCGTGTTTCAGCTGGCTGAACTGCTTGGCCTGTTTGTCGCTGGCCAGGACCTCGTGTACAGACGCAGCGGGCAGGCCCACTTTCTCAAACAGGGTAGAGAGGGTATCGCCCTTCGCGACAATGACTTCGCGGTGGCTAGGCGCTTTTTTGTCTTCAGCTTTGGCAGTCGCAGCGGGCGCGCTGTCTTGCGGGTCTATTTGGGTAAACGGAGCAGGTGTCGCTTCATTTGTGGCCTGAACGAGGTCTGCGGCGTCTTGATCTTGTGTCAGTTGTTCTGCGGGGGTTTCCAGTTCCAGGTTTAGCGTTGTGCGTTTGGCCTCGACTTCGCTGGATGGAAATACCAGCAGTGCCAAACTCAATAATGCTGCGATCCCGCTTGCGGCGAGCAGGTGGGTCTTCGGATAAAGCGGTGGCGCTTTAGGCGGTTGACTGGTCATAGGTAATTTGACTTTGAGATAAAGGATGAATTGGAAAAGATGACTGACACTGTGAAGATGAAATAACTGTATAAAATATAACCAAAACGCCCTTGAAGCAAGTTGACCACACATTAACTGACAGATAGCCCCCCGTGCGCCCGCCAGAACTTGTAATTAGTGGGTGATCTTGTATGGTTGGTTCCCTTTGAAATTGAGCCTTACGGGTCTGATATGAAGTCGGTTGAAGAGCAGCTAGCGCTAATTAAGCGTGGTGCCGAAGAGGTACTGGTCGAGTCTGAACTGGTCGAGAAGTTGAAGCGTGGCCAGCCGCTGCGTATCAAGGCGGGATTTGACCCTACTGCACCCGATCTGCATTTGGGTCACACCGTACTGATCAATAAGCTGCGCCAGTTTCAGGAGCTTGGCCATCACGTCATTTTTCTGATCGGTGACTTTACCGGGATGATTGGTGATCCAAGTGGCAAGAGTGCGACGCGTCCTCCGCTGACGCGCGAGCAAGTGCTCGACAACGCAGAGACCTATAAGACACAGGTCTTCAAGATTCTGGATCCATCGAAAACCGAAGTGGCGTTCAACTCAACCTGGATGGATCAGATGGGGCCTGCGGATTTTATTCGTCTGACGTCCCAATACACTGTAGCGCGCATGCTTGAGCGCGACGACTTTGATAAGCGCTACACCACCAATCAGCCTATTGCTATCCACGAGTTTTTGTATCCGTTGGTACAGGGCTATGACTCGGTTGCCTTGCGAGCGGATGTCGAGTTGGGTGGCACTGATCAGAAGTTTAATTTGCTGATGGGTCGTGAGTTGCAGCGTGGTTATGGGCAGGAGGCGCAGTGCATCGTCACGATGCCTTTGCTTGAGGGGTTGGATGGCGTCAAGAAGATGTCCAAATCCCTGGGTAATTACGTTGGTATTCAGGAAGCGCCTGGTGTGATGTATAGCAAGCTGGTGTCGATCCCAGATGCGTTGATGTGGCGTTACTTTGAATTGCTCAGCTTCCGCTCGATGGATGAGATCAATGCCTTTAAGGCAGAGGTTGAGGCTGGGGCCAATCCGCGAGATATCAAAATCAAGCTGGCTGAAGAGATTGTGGCGCGTTTTCACGGTGCAGAGGCTGCAGCTAATGCGCACCGTGGTGCGGGTAACCGCATGAAAGATGGTGAGTTGCCGGATGACTTGCCGGAGATTGAGCTGAGCGCTACTGAAGACATGCCGATTGCTGCAGTGCTGAACAAAGCTGGGCTGGTGAAGAACTCTGCGGTTGCTCGTGATTTGTTGGGTTCGGGTGGTGTGCGTATTGATGGAGAGGTGGTTGATCGCTCCTATATATATGCATTGGGCTCCACTCATGTTTGTCAGGCGGGTAAGAAGGCATTTGCCCGAATTACGTTGAAATCTGAATAAACTTGGAAATAGTGCTGGACGGCGCATTTTGTTGGCCTATAATGCGCCCACTTCCGGCGCAGTCGAAACGGAAAACTCTTTGAGTTTCAATGAGTTAGACGGTTTTGACGATGCCAGCTTCAAATCATCGAAGCAGGAAATGAGGTGTTGACAGCAGCGTGTAACGCTGTAGAATTCGCCTCCCGCTGACGAGAGATCGGAAGCGCAAGTGGTTGATGTTACAGAGGAAACTTTGAAAACATCTTAAAATAACCGCTTGACAGCAACAGAGGCTGCTGTAGAATGCGCGCCTCGGTTGAGCGAAAGCTTAACCAACCGCTCTTTAACAACTGAATCAAGCAATTCGTGTGGGTGCTTGTGGAGTCAGACTGATAGTCAAAAAGATTATCAGCATCACAAGTTACTCCGCGAGAAATCAAAGATGTAACCAACGATTGCTGAGCCAAGTTTAGGGTTTTCTCAAAACCCAAAGATGTTTGAACTGAAGAGTTTGATCATGGCTCAGATTGAACGCTGGCGGCAGGCCTAACACATGCAAGTCGAGCGGTAGAGAGGTGCTTGCACCTCTTGAGAGCGGCGGACGGGTGAGTAATACCTAGGAATCTGCCTGGTAGTGGGGGATAACGTTCGGAAACGGACGCTAATACCGCATACGTCCTACGGGAGAAAGCAGGGGACCTTCGGGCCTTGCGCTATCAGATGAGCCTAGGTCGGATTAGCTAGTTGGTGAGGTAATGGCTCACCAAGGCTACGATCCGTAACTGGTCTGAGAGGATGATCAGTCACACTGGAACTGAGACACGGTCCAGACTCCTACGGGAGGCAGCAGTGGGGAATATTGGACAATGGGCGAAAGCCTGATCCAGCCATGCCGCGTGTGTGAAGAAGGTCTTCGGATTGTAAAGCACTTTAAGTTGGGAGGAAGGGCATTAACCTAATACGTTAGTGTTTTGACGTTACCGACAGAATAAGCACCGG